>JARIAR010000022.1 GCA_029257805.1 Blautia sp.
CAATATGACAGTCCCTTTTTATAAATATGGTTTCCGCTAACAAAAATACAGATGTTTATAAATTTTTGAAAATGATTTTCAAAAAAGGTAATCCCCCTAGGAGAATAGGGGGATTTGTGTTATACTAGTACTTTAGAAAAAGTAGTTTGGAGGAAATGCCATGAATATGGATAGAATACCAGCATATGAGTTGATTTTAAGAGAAAAAATTTCGGATATTCATTCAGAAGGTTATTTGTTGAGACATAAAAAGAGTGGTGCCAGAGTGGTGGTGCTGGAAAATGAGGATGACAATAAGGTGTTTAATATTGCCTTTCGTACACCACCGGCAGATAGTACAGGAGTTGCTCATATTTTGGAGCACAGTGTATTATGTGGATCTAAGAATTTTCCATTGAAAGACCCTTTTGTAGAATTAGTGAAAGGTTCTTTAAATACTTTTTTAAATGCTATGACGTATCCAGATAAAACGATGTATCCAATAGCAAGTTGCAATGAGCAGGATTTTAAAAACTTGATGCATGTTTATTTGGATGCTGTGTTTTTTCCGAATATATATGAAAAGGAAGAAATTTTCTGCCAGGAAGGCTGGCATTATGAATTAGAGAATATAGATGCTAATATTACCTTAAATGGGGTTGTTTATAATGAAATGAAAGGCGCATTTTCCTCACCGGAGGATGTATTGGAAAGAGAAATTTTCAATTCTCTGTTTCCAGATACCCCTTATGGTGTGGAATCAGGAGGAGATCCCCAGTATATTCCAGATTTGAAATATTCTGAATTTTTATCTTTCCATAGTCGTTACTATCATCCATCAAATAGCTACATTTATTTATATGGAAATATGGATATGGAAGAACGTTTGAATTGGATGGATCAGGAATATTTAAGCAAATATGATAAAATTTCAGTTGATTCTCAAATTGGACATCAGGAAGCTTTTTCAGAAGTCAGAAATGTGCAAATGGACTATTCTGTAACAGAAAGTGAGCCAGAAGAAAATAACTCTTATTTATCCTATAATATTGTTGTGGGGGACAGTCTTGATGTTGAGAGAAGTGTTGCTTTTGAGATTTTGGATTATACACTTTTAAGTGCTCCTGGAGCACCTTTAAAGAAAGTCCTTTTAGAAGAAGGAATTGGAAAAGATATTATGGGGTCTTATGAAGATGGAATTTATCAACCATTTTTTTCTGTGATTGCGAAAAATGCGAATCCGGCAGATAAGGACAGATTTCTTTCTCTTATTCGTAAAACATTAGAAGATATTGTGAAAAATGGAGTCGATAAAAAAGCCATTGAAGCAGGAATTAATTATATTGAATTCCGTTTCCGTGAAGCAGATTATTCCTCTTTCCCCAAAGGGCTTATGTATGGAATTGATGTATTTGATACATGGCTTTATGATGATGCGAAACCATTTGAACGTTTAAAATGTTTAGACATTTTTGAAAAATTGAAAAAAAAGGCAGACGCAGGATATTTTGAAGAACTTATTGAGAAATATTTGCTCTCCAATACCCATGCATCTGTTGTGGTGGTAAACCCCAAAAGAGGATTAGCAGCAGAAAAAGAAAGGTCACTGGAAGAAAAACTGGCAGAGTATAAAGCGTCTCTTACTGAGGAAGAATTAGAAAAACTTGTGGCAGATACAAAGCATTTGAAGGAGTATCAGGAAGAAGAGGAATCGGAAGAAGCTTTAAGAACTATTCCTCTTTTAAAACGAGAGGATATTCGTAAAGAGAGTGCAAAAATCTATAACACAGAAAAGTATGTGGGAGAGACTTTGGTGCTTCACCATGAAATTGATACCAATGGAATTGGATATTTGGAATTGCTTTTTGATATGAAACATATTCCAGAAGACTTAGTGCCATATATGGGGATTTTAAAATCTGTCTTGGGTTATGTGGATACGGAGCATTATGAGTACGGAGATTTATTTAATGAAATAAATGCTAGAAGCGGTGGTATTCTTTTTGGGATAAGTGTATTTGCAGATTCCACTGATAATCAGAAGTTTACGCCAATGGCGGGAATAAAGGCGAAAGCTCTTTATCAAGATATTTCTTTTGTTTTTATGATGATAAAAGAAATTTTGAAAACATCAAAATTAGATGATGAAAAACGCCTATATGAAATTATTGCAAAAATGAAGTCGAGATTACAGATGAGTCTAGTATCCTCTGGTCATACCACAGCGGCTATGCGTGCATTGTCTTATTTTTCTGCTGGTTCTTCTTTTCAAGAAAAAATCAGTGGAATTGATTTCTATCAGTTTTTAAGTGATATTGAAGAAAACTTTGATCAGAAAAAAGCAGAGCTTATTGGAAAATTAAAGAAATTAATGAATTGTGTTTTTCGAGTAGAAAACCTTATAGTAAGTTATACCTCTGAGAAAAAAGGATATGAAGGACTGGAAAAGGAAATTGCAGATTTTAAACAAATTCTTTACACAGGGGAAAAACAGACGGAGGTTTTCAACTATTCCGGAAATGTGAAAAATGAAGGCTTTAAGACAGCAGGGCAAGTGCAGCATGTGGCAGCAGCAGGAAACTTTAAAGAAGCGGGATTTGTATATACTGGGGTTTTGCGTATTTTAAAAGTTATGTTAAGCTATGAATATCTGTGGATGAATATTCGCGTAAAAGGCGGCGCTTATGGTTGTATGAGTTCTTTTAGAAGAAACGGAGATGGATTTTTAGTTTCTTATAGAGATCCGAATCTGGAAAAAACATTGGAAGTATTTAGAAAAACAGGTGATTTTATCCGCTCCTTTGATGCAGATGAAAGAGAAATGACAAAATATATTATTGGAACAATTAGTGAACTGGATATTCCTATGACACCTTCTGCAAAAGGAAATATGTCTTTAAACGCATGGTTTTCTAATGTAACGGAAGAAGATATCCAAAAAGAACGTTTGGAAATCTTAAATGCACAGCCAGAGG
>JARIAR010000032.1 GCA_029257805.1 Blautia sp.
TGGCGCCGGCCGGACATTCGGAAACACATTTGCCGCAGCCGATACAGAGTTCCTTATTGACCAGGGCAGAGATGCCTTTCCATATGGAAATTGCGGATCTGGGACAGACCTTCATGCAGCTGCCACAGGCTACACAGTATTCATTTACCTGAGCGTAACGTTTTGATGCCATTTTTTCCTCCTGATGTTATAAATTATAATTAAGCAAATGCTTAATTTGCTTAATTATAATTTATAAGACGAAGAAGTCAATAGTAAAACGGATACTTTTGATAGATTATAGAGGAAAACTGCCAAAGTGAGTATAAAAGCATGGCCCATACTTCAAATTTTAGAGTATGGGCCGTGCTTTTGTTATTTGTGTCACAGAAAGTGCTTTCATGTTTCAACCTGCAGTCCTGAAGAGAGGTTTCCTTATTTAAAAACACAATGATTTCTGTATTCAGATGGTGTCATGCCTGTTTCCATGCGAAAACGTTCTGCAAAACTGCCCTGGTTCTGATAGCCAACTTCGTGGGCAACTAAGTTAATGGGAAGCGTGGTTTTCATAAGAAGTTCTTTTGCTTTATCCATCCGGATTATTCTTAGATATTCACTAATAGAAACACCTTTTTCCAATTTAAAAAGATGAGAAAGTTTATTTTTCCCCATGTACGCAATTTTCTCAATGTCGTTAATATTGATGGAGTCTTTGAAATGAGCATTCATATAGGATATGACCTCATGAATTGCAGCAAGGTCGTCATCCTGTATGCCATCGACGGCGTACAGCTTATTTTTTTCATTCCATTGCAGAAGCACAGAAAATAATTCCATGATTTTTGCTTCATAGTACATATCTGCATGACGAGATGCCGGATGAGCGGAGAAAATTTGTTTTAATACAAGCTCCGCATCAGGGATGGAATAGCTTTGATTATGTGAAAAGCAGACATGTAGAAAATCTTCGTAATCTAAATGATATTTTTTTGTCTGTTCTTTTAGAAAATCAGACGAAAACGAAAGCGAAGCATTTTTTACATGAGTGCCATTGGGGAAGATTCCTGAAAAAGACCCTTCTGGCATAAAGTAACTGATAATTTTATCTTTTGATGCAGAACCTAAAACGTACTTAGCAGTATGTTCATTTGATAATCCAATGGTAAAAAATTCCGGATGTTGATATTCGGGAGCCATATCCCGGTTCATTTTAAAATCATAGACAGACACAGAAAATCGATTGCCGCTGGAAAAATCCCAACAAAAGCCATTGCCAACGGCAGGATCGCAACAGAAAGTATTTCCATAATTTCGATAAAAAAATTGATCTGACAGATTCATGCCAAGTTGATGAATATAAGGCAGCAGAAGTTGTTCAGATAAATTTTTCATGGGCACACCTCCTTGAATTTCTTCGGTATTTATCCCCTCTTTTTCGGCAAATGTCCTCAGTTGGCAGTCTGCTATTGAATCTACGAATGGAGAGGTTTAACATAAATAATGATAGATTAGTCTTAACTAACTGGTGGATTATTATATCACATATAAGTGAAAAAATAAAGAGGAGGAATAGAAGTGAAAAAGAAGAATCTTTTATCAAGGCTTATGGGATATGCGGAAAGCTATAAAATATCTATGGTACTATCGTGGATATTTACTGCAATCAGCGGCGTCATTACTGTAGGTACCTATATCTACATATATAGAGCTGCAAATGCTGTAGTTCTCCATGGTACGAGTGTATCGGCAAATGAGTTATCTCAGTTTGGATGGCAGGCATTTATGGCTATTTCTATGGGATTTGGAACTTATGGTGTAGGCTTGCTGCTGTCCCATCTGACTGCATTTAACATGATGTCGAAGATTCGTATTCGACTGATACGTCATTTAGAAAAAGTTCCGCTGGAATATTATTCTGAAAATTCCAGTGGGGAGCTGAGAAAGACAGTTGAGAAAAGCGTTGAAAGTACAGAAAATTTTGTAGCCCATCAAATGCCGGATATGGCGCAGTCTTTTGTTATGCCTTTTGTCTTTCTTGGGGGAATGTTTTACTTTGACTGGAGAATGTCACTGATTTGTTTGATTCCTATTATCATTGGTTTTAGCGCACTTTCAATGATGTTGAAAGGCGAAAAAAACGGACTGATTGAACAGTATCAAAAGGCAATGGGCGAAATGAGTGCCGCCGGTGTTGAGTATGTTCGGGGAATCAGTGTTGTTAAAGTCTTTGGACAGACCGTACATTCTTTTAAGCAGTTCTATAAGTCCATTGTGAATTATAAAAAATTCTCTATGGAATATGTTATGTCCATGAAAACACCAATGAGCATTTATATTACAGCGGTAAATGGACTGTTTTTTGTGCTGATTCCGGCAGGAATTATTCTGTACAATGTTTCCGGAAACCCTGAAGGTGCACTCCATAGCCTGATTTTCTTTGTGATTTTTACTCCGTTGGTTTCTACCATTCTGACCCGCATCATGAATTGCTCTTCAAATATGATGATGGCCACACAAGCTCTCGATTCTATTGAAGAAGTGTTAAATTCACCGGAACAGGATTTCCGTGCATTTGTTATGCCAACAGAGGGTACCGACATTGCATTTGATGACGTTACATTCCGTTATACGGAAGATGCCGAGCCGGCGCTGAATCATCTTTCTTTCGTTGCGAAATCCGGTACTGTCACAGCACTTGTGGGTCCATCTGGAAGCGGCAAATCCACAGTGGCAAACTTAATCGCTCGTTTCTGGGATGGTTATCATGGAAAGATCTTTATTGATGGACAAAATCTTCAGGAGCTGAATTATCAGACCTGGATGAAACAATTCAGCTTCGTATTTCAGGAAAATGAACTGCTAAAAATGAGTATTGCAGATAATGTTTCTTTCTGCAAAAAAGACGCTGCCGAGGAAGAAATCCTGAAGGCTTTGCATGTGGCACAATGCGATGATATTCTGGAAAAATTGCCGAATGGAATTCATACGGTTATCGGGACGGATGGAG
>JARIAR010000048.1 GCA_029257805.1 Blautia sp.
CAGTGAAGAATGTCTTACAGTTGGTTCTGGTACAGCACAGTTTAAAATGAATACAACGAATGGTTCTGTGCAGATTAAGAAAAAACAAAAATAGTTTTCTTCCAGGATCTCAGAAGTGAGGTCCTGGATTTTTTTAGGCAGCCTCCAGAAGACTGCGGTATGTAGCTAGTGGCAGACAGTTCAGCCTGTGTTGACGTCTCTGCTGGGCCGTAATTCTCTATAACCATTATACATCCTGATCCAGTTTCGCAATTGTGCATCTGAATGAATTTTGTATTTTTTGCAGATATTCTGATAGGAGCCTTTTCCCTCTAGATATTCCTCCACAGCTTGTTTCTTGATCTCCACAGAATAAGTATCATTGTGTTTTCTGCGCAGCAATCCGACAAAACCCATTTCCCCGTGGATGTAACTCTCTATTGCCTTGATTTTTTCATTATCAGTGATACTTATTTTAGACATAAAAATGCTCCCCCATAGTCTAGTCACAAAATTTTTGTTATTTCGAGTGTCTGTTCTATGGGGGCATATCAGAATTTCAAAGGCTCGTTTTTTATGTATTTTTATTTCTTCTGTGAAACAGGCAGTTTGGAGTTGCTACTACGACATTTTTATGCGAAGTGATATATTATAAAAATTTAAAATTTTGTCTTGACAATTAAATAGGGATAGTGATATATTTATGAAAGTTAAATGAGACTAACTACAGAAAGATAGGCATTTTGTAATATCTTGCATAGATATTATTTTTTATTTTGTCGAATTAGCTAAAACTAACTTATGATATATATAGATTTATTTGTATCAATCTTTAAATTCTAAGGAGAATTGATAGACGTGAGTAAAAAGATTGTTAAATATGAATTTAATTTTAAATATAAAGACGAGGGTTTTCCTGCTCTTTCAGATGTTAAAGGGGATATAGAACAGGGAAAATGTATCGTATTATGTGGCAGCAGTGGTTGTGGCAAATCAACTTTTTTGCGATGTATTAATCATTTAATCCCACAATTTTATGAAGGAGAATTGAAGGGGTTTTGTTTTTTAAATGGACAGGATACAAAAAAACTTTCAATCGGCGAAATTGGGGAATATGCGGCATCTGTTTTTCAGGATCCCAGAAGTCAGTTTTTTACTACAGATAGTTCTGCAGAGGTAGCCTTTGGCCTTGAAAATTTTGGATTTGAACATGATGAAATTGTAAGAAGGGTTGATCATGTATATAAAGAATCCGCTCTTGAAAAATTAAAAGGCAGGAATGTATTTGAACTTTCCAGCGGTGAACGACAAATGGTTGCAATTTTATCAGCAAAAGCATTAGATGCACAAATTTTTTTGTTGGATGAGCCTACGGCTAATCTTGATTTTTCGGCAATAAATCAGTTGAGTAGTTTACTTAAGACATTAAAAGAGCAGGGGAAAACACTTATTATAAATGAACATCGGTTATATTATCTTAAAGATATTGCAGATGAATATATATTGATGGATGAAGGAAAAGTGGTTCAGCGATTTACAGCGGATGAAATGAATCAATTTTCAGAAAAGGAACTTGCAGAAAAAAAACTTCGCATAACAGATCTTGAAAAGATTAATCAAACAGCACCTGGAAATATACAGAGCACAAGAATGGATACTTTAAAAGCAGAAAATATATGTTTTTCTTATAAAAAAAAGAGTGACCAAATTTTATCCGGTGTATCAATGACAGCAAAGACGGGTGATGTTATTGGTTTGAT
Organism: Blautia sp.; assembly: GCA_029257805.1. Taxonomy (GTDB): domain Bacteria; phylum Bacillota; class Clostridia; order Lachnospirales; family Lachnospiraceae; genus Blautia_A. The sequence goes on from JARIAR010000048.1 coordinate 1,740, forward strand.
CGGATCTAATGGAAGTGGGAAAACAACTTTTGGCAAGCTTGCAGCAGGACTTTTGAAGCCAACAGGCGGGCAGTTTATTTTTAATGAAGAAGTTATTTCCTGTAAACAGCTTTTGGAAAAGAGTATATTTATCATGCAGGAAGCAGAGTTTCAGTTTTTTTCCAATACGGTTATGAATGAGATTACATACAAAAAAGAAGTGACACCGGAACTGAAAAGAGAAATAGAAAGACTTTTAAAAGAATTGGGTATATGGCATTGCCGTAACAGACATCCGTTTTCGTTATCAGGTGGTCAGATGCAAAAATTGGTTCTTTTACTTGCATATTTTTCTAAGAAACCAATCGTTATTCTTGATGAGCCAACAGCAGGACTGGATAAAAAGAGTTTACAGAGTTGCATAAAAATCATAGAAGAAATGCGCCAGGAAAAGATAGTATTTATTATAACTCATGACCTTGAGTTGATTTCGCAGATTTGTACAGAGTGCATTTATATTTCGAAAGGTAAAAATGTAAGGGAATTTAATCTTTTTCAAAGTGAAAATTGGGGGCATCTTGTGGAATGCATGCAAAAAAGTTTTTCTGTTTCTGATAATCAGCGGCCACTTACCCAAAAGAAAAAGAAAAGATTATGCGATTTTAGAATTAAGCTGATTTATCTTATAGCAGCCCTTTTGATTACAGCAACTTCTCAAGCTTATATAATAGCAACAACATTGGTGGCGGCACTTGTTTTGACGCTGTATGAAAGACGTTTTAAAACAGCGTTGATCAGTGGGGGAATCGCGGGAATGCTTTATTTATTGTATTTTCTTTTTCCGCAGTCGATCATGGGATTTCTTGTACATTATTTTCCAAGATTTATCTTATTGTGGTTAGCTCTTGCGGCAGTTGCCGAGAATGGAGAGTCTGCAAGAGTTACCGCAGCGCTTAGATGGCTTCATATACCGGAAGATATAATTATGATATGTACAGTAGTGTTAAGATTTTTTCCAGTATTATCAAATGATTTAAAAATAATGGAACAGTCCATAAAAACACGAGGAATATTTGTAAGTATTAAAGAAAAAATAAAATTTTTTCCTCAATACTGTGAGATGATCATTATGCCAATGATATTTCGTGTGATAAGAATAGCGGAAATGCTGTCAGCTTCTGCCCAAACACGAGGAATAGATTTAAAAAGAAAGCGTCAATCCTATGTAACGTTGCATTTTAATGTTATGGACGTTGTTATGGTGATTCTGCTCGCTATTTTAGTAGCGTTAGGAATATTATTAAAATAAAATTTTGGAGGTAGCATCATGGATTCTCAAAAATTAAAAATGAAGGACATTATTACAGTCACACTATTGGCATTGATCAATGTTTTGCTGTTCATGGCAAGTTCCATTCTCTATGTGACGCCAATTACTATTTTGATGATGCCGGTTATTTTTGCACTTATTGAAGGATTTGTATTTTTTACTATTGGAATAAAGGTGCCAAAACGTGGTGCGCTATTCCTTTACTGTGCAATCAGAGGAGTTATGGGCGGATATTTACCATATATTATCTGCTATCTTGTTGCCGGAATTATTGCTGAAATTATTGTTATGAAAGTTGGATATACAAAATTCACAGGTCTTTCAGTTAGCTATGTTGTAATAGAAGTACTGGGGGCAATTGGAGGTACATTTTATCCTTATGTTATTGCATATGATTCCTTCTTTAAAAATGCAGAGGAGCTTATTGGAGAAGGAAATAATAAAAACATTTTAGATGCTGCAAATATGATTCGTTCCTGGGGAGGGATTGTTTTACTGATTGGAATTATAATTGCGTCATTTATTGGAGCATTTATTGCAAGAAAAGTATTAAAAAAACATATGTTAAAGGTAGCATAATATAAGGAATGTTTCTGATGAAAAAGGAAATGAATTACCGTTGCAAAATATTATTTAAGAATTGAAGGCCTCAGTAGTTAAAAAAGACTTCTGGGGCTTTTGATTTGACTGAAAAATTTGTATCAATATTATCTATAGCGAAAACCGGGCAAAAAAACAAGCAGAAAAGCTTGAAGTTCTTTCGTAAGCGTTATATAATATGGCGAGTTATGGGTATTTTTATAATAGTAAATGAGAAAAGTTTATGAACAAATATGTATAAAATAAAACAGTGAAGGGAGATATATGAGAA
>JARIAR010000053.1 GCA_029257805.1 Blautia sp.
TCCGGAAACAGGCGGTATGGGTACCACTATATTCTATGTATTAGGAGGCATTCTTGTTCTGGGTGCAGCCATCGCATTCTTTATTAAAAAGCGTGCATAAGAAATATGCATAAAAAATGGAAAGGACAGAAGGCTTCGGCCTTCTGTCCTGACCAGATACAACAGTAAGGAGAGTTTTATGAAATGGCTTAAAAAAAATATTTCGACGATTATATTGGTACTTGTTTTTTTGATGGGATTGTCCTTACTGCTGTATCCAAGTGTAAGTGATTACTGGAATTCTCTGCACCAGTCACATGCAATCGCAGGGTATACAGAATCTGTAACAGATATGAAAAAAGAAACATACGAAAAATTATGGAAAGATGCAGAGGAATATAATAAGAAACTGCTTTCCAAAGAGAACAGATGGAATATGGAAGGTGAGGAAGAAGAGTATGAGAATCTGTTGAATGTAACAGATAACGGGATTATGTGTTATATAGATATTCCAAAAATCAAAACCATGCTTCCGGTATATCATGGAGTAGACGATGCAGTTCTTCAGGTGGCTGTGGGACATATAGGAGGATCTTCCCTTCCTGTTGGAGGAAAAAGCACACATTGTGTACTTTCCGGACACAGAGGACTTCCTTCTGCAAAGTTGTTTACCAACCTGGATAAACTGGAAGAGGGAGATTACTTTATGCTTCACACACTTCAAAATGTTCTTACCTATGAAGTGGATCAGATTCTTATTGTCGAGCCGGAAGAGTTGTCCTCTCTTGAGATAAAAGAAGGAGAAGATCTGTGTACCCTTGTTACATGTACTCCATATGGCGTGAATTCTCACAGACTTCTTGTAAGAGGCCATCGTGTTGCAAATCTGCAGGGGGATGCATCCGGTATTATGGCAGATGCAGTAAAAGTAGATACATTCCTGGTAGTATTTACGGTTGTCATACCTGTTTTAGGATTGGTGTTGTGTATGTTCTTATATTATCGAAAGCGAAGAGGAAAGAAGTGTGAAAAGAGAGATGAATAAAAAAATATATAAATTTTGTATCATAACAGTTTGTATCCTGAGCATGTTATTTCCTGCATTATATGTACAGGCAGAGGAAACAGGAAGCCTGTCTTTGGAATGTAAGATCGGAAAAGGAACCTATTCTTTATACAGAGTAGCGGCATTTACGGAAACAGAGGAGTTTAAATTAGAAAAGCCATTTTCTGATTATCAGGTTCAGTTAGAAGGGCTGGATAACGAAGGATGGAGAGCGTTAGCGGAAACTTTGTCAGGATATGTGGAAAGAGATGGATTGCAGCCTTTTGATACAAAAGAGGTGGATGAGCAGGGCCGTGTAAAATGGGAAAATCTGCAAAGAGGTCTGTATCTGGTGCTGGGGGAAAAAGTAAAAGATGAGCAGTATGTTTATACACCTATGCCGTCTCTTGTGACAGTACCGAACAGATCCGAGGATGGAACCTGGAATGATCAGGTAGTCATTCGCCCTAAATATAATCAGGAAGAAATTCAGCAGGAAGAAAAAACAGATTATACGGTTATAAAAATCTGGAAAGATAAACAAAATAAAAAAGTACGCCCTGAAAAAATCCAGGTACAGCTTTTGCAGGATGGAAAAATTTATGATACAGTAGAGTTAAATGAAAAAAACAACTGGAAATACACCTGGAAACAATTACATACGGGATTTAAGTGGACAGTGGTAGAAAAAGAAGTACCGAAAAACTATACCGTTACAAGTACGCAGGAAAAAACAAGTTTTGTAATTAAAAATACATATACTGCTCCTGGAGAAAATGGCGAAAACGGCGGCTCCGGCGGCAATGGAGGTTCCGGTTCCGGCGGAAGTGGTGGCGGATCGGGAAAACCGGGACTTCCTCAGACAGGACAGCTTTGGTGGCCTGTTCCGGTTCTTACTGTGTTAGGGTTCCTGTTATTTGTGATAGCATTAAGAAAGCGTAAATAGATGAAAAGAATGATTTTAATGTCCATAGGAGGGGTGCTTCTCATAGCAGCTCTCCTTTTAACTACATTTAATATTTATGATGACAGACGGGCCGAAAAAGAAGCCCGGCGGGTAGTGGAAGCAATATTTGAAAATCCGGAAGAAGAAAAGAAAGAAAACAGTATAGAAAATACCGAAATGATCTATTCAGAAATGGAAATGCCGGTAGTGGAATTTGAAGGAAACCGATATATTGGTCTTCTTGAAATACCGGCATTGGAATTGAAGCTTCCTGTAATGGAAGACTGGAGTTACGAAAAGCTGCGGATTGCGCCCTGTCGCTACTCCGGCTCTATTTATCAGGATGATATGATCATTGCGGGACATAATTATAAAGCTCACTTTTCCAATGTAAAGAGGCTTCCGATAGGCGAAAAACTAAAATATACAGATGCAGCAGGAAATGTTTTTTCGTATTATATTGGATGGATGGAGACGATCAGTGGGAAAGATCGGGAAAAAATGCTGGAAGGAGACTGGGACCTTACATTATTTACGTGTACATACGGGGGACAAAACCGTTGCGCCATACGATGTATCCGGGAAAATAATAATTATTAAAATTTATGAAATGTGAGGTTTGAAATTTTTGATAAAATAGTATACAATAGAAATATATATCGAATAAAAAGGCAGGTGAACAGAGTGGATAGTTGTGATTCTCATGGGCGAAGTTGTAACAAAGGATGGAAAATATCAGAAAAAACAAAGATCGTACCAGAGGGATTACAGATAAGCACTCTGTTCTGATCCTGCTTTTTCTTTTATTTTCTTATCCTTTTCCCCATAGAAAAACTGAAAATGAAAAACAGAAAGGGAGGCATCTGTGCTTCCTGTTTTTCACGTGCTTTTCTGAACTTTTAAAACAGTTCAGTTTAAGAATGAAAACGGAGGGTAAGGAAAGTGGAAAAAAAGGTGCAGGATTATAAACAGGAAATTCTGAACACGATCAGAAGCAATGCTTCTCCAGGTGTTATGTGCAGTGAATTAAAGGATTATCATGAAAATGACCTGGCAGATGTACTGCAGGATTTAACAGTAGCGGAGAGATGCAAACTGTATCGCATTCTTGATACGGATATGCTTTCTGATATATTTGAATATACAGAAGAAGAAAATGTAGTAGAATATCTGGAAGAAATGAACATAAAAAAAGCGGCAGAGATTCTTTCTAATATGGAAGCCGATTCTCTTACAGATGTTTTGCGACAGCTTGATAAACAAAAACGAAAACTTTTAATAGAACTGATGGATACAGATGCCCGAAAGGACATTGAGCTGATCGCATCTTTTGATGAAGATGAGATCGGAAGCAAAATGACTACAAACTGCATTGAGATCAGAGAAAATCTTACCGTGAAACAGGCAATGAGCGTTTTGATCAATCAGGCGGCAAAAAATGATAACATTTCCACTTTGTTTGTAGTTACAGAGACAAGAGAATTTTATGGAGCCATTGATTTAAAGGATCTTATCATTGCCCGTCAGGAAAAACCTTTGGAAGATCTTATTGTGACTTCTTATCCCTATGTCTATGCAGAAGAAAATATTGACGACTGTATTGAAAAACTGAAAGATTATTCAGAAGATTCCATACCGGTTCTGGATAACCGCAATCGTTTCCTTGGCGTAATCACTTCTCAGAATATGGTAGAACTGGTTGATGAAGAAATGGGCGATGATTACGCAAAGCTGGCTGGTCTTACAGCGGAAGAAGATTTAAAAGAGCCATTAAAAGAAAGTATGAAAAAAAGACTTCCTTGGCTTTTGATTCTTCTTGTCCTTGGAATGATCGTTTCCTCTGTGGTAGGATTGTTTGAGCAGGTAGTGACGCAGCTGACCATTATTATGTGCTTCCAGTCCCTGATCCTGGATATGGCCGGAAATGTGGGAACACAGTCCCTTGCAGTTACCATCCGTGTATTAATGGATGAGTCCCTTACAGGCCGTCAGAAATTTGAGTTAATTGGAAAAGAATCCAGGATCGGTCTTTGTAACGGTGCGCTTCTTGGATTTTTGTCCTTCGTTCTGATCGGACTTTACATCTTCCTCTTTAAAGGGAAGACACTTGGATTTGCATATGCAGTTTCTGCATGTATTGGTGTGGCGCTGATCCTTGCAATGCTTGTTTCCAGTGCAGTAGGAACCTGTATTCCTTTGTTCTTCAAAAAGATACACATTGACCCGGCAGTTGCTTCCGGTCCTCTTATTACAACCATTAATGACCTTGTTGCAGTTGTATCTTATTATGGATTAAGCTGGATCTTCCTGATCCAGGTACTTCACCTTGCGGGATGAATAAAAAACCCTCCGACTCGTTCGGAGGTTTTTTTATAAGAATTGATTGACAATAAAAAGAAAACAATGTAAAATATATAAAAATTTAATACAATTTACTTGTTAAGTGCTCGAATGAGGTAAAAGGGAATCAGGTTTAATGCCTGAACGGTCCGGCCACTGTAAACGGGGAGTAAGCTGCAGAGAACCATTACAAATCATATTTGTGAGAAGGAGCGGCTGTCTGTGATCCGTAAGTCAGGAAACCTGCTTAACAGGAACGATAGGAAGTTTCCGGTAAAAGCAACCTGTTTGAATAAATATAGTAAATATCTTTGTATTTTTTTAGACGCCTGCTTTTACAAGAAGGAGTCTTTTTTTATGCAAAAAACAGCGAAAAGGAGAAAGAAAAATGAAAATGAGAAACAGAATTGCAGGAAGAATAATCGCAGCGGCAATGGGAGTAACAGTTGCAGTAAGTGGAACAGGATTTACGGTAATGGCAGAAGAATTTCCTTTTACCCTGAAAACAAAAGATGATGCGGAAGTAACTTTCACCCATGTTCCGGAAAAAGTTCTTGCAGTAAATTCCAATGCCGGTGATGAATTAATGGCAATGGGACTTGGAGATAAAATCATTGGAAGAGCTTATACAAACTCTCAGATCAATCCGAAATGGAATGATGAATATTTAAAAATACCGGAATTAACAGACAGCTATATTTCTCTGGAAACGATTCTGGATCAGGAAGCAGATTTCGTTTATGGACGCTCCAGCTCTTTCAGTGAAAAAAATAATACAACACACGATACATTAAGCGGCTATGGCATTATGTCTCTTTCCTCTATTGAAGGGTATACACTTGGGGCAGATGTAGACGTGGTTTATGAAGATTTCCAGAATCTGGGACGTATCTTTGATATGGAAGAGAAAGCAGAAGAAATTGTAAATAATATGAAAGCCCAGATTGAAGGGGTGGAAAAAGCAGTAGAAGGAAAAGATACCGTAAAAGTATTTGTTTATGATATGGCACAGGAAGGCGGCGCATATACATGCGGCGATAACTTTACCGCAAAGCTTATGGAACATGCAGGGGGAGAAAATATTTTCAAAGATATGGAAGAAACATGGGCAAATGTAAGCTGGGAAGAAGTTGTGGAAAGAGCGCCGGAAGTTATTGTTGTAAACAATTACGGAGATACAACTTTAGAACAGAAAATGGAAGAACTGAAAGAAAATCCGGCTCTTGCAGACGTTCCGGCAATTAAAGACGATCGTATTATTTCTGTAAACCTCTGCGAAGTATTTGCAAGCTCCATGACAGGAGATACTATTGAAAAATTCGGAAAGGCATTTCACCCGGATTGTTTTGAATAAGACAGGACGACATATATGAAAGGTTTTTGCACATTTATAAAAAAACATACGGTATTCTGCTCGGTTATCCTTCTGGTGATCTTGATTCTTTCTGTTGTTCTGGGAATCGGTCTTGGGCCGGTTACCATTGCATTTACAGACGTATGGAAAGTAATGCTTCATAATCTGTTGGGCCTTGTGGGGGCGGAAAATCTGATCTCTGTAGAGGGCATACGGGAAAGTACACAGAATATTGTGTGGTTTCTCCGTGCTCCAAGAGTAATTCTTGGAGGACTTGTAGGAGCAGCGCTTACCCTTTCCGGAGTCGGGATGCAGGCATTTACAAAGAATCCCCTTGCAGATCCCTATGTACTTGGAATTTCCTCAGGAGCCTCTCTGGGGGCGGTTATGAGCATGATCGCAGGTCTTTGGTTTCCGCTAGCCGGAAAACTTTCGGTATCTGCAGGAGCGTTTTTGGGAGCCATTGTCTCCATCCTCCTTGTGTATGGATTGGCACGTACAGGAAACACCATTACTCCTGTACGGCTGATCCTTGTAGGAGTGGCGGTTTCTGCCATGTTTGGAGCATTTACAAATTATATAGTGTATACAGCGCCGGATGATGCGGCTGTAAGAGAAGCTACCTTCTGGATGCTTGGAGGGTTTGGAAGTGCAAAATGGATGGATCTTCCCATCCTTGCTGTTTTGATCCTGCCTTCGTTTTTTGTGATGCTGTATTTTTCCAAATCATTAAATGCCATGCTTATGGGGGACCATTCTGCCATTACTCTTGGGGTAGATCTTCTTGTAGTACGGCGGATGCTGATATTTATTACGGCGCTTTTGACTGCTTCTTCTGTTGCAGTAAGCGGCTGTATTGGATTTGTAGGTCTTGTGATCCCTCATATTGTTCGTTCGATTGTAGGGGCGGATCATAAAAGGCTGATTCCCCTGTCTGTTTTAACAGGAGGAATCTTTATGATCTGGGTGGATGTAGGCGCAAGGCTGATTCATCCTCCTACGGAAATACCCGTGGGAATCCTGACCGCCTTTCTTGGAGCGCCATTATTTTTGTGGATGGTAAAAGTACGCAGGTATGAATTTCGATAACAGGAGGAAGGCGAGATGCTGAAAGTGGAGAATCTTTCCTGTAGGATTAAAGAAAAAAACATTCTCACAAAAGTAGATCTTCATATAAAAGAAGGGGAATTTGTGGGGATCATCGGTCCCAATGGAAGTGGAAAATCTACATTTTTAAAGAATGTTTATAAAGTCCTGAAACCCTGGGAAGGAACTGTAAAACTGATGGGAGAAGATCTTGTTGCCATGAGCAACCGGGAGATGGCACAGAAGATCGCCGTGGTAATACAGGAACAGGAATCCAGTTTTGATTTCACGGTGGAAGAAGTCATTATGATGGGGCGCCATGCAAGAAAGAAAATGCTGGAAACGGAAAATGAAAAAGACAGAGAAATGTTAAAGGAAGTTCTGGAGGCAACCGGCCTTTATGACATACGGGAACAGAGTTTTACAACCCTTTCCGGAGGGGAAAAGCAGCGGGCCTTTATTGCAAGATCTCTTGTACAGGACACTCCGTGCCTGATTCTGGATGAGCCCACCAATCATCTGGACATTAAATATCAGCTGGAATTAATGGATCTTGTAAAAGGAAGAAAGAAAACCGTTGTTGCCGTTATTCATGATCTGAATATTGCGGCTATGTATTGTGACAGGATATATGCGCTGAAAGAAGGAACCATTGTAGCGGAAGGAACGCCGGAAGAGGTTCTGACACAGGAGTTTATCAGAGAAGTTTATGAAGTAGATGCGGAAATCATAAAAGACAGCAGAGGGCAAAGGCGTATTATCTATCATTCCGGAAAACAGATCCCGGATATAAAGTAAAAATGACTAAAAAAAAAGATAGAAATTAGGTAAAAATGTAGCTTGACGACTAACAGTAAAATGCTATATAGTTTAGATATGTTCATATTTTTTATGAAACGCTAATAGTGTGTTACTGGTGATGCAGGCATAAACTATTCGGTTTTATTCATAAGTCATGATTAAAACGGGGTCGGTTTATGCCTTTTTTGTTTATATAGGAGTTTCATATGTACTGCATTTTGAAAATATTAAATAATAATGCCCTTCTTGCAACTGAAAAAGAAAGCGGAAGCGAAAGAATCTTATTAGGGAAAGGTATTGGATTTGGTAAAAAAGCAGGAGATGAAGTAAAGGTTGGAGAAGATATCCAGGTTTATACTCCGGTAGTAAGAGAAGAAAGAAAATCTGCCATGCATATGGTAAATACCATTGATCCGGTTTATATAGAAGCAGCCGCGCGGATCATAGATGAAGCAGAAAAAGTATTTGATTCCGTAAACGGAGATATTATCCTTCCCCTTGCAGATCACATCGCATTTGCAGCCAAAAGAGAGAAAGATAAAATCTCCCTTGCAAATCCATTTGTACCGGATATTAAGATCTTATTTGGAAAAGAATATGCGGTTGCCATGGAGAGCCGAAAGATCATTGAAGAAATGACGGGGTACCGGATTTCCGATGATGAGGCAGGATTTATAGCATTACATATCCATTCCGGACTGTCTAACGAGCAGGTATCAGAGACTTTGCGGATCACACAGATCATAGATGAAAGTATGCAGATCATAGAAACAAACACAGGACGTGAGATGCATAAAGAATCTTTAAGTTATATCCGCCTTATGAGCCACCTGTACTATATGGCAGCACGGGCAAAAACAGGAGAAGATGTGAACATTGATCTGAATGCATTTGTGAGAGAAAACTATCCGGAAGCAGGGAAGATTGCAGAGCTTGTCTGCAAAAATATGGAAGAAAAACTTCAAAAAACCATTATGCCGGAAGAAATTGGCTTTCTCGCCATACATATCCAGAGGATGATCGCGTCATAATGACAAAGAGAGTATTTACAGTGAAGGGAGAAAAGGTAAAATGAAGAGTTTTGAGTACACAGTAAAAGATGAGTTGGGAATCCATGCAAGACCGGCAGGTATCCTTGCAAAAGAAGCAAAAAAATATGAAAGCAAGATCACCATTACAAAAGATGGAAAAACAGTAGATGTTACCAGACTGATGGCGCTTATGGGTCTTGCTGTAAAATGCGGAAATGTAGTAGAAATCCAGGTAGAAGGAAGCGATGAAGAAGCTGCTTTCGAAGGAATGAAGAAATTTTTTGAAGAGAATTTATAAGAAACGGCAGGTAAGGACATGCAGTGTTTAAAGGGCAAATCAGTTTATAAAGGAATTGCACTTGGAAAAATCTCCGTATTAAAAAAAGACGATTACGTTGTAAAACGGACCAAAATAGAAGATACCCAGACAGAGATCCGGAGAGTAAAAGCAGCCATTGAAGAATCACAGGCACAGTTGCAGAAGCTTTATGAAAAAGCGCTGAAAGAAGTTGGAGAAGCAAGCGCTGCGATCTTTGAAGTTCACCAGATGATGCTGGAAGATGAAGATTACAACGAGTCCATTGAAAATATTATTACAACACAGTGTGTAAATGCAGAGTATGCAGTTGCATCTACAGGGGATAATTTTTCAGAAATGTTTGCCAATATGGACGATGATTATATGAGAGCAAGAGCGGCGGATATTAAAGATATTTCCAAGCGTCTTGTACAGAATCTTTCCGGACATGGAGGAGACGGCATTGATCTGGAAGAACCGGTGATCGTAGTAGCAGATGATCTTTCCCCAAGTGAGACGGTTCAGATGGATAAAGAAAAAATCCTGGCATTTGTTACCGTACATGGTTCTGCAAACTCCCATACCGCCATTCTTGCACGAATGATGAATATTCCTGCATTAATTGGAGTGGATATGGACCTGGAAGAACTTCATACAGGTACAGAGGCTGCCGTAAATGGATTTACAGGAGAATTCTTCGTATCGCCTACAGAAGAGGTGAAGACTTCCATTCAGGAGAAAATAGAAGAAGAAAAAGAAAAACAGGCTCTTCTTCAGACTCTGAAAGGAAAAGAAAACGTTACAAAAAGCGGAAAAACCATTAATATTTATGCAAATATCGGAAGTGTTTCTGATCTTGGATATGTTCTGGAAAACGATGCGGGAGGCGTAGGCCTTTTCCGAAGCGAATTCCTGTATATTGGAAGAAATGAACTGCCGGGAGAGGAAGAACAGTTCCAGGCATATAAACAGGCAGTACAGAATATGGCAGGTAAAAAAGTCATTATCCGTACCCTGGACATCGGTGCAGACAAACAGGCAGACTACCTTCAGATCGGAGAAGAAGAAAATCCTGCTCTCGGATACAGAGCGATTCGTATCTGTCTGTCTCAGCCGGAAATCTTCAAAGTACAGCTTCGTGCGTTATTCCGTGCTTCTGCATACGGAAATCTTTCCATTATGTATCCCATGATCACCTCTGTGGAAGAAGTGGAAAAGATCCAGGAAATTGTCCGTGAAGTGAAAGAAGAACTGAAAGAAGCGAAGATTCCGTATAAAGATGTGGAAGAAGGGGTTATGATCGAAACGCCTGCATCTGTTATGATCAGTGATGAACTTGCAAAAATGGTAGACTTTTTCAGTATCGGAACAAACGATCTGACACAGTATACGCTGGCGATCGACCGTCAGAATGAGAAACTGGACAGTTTTTATAATCCTCACCACAAAGCAATTTTAAAAATGATAAAAATGGTTGTAGACAATGCACATCAGGAAGGCAAATGGGCAGGAATCTGCGGAGAGTTAGGCGCGGATCCGGAATTAACAGAAACATTTGTAAACATGGGTGTGGATGAATTATCTGTAGCTCCATCCATGATCTTGAAACTGCGAAAGATCATTCGGGAAATGGAATAGGAGAATACAGAAATGAAAAATATGTTCAGGAATAAAAAGACAGTGTTGACCATAGGTCTTGCAGTGCTTGTTTTTCTTGGATTTATTGGATGGCAGAGAAGCCACACAGTTTCCAAATCTGTATACGATACTCTGGAAGACGTGGAAAGAGGAGAGACGATTGGAACAAATGACTTTTATTCTCTTCAGCTTACCCGGAAAGAATACGAAGATTTTCTTTTTCTGAAAGAAAAACTGGATCGTTTTGAAGGTGGCGTTCTTACGTTTCCCCATTCTTTAAGTGGAAAAGAGTATCAGAGAGTCATGACAGCCCTTGAATATGACGGATATAATTATTTTTATGGATTTGCAGATGTTCCCATGACAGAAGATGGTGTTTATGTTTTAAAGAAAGAGCGGGACATTTTCAGAATTACAGAAGATAAAATCTCAAAAGTAGTTCTGTTTCTGTCATGTGCAGAAGGGATTACCTTGTCCGGTCAGTTTGCAGACGATGGAACCCTTATTAATCTGGAAGAAATCCAAAAAGGTCTTTCTGTAAATCAGGAAGATAAAATAAAAGAAATCCGTGAAACACAGGAATTAACAGAAGTGGCTCTTGCAGAGATCATGGAAGGAATTCCGGAAGGCAGCGGAGAAAAAACAACGGTTGCATATTTTCTTAAATGGCTTGATGAAAATGTGAAACTTGCAGACGATGCTGACAGAACAGCGGAGAATCTTTCCAATATGGGAGACATGCTGGAACAGGTATATCCTTATAATCATCTGGCTGCCTTAAAAGACAGAAAAGCAAGTGTTCTTGGAAAGGCAAAGATCTTTTCGGAACTTTGCAGAAGGGCAGGCATTGATTCTCACGTTATAATGGGAACCTGGAACAGCCAGTGGACAGATGGGGAAACTTATGTTTTGTGCCAGACCATTATAGATGGACAGAAGATATATGTGGATGCCGGCGGGGCAAAAGCTTCTGCACTGGCAGGCAACCGCTATCTTACAGAAAAAGAAGCAACAAGCCGTATGACATTTGTAGATTATTTTGAATATAAATAGGAGGCAGACAATGTTTGGTTTTTTTAAGAAAAAACAAAATGACGGATATATGCTGGGCGCACCGGCGAAAGGAAAAGCAGTGGATTTAAAAGAGGTAAACGATCCTACTTTTAATTCCGGAATGCTTGGACAGGGTGTGGCAGTGATTCCTTCAGAAGGAAAGATCTTTGCACCGGCAGACGGTGAGATCGCAATGGTTTTTGATACGCTTCATGCCATCAGCATGAATGCAGAAAATGGTGCGGAAATTCTTGTTCATGTGGGACTTGATACCGTAAATCTCAAAGGAAAAGGTTTTCAGGCTCATGTAAAAGCAGGAGATAAAGTAAAAAAAGGAGATCTTCTTCTTGATGTAGATCTTGCACTTCTGGAAGAAGAAGGCTATGACATTATTACACCTGTACTGGTGTGCAATACAGATGATTACGCATCTGTGGAAGGGATTTTCGGGAAAGAAGTTGTTCCCGGAGATGATGTAGTAAAAATCTGTGAAAAATAAAGAAGGATTTTATTTCCGGAGAGATACCGGTATAAAATAAATAATGAGAGACTGTTTATATAGACTTTCATTGTGAAAGAAAAAGGGATTAAGAGAAGGAAAGAGGAGGAAATCGAATTATGATGAGATATCTTCAAAGATTGGGAAAATCTCTTATGCTTCCGGTTGCGTGTCTTCCGGTTGCAGCCATCCTTCAGGGAATCGGTTATTGGATCGATCCTACAGGATGGGGTGCGAACAATGTAATCGCAGCATTTTTATTAAAAGGTGGCGGATGTCTGATTGATCAGATGCCAATTCTGTTTGCTATCGGTGTTGCTGTAGGTATGTCTGATGACAATGACGGTACAGCAGGTCTTGCAGGTCTTGTTTCCTGGATCATGACAACAACACTTCTTTCAACAGGTGTTGTATCCATGCTTACAAAAACAGCAGTGGAAAATGTAGATCCTGCATTTGGAAAAACACAGACACAGTTTATCGGTATCGTATGTGGTCTGATCGCAGCAGCATGCTACAATAAATTCAAAAATACGAAACTTCCGGATGCATTCTCATTCTTCAGTGGAAAGAGATGTGTTGCCATCGTTACAGCCGGTGCATCCCTTGTATCCAGTTTCGTACTGTTCTTTATCTGGCCGGTTGTTTACAATGCACTGATCGCAATTGGTGAATTTATTATGAACCTTGGCCCGATAGGCGCAGGTATTTATGGTTTCTTCAACCGTTTACTGATTCCGTTCGGTCTTCACCATGCATTGAACTCTGTATTCTGGTTTGACGTTGCTGGTATCGACGATATTGCTAAGTTCTGGGGAAATGCACCAGGTGGTGTTCTCGGACAGACAGGTATGTATATGGCTGGTTTCTTCCCGGTTATGATGTTTGGTCTTCCGGCAGCAGCTCTTGCTATGTACCATACAGCAAAAGATACAAAGAAAAAAGTTGCAGCAGGTCTGCTTCTTTCTGCAGCAATTGCTTCCTTCTTTAATGGTGTTACAGAACCGCTGGAATTCTCTTTCATGTTCCTTGCTCCTGCACTTTATGGTGTACATGCCCTGTTAACAGGTGTATCCATGGCAGTTGTAGCAGCCCTTCCTGTGAGGGCGGGCTTTAACTTCAGTGCCGGTTTCGTTGACTGGTTCCTGAGTTTCAAAGCTCCATTTGCTGAAAAACCATGGCTGTTGATTCCGATTGGTATTGTAGTTGCAGTTGTTTACTATCTGGTATTCCGTTTTGTTATTGTTAAATTTGACATGAAGACACCAGGTCGTGAAGATGATGATATGGATGAAACAAAAGTAGTTCTTGCTAACGATGACTTTACAGCAATTGCAAAAATTGTTCTGGAAGGTGTTGGCGGAAAAGACAATGTAACATCTATTGATAACTGTATTACAAGACTTCGTCTGGAAATCAAAGACTACACACTGGTAGATGAAAAGAAAATCAAATCTGCAGGTGTAGCAGGTGTTATCCGTCCAAGCAAAACTGCCGTTCAGGTAATCATTGGAACAAAAGTTCAGTTTGTAGCTGACGAATTCAAAAAGCTTTGTAAATAAGCAGAAAAAAATTAATCCCTTTTAAAAAAGAACTGCCGTTTTACAGTCGTGTGGCTGTAGAACGGCAGATTTTTTTGTGTTGGGGAATAATAAGACCGGTTACCTTTGGAAAAATGCCAGTTACCGAAAATATATAGACTTACAAAGTGCTTTTTCATATAATTAAGAAAAGAAAAGGGGGGAGAACATGCAAGTAGATGTAAAATTGATTCCTTACGATCAAGAAGAAAAGGCAACATTCTGGGTACATAAAGAGGACAAAGGAATTCAGGAACTTGAAGGATATGTAGAATCTGAGCGATTTAGATCAACGGTTTTAACCTGTCAAAAGGGAAAAGATATATACAAAATAAACTGTAGAGAAATTTGTTATATTGACAGTATTCAGGAACTGCAATATATTCATACAGAAAAAGAGATTTATACAACGAAGCAGCGTTTATATATGTTAGAAAAAGAACTGCCCGGAGAATTTGTCCGTATTTCAAAATCTGCCATATTAAACATGGAAAAAGTAAAACAATATAGCCCTATGATAGGGGGGATTATGATGGCAGAATTTCCCAATGGAGAAATCGTGTATATTTCCAGAAAGTATCTGAGGGAAATTCGAAATAATATAAAGGAGGGATTGGCATAATGAAAATAACAGAAGAGCAGAAATATATTTTTAAGATGGGACTTTCTCTGGGAGCTGCATTTTTTGTGACAAATGTAATTTATATTGGTATACAAAAAGACAGGGTGTTTGCAGAAAATATTATGCCGTATTTTGGATTTTTGTTTTTGGGATATGTAGCTGTCGGAATTGTTTTTTCCTTTTTTTATACAAGAAGCGATCCGGGAAAAGACAGATTTTGGAAATATTGTATGAAGGGGGCAGCAGGGGTATATTCTATTATGAATTTAGCTCCGTTTTTTTTTATAGCAGCAATTATTTTTGCAGAAAAAACGCCTGTGCGGATTATGCTTTTGTTGGATGCAATTGTACTTGCCATTTTTCTTGCAGGAGATTACAGGATGGCCTGGAATATGTCGAAAAAGTTAAATGGGTATACTTGTAGAAAAAAATCCCTTATTGTAGATCTTGAGAAATATCCAAAGACAGTCGATGAATTTTGTGGGCAAATTGCGGATTATTGTGTGAAAAATCATAAGACGTTAGAGTTTGTTACCATTGGGAAAACCATGGAGGTTCTGATAGACGGAGAGCGGAATACGGTAGAGCTGGAACAGTATTACTCCCAGTTTGGTCCTGTATACAGTATGAAATTTACATCGTACAATAATGGTAAATAAGTAAAATGGAAATGAAAGAATCCAAACATAAGATCAGGAGGTGCCCTAATGGGCACCTCCTGATCTTATTTCAGCTGCAAAATTTTAGCAGTTTCGTATATGTATTCCGGAGTTGTGCCGCAGCATCCTCCAATTACAGAAGCGCCATTTTCTACAAGAACCTTCATGTGGCGGGCGAAATCTGCCGGACCCATAGAATAGAGGGCATTTCCCTGATCATCAATAAAAGGCATGCCGGCATTAGGTTTGGCAATAACAGGAATGGAGACAGATTCCTTTATATTACGGATTACGGATACAAGCTGATCAGGACCTACAGAACAGTTGATTCCCACAGCGGAAGCCCCGGCACTTTCCAGAGCAAGAGCTGCTTCTACCGCATTCCCGCCGCTGAAGATACTTCCATCTGCTTCTACAGTAAGAGAGCAGAGAACCGGGAGATCGCATACCTGTGCAGCGGCATCCAGGGCAGCAAGAGTTTCTTCAATGTTGATCATGGTTTCGGCAACGATCAGGTCAGCGCCTGCTTCATACAGGAGGGAAATCTGTTCTTTATATATTTCAAAAGCATCTTCATAAGTGAGATCACCGGCAGGTTCCATCATTTTTCCGGTGGTGGTAATATCCCCTGCAACAAAGGCTCTGCCGTCCGCCGCTTCTTTTGACAGGGAGACAAGAGAAGTGTTCATTTCTTTTATATGATCTTCCAGGTTATGAAGAGAAAGGCTTGCACGATTCGCCCCGAAAGTAGGAGCGTAAATAATACGGCTTCCTGCATCCATATAGGCACGTTGAAGATTCTGCATAATTTCTTTATGTTCCAGTACCCATGTTTCGGTACATACACCGCGAGGCATGCCGGCAGCAATGAGGTTTGAACCGGTTGCGCCGTCTAATAAAAGAATATTCTGTGCCAGTTTCTGAAATTCATGTTTTGTCATAATGGTTCTCCTTACTTGTGATTTTATTTATACTTACATTCTGATACAGAAAATAAGTTGCTT
>JARIAR010000061.1 GCA_029257805.1 Blautia sp.
AAAGCTTGAAGTTCTTTCGTAAGCGTTATATAATATGGCGAGTTATGGGTATTTTTATAATAGTAAATGAGAAAAGTTTATGAACAAATATGTATAAAATAAAACAGTGAAGGGAGATATATGAGAAAATTAGCGCTAAGTGATGAAGTATTGTTACAAATTGATAAGGCAGCTCGATATATTGGTGGAGAAATTAACTCCGTAATGAAAGATAAAACAGATAAAGTTCGTTTTGCCATGTGTTTTCCGGATGTATATGAAATTGGAATGTCTAATCTGGGTATGATGATTCTTTATAATCTTTTTAATGAGAGAGAAGACGTTTGGTGTGAGCGTGTGTTCTCTCCCTGGACAGATCTTGACAAACGTATGAGAGAAGATAATATTCCGCTTTTCACACTGGAATCTCAGGATCCGGTAAAAGAGTTTGATTTTTTGGGATTTACTCTTGGATATGAAATGTGCTATACAAATGTTTTGCAGGTTTTGGATTTAAGTGGAATGCCGGTTCTGGCATCTGAGAGAACAGAAGGACCTTTTGTAATTGGTGGTGGAGCATGTGCCTATAATCCGGAACCTCTTGCGCCGTTTTTTGATATGTTTTATATCGGAGAAGGGGAAACTTCTTATGATGCATTGTTTGATGCGTATAAGAAAAATCAGGCAGCCGGAGGAACAAGAGAAGACTTTCTTTTGATGGCGGCGCAGATTCCGGGTATTTATGTACCGGCTTTTTATGATGTGACATATAAAGAAGATGGAACGATTGCTTCTTTTATTCCTAATCGTCCGGGTGTACCGGAAAAAGTTTCTAAACAGATTGTAACAGATATGGAAACGGGATATCGTGCAATTTCTGCGCCGGTTGTTCCTTTTATAAAGGCAACCCAGGATCGCGTGACACTGGAAATCCAGAGAGGATGTATTCGTGGTTGCCGTTTCTGTCAGGCAGGAATGATTTATCGTCCTACAAGAGAACGTAACGTGGAAACATTAAAAGCCTCTGCACGGGAAATGCTGAAGAATACAGGGCATGAAGAAATTTCTTTAAGTTCATTAAGTTCCAGCGATTATACAGAATTGAAAGAACTTGTAAATTTCCTGATTGATGAATTTAAAGATGAGGCTGTAAACATTTCCCTTCCATCTCTTCGTATTGATGCATTTGCCCTTGATGTTATGAGTAAAGTGCAGGATGTAAAGAAAAGCAGTCTTACTTTTGCACCGGAAGCAGGATCCCAGCGACTTCGAGATGTAATTAATAAAGGGCTTACAGAGGAAGTTATTTTAAAGGGAGCAAAAGAAGCATTCCAGGGCGGATGGAATCGTGTAAAACTTTATTTTATGCTTGGTCTTCCAACGGAAACAGAAGAGGACATGAAGGGAATCGCTCATCTTGCTGAAAAGATAGCAGAAGAATATTACGACATTCCGAAAGATCAGAGAAATGGAAAAGTGCAGATCAATGTAAGTACTTCTTTCTTTGTTCCGAAACCATTTACGCCTTTCCAGTGGGCAGCTATGTATAAGGAAGAAGATTTCATTGAAAAAGCAAAAGTAGTAAAAAATGAAATTCGTTCTCAGCTAAATCAAAGAAGTATTAAGTATAACTGGCATGAACCGGATGTTACAATTCTGGAAGGCTTTTTGGCAAGAGGAGACCGCCGCTGTGCAGCTGTTATTCAGAAGGCTTATGAAAAAGGTGCAATTTATGATGCCTGGTCTGAAAGTTTTCATTATGATATCTGGAAAGAAGCTTTTGCTGAAACAGGAGTGGATGTGGATTTTTATACACTTCGTGAAAGAGATACGGAGGAAATTCTTCCATGGGATTTCATTGATGCAGGAGTGACAAAAAAATTCCTGGTTCGGGAATGGCAACAGGCTAAAAATGAGACAGTGACTCCAAATTGTCGTCAGAAATGTTCCGGATGTGGAGCAAAACGTTATGGTGGAGGTGTATGCTATGAAGGTCAGAATTAAGTTTAGCAAGCAAGGTCCTGTGAAATTTTTAGGACATTTGGATACTATGCGATATTTTCAAAAAGCAATTCGAAGAGCAGAACTTCCCGTTGCTTTTTCCGGTGGATATAGCCCTCATATGATTATGTCTTTTGCTGCCCCGCTTGGTGTCGGGACAACAAGCCGCGGAGAATATTTTGATGTAGAATTTACAGAAACCATTCCTACAAATGAAATTGTAAAACGTCTGAATAGTACAATGGCAGAAGGAATGGAGATTTTAAGTGCCCGCCAGGTTGAGGATGGTAAAGCAAGCAAGGCAATGTCTCTTGTAGCCGCTGCAGATTACTATGTGGAATTTCGTGAGGGAAAAGAGCCAGAAATCAATTGGAAAGATAAAGTGGCAGCGTTTTTAAATCAAAGTGAAATTCCGGTAATGAAAAAGACAAAAAAAAGCGAAAAAGAAGTGGATATTCGTCCTTTTATTTATAAAATGGAAGTACAGGAAAATAAAATATTCTATATGCTTGCTTCTGCCAGTGCAAATTATACAAAGCCTGAACTTGTTACAGATACTTTTTTTAATTGGCTTGGAGAAGAATTGCTTCCTTTTGCATATACAGTAGAACGTCTTGAAGTATACGCACAGGAAGGCAATGAAGAAAATCTGAAATTTGTTCCTTTGGAAGAGTTGGGTGAGGAAGTTGAGTAAACTGATCATAGCCGGAATGGATATAAAGGAAGTTCCCTGCACAGTATGTGCTCTGGAAGAAGAGGGACATATTATGGAAATAGCAGTGGAGCCCGTGGGAAAGCAATCTATACTTGGGAATATTTATGTGGGACAGATAGAAAATATTGCTTCTAATATTCAGGCCGCGTTTGTTTTAATTGCACCGGGAGTTCGCTGCTATCTTCCTCTTGCAGATGCAAATGCACCGATCTTTTCTGCTGATCGAAAAGGAGACGCGCCTCTTAGACCGGGAGATATGCTCCTTGTACAGGTGGAGCGTGAGTCTATGAAAGGAAAACTTCCGGCAGTTACAACTAATTTGAATTTTACAGGAAAATATCTTGTGTTAACAACCGGGGAGAAGAAAATTGGTTTTTCTAAAAAATTAAAGCAAGAGGAAAAGTCTCGTATTAATAAGTGGCTGGAAGAGGAGCGAGCAGTTTCCAATAGAGAGTATGGTCTTATTATCCGTACAAATGCAGGTGAGGCCTCGAAAGAAGAACTTCTTACAGAGCTTGCGTTTTTAAAATGTCAATATAAAAAAGTGGCAGTAGAAGGCAGGAATCGAACATGCTTTAGCTGTTTATATGAAACAGAACCTTTTTATATGAAAGCAGTGCGCGATGTTTACAGAGGAAGCCTTGAAGAAATTGTTACGGATATTCCGGATATCAAAAACTATATTGCTTCTTATATGAAAGATACAAATTCCGAAGAGGAAGGAAAACTTCGTCTTTATCAGGACAAGCTTCTTCCTTTATATAAAATGTACCGATTAGGAATGGTTCTTGAGGAGGTACAAAAGCAGAAGGTATGGCTAAAAAGCGGTGGGTTTCTTGTGATCCAGCAAACAGAAGCATTTGTATCTATTGATGTAAATAGTGGGAAATTTACAGGAAAGAAAAAAGCAGAAGAAACATATCGGAAAATTAATCTGGAAGCAGCAGGGGAAATAGCAAGACAGCTTCGTCTTCGTAATCTTTCCGGGATTATTTTAATTGATTTTATAAATATGGAAAATCCGGATCATCAGGATGAATTGTTTCATGTTCTTCAGAAATTTTTGCGGAAGGATTCGGTAAAGTGTAAAGCAATAGATATTACACCTCTTCATATTTTAGAAATGACACGCAAGAAAGTAAAGCGTCCTCTTTCAGAAGAGTTGGCGGAAATTGGTTTACAATAATAATGTTATGTATATCAATAAATAAAAAATATTTTTTTGAAATACATATTGACGAAATTAGTTTTCCATGCTAAGATAAACGAGTATGCCGCACAAAGAGGTAAAAGTGTCGAAAGACCACCATATTTGGCGAGTAAAGTTTATAGGAGGTGCCACGAATGTACGCAATTATTGCAACAGGTGGTAAACAGTACAAAGTTGCTGAAGGCGACGTAATCAGAGTTGAGAAACTCGGTGTTGAAGCTGGTGAAACCGTAACTTTTGATAATGTTATTGCAGTAAGCAATGACGGTTTAAAAGTTGGAGAAGATGTTAAAGGTGCCAGTGTTACCGCTTCTGTAGTTGAAAATGGTAAAGCTAAAAAAGTTATCGTTTACAAATACAAAAGAAAAACTGGATATCACAAGAAAAACGGTCACAGACAGCAGTACACAAAAGTTAAGATTGAAAAGATTAACGGATAATCTGGTGTCATTATGATTACAATTACAGTTAAGAAGAGAAAAGATCAATATATAGACTTTCAGTCAAAAGGACATGCCGGTTATGCAGAAGAAGGACATGATATTGTCTGCGCTGCTGTATCTGCGCTGATTATTACAACTGTAAATTCGTTAGAGACATTTACAAAAGAGTGTTTTCAGGTGTCAGAACGAGATGGATTTGTATCCATCCATTTTTCCGGAACCAATACAGATGAAGGGAAGCTTCTTATGAATTCCCTGCTTCTCGGATTAACAGAAATTGAGCATAGTTATAACAATCGATATTTGACAGTAAAAGTCAAGGAGGTGTAACAACATGATGAAAATGAACCTTCAGTTATTCGCACATAAAAAAGGAGTTGGTTCTACAAAGAACGGTCGTGATTCCGAATCTAAGAGATTAGGTGCGAAAAGAGCAGACGGACAGTTTGTAAAAGCTGGAAACATTCTTTACAGACAGCGCGGAACTAAGATTCACCCAGGTGAAAACGTAGGCTGCGGTAAAGATTATACTTTATTTGCACTGAAAGATGGTGTTGTAAGATTCACCAGAAAAGGACGCGATAAGAAACAGGTTTCTATCGTTGTAACAGATGCAGAGTAATTTGGGTTAAGTGGGAGGCTTCAAATCTATAAGGTTTGGAGCCTCTCTTTTCATAAAGGAGAATAGAGGTATCATATGTTTGCAGACAGAGCGAAAATTTTTATCCGCTCCGGCAAAGGCGGCGATGGACATGTTAGTTTCCGTAGAGAATTATATGTTCCCAACGGTGGGCCGGATGGCGGCGATGGTGGTCGCGGCGGTGATGTTATTTTTGAAGTAGATGAAGGACAAAATACACTTGGAGATTACAGACATAAACGAAAATATAAGGCCGAAGATGGACAGGAGGGCGGTAAACGTCGCTGTCATGGGGCGGATGGGAAAGATGTTGTACTGAAAGTTCCGGAAGGAACCGTAATTATGGATGCGGAATCCCGTAAAGTTATTGCGGATATGTCAGGTGATAATAAACGCCAGATAGTATTAAAAGGTGGAAATGGCGGAAAAGGAAATCAGCATTATGCTACAGCCACTATGCAGGTTCCGAAATATGCACAGCCAGGACAGCCTGCACAGGAACTGGAAGTACTTCTTGAACTTAAAGTAATTGCTGATGTGGGTCTTGTGGGATTTCCGAATGTTGGAAAATCCACATTTCTTTCTCGTGTAACAAATGCACAACCAAAGATTGCCAATTATCATTTTACAACATTGAGTCCAAATCTTGGTGTAGTAGATACAGAAAATGGCGGTTTCGTAATTGCAGATATTCCGGGATTGATCGAAGGAGCTTCAGAAGGTGTTGGTCTGGGATATGAATTTTTACGTCATATTGAGCGTACAAGAGTAATGATTCATATTGTAGATGCTGCATCTACAGAAGGACGTGATCCGGTTGAAGATATCTATAAGATCAATAAGGAATTGGAATCCTATAATCCGGAAATAGCTGCAAGACCTCAGGTAATTGCGGCGAATAAGATTGATTGTATTTTTGAGGATGGAGAAGAAAATCCAATTGACCGCTTAAAAGCAGAATTTGAGCCAAAGGGAATTTCGGTATATCCGATTTCGGCTGTAACAGGGCAAGGAGTGCGGGAGCTTCTTTTCCATGTGAAAGAACTTCTTGATACATGCGAACGTGAGCCGATTGTTTTTGAACAGGAATTTTTCCCGGAAGATGTTCTTGTTGCAGAAAATCTGCCATTTACTGTAGAGCACCTGGAAGAAGATGAGCATATTTTTGTGGTCGAAGGACCTAAAATCGAAAAAATGCTGGGTTATACAAATCTTGATTCTGAAAAAGGCTTTGCATTTTTCCAGAAATTCTTGAAAGATGGCGGTATTTTGGAGGAACTTGAGAAAGCGGGTATCCAGGAAGGGGATACTGTTCGCATGTATGGATTTGATTTTGATTATTATAAATAAGAAAAAACGGGAGGAAGAAAATGACAAGTAAGCAGAGAGCATATTTAAAAGGCCTTGCAATGACCATGGAACCCATTTTACAGCTTGGAAAAAATGGCCTGACACCGGAAAATACAGCTTCTGTTGAAGAAGCACTGGCAGCTCGTGAATTGATAAAAATCAGTGTATTACAAAATTGTCTGGAAGATCCGCGAGAAATGGCGGCTGTCCTTGCAGAACGTACACATTCTCAGGTTGTACAGGTAATTGGTAAAAAGATTGTATTATACAGAGAAGGAAAAAAAGAAAAGAAAAAAATTATTCTTCCCTGATTTCCCTGGAGGCTTTGCATGGGTGAAAAAAGGAAAAAAATAGGAATTATGGGAGGGACATTTGATCCCATTCATTTAGGGCATTTGATTCTTGGAGAAAAAGCCTATGAACAATTAGAGTTAGATAATGTGTGGTTTATGCCGTCTGGAAATCCTCCTCATAAAAAAAACAGAGAAGGAAGAGCAAGGGATGAGGAACGTGTAGAAATGGTACGTCGTGCTATTTCTGGAAATTCGCATTTTTCCTTGTCGCTTATGGAAATGAACGAAGAAGGCTATTCATATACGTATCGTACATTGGAAATGCTTAAAAATCAAAATCCGGATACGGATTATTATTTCATTATTGGTGCAGATTCTCTTTTTAATCTTCATACATGGAAGAAACCGGAACGTATTTGTCAGGCATGTACGATGGTGGTTGCCACAAGAGATCACGCTTCCCGGCAGGATTTAAAAGAAGAGATGAAAGAAGCTTCTCGAAATTTTCATGGACGTTTTCTGTTGTTGGAAACAATGAATATTGATGTTTCCAGTGAACAGCTTCGTGCCTGGATCAGACAGGGAAAAAGTCTTCGCTATTATGTACCGGATTCTGTTATTTCTTTTATAGAAGAAAATAGGATTTACAAAAGCACGGATAAAGAAATGAGAGAATAAGAAAGGCAGAGAAAATGTCTAAATACAATTTTATTAAAATGCAGAAAAAGCTTTCTAAATATCTGGATGAAGAACGTTATGCACATACTTTGGGAGTAATGTATACATGTGCGGCCCTTGCTATGGCTTACGGATATGATTTAGAGGCTGCACAAGCCGCTGGACTTTTGCATGACTGCGCAAAATGTATTTCAGGAGAAAAAAAACTGGAATTATGCAAACAATATAAAGTGTCGGTGTCGGATTTTGAAAAACATCATTCTTTTCTTCTCCATGCTAAATTAGGTGCCTGTATTGCCCGAGAAAAGTATGGAATTGAAGATCCGGAGGTACTTTCTGCCATCACCTATCATACCACAGGACGCAGAGAGATGAGTTTGTTGGAAAAAATCTTATATATTGCAGATTATATTGAACCTATGAGGGATAAAGCAAAAAATCTTTCTAAGATTCGTGCATTGGCATTTCAGGATTTAGATGAATGTATCTATGAAATTTTAAAAGACACGCTGGAATATTTAAAACAAAATCCGCAGGATATTGATGAAACAACAAAAATAGCATTTTTATATTATAAAGAATTACATGATAAACGAAGAGAAGGAGGCGTCAAATGAGCAGTTCAAAAGAAATGGTAACATTGGCCTGCAAGGCATTAGATGATAAACTGGGAAAAGACATAAAGATAATCGACATTCGTGAAGTTTCTGTAATTGCAGATTATTTTGTAATTGCAAGTGGCTCCAATGAAAATCAGGTTCAGGCTATGGTAGACAATGTAGATGAAGAACTTGGCCGTGCAGGATATGAAGCAAAGCAGATTGAAGGAAGTAAAAATTCAGCGTGGATCCTTATGGATTATGGCGATATGATCGTACATGTCTTTGATGAGGAGAATCGTCTTTTTTATGATCTGGAACGTATCTGGAGAGATGGAAAAGAATTGGATATTTCAGAATTTTTAGAACATAAATAATAAGAAGGGCAGAACCGGGAAACCTCCTGAAATTCTGCCCTTTTCTTTTATTGATAAAAACGAAAAACTCCGAATACTTTTCCGAGGATTTCCACATCGCCTGTTATAATAATTGGATCCATATTGTCATTTTCAGGCTGGAGACGATAATAGCCTTTTTCTTTGTAGAATGTTTTAACTGTTGCAGAGTCTTCTATAAGTGCAACTACAATATCTCCGTTAGATGCAGTGTGCTGTTGTCTTACCAACACCTGGTCACCATCAAAGATGCCGGCATTGATCATGCTTTCTCCTTTAACTTTTAACATAAAACTTTGTTCATTCGGCATAAATTCAGCCGGAACAGGGAAATACCCTTCAATATTTTCCACTGCAAGAATCGGCTGTCCGGCAGCGACTGTACCTACAAGAGGAACATTTACAACTTCCCTGCGCACAAGATTAAAGTTATCATCTATGATTTCAATTGCGCGGGGTTTTGTTGCATCCCGGCGTATATATCCATTTTTTTCCAGAGTTTCCAGGTGAGAATGTACAGAAGAAGTAGAACGTAAACCAACTGCTTCGCAGATTTCCCGTACAGAAGGTGGAAAACCTCTGTTTAAAATTTCGTTTTTCAGATAGTTAAGTATTTCAAGCTGTTTCTGGGTGATTTTTCCATATTCCATGGGGTAATACCTCCTGTGTATTCTTTATCATTTGCTGCTGAAAGCAGACGGTATACTATTTTAATTTTTATTTTAATAATATCATATACTGCAAGAAAAAGCAAACAGATATTCGGAAAGTGCAGGGGAGAATTTTAAACACGGGTTTTTCTTGTTTTTAGAGACAGAAAATGGTACAATTATTTGGTGTGAAAAAAGACAAAAGAGGCTAAGAAAAGGAGGCATCTGTTTGCCAGATCGAAAAAATAATTCCGGAAGAACACCGGGAATTTTTGCAAAATTACGAAAGATATTTGGAAGTAACATTGCGACAGTCATGTTCGGTGTACTTTTTCTTTATATGATATTTGGAGTTGTCCTTTATGTGACTTCCAACCATATAGAATCTTATCAGGTTACTTCAGGACCTTTATCCAGAAATGAAACATATACAGGGCTTGCCCTTCGTGAAGAAAATATTGTAAAGGCAGATTCAAGTGGATATGTAAATTATTATGCAAGAGAAGGAAATAAGATCAATGCCAATGGAGCTGTATATGCATTAAGTAACAGTAAATCTCCAGAGGTAGAAGCAAAATTAAGCCCGGAAGATCTTGATCAGATTCGAAACGATATGATGAGCTTCTCTAAAGGATTTTCTTCCAGTAAATTTAATAATACTTATAGTTTTAAGTATCAGTTAAAAGGAAGCATTCTGCAATATTCCGGAGTAACAGAAACAGCAAAAGCTCCGCTGGTTTCCTCTGATAATGAAGAAGTTAATGGAACAGCCGAAGATCATACAAATGTAGTAACATTTGGAAATCAAACGGTTAGTAAAGCAAAGACAGATGGAATCATACTGTATTCCAAAGACGGGTATGAAAACACAACCGTTGAAGATATAACAGAGGAAAGTTTTGATCAAAATGCTTACCACGAAACGGATTTGAAGACACAGAATCGTGTATCTGCAGGAGATGATATCTATACGATCATTACCGATGAAAGATGGAGCCTTTTGATTCCGCTTAGTGAAAAACAGGCTTCCAAGCTTGCATCCAGAACAACTATCCGGGTTAAATTTTTAAAAGACGGTATGACTCAAAGTGGAAGTATTTCTATCATAGAGACAGATGGTAAAAAATATGGAAAGATTGATTTTAATAAAGGATTGATACGATATGCATCGGATCGATTTCTTGATATAGAACTTGTAACAAATAATATTACCGGGTTAAAAATACCGCTATCTTCTATTGTGACAAAAGAGTTTTATACCATTCCGTCTACATTTGCCTCCAGCAATGACAAAAGCTGGGAAGAAGGATTTTTTGTTGCAGATAAAAATAAAGATGGAGAGAACATTACAAATTTCGTAACGCCAACGATATATGCAAGGGTAGAAAATACTCCGGATATGCCGGTTGGTAAGGAGAAGAAGGAAGGAGAACCTGTAAAAACGACATATACGTATTATGTAGATAAAAGCGTATTTAAAGAAGGGGACGCAATTGTCAGTCCGGATTCTCACGAAAAGTATATTATAGGAGATTCTGCAGTATTAGAAGGTGTATATTGTATCAATCAGGGATATGCAGTTTTTCGAAGAATTGAAATTTTGGACCAAAATGAAGAATATGCGATCGTGTCAAAAGAAACGTCATATGGTCTTTCCAGATATGATCACATTGTAAAAAATGCAGATAAAGTAAAAGAAGAAGATATTCTTTATTAGAACAGGAGGAATCTTTATGGTAGCAAAAAATCTGGAAGAAGTACGCGCTCATATAACGGAGGCATGTATAGCTGCTGGACGCGATAAAGAGGAAGTCACTTTAGTTGCGGTTAGTAAAACAAAACCTGTAGAAATGCTGCAGGAAGCATATCAGGCAGGACAGCGTATATTCGGAGAAAATAAAGTGCAGGAAATCATGGATAAGTATGAGGTCATGCCAAAAGATGTACAATGGCATATGATTGGTCATCTTCAACGAAATAAGGTGAAATACATTGTAGATAAAGTGGCAATGATCCATTCCGTGGATTCCCTTCGGCTTGCTCAGGCAATTCAGCAGGAAGCTGAAAAAAAGAAGGTTGTGGTTCCTGTTCTTATAGAAGTAAATGTGGCAAAAGAGGAAAGTAAGTTTGGCTTTTCCGTAGAGGAAGTTTTTCCTGCTTTAGAAGAAATGTCAACATATCCCAATTTACATGTTCAGGGCCTAATGACGATTGCACCTTTTGTAGAGAATGGAGAAGATAATCGAGAAATTTTTCGCAAATTAAAGAAATTAAGTGTTGACATTGAGAAGAAAAACATTAATAATATTACTATGAGTGTCCTCAGCATGGGTATGAGCGGTGACTATCAGGTTGCTGTTCAGGAGGGTGCAACGATGGTACGTGTTGGAACAGGTATCTTCGGCGAAAGAAACTATGCGATTAGATAAAATTAAGAAATGAAGATTGGAGATTAACATGGACGTTTTGGGTAAGTTTTTGAATGCCATTAAGCTGAACGATAATATGGACGAGGATGAAGAATACCTTGATGACGGTTTGATGGATGATGAAGAAGACGATTTCCTGGATGATGAGATAGAAGAAAGACCGAAAAAGAAATTTTTCGAAAAATTTGCCAGAAAATCATCAGATGAAGAACTGGATGATTTTGATTATTTAGATGATGATGATGAAGATGAGATTCCTGTAAAAGCTTCTGCAAAGCCAGCAGTAAAAGCAGCTGCAACAAAGGCACCGGCCAGACAGGAAAGAGCTGTCCGTCCAGCTGCATCTTCTAAAATTACACCAATGCGCAGCAGCAAACGTACATCACAGTCACCAAATATGGAAGTGTGTGTAATTAAACCATCTTCCATGGAAGATACAAGGGAAATTGCAGATACACTTGTAGATAATTCTACTGTTATTTTAAATCTGGAAGGAATTGATGTGGAACTGGCACAGCGTATCATTGATTTTACTTCTGGTGCTTGTTATTCTCTAGGTGGTAGCCTTCAGAAAGTATCCAGTTACATATTTGTACTGGGACCATATAATGTAGATATTACCGGAGATTTACAGAATATTCTGGGTGGATCTGTACCATCTGTAAGAGCAGGATATTGATCTAAATGGATAAGAATGAGTTTTTTATTAAGAGAATCCGGGAATTAGCCAATATTTCTTTCCAGAGGGATATTGTTACTTTTTCGGATTTTCTTAATTTGCATGAGAGAAATATGGTAAACAGCCAGAATTTTCGTTCGCTTGGAGTGAAAGTGGAAAGTTTTGGCGGCTATGATAATGCAGAGCGTCAGATGGTGGCTTTTCATCCTGATGCTCTTAATTTTCAATGGGAGTATCCTGTTGACTGTATTCGAATTAAGCCAAGGGCAGCAAAATTTTCTGAAACTCTTACTCATAGAGATTATCTTGGAGCTATTTTAAATCTTGGTGTAGACAGAAGTGTTGTCGGGGATATTCTTGTACAGGAAAAGGAAGCATATGTGTTTTGTCAACGTAAAATGACGGGATTTTTTCTGGAAAATTTGTGCCGTATCCGTCATACGGAAATCATGGCAGAACAGGTAGCAGATCTTGACAATCTTCCAGAGCCCAGAAAAGAAACAATAATGGGAACATGTAGTTCTGTAAGACTGGATTCTTTGATCGCACTGGCTTTTCAATCTTCAAGAAGCAGTATGGTCTCCTATATTACAGGCGGTCTTGTTTTTGTAAATGGACGTTTGATTACCTCTAATGGATATGAACCAAAAGAGGGGGATATCATATCTGTTCGAGGAAAAGGCCGTTTTCTGTATGACGGTGTATGCAGACAAACAAAGAAAGGAAAATACAGTGTAAAGATTCTGCGCTATATTTCGTAAGGGGAGGCAAAAATGAAAGAAGTATTACTTGTAAAAAGAGACAGAGATTTTCATTATCCAATTTATTTTGAAGAAAATTTTCAGGATCTTTCCGAGGTTCTTAAAAAAGAAGGCTTGGATGGACGTAGTTTTTGTATTGTATCTGATAGTAATACGAAAACCCTTTATCAGGAAACGGTTTTGAAAGAACTGAAAAAATTATCTGATCATGTATCTGTTTTTTCTTTTACAGCAGGGGAACAGCAGAAAAATCTCCAGACAGTATCAGGTTTATATCAATTTCTTATAGAAAAAGAGATGGATAGACAGGGGGTTCTTGTTGCTTTAGGAGGTGGAGTCGTTGGTGATTTAACGGGATTTACCGCGGCCACTTATCTTCGAGGAATTGATTTTATTCAAATTCCCACAACTCTTCTGGCACAGGTTGATAGTAGTGTAGGAGGAAAAACAGGGGTAGATGTAGCTCAGTACAAAAATATGGCAGGAGCTTTTCATCAGCCTCGTCTGGTATATATGAACTTAAGTGTTTTGAAAACACTTCCAGATGTGGAATTTTCCTGTGGGATGGGCGAAATATTAAAAACAGGTTTAATCTGTGATAAAGATTTTTTTAAATTTGTATGCGATAATGAAGAAAAAATTCATAAACAGGATCCGGAATTATTAATGAAAATGGTAAAAAGATGCTGCGAAATCAAAGCTTCTATTGTGGAAAGAGATCCAAAAGAAAATGGGGAACGTGCACTTTTAAATTTGGGTCATACAATCGGACATGCAGTAGAAAAATTAAAAGATTTTCAGATTCGACATGGACAGTGTGTGGGGATTGGATTAGCTGCTGCTGCATTTCTTTCGAAAGAAAGAGAACTTCTTACAGAAGATGAATACACAGAAATTCTATCCGGGCTGAAAAAATATAATCTTCCGCTTCAGGTATCCGGACTAAAAGATAACGATATTCTTAATGCAACAAAAAAAGATAAAAAAATGGAAAATGGACAGATAAAATTTATTCTTATGGACGGAATTGGGAAAAGTTATGTGGACCGAACGGTGACAGATTTAGAACTTTTAAATGCAATTCAGGAGATCGTTGTATGAGAGAAAAACATTTTATATCTTCTTCTGTATGTGCGCCTTGCAGTGCGATACTTGCAGTACTTCTTATTTTGCTGGATCAGTATGCTAAAATTCAGGCCGCACTTTATTTGAAAGGGAAAACAGGTATTTCTTTGATTCCCGGGGTTTTGGAGTTGAAATATCTTTATCCGGAAAATCGTGGTATTGCATTTGGGATGTTTCAGGGAAAAGTCATTTTATTTGCAGTGCTTAGTGTTGTATTACTTGCAGCAATCATATGGTTTTTTATTCGGATTCCAAAACAAAGATATTATATTCCGCTTATATGTGTATGTGTACTGATGTTTTCGGGAGCAGTAGGCAATCTTATTGATCGCGCTTTCCGCGGTTATGTTATTGATTTTATTTATTTTTCCCTTATTGATTTTCCGATTTTTAATTTGGCAGATGTTTATGTAGTATGCGGTGGGATTTTATTAGTTTTTTGTGTTTTATTTAAATATAAAGAAGACGAGGATTTTAATTTTTTAAGTCTTAAAAAAGGAACGAAAAATGATGAATGAAACAAAATTCCTTGTAGAAGATTCAGAAACCGGTATTCGTATAGACCGTTTTCTTTCTGATAAGATAAAAGATATGTCACGGTCTTATCTTCAAAAACTTTTAAAGGAAAAAAGAGTAACTGTAAATGGAAAAGAGGTAAAAGCAAATTATAAGGTACAGAAGTGTGATAATATCTGTATCTCTGCACCGGAGCCGGAGGAACCGGATATTCTTCCGGAAGATATACCACTGGATATTCTTTATGAAGATGAAGATCTTCTTGTTGTAAATAAGCCGAAAGGGATGGTGGTTCATCCAAGTGCAGGCCATACAACATCTACATTGGTAAACGCGGTATTATTTCATTGTAAAGGGAATTTATCCGGTATTAATGGTATTATGCGTCCCGGTATTGTGCATAGAATTGACAAAGATACAACAGGAGCTCTTTTAATTTGTAAAACAGATTCTGCACATCGTATTCTTGCAGAACAATTAAAAGAACATAGTGTAAAACGGCGTTATCGTGCAATTGTGCGTGGTAATTTGAAAGAGGAGGAAGGAACGATAGAAGGTCCTATTGGACGTCACCCTATAGAGAGAAAAAAGATGGCAATCAACTATAAGAATGGAAAAGATGCTGTTACGCATTATAAAGTTCTGGAGCGTTTTGGGAATGCCACTTATATTGAATGCCGGCTGGAGACGGGGCGTACACACCAGATACGTGTTCATATGGCGAGTATTGGGCATCCGCTTCTTGGAGATGAAGTATATGGATCCTCTAAAAATCCATATCATTTACAGGGGCAGACACTGCATGCTATGATATTGGGATTTATACATCCTACAAGCAAAGAGTATATGGAATTCCAGGCTCCTTTGCCAGAATATTTTGTAAAATTGTTAGAAAAATTAAGAAAATAGTTGGCATTTTACTTGAAGATATAGTATAATCTTATTAAGAATTTTTTTATCAGAAGGGAGTGGCATATATGAATACAACAAGTTCCGTTATTACAATAGGACGCCAATATGGAAGTGCCGGCAGACAGATCGGACAGGAAGTAGCAAAATATTTTGGAATTAAATGCTATGATAAAGAACTTCTGGAACACGCTGCAAATGATAGTGGTATTTGCAAAGAATTATTTGAAAATCATGATGAAAAGCCAACAAATAGTTTTCTGTATTCTTTAGTAATGGATACCTATTCTTTTGGGTATTCTTCAGCAGGATTTACGGATATGCCTATGAATCATAAGGTTTTTTTAGCTCAGTTTGATGCTATCAAAAAACTGGCCTCTGAAGGACCGTGTGTTATGGTCGGACGTTGTGCAGATTATGCGCTTTCTGATAACAAAAACTGTTTTAGTGTTTTTATCCATGCAGATTTGGATTGGCGTATTAACCGTATTTCTCAAAAGTATGATAAAAATCTAAAAGAAGCAAAAGATATGATCCATAAGACGGATAAAAGCCGTGCAAGCTATTATAATTATTATACGAATAAAAAATGGGGCTCTGCATCTGGATATAGTTTATGTCTGGATAGCAGTAAACTGGGAATTGATGGAACAGCCAGAGCAATCGTAGAAGCAGTTCGTATTTTTGATTCCATAAAAGAAAAGTAGAAAAGTCCCTAAAGAAAAATTGCCCGGGTCGTGAGTGATATGATACCTCTAAAGTAGACAGATTAAAGATAAAAATCTGCTACTTTGGAGGTATTTTTCATGTCCAGAAAAACAAAGTTTGAAGAACGGAAAGAAATCGTTGATTATTGTATCACTATAAAGAAATGGTATGCGTAGAAAAATGCCTGCACTTCCAAAGAAAATGCAGGCATCATCTACATCCAATTTCAGATATTTTACCTGTTTTTTACAATACAGAATTAGGATTCCAACCTTTTATATTTCCGTTTAAAATAGCAGTAAACATTCGTTCTTTTACGCCAGGATGATCTTGGTTCAATTGGTGCAGAAGATTTTTAGCATATTCACGTTTGGTATTTCCATCTGCAGGACAGCGGTTTTTTACTACTGGAAGATTGTATTTATTTTGAAATCCGATCACGTCTTTTTCTTCCATAAAAAGTAAAGGACGAATTAACGTAATATCCATACGATCCCAGTAAGTAACTGGTGAAAATGTATGGAAACGTCCTTCAAAAATCAGAGACATCAACATTGTTTCTACAACATCATCTTTATGATGGGCATATGCAACTTTGTTGCATCCAAGTTCTTTTGCTACCTGATTTAGAGCACCTTTGCGCATCTTTGCACAGAGTGAACAGGGATTGCTTTCTTTTCGATCTTCAAATATAATTTTATAAATTTCTGTAGGAATAGCGGTATAATGAATTCCCAGATCATCGCAAAGTTTCTGGATAGGATCCATAGATACTCCTTCAAACCCCAGATCAACAGTAATTGCCTCTATTGAAAAAGAATGTGGATAAAAACGTTTAAGACCATGTAATGCATAAAGAAGAGTGAGACTGTCTTTTCCTCCGGATACTCCAACTGCAATTTTATCGCCTTCCTGTATCATATGGAATTCATCCACAGCTTTTCTTGTTACACTTAGTACCTGCTGTAATTTCATAATTATATCCTTTCTGAAAAATTATATGAAGTTATTATATCTTTTTTCGAAAAACTGTGCAATATAGAAGCGAGAAAGTTTGTTACAGAAAAAAGATGGAAATGCTGGGACATTTTTGGGCAGATATGATATAATAAATGAAATTGGCAACATAGGTTCAGACTGAATAAAGAATATGGAGGAGATTATGAAATTTCGTTGGGACAATCGTTACTTACATTGGGGTGTGACCGCTTTTCTTGTTATTGCTGCAAGTATGCTATTTTATTATGGTATTTTCCATATGAAAACGTTGGTTGCAGGCATTAGAGGTTTTTTTGATATTATGGCACCTATTATTTATGGAATTGCTATTGCATACCTTTTAAGTGCTGTGGTAAATTTTCTTGAAAAAAACATATTTTACCCGCTTTTCAAACGGGCAGATATTACATTAGAAAAAAGAGGCAAAAGAATTACCCGCTGGGTTTGTGTCCTTTCTTCTCTTTGCTTTCTTCTTGTTGTAATTTATACACTTGTTATGATGATCCTTCCACAGTTGATTCGAAGTATTATGAATATTATTTATAGCTTTCCGCATTATGTAGCGGTAGTAGAGCAGTGGTTAAACTCTTTTGTGGAAAAAGGATGGGATATGAACGCAGAAACCATTGATATGTTAAATCAATATTCGGCTCAGGTTCAAGATTATCTTACAACGAATATCCTTCCACAAATGCAAAATATGTTAAAGAATATTTCAGCCGGTATTTTTGATATTCTTCTTTTTTTAAAAAACTTTCTTATTGGTGCAATTGTATCCGTGTATGTTCTTGCAGATAAAGAAGTATTTGTTGCAAAAAGTAAAATGTTTGTATATGCTATCTTTCCAAAAACATGGGCCCAGACAACCATTCATGCAATGCGTTTTACGCATAAAACATTTGGTGGTTTTATTAGTGGAAAAATTTTGGACTCTGCCATTATCGGTGTGCTTTGTTATATAGGTACAACCCTCATGGATATGCCCTATGCAATTCTTGTAAGTGTAATTGTTGGAGTGACAAATATTATTCCGTTTTTTGGTCCGTATCTGGGAGCAATTCCATGTATTCTTCTCATTTTGCTAACAGATCCTCTAAAAAGTCTTTATTTTGCAATCTTTATTCTGGTTCTTCAGCAGTTTGATGGAAATATTCTCGGTCCGAAAATTTTGGGAGATTCCACAGGACTTTCCAGTTTCATGGTAATTGTGGCGATTATGATCGGCGGTGGCCTTTTTGGAATCCCTGGTATGATTGTAGGTGTTCCGGTTTGTGCAGTTATTTATGCCGCTGTATGGAAACTTATTGGCCATTCCCTAAAAGAACGGGATATGCCTAAATCTGAAGAAGAATACGTAAATATAGATTGTCTGGATCCTGAAACAGGGAAGGTGATCCTGATGCCGGAAGAAGAGAAAATTGTAGAAAAAAACAAAGAGGCAACAGGGTTTTTTGTTAAATTTTGGAAGGCATTTGTAAAGCTTTTTAGAACTGTATGGAAATTCTTAAAAGAAAAAGTGAAAGGGAGTAAGAAACATTGAAACTCGTGATACAACGTGTAAATTATGCAGAAGTAAAAGTGGAAGAGGAATCTGTTGGAAGCATTCAAAAAGGGCTGCTTGTTTTCCTGGGAGTTGGAAGAGAAGATACAAAAGAAATAGCAGATAAATATTTGAAAAAACTTTTAGGACTTCGGATTTTTGAAGACAACGCAGGAAAAACAAATTTGTCTCTTTCCGATGTTAATGGAGAACTGTTAATTGTTTCTCAATTTACTCTTTATGCAAATTGTAAAAAAGGAAATCGCCCCAGTTTTATTGAAGCCGGTGCTCCGGATCAGGCAAATGAAATTTATGAATACATAATTCAGGAAGCAACCAAACAAATTCCTGTTGTACAGCACGGGATTTTTGGTGCTGACATGAAAATTTCACTTGAAAATGATGGCCCTTTTACAATTATTCTGGATGAATCAATTTTATAAAGATAAAAGCTAAAAATATAAAAAAGTACCGCATACACATAAAGATGATGCGGTACTTTTTATTATTATTCTATAATAACAACGGGTTTGATCAAATCTTTTGGCTTGTCTTTCATTAAAAGAAGCGCTTCCTCTATTTTGTCAAATCCTGTGAAACGGTGCGTGATCAGCTTAGACGGATCAATACGGCCTGTTTCAATAAGAGAAATTAATTTTTCCATACGGAGTCTTCCCCCTGGCATCAAACCGCCGGCAATTTGTTTATGACCCATTCCACATCCCCATTCTGCACGTGGAATTTTGACAAAATCGCCTTCTCCAAGATAGTTTACGTTTCCGATTCTGCCGCCTGGTTTTAATACCTGAATAGCAGTAGCAAATGTATCTACATCTCCGCCGGCGATTACTACTTTATCAACACCTTTTCCATCTGTAAGTTTTTCAATCTGCTCTTCAATAGAACCGTTTCTGTAATTAATAATGTGAGTGGCACCGTATTCTTTGGCAATTTCAATACAGTTTGGTCTGCTTCCAACTGCATAGATTTCAGATGCGCCTCGAATAGCCGCTGCGGCAACTGCCATCAGACCCACTGGTCCGATTCCAATAACAAGTACTTTATCTCCAAATTGAATATCTGCAAGTTCGACACCATGGAATCCGGTAGGCATCATATCACAAAGCATTACACCTGTTGCATCATCAATTGTATCGGGCAAAATGGCCATATTTCCATCAGCGTCATTTACATGAAAATATTCTGCAAAAACACCATCCTTAAAGTTGGAAAATTTCCAACCGGACAACATACCACCTGAATGCATAGAATAGCCCCTCTGAGCTTCCAGAGAATTCCAGTCAGGAGTGATAGCAGGAATAACTACACGGTCACCTTTCTTAAAATCTTTTACCTCAGAACCTACAGCTTCTACAATACCAACAGCCTCATGTCCAAGAATCATATCTTTACGATCACCAATAGCTCCAGCCCAGACAGTATGAATATCTGATGTACAGGGAGAGATAGCAGTAGGTCTGACAAGAGCATCATTTGGTCCAATAGAAGGAATTTCTTTTTCAATCCAACCGGTTTCACCGATTTTTTTCATTGCAAAACCTTTCATTTAAATACGCCTCCTTTTTCAAATTAAATATAGACTAATATTGTCTGGATTTATTATAACATAAGTTTTTCCGTTATGCCACATAAATTTTATATATTAATATATTATTTTTAAAACAGTCAAATTTATTCTCTTTA
>JARIAR010000066.1 GCA_029257805.1 Blautia sp.
TCTCAATATGGATGGCAGGCGTTTATGATTATCTCAATGGGATTTGGAACGTATGGTATAGGATTATTGCTGTCACATTTAACCGCATTTAACATGATGTCTAAGATTCGTATTCGATTGATACGTCATTTGGAAAAAGTTCCACTGAAATATTATTCTGAAAATGCCAGTGGTGAACTGAGAAAGACAGTTGAGAAAAGCGTTGAAAGTACAGAAAACTTTGTAGCCCATCAGATGCCTGATATGGCACAGTCTTTTGTTATGCCCTTTGTTTTTCTTGGCGGAATGTTTTACTTTGACTGGAGAATGTCACTGATTTGTTTAATCCCTATTATCATTGGATTTTCTGCACTTTCAATGATGCTGAAAGGCGAAAAAAACGGGCTAATCGTTCAGTATCAAAATGCAATGGGCGAAATGAGTGCAGCTGGTGTTGAGTATGTCCGCGGTATCAGTGTTGTCAAGGTATTTGGTCAGACGGTACATTCTTTTAAGCAGTTCTATAAGTCAATTATGAATTATAAAAAGTTCTCTATGGAATATGTTATGTCCATGAAAACACCGATGAGTATTTATATTACAGCGGTAAATGGAATATTTTTTGTGCTGATTCCAGCAGGTATTATTCTGTATAATGTTTCCTCAAACCCTGAAAGAGCACTCCACAGCTTAATTTTCTTTGTAATTTTTACCCCATTAGTGTCCACCATTTTGACTCGTATTATGAACTGCTCATCAAATATGATGATGGCAACACAAGCACTCGATTCTATTGAAGAAGTGCTAAATTCACCGGAACAGGATTTTAGTGCGTCTGCTACGCCAACAGAGGGCACTGACATTGTATTTGATAACGTTACATTCAGTTACACGGAAGATGCCAAGCCGGCGCTGAATCATCTTTCTTTTGTTGCAAAATCCGGTACTGTTACAGCACTTGTGGGTCCATCTGGAAGTGGAAAGTCCACAGTAGCAAACTTGATTGCTCGTTTCTGGGATGGTTATCAAGGAAATATCTTAATTGGCGGACAAAATCTTCATGAGCTAAGCTATCAGACGTGGATGAAACAATTCAGTTTTGTATTTCAGGAAAATGAATTGCTAAAAATGAGTATTGCAGATAATGTTTCCTTCTGCAAAAAAGATGCTACCGAGAAAGAAATCTTAAATGCTTTGCATGCAGCACAGTGCGATGATATTCTGGAAAAACTGCCGGATGGAATCCATACGGTAATCGGGACGGATGGGGTATATCTGTCAGGGGGAGAGCAGCAGCGTATTGCCCTTGCGCGTTCCATCTTACAGGATGCTCCGATTATCTTGCTGGATGAAGCAACATCCTTTGCAGATCCTGAAAATGAGTATCTGATTCTGCGTGCACTGGATGAACTTATGAAAGGCAAAACTGTGATCATGATTGCCCATAGGCTTTCTACTGTTGTTGGTGCAGATAATATTATCGTCATGAAAAACGGTGCCGTAGAGGAACAGGGAACCCATAGGCAGCTGCTAGAAAAAGATGGAATGTATGCACAGATGTACCGTGAATATAACGCAAGCACTTCTTGGAGAATTGGAGGTGAGGTAAAATGATTCAAAAACTCAAAAAAATCTATTCGTTGACAGATCGAGGGGCAAAAGAGGTATTTATAGGAATTTTTACAAGTACGCTTCATAATATCAGCATTTTATTACCAACTGTACTCCTCTTTATAGTCGTGTCTGCTTTGCTGTCTCATTACTGGAAAGATACCCCGGATGCTCCTAATTTATTTTTCTACTGGGGAATCGCATTCATTATTGCCGGGGTAATCTATGTGATTTATCGTCTGAATTACTCCAAAACCTATCAGTCAGCCTATAAAGAAAGTGCCAACACAAGAATTTCTCTGGCAGAAAAATTAAGAAAACTTCCTCTTTCCTACTTCGGAAAAAAGGATCTCAGCGATCTTACCAGTACACTGATGAATGACACATCTGAGCTGGAGCTATCCTTATCAGGCGATGTTCCTTCTTTGTTCGGAGGAATATTATCCAGTATTCTGGTGGTTGTGCTGCTGTTCTTTTTTAACTGGCAGCTTGCACTGGCTCTCTTTAGTACGCTGCCGATTGCATTTGGTCTTTTCGTATTAAGTTTTAAAATCAGTGACGGCATTAACTGGAAAAACCGCAATGCAAAGTTAGCTGTCAGTGATGGTTTACAGGAATTCTTTGACAATATGAAACTTATGCATGCCTCTGAAAAGGCTGAAGAATATCGCACGGGCTTGGAAAACAAGGTACGCAAAGTTGTCAGGACTTCCATGCTGTATGAAGTTGCGGTTGGTATCTTTATTTGTCTTGCTTATAATATTCTTCGTGTCGGTCTTGTACTTGTTATGATTGTCGGTGCAGGCTTGCTGGCGAAAGGCACAATCAGTATTTATACATTTTTGCTATTTTTGTTTGTTGCATCTCAAGTATATGATCCACTTACCACGATTATTTTCCGCGCAGGTGAGTTTTTCCACTCACTGGTCAGTGCAGCAAGGATTCGAGAAATCGAAGAATATCCACCGCAGGAAGGCGATGGGAGAATAAGACTAAATACGTTTGACATTGTTTTTGATCATGTTTCCTTTGCCTACAACGAGGATCAGGAGGTAATTCGTGACGTTACTTTTACTGCAAAGCAGGGACAGACCACTGCACTTGTTGGTCCGTCTGGTTGTGGAAAAAGTACAATCAGCCGACTGGCTTGTCGTTTTTGGGATATTCCCCTGGGAAAGGTCCTCATTGACGGAAAGGATATCAATAAA
This sequence comes from Blautia sp., assembly GCA_029257805.1. Classification (GTDB taxonomy): domain Bacteria; phylum Bacillota; class Clostridia; order Lachnospirales; family Lachnospiraceae; genus Blautia_A. Next base: position 2,799 of record JARIAR010000066.1, read on the forward strand.
ATCGACCCTGAAACACTTCTTCAGTATTTTTCCATTGTATTTCAGGATGTAGTGCTTTTTAATGATACGATTTACAACAATATAAAAATCGGTAAGAAAGATGCTACGGAGAAGGAAATTCGGGAAGCAGCCCGACTTGCCCAATGTGAGGAATTTATTGAAAAACTGCCGGATGGTTATCAGACAATCATTGGTGAAAACGGAAAAACCTTGTCCGGCGGTGAGCGCCAGCGAATTTCCATCGCCCGTGCTTTTCTGAAAGATGCGCCTATTATTTTGTTGGATGAAGCAACGGCTAGTCTGGATCCGGAAAATGAGACGTTGATTCAGGAAGCAATCAGCAGATTAGTAAAAGACAAGACTGTCCTAATGATTGCTCACCGTCTTCGTTCCATAGAGAACTGTGATCAGATCATTGTACTGAATCAGGGGGCTATTGCGGAAAGAGGAACTCACCAGGAACTGATGCAAAAAGATGGTCTATACCGTCATATGCTCGAACTACAAAAAGAAAGTTCTGGCTGGAGCCTGAACGCCTAAAGGAGATTTTATTATGAAAAAAACAACAAACAAATTGCAGGCAAAGGATTTGGTGAATGTGGGTATTTATGCTGCAATCTATCTGGTAATTACAGTGTTACTTTCTTTTCTGAGCCTGGTACCGATTTTTCATCCATTACTTGCTATTATCTGCCCCATTGCCGGCAGTATTCCATTCATGCTGTTTTTGACAAAAACAAAAAAATTCGGAATGATTACCATCATGGGTGTGATCATGGGGGTTGTTATGTTACTGACCGGAATGGGGTATTATTGTCTGATTACCGGATTTGTTGCAGCATTGCTGGCTGATTTTGCTGCCAAGTCTGGTAATTATGTCAGTGCTAAGAAAAGCGTACTTGTTTCTGGTATTTTTAGTTTATGGTATATTGGAAATTATTTGGCAGTTTTTATTACCCGTGAGGCTCACTATCAGCATGTGATGGAAAGTTATGGCAAGGCTTATGCTGACAGCTACATGTCTTTCTATCCTAATTGGATGCTTCCGGTGCTTATTGTAGCTTGCCTTATCAGCGGTATTATAGGGGGAATTTTGGGTAAAAAGATTTTGAAGAAACATTTTAAGAAAGCAGGGATTGCCTGATGAATTGGCAGGTATTAAGCAGCCAAGTAGAGAATAAAGGAATTTCACTGGATCCAAGGACAAAAATATTTTTGCTGATTACAATCAGTATTTTAGTGGTTGGAGGTGAAGGCAGTGGGATTATGATTGTAATTAAGCCACTGACTGCTCTTATCCCTTTCCTGTTGCTCCTTTTGATAGGAAAATGGAGACAGGCTATCTGTTTTACCTTTCTGTTTCTTATACTTTCCTTATGTGAGTTATTGATTCTTCCTGCCATGGGAAAGTCCGGATTTTTACTTTTGTTCTTCTGCGGATTGTTTGGACGTTTGTTACCCGGTGTTGTGATGGGATATTATACCGTTCATACTACAACCGTAAGTGAATTTATTGCGGCGATGGAACGGATGCACATAACGCACAAATTGATTATCCCACTGGCTGTTTTGTTTCGTTTTTTCCCAACAGTTATGGAAGAATATCGTAACATTGGAGATGCAATGAGAATGCGTGGAATTCGAATCGGTGGAAGAAAAACTTCTAAAATGCTGGAATATCGCTTTATTCCTATGATGATTTGCTCTGTTAAGATTGGAGAGGAACTATCTGCTGCATCTTTGACCCGTGGATTGGGGGCACCTGTCAAACGAACAAATATCTGCCAGATTGGATTTCATAAGTTCGATGTTTTTATGATTCTGTATGGTAGCCTTATGCTGGTACTTAATCTGCTTCGGGCAATTGGTTTATTTTAGCAAGGGGGTGCGGTTTTGCTGGAATTCAATAACATTTCGTTTTCCTATGATGATGTATCGGCTTTGGGGCAGATCAATAATATCACATTATCCATTACAGAAGGGCAGGTTGTTCTGATATGCGGGGAATCCGGTTGCGGAAAAACAACGCTTACCAGACTGATAAATGGTCTGATTCCCAATTACTATGAAGGCAAGCTATTTGGTAGTGTAAGTGTCAATGGAGAGAAAATTTCAGAGAAAGCTCTTTATGAAATTGCACCCATAGTGGGATCTGTGTTTCAAAATCCAAGAAGTCAATTTTTTGCTGTGGATACGAATTCAGAATTAGCCTTTGGTTGTGAAAATCTGGGATGGCCGGAAGAAAAAATTGTAGCACGGATGAATGAGGTTGTTGCAGATTTTCATATGAAATCTTTAATGAATCGAAGTATTTTTGCGCTATCTGGTGGAGAAAAGCAAAAAATTGCCTGTGCTTCTGCTGGGATGATGAATCCTAAAATTTTGGTTTTGGATGAACCTTCTTCAAATTTGGATTTGAAATCAATTCATGAATTAGGAAAAGTGATTCGCTTATGGAAAAATCAGGGGAAAACAATTATTATTGCAGAACATCGGCTTAGTTATCTCATGGATTTGGTGGATCGTGTCCTCTATATGCAGGATGGGAACATAACAAAGGATATGTCAATACAGGAATTCCAAAAGCTTTCCCACGAGGAAATTGTCCGCATGGGACTCCGTTCACGCTTTCCGATTGATTTTAGGCAACACTATAAAACTACCTTATTATCAGATAAACAAATAACGCTGTCGAACTTTCATTTTTCATATGGAAATCAAGAGGTACTGCACATGGATTCTGTTTCTGTTCCCAAAGGAAGTGTTATTGGGATTGTTGGTAGTAACGGTGCAGGAAAAACTACATTTGCACGTTGTTTATGTGGGCTTGAGAAAAAATCCTCCGGTGACATTCATATGGACGGAAAATCCTATTCTGGAAAAAAGCGACTGAATTTGTGCTATATGGTAATGCAAAATCCAAGTCATCAGCTGTTTACGGAAGATGTGCTGGATGAAGTTATGCTCAGTATGGATGGTACTGAAGAAAATCAGGCAACTGCGGAACAAATTTTAATGGATTTGAATATTCAAACTTTAAAGCAAAGGCACCCAATGTCTTTATCCGGTGGTCAGCAGCAACGAGTTGCCATTGCAAGTGCAGTGGCATCCGGACGTGAGATCATGGTTTTTGATGAGCCAACAAGCGGATTGGATTTCAGACATATGGAAGAAGTTGCTACTGTATTAGAAAAGCTGCAGCAGATGGGAAAAACACTTTTTATTATTACCCACGATCCTGAACTGATTCAGAGATGTTGTGATTACTTTCTTTTTGTCGAAAACGGAAAAATAAAATGGAGTGATGGGTGGAATGAGCATTCCCAAAATGAACTTGCTGCGTTTTTTTGCGGAGGATAGAAGTGAATATTCATCACTATTTTATATTGCATTTTAATCTCCATTCTTTTAAAATTAGAAGTATTATAAAATATATTATACAAAATCTATTATAAAAATGAACAAATATTAAAATTTAAGATGGAGTTGAAAAATGGACTTAAAAAACAGAACACTGTCAAATTTTGCAGAGCTTGTAGAAACAGGTGAATGCAAAAAATTCAAAGGAAGATTAAAGGTAGGGGTGGATCTTGGAACTGCAAATACCGTGCTTGCGGTTGTAGATACTGCAAATCGACCGATTGCTGGAATATCTGCACCTTCTCACGCAATTCAGGATGGAGTGATCTTAAATTATTATGAATGCGTACAACTTGTAACAAAGTTAAAAGAAACACTGGAAGAACGCCTTGGCACAGAGCTTACTTATGCGGCAGCAGCAATTCCTCCGGGAGTATCTGAAGGTAGCGTTAAGAGCATTGGTTATGTATTGGAGGGTGCCGGTTTTGAAGTGACAAATATCGTAGATGAGCCCACTGCCGCCGCTGCTGTATTAAAAATAAGCGATGGCGCAGTTGTGGATGTAGGTGGTGGAACTACGGGAATCAGCATTCTGAATAACGGAAAAGTAATTTATACGGATGATGAAGCAACTGGGGGAACGCATATGACGATGACGGTTGCAGGGCATTATCGTATTCCATATGAAGAGGCGGAGTTGCTGAAAAAACAGACGGACAGGCAGGATGAAATATTTCCTGTGATTAAAGCTACTGTAGAAAAAATGGCTTTGATAACAGAAAAGTTTATCAAAGGATATGAGGTTCCGGCTATTTATGTTGTAGGTGGTTCTTCCATGTTCCGCGAATTTACGCCGGTATTTGAGAAACGACTGAAACTTCCGGTTTATCAGCCGGTCCATCCGCTTCTTGTTACGCCTCTTGGAATTGCTTATTGTTGTCAGCTTCCGGAGATTTCTTCAAAAAAGGCAACAAAATAAAAAATTGATGCGCATTTTTATTGTATTTTTTGAAAATCCATTGTGTTTTTTGGAAAACAGAGGTGAAGTAATTACCGAAATAAACACAGGAGGCACCGTAAGGTTGCCTCCTGTAAATGTTTTGCATCACAGAGAGAAAGAGGCTATGCAAAAGAGGTAAAATATCGTAAAATGCGTATAAAGAAAAGGATAACAAGAATTAAACAAAAATAATACAGAAGAAAAGAGAGAATGAATATGGCGTGTACTACAATATTAATCGGAAAAAAAGCGAGCTACGACGGCTCTACTATTGTTGCTAGAAATGAGGACTCCGGTGCAGGAAAATTTGACCCGAAGAGATTTGCGGTTATGTTGCCCCAGGATCAGCCAAAAGTGTATAAATCTGTGCTTTCTCATGTGGAAATTCCATTGCCGGAAAATCCCATGCAGTACACTTATATGCCTAATAATGATCCTTCAGAGGGAATCTGGGGCGCTTTTGGTGTAAATGAGAAAAATGTATCTATGACTGCGACAGAAACAATTACTTCAAATGCCAGGGTACTGGGAGCAGATCCTCTTGTTGTTTATAGAAAAGGAGAGGAACACACAGAAGAGAAACCAGGTGGTATTGGCGAGGAAGATATCGTGACGCTTACTCTTCCATATATTACATCGGCAAGAGATGGGGTAAAACGTCTCGGTATGCTTCTTGAAACATACGGGACGTATGAAATGAACGGCATTGCCTTTCAGGATGAAAATGAAATCTGGTGGTTTGAGACAATAGGAGGGCATAACTGGATTGCGAAAAAAGTGCCGGATGATACATATGTTGTTATGCCAAATCAGCTGGGAATGGACTTTTTTGATTTTGAAGATGCTTACGGAGAACAGGTGGAGCATATGTGTTCTTTGACGTTAAAAGCACTTGTAGAAGAAAATCATCTTGACCGCCGTATGAATCCTGAAGATATATTTAATCCGAGAGATGCTTTTGGCTCCCATGATGACAGTGACCATATTTATAATACGCCCCGTGCATGGGCAATGCTTCGGTATTTTAATCCCCGCTCTTTTGTATGGGATGGTCCAAATGCAGATTTCACTCCGGAGAGTGATGATCTTCCATGGGCATTTGTACCGGAGAAAAAAATCACCCTTGATGAAGTGAAGTGGGCACTTTCCAATCATTATCAGGGAACGCCGTATGATGTGTACGGAAAAAGCTTCGACAGCCAGATGGCAGGAAAATACAGAGCAATCGGTGTGAATCGTAACAATGTGCTGGGGCTGGTACAGATTCGTCCATATATGCCGGAAGCTTTAAAAGCAATTGAATGGATTGCTCTTGGAAGTAACGTATTTAATGAAATGGTTCCATTTTATACAAGAATCCATAAAACACCGGAATATTTAGCAGGGGCACAGACAAAGCCCACAACAGATAATTTTTACTGGACAAACAGAATAATCGCAGCTCTTGCAGATTCTCATTTTGGGGAAAATGCTTCTCACATTGAGCGGTATCAGGGAGCAGTAAGCGCTAAGGTATCTGAGATGATAAAAAGATTTGACAGGGAGTTTCAGGAACAGAATCCGAAAGATGAAACTGCGTTTTTTGAAGCTGCAAATCAGGAAATATCTGATTTTGTACAGAAAGAAACAGAGGATCTTCTTGATAAAGTTCTTTATACATCCAGCTGTCTCATGAAAAACGGATTTTCCAGAAGTGATGCCTGATGAACAGGTGAAAGAAAAAAATTCGTTATTGACGATGATGTTTGTATGGGAGAGATACTTGAGGAAGTTTGCGAAGATTGTGGTGTAACTTCGAAAAATAAATTGGGTTAACAATCACAGACTTCATTCTTCGTTCGGTTACCTGGCACCAGTTAATAGCATACGAATAGACCAGTAAAAATGAGCAATGGAACTCAGAATGCTGGTTTATTTTATGCTTGTTTTAAACAAAAGACAGAATAAAAATGAGGAATTCGTTGATAAAATTGGAGGAAGTTATGAAACTTTTTCGTATCACAGCGGAAGGATTGCCGCTTTTCAAGGAAAAACTTCGGTATTAAAGGTGAGTTTGTTTGCTTTAGGAATCATCAATAATGAGCCGATTAACCATATTGAGGTTAAGGTTATATTAAGAGATATAAAAGAGGTTAAATTGAACGCTTATTTTTTCTACTGATTATCCGGAATTGCTCAACGAGTATGATTGCAATGACAGTATATTTATTACTAGAAATCGTAATGTCATTACGGTAGAGAAACTATCAAATATACTGAAAAGAAATGATATCAAGAAGAGCATTGTCATATGGATAGCCTGCTTTACTCATACTCTGAGTGATACCAAGATCCTCACAAAATTCTGTGAACTCTTTTGATGTGTACTGCCTTCCTTGATCCGAATGCACCAGAAGCTTGCTTAAGTCAATTCCTGGTTGAGAATGAATTGCTTTTTCCAGCGTTCTTTTCGCCAGATTAGCAGTTATGTTTCTATCCGTTATACTTGCTATAACGATTCGGTCATGTAAGTCTGTGATCGTGCAGTTATAACGCTTGCTTCCATCCGTCAGGAAAAGATAAGTAAAATTTGTACACCATTTTTGATTGATTTTATCTGCCCGAAAATTCTGATTCAGTTTGTTCTTGTATACTTTGTGAGCGACGTCATATTTATATGTTGTTTTCTTTTTTCTTGAAATTGAGAATAACTGCATTTCAGTATTCATATATTTGTGAACCGTTAAACGGCTAATATCGTCTCCTTTGCGAATAAGATATGCATGTATGGTTCTATATCTATCAACTCCGCCATGACAATGATAGATTTCTCGAATAGAATCTTTGATTTCATCTTTCTGTTGATGATAATCAGCTTTTCGATTTTTTAGATAATTGTAATAAGTATTTGGATAGATGTTAAACTTTCTGAGAAGCCATCTGAGTCCAAGGTCGTTGTTATGTTTCTGAATGAATTGATAAGCCTCTAATCGATTTCCTTCGCAAAGAATGCCGCTGTTTTTTTTAAGAAGTCATAAATACTATGCTTGATAGTGCAATACAACAGCTACAATCAGACGAAAAACCAATCGTGCATTCAGACAGAGGCGTACATTATCGTTGGCCCGGATGGATAAATCGTATGAATTTTTATGGACTAACAAGATCTATGTCAAAAAAAGGGTGTTCTCCCGATAATTCTGCATGTGAAGGCGTGTTCGGTAGAATAAAAAATGAGATGTTCTACAACACAGACTGGTCAGGTGTGAGCATCTCGGATTTTGTTGGTATATTAAATAACTATCTTCAGTGGTATAATGAAACCAGAATAAAAAAATCATTAGGATATTTGAGTCCTATGGAATACAGACGTAATCTTGGATTAGTAGCCTAGCTAGTC
>JARIAR010000016.1 GCA_029257805.1 Blautia sp.
TTCATTTCCTTTGTAAGTTCCCTGTCATTTTTTATCTCTATCATCTGAAACAGACGTTTTTCCATAAAAGCAAAGACAGGGTTCCACCAATATATAGTACACAGTACTTCTGTAAGGATTTTCCAGAAAATATCATGGTTTCGGTAGTGCATGACCTCATGTCCCACTATGTAAATCAGCTCCTGGTCTGTAAACTCTCTCTCAGGCAAAACCACCACAGGATGCTTGACACCTGCAAGAAAGGGACTGACTGTGTGATCAAACTCTACAAATTTTAATCTTTCTACCTCCGGATACTTTTTAACAAACTCTTCCGTCCATATTCCCTTCAGACGTTCACGTGAAATTTCCGGAAGAATATGGAGCATTCTGCTGCTTCTTTTATAACATCTTATTTTATAAATCCCCAAAAACAGGCTTCCCAGAAACCAGATCATAAGAAGAAGTTTCCATATTTCCGGACCTTTCTCTCCTACTATAATACGATATTTTAAAAATTCCCGAATTGTGGTAAACACCTTTTCAAAATAAATACTATATGTGTATCCCCACTCTATAGGAAAAAACATCCGCACAGAAGCCACTAGCCAGACGCCAATTACAAAACCCGGACCTACTCTGCTTATTGTCTTTTTCCTTCCCATGAAAACACATAAAAGAAACAGAAGAAACGAGCCCACAAGAGAGCTTGTCACTACGGTTGAAATCGATATGATCATTTCTTATTCCCCGTCTTTCATTTCTTCCTTTTTCTTCTGTACGAAACGCTCTAAGATTTCCAGATCCTGTTTATTTATATTATTTTCTTTCTCCACCAGTACCAGTGCTGCAAAAATCCCCTTCAGTCCCTTCTTTTTATCAGATGACGTTGCATCCTGCATATGAAGAAGTTCACCCGCAATAAATTCCTCCCTTGTAAGACGCGGCTGAAAAGTTCTTGCATATACATTGGAAACAAGAATGTGGTCACACACTTCAATTACCTCTTTCTTAAGAAGGCGTTTTACAAGCTGGGCTACTGAAGCCACACTCAGCCCTGTATCTTTCAGCTCCTCTGCAATTTCACTGTTTGTCATAGCCTTTTCAGAATCCCATAAAACTTTCATGACCTGTACTTCCAAATCTGTTAAACGTTCTGCATTTTTTTTAGACATCTCTATTCTCCTTTTTACGATTTTCTTATATCCAACATATCACCATCTATTGCTTATGTCAATATTTGCAGTGTCATCAAAAAAGGAACTCTCAACACAAGAGTCCCTTTACTTTTACGCTTCTGAATTATAATCATCCTGATGATTATTTTCATCGGATCCTGGAATATAAGATGTTTGTTCCATTGTGATCTCAGGTAATGGCGGATCCAATTCTCCGCGAATATCCCGATAAAACATAACATCTGTCATCTGCATATATGGCATCAGCCAGAGAAGTCCTACCCCCATTGTAAACATGCAAAGTAAAAACCACGGGAAAAAGCTTAACTGAAGAAGAATAAATTTTCCAATCTTACCTTTCATAAGCTGCATACTTCTCTTCAAAGCTCCAAGCCCGTTAAGATTTTCTTCATCTGCCAGAATATAATATGCCAGTGTAAACGGTACTGTAAGAAGCACATTCAGGATAATCCCTGCCAGAGACAGCATAAGATATGTCTGCATCACTGCCATCTGCTGTTCCACAGTTACTCCCATATCAGCACCATACAGATAATACCCTGCCGGAAGAGAAGTCACCCAGGCAATCAAAGCCATTACAAAAGAAGCCACAATAACTCTGTCCGGCTGATTTTTGAAAAAGAAAATCAAATTTCCAAATGAATATGTCTTTCCTCTTGCAATATTCAGGTACATATAATAAAGTCCGGCTGTAAATACACATATTACAAGGGTTACAATAAAAGAAAACACCTGACTTAAAATCAAATCTTTCATTCCCTGTCCCGGAAACAATAAAGCAGTAAGTTTTCCTGCAAACAGATTGATGAAAGACACGATGATCTGTGCCATGATCACAGTGCTCCACTTTCCTCCAAGTGCCTGTCTGGCATTCCATTTCCAATCACGCATACTTCTATTCATAATTATTCTCCTATTAAACAGCCCGGCAGCCGGCTGCTGCCAGGTATAAAATTATATTAATCTGCCAAATCAAATGCATCGTGTACCGCATTCATCGCGCGGATTCCATCACGCTCATTAATCAGAACCGTAACGCGGATTTCGGAAGTAGAAATCATATTAATGTTAACCCCTTCATTGTAAAGGCTTTCAAACATTTTGGCTGCTACTCCCGGATTGCTCATCATTCCGGCTCCCACAATAGACAGTTTGGCGATATTTCTCTCTGAATGAATCTCCTTGTAGCCAAGACGAGCCTCGTTTTCTTCCAAAACAGCTACTGCCTCATCCAGATCTCCTCCATCTACTGTAAAAGAAATATCTTTTGTTCCGGCTCTTCCAATTGACTGAAGAATCACATCTACATTAATATTTCTTTTTGCCAGTGTATCAAATAATCTGAACGCTACGCCGGGAGTATCCTTTAACCCGATAACCGCAATTCTTACAGCCTCTGTATCCAGTGCCACACCACTAATCAGCATTCTTTCCACAGTTACTTCCTCCTTTACCACAGTTCCTTCGCTATTGTTCAAACTGGAACGCACAACAAGAGGCACACCATATTTTTTTGCCATCTCTACTGAACGGTTATGAAGCACACCCGCTCCCAGAGTTGCCAGATCCAGCATTTCATCATATGTAATTTCTTTTAGTTTTCGTGCCGTTGGAACCTTACGGGGATCTGCTGTATAAACGCCATCCACATCTGTATAGATTTCACAGGCATCTGCATGAAGTGCAGCTGCAAGCGCAACGGCCGTTGTATCTGATCCGCCTCTTCCAAGAGTTGTATAATCATCATACTTATTTACCCCCTGGAATCCGGTAACGATTACAATTTTACGGCTATCCAGCTCTCTCTTGATCCTCTCGGTATCAATTCTTTTCAGACGGGCATTTCCATGCACACTTGTAGTATGCATACTCACCTGAAAAGCATTTAAAGATACAGCCGGAACATCCAGCTTATTCATTGCCATTGCCATAAGAGCCACCGACATCTGTTCTCCAATAGTAAACAGCATATCCATCTCTCTTTTCGGCGGTGTATCATGAATATCTTTTGCCATACGGATCAGATCATCTGTATACTTTCCCATTGCAGAAAGTACAATGACAACATCATGGCCTTTTTTATAATCTTCAATACATCTGTTGGCAACATTAAAAATTCTTTCTTTATTTGCTACAGATGTCCCTCCGAATTTTTTAACGATTAACATATTTTTCTCCCATCTCAAACAGGCATTTCATCATATCCCAACCATACGCTACCGGAGTTCCGCTTTGTGCAGCCTCCTTTTCATTGTAGTGCCATGTATGCTCTTCCGGTTTTCTGCTGTCATACAGCAGATACGGCACCGGCTCTGACACATGGGTACGAACTGCCAGCGGGGTTGGATGATCCGGTAATATCAGCATACGATAGTCTTCTCCGGCACTTTCCAGCCCTTCTTTTATCCGTCGTATCAGCCGTTGATCCAGATATTGGATCGCCTGTATTTTTTTCTGTGTGCTTCCCTGGTGCCCCATCTCATCGGGAGCTTCTACATGTACATAAGCAAAATCATACCCGTCTTTTGTCAAAGCCTTCAGACAAGCATCTGCCTTGCCTTCATAATTTGTATGAAGACCTCCGTTGGCACCATCTACCAGAATTCTGTCCATTCCGGCTCCTGCTGCAAGCCCTTTCAAAAGATCAACTGCTGAGATCATCACACCTTTTTTATGATAAATCTCCTCGAAAGAATCAAGAGACGGCTTTGTTCCTGCTCCCCAGAACCAAAAACTGTTAGCCGGATTCAATCCTTTTTTCTTACGTGCAAGATTTAACGGATGATTTTTTAAAATCCGGTAACTTTCTTCCTGCATTTTCCGAAGTGCAGAACATTCCGGAAGATAATCTGTTATTTTTCGTGTAAGAATATCGTGCGGGGGAGTCAGTTCAAATACTTCTCCCTTTTCCCATACCATACAATGCCGATAACTGGTTCCTCTGTAAAAAGAATACTCTTTTTCTTTTAACTTACTCACCACAGCTTCCAGAAGGATTTCTGCTTCTTCTGTTCCGATTTCGTCTGCACTGTGATCGATCATAATCTGTTGATCATACGGCACTTCCTCTTCTGACAATGTCACAAGATTACACCTGTATACTACATCTGTATCTTTCATATCCACGCCAATACTCAGCGCTTCTAAAGGAGAACGTCCTGTATAATATTTATGAGGGTGATACCCCAGCACTGACAGATTTGCCGTGTCACTTCCTGGCGCCATCCCTTCCGGTATTGTCTGCACCATTCCCAGGCGGGAAACTTTTGCAAGAACATCCATTGTTGGTGTTTCTGCACAGGAAAGAGGGGTTTCCCCATGAAGTTCCTCCATTGGCCAGTCTGCCATTCCATCTCCCAAAATCACCACATATTTCATAATTTTAATCCTTTATACGAATCATGGAGATCACTCGGTCTCCCAGTTTTTCTGCTCCTGCTTTATACCTTTTCTGTTTCATAGAAGAAGTCAGTACACCAATCTCATCAGAAAGTGTATCCAGCTCAACTGTCTGTACCTGCCCCCATGCATCTTCGATTTCATCAATTGCCGCATCCTGAAGCCGGACAAAAAATCTGCCTTCCACTTCATCCATTTCCTGTAAAGAAAGGGGATCGTTACTCCAGTTTGTCATAATATTTCTGTGCAGATGCTTTGCCGCATCTACAACATCAGCCACTACAGCGCTTGCAGTTGGCAATTTTCCGGCCCCGCTTCCGTAAAACATGGCATCTCCAAGCATATTTGCATGCACAAATACTGCGTTAAAAACACCATCCACACTATAAAGGGGGCTGCTTTTATTTACCATAAAAGGCGCTACCATAGCATAATACGAATCTTTAACCTTGCGGCTTGTTGCCAGAAGTTTTACTTTCATCCCAAGAGCTCTGGCATATTCCATATCTTCCGGTGTGATCTTTGTAATCCCTTCCATATAAACATCTTCATAATTTACAAATCGACCATAGGCAAGAGAAGAAAGGATCGCAATTTTTCGTCCCGCATCATGTCCCTCTATATCTGCTGTAGGATCTGCTTCTGCATATCCCATTTCCTGCGCTTCTTTTAAGACTTCTCCAAATGCACATCCCTCTGTGTCCATCTTATAAAGCATGTAATTCGTTGTTCCGTTAAGAATTCCGGTAATTTCGTCTACGACATCTGCAGTCAGTGAAGAATTAAGCGCTCTGATAATAGGAATGCCGCCTCCACAGCTTGCTTCAAATAGAAAATTAATGTCTTTTCCCTTTGCAATCTCCATAAGTTCCGGCCCATATTTTGCAACAAGCGCCTTATTGGAAGTGCAGACGTTTTTCCCTGCCTCAAGAGCACGCTTTACAAAAGTATGCGCAGGCTCAATTCCTCCCATAACCTCAACTACAATATCTACTTCCGGATCATTTATGATCTCTTCATAATCATGAACCAGTATCTCTTCTACAGGGTCTCCCGGAAAATCCCGAAGATCTAAAACATACTTTATGTTTATTTCTTCCCCTGCACGTTTTTTGATGCTCTCATGATTTGTATGGAGAACTTCAACTACCCCGCTTCCTACGGTACCATATCCTAATACTGCAATATTTATCATGTGTCTCTACTCCCTGCCTAATATTTTGAGATAATGGATTCCCTCTCTCTGCTCAATTTCTTCCACCATAGCTTCTGCGTCTCCTTCTCCCGGGAGGATTTCCACACTTAAAGTCAGCGTTGCCACTTCATTAATAGGAATACTCTGATGTATCGTAAGAATATTTCCACGAAAACGTGCAATTGCCTGAAGCACTTCTGACAACAGCCCCGGTTCATCATCCATCTGAATGATAAAGGTGATGGTTTTCCCTTTTGCCTCTTCATGAAACGGAAAAATGTCATCCTTATATTTATAGAAAGAACTGCGGCTGATATCCATTTTCTCTGCTGCTTCCTGAACCGTCTGAACCTTTCCGGAATCAAGAAGTTTCTTTGCTTCCACAACCTTTAAAAGCACCTCGGGTACTGCCTTATCCTTTACTACATAATATTTTTTCTTTTCTCCCTGTTTTTCCATGGCTTTCCTCTCTGTCCGTCAAATAAAGACACTTGTTTTTTTATGGAAGATATGTTATCACAGAAGAACACCCTGCGCAAGTTTTTTTACTCTGCTTTTCTGGAAAGAGCAATCCACTTCAGGTAGGCATTAATAAACAGATCAATTCCCCCATCCATAACTGCATCTACATTTCCTGTTTCTTCGCTTGTACGATGATCTTTTACCATCGTATACGGCTGCATAACATAAGAACGAATCTGGTTTCCCCATCCAATATCTGTTACTTCTCCACGGATTCCGGACAGTTTTTCTTCTGCTTCCTGCTGTTTTAAAAGATAAAGTTTTGCCTTTAACATCTGCATGGCCTTATCTTTATTCATATGCTGGGAACGTTCATTCTGACACTGTACCACAATTCCTGTAGGAAAATGTGTAATACGGATAGCGGATGATGTTTTATTAATATGCTGTCCGCCTGCACCACTGCTTCGGTACGTATCAATTCGAATATCCTCATCATTGATTTCTACGTCAAGATCTTTTTCTATATCCGGCATTACATCACAGGATACAAATGAAGTCTGGCGTTTTCCTGCTGCATTAAATGGAGAAATACGAACAAGACGATGTACGCCTTTTTCTGATTTCAGGTATCCATAAGCATTCTCTCCGTTTACCTGGAATGTTACAGATTTTACTCCTGCTTCATCACCATCTAAGTAATCCAGAACTTCCAGACTGAAACCTTTCCGATCCGCCCACCGGCTGTACATTCGATAAAGCATTCCACACCAGTCACAGGCTTCTGTCCCTCCTGCACCTGCGTTCAGCTTCACAATGGCATTCTCGCTGTCATATTCTCCGGACAAAAGTGTTTTTACACGGATATTGTCGAAATCACTTTGGAACTGATCCAGCATTTCCTGAATTTCCGGAATTAAATCCGGGTCATTCTCTTCATATCCCATTTCAATCATGGTTTCCATATCTTCCATCTGTGTTACAAGACTCTGGTATGTTTCCATGTCATCTTTCAGACCTTTTAATTCCTTCATTTTTTTCTGAGAAACTTCTGCATTATCCCAAAAATCCGGTGCTTCCATTTCACGTTCTAATTCTTCAACCCGCTGCTCCTTGTTAGCCAGGTCAAGGGAGTCCCTCACCTCCGCCAATGGTTCTGTATATGTCGCAAGAACACTTTTGAACTGATCTAACTCAACCACAGCTTCACCTTCTTTCTCTCAATTTTTCGTTTATGTTTGTCGCACTGATTCTCTCAAAAGACAAATATTCACTGTATACAATATCATATCTTTTCGGGAATTACAAACAGCTTTCTCAATCTTTTCTTCTTAAATTTTCAGTGTACACTGGACATCACCGGGGAATGTGATAAAATTAGGACGTAACGAATCAAAAGAAAATCGAGGAATATAAAATATGATAGCAGAAAGATTAACTACTCTTCGCCAGAAAATGAAAGAATGCGGTATGGATGCCTATCTTGTTCCCACTGCTGATTATCATGAATCAGAATACGTAGGCCCTTATTTCAAATGCAGAGCTTACATTACAGGTTTTACCGGTTCTGCGGGAACTGCCGTTATCACCCAGGATGAAGCATGCCTGTGGACAGACGGACGCTATTTTGTACAGGCAGCCAAAGAACTGCAGGATACAGGCGTCACTTTAATGAAAATGGGACAGGAAGGGGTTCCTACTGTAATCGAATATCTTCAGAGTCACACAAAAGAAGGCATGACTCTTGGTTTTGATGGTCGTGTTGTCAACGAAAACCTTGGAGAAACATTTGAAGAAAAACTTCCGGAAAGATTTCTTTCCTACAGAAATGATCTGATCGGGGATATCTGGTCTGACCGCCCAGCCCTCCCTGCGGAACCTGTATGGATCCTGGATCAAAAATATGCAGGAGAATCTGCTCTTGACAAACTTGCAAAAGTCCGCAAAAAAATGAAAGAACTCAATACTTCCGTACACGTACTTACCTCTCTGGATGATATTGTATGGATGCTTAACATCCGTGGCAATGACATCCCCTGCAATCCGGTAGTATTGTCCTACCTGATTCTTACAGAAGAAGAAGGGCATCTGTTTATCCAGGACAAGGCCTTAAATGATGATGTGAAAACATACCTGCATGATCTGGGAATGAAACTTCATCCATATGATGCTGTTTATGATTTTATATCCGAAATCAAAGGACAGAATATTCTTCTGGAAAAAGGATATGTAAACTACACCATCTGCCAGAGCCTGATGGCAGAAAATACCATTACAGATCATATGAATCCCACTACTTCCCTGAAGGCAGTTAAGAATCCTACAGAAATGGAAAACATCCGAAAAGCTCACATAAAAGATGGCATTGCCGTAACCAGATTTATCTACTGGCTGAAACAAAACATCGGAAAGCTTCCTATTGATGAGTTATCTGCAGCTGAAAAACTGGAATCTCTCCGCAAAGAACAGGAAGGTTATATCGAACCAAGTTTCGAAACCATTTCCGCATATGGTCCCAATGCTGCCATGTGTCATTATCAGCCTACAGAAAATGACTTTGCTCAATTAAAACCAGAAGGTTTCTATCTTGTGGATTCCGGCGGACAATATTATGAAGGCACTACCGATATCACACGTACCATTGCCGTAGGTCCTTTGACAGAGGAACAAAAAGAACATTTTACCATCACAGCTATGGGAACTCTCCGACTTGGAAATGCCAAATTCCTTCATGGATGCATCGGTGTAAATCTGGACTATCTTGCAAGATCCGCATTCTGGGAAAGAGGGCTTGATTTCAACCACGGAACAGGCCATGGCGTAGGATTTCTCCTTAATGTTCATGAACGTCCCAATGACATACGTTGGAAAGTGGCTCCGGAACGTGCAAAATACGCAGTTCTGGAAGAAGGCATGCTTACCTCCGACGAACCGGGTATTTATATTGAAGGAAGTCACGGAATCCGTACAGAAAATCTCATGCTCTGCCGCAAAGCTGAGAAAAACAGCTACGGACAGTTTATGAATTTTGAATTTGTTACTTTTGTACCAATTGATCTTGATGCAATTGATACACAGTATATGGCAGAAAAGGACGTAGAGCTTCTTAATACTTATCACAAAGAAGTATATGAAAAAATTTCTCCATATCTGACAGAAGAGGAAAAAGAATGGCTCAAAGAAGCTACCCGTCCTCTTAAAAAATAATACATGACCAAAACAGGCATCCCTGAACATATACAGTCTCAAGGATGCCTGTTATTTTTTCTGTAAATTTCAGGAGAAAAAGCTTTGTGCAATACTGATATCTGCAATAAAGCCTACTGTCCCTGTCATATATATATTTCCGTCTTCCCTGATATCAATCTGGATCATACCTCCCGGCTGATTTACATTAATACGGGACTCTACAAGGCCAAGGCGGTATGCTGCTGCAGCGGCAGCACAGCTTCCTGTTCCGGAAGCTTTTGTATATCCGGAACCTCTCTCCCATATTTCAATATCAAGATTTCCTCTGTCAATCTGACGACAGATCTGTAAATTCATTCTGTTTGGAAATTCCTCTGCATTTTCTACATACGGTCCCAGTTCCATAACTGCCTCACGACTTACCTGATCTGTAAAAATAATACAATGTGGATTTCCCACTGTCAGACATGTTGCTTTATACTCCTGATCGTGAAACTTAAAGACCTCATTCACCACTTCCCGCTGCTCTCCGGTTACAGGAATCTCTCTGGAATAAAAAGATGCCTTTCCCATTTTCACACGAAATTCTGTAGCACGGGCATTCATCACTTCTACTTCAATGGTTCCGGCTAATGTTTCAATATCAAATTTTGATTCTTTTACATACCCCTGATCTATAAGATACTTTGCAAAAATCCGCACACCATTTCCGCTAATGGCAGATTCACTGCCGTCTGCATTAAAAATATGCACGCCAAGCTTTCCGTTAATCTGCACAGGACCATACAGCACCCCATCTGCCCCAAGACCAAAGCCTTTCTGACAAAGCAGTGCTACTTTTTTCCCCTGAAGCTGCACGCGATTACGCATTGCATCCAAAACAAGATAATCATTTCCCAATCCCTGATATTTCGTCATAATAATGCTGTCTGCCATAGTTTTCCCACTCCTATATTCATACAACTTATTTCTTAACTTTATTATATCTCATTTTTTTCCTATGTATATAGAATAAATTGCGGAATTTATTGCAAAAAATGCTCAAACGAATAAAAATATGATACAATCAATACAAAATGGAGGTGCTTATATGGATCATGCGATGGACATAACCGAAAAAACAGGATACCTCAACCAGGAATTCCGGCTTTTTTATCTGAAAGATCAACGTGAACGTGATTTTGAATACCATTACCACGACTTTTATAAAGTAATTGTTTTTCTTTCCGGAAAAGCTACTTATCATATAGAGGGAAAATCTTACTATCTAAATCCATGGGATATTCTTCTTGTAGATAAATATGCCATTCATAAGCCGGAAATCGACCCTTCCGTTCCCTATGAACGTTTTATTCTCTGGATTCGCAGTGATATACAAGAAAACACGCTTGTCCGCTGTTTTCAAAAAGCTACAGACCGCTGTTTTCACCTGATACGCCTTGACTCACAATTACAAAAAAAATTAAAAAATATTTTGTCTGAACTGGAAAGCGCTTCCCAAGCAGACGCCTTTGGATGGGAAATTCTTCAAAAAGCCCTTTTCAATCAGTTTATGGTGTATCTAAACCGTATTTTCCTGGAAAAACAATATATCTATGATCAGGAATCTTATACTTTCGATTCCCGCATTGAAGAACTTATTAAATATATCAACCGGAATTTAGGAGAAGATCTGTCCATTGAATCCCTTGCCCGGAAATATTTTTTAAGCAAATACTATATGATGCGAAAATTTAAAGAAGAGACAGGATATACCATACACAGCTATATTACAAACAAGCGCCTTCTTCTTTCCCGCACTTTGATCACTCAGGGAATTCCTGTTACAAAGGCCGCCCTCCAAAGCGGTTTTAAAGATTATACCGCTTTTATACGTGCTTACAAAAAACAGTTTGGAGAGCTGCCCTCCTCTCTGCAAAAATAACCATCTAATTCAATAAGGGGAAGTCCTTTTAAAAGACTTCCCCTTATCTTTATAATTTTGCAGTCTTACGTCCGCAGCACTGTTTGTATTTCTTTCCGCTTCCACATGGACACGGATCATTCGGATAAATCTTATCCTCTTTACGCTGTACCGGTTTCTTCGGACCTGCACTGTCATCTTTGTTTGTTCCGGTAACTTTAGCTACCTGTTCACGCTCAAGTTTCTGTTCTACATGTACATGATACAACATACGGACAGTATCTTCCTGAATAGAAGTGATCATGCCGTTAAACATTTCATAAGCGCTCATTTTATATTCTACAACCGGATCACGCTGGCCATATGCAGACAGACCAATACCCTGGCGGAGGATTTCCATATCATCAATATGATCCATCCATTTGCTGTCTATGCTCTTTAAGAGTACAACACGCTCCAGTTCACGAAGCTGCTCCGGTTCCGGAAATTCAGATTCTTTTGCTTCGTAAAGTTTTACTGCTTCCTCTTTCAGAATATGTTTCATTTCATTTCTTCTCTTTCCGCTTACCTTGTCTTTTGTAAGTGGTTCCAGCGGAATGATCGGACATAAAGCAGAATTAAATTCATCTAAATCCCATTCTTCTGCATCTACATCATCTGAGAAACACATATCTACTGTATTATCCACAATATCTGTGATCATTTTGTAAATGGCATCACGCATATTTTCTCCATCCAGAACCTGGCGGCGCTCCTGATAAATAATTTCACGCTGCTCATTATTGACCTGGTCGTAATCAAGAAGATTTTTACGTATACCAAAGTTATTAAACTCAATTTTTTCCTGTGCCTTTTCAATTGCACTGGAAAGCATTTTATGCTCGATCTGCTCGTTTTCCGCAACACCAAGAGAAGTAAATACTTTCATCAGACGCTCGGAACCAAACAGACGCATCAGATCATCTTCAAGAGAAATGTAGAAACGGGATTCACCGGGATCTCCCTGACGACCGGAACGACCACGAAGCTGGTTGTCAATACGTCTGGATTCGTGACGTTCTGTACCAATGATCTTAAGGCCTCCTGCCTCGCGTGCCACATCATCAAGCTTAATATCGGTACCACGGCCTGCCATGTTTGTAGCAATTGTAACAGCCCCTGCCTGACCTGCCTGGGCAACGATTTCTGCCTCAAGTTCATGGAATTTTGCATTCAGTACATTATGAGGGATTCCCTCTCTTTTCAGCATACGGCTTAACAGCTCTGAAGTCTCAATTGTAATGGTACCAACCAGAACCGGCTGTTGTTTTTGATGTGCTTCCACAACTGCACGGACAACTGCGTTGAATTTCTCTTTTTTTGTCATGTAAACCGCATCGTCCAAATCTTTACGCTGTACCGGTCTGTTTGTAGGGATCTCTACAACGTCCATTCCATAAATATCGCGGAATTCTTTTTCTTCTGTAAGGGCAGTACCTGTCATACCGCCTTTTTTATCATATTTATTAAAGAAATTCTGGAATGTGATGGTTGCAAGCGTTTTGCTTTCGCGTTTTACTTTTACATGCTCTTTTGCTTCAATTGCCTGATGAAGACCATCCGAATAGCGGCGTCCCGGCATAATACGTCCTGTAAACTCATCAACAATTAAGATTTCATCGTCCTTCACTACATAATCCTGATCTTTGTGCATCAGATTGTGTGCACGAAGAGCAAGAATAATATTGTGCTGGATTTCCAGATTTTCCGGATCTGCAAGGTTTTCAATATTAAAGAATTTTTCTACTTTCTTTACACCCTGCTCTGTAAGGTTTACGATCTTGTCCTTCTCATTTACAACAAAATCGCCTGTTTCAATAACTTCTTCCCCCATGATGGCTGCCATTTTTGTCATCTCATGGCTGGCTTCTCCACGTTCCAGCTGCTGTGCAAGAATATTACATACTTCATACAGCTTTGTGGATTTTCCACTTTGTCCGGAAATAATAAGAGGAGTACGTGCCTCATCGATCAAAACGGAGTCTACCTCATCAATGATACAGTAGTGAAGATCTCTCTGCACAAGCTGCTCTTTGTAAATAACCATGTTATCACGAAGATAATCAAAGCCCAGCTCATTGTTTGTAATATAAGTAATATCACAGTTATAAGCTGCCCGGCGTTCCTCCGGCTTCATGTCATTTAATACAACCCCTACCGTCAGGCCAAGGAATTCATGAACTTTTCCCATCCACTCTGCATCTCGTTTTGCCAGATAGTCATTGACAGTTACAACGTGAACACCCTTTCCATCCAACGCATTTAAATATGCAGGAAGGGTAGATACCAGAGTCTTACCTTCACCTGTACGCATCTCTGCAATACGTCCCTGATGGAGGATAATACCACCAATAATCTGTACACGATAATGTTCCATGCCAAGAACTCGTTTTGCGGCTTCTCTTACAGTTGCAAATGCTTCCGGAAGAAGACTGTCTAATGTTGCTCCCTCTTCCAGACGCTTCTTATATTCTCTTGTTTTGTCTCTTAATTCTTCATCACTAAGTTTCTGCATTTCCGGGCGCAGGCTTTCTGTCTTCTCTACAAGAGGCATAATGCGCTTTACCTCACGCTGGCTATGCGTCCCGAATACTTTTGAAAAAACGTTCATATCTTACTCCTGTTTCTGTTTTTTATTTTCATCTACGGCTTTTACGCCATATAGCAAATCTATATATGAAACCTAGTTTATTCTATCACTTTCCGCACAGGAAAACAATAAATATTTCATGAATAAACAGGGGAATCCTGTCCATTGCCATTGCATTCCTGCTGTGTTATGATAATTTCAATCTCTACACCGTCAGGCAGACTTTTAAAAATAAAAACGGGAGGGGTCAGATTTGAAAAAAAAAGAACGATTACTTACTGCAATTATTTTTGCTGCTGCACTTTTTTTATGGGGCGCCATAACAGTTTTTAAAAATCCCGGAACCCGCATCCGTATCACTGTTAACGGCACTGAATATGGAACCTATTCTCTTTCCAAAGATCAGATCATTCCTATAAATGATACAAATGTATGTGAAATTAAAGATGGAAAAGCCAAAATGATATCTGCTGCCTGTCCGGATCACCTCTGCCTGAAACAAAAGGCAATTGACAAATCCGGAGGACTGATCGTCTGTCTGCCAAATAAAGTTGTAATAGAAGGAGAAAACGGCACCGGTTCCTCCGGAACTGAAGATGCCGTCACAAAATAACATGAAATATAAACCTGCTTACCTTGGGCTTTTTGCTGCCGTAGCCATTATATTTGGCTATATAGAATCTCTGATTCCTGTTTTTGCGGGAATTCCCGGAATAAAACTCGGCCTTGCCAATTTATCCACTCTTTTTATTCTGGAAAAATATTCTTTTCGGGAAGCAGCTCTTGTTTCCACCATCCGCATTCTTGTAATAGGCTTTCTTTTTGGCAATCTTTTCAGTATTTTTTACAGTTTTGCCGGTTCTCTGTTAAGCCTTACGACGATGACGTTCTTTCTGAAAAAATTTCATTTCAGCACAATAGGTGTAAGCATTCTTGGCGGTGTCTCCCACAATATCGGCCAATTGCTGA
Organism: Blautia sp.; assembly: GCA_029257805.1. Lineage (GTDB taxonomy): Bacteria > Bacillota > Clostridia > Lachnospirales > Lachnospiraceae > Blautia_A. Next base: position 14,925 of record JARIAR010000016.1, read on the forward strand.
TAGCCTCTCTTATCGTTGAAAACACTGCTGTTTTTTATTATACACCGCCGCTTCTGATTTCCGGAATCATAACCGGAGCAGTAATTGGAATGCTTACCCAGGAAGTATCCAAAAGAGTCTGATTTTTTCCTTTTTACAAACACAGCAGTAGTTCTTTTCCTGTTTTCATGTTAAAATAAAAGAAATTGTAGTGGAGGAAATATAACATATGGCAGCGACAATACGTGATGTTGCAAAAAAATCTGGTCTTTCACTTGGAACTGTCAGCAAATATATCAATGGACATCCTGTAAAAGACGCAAATCGTATTTTAATTGAAAATGCAATTCAAGAACTAAATTATAAACCCAATAATATTGCAAAAGGACTCCGAAACTCCCAGACCTTCTCTGTTGCTGTCTTATTGCCCATGCTTACTTCTAACTTTTGTACCTCTATTGTTTCATCCATTGAATCGTATCTTCTTCCAAAAGGATATACGGTAATTGTTTGTGAATGTCATAACGACAGCGACATGGAATTACAAAAAACACGATTTCTTCTGGATCGCATGGTAGACGGTATTATTCTGATTCCTTACGATACTACCGGACGACAGATTGATCTCATTCAGAAAAATAACACCCCGCTGATCATTGTGGATCAGATTATCAACGGACATCCAGCCGATACCATTCTCCTAAATAACGAACTGGCTTCTTATGAGCCTGTCAAAAAATTAATTTCCCTGAATCATACCAAAATCGGGATCATTACAGGTGGAAGTGACCACTATACTTCTCAGAAACGTCTGGACGGATACAAAAAGGCGCTCAGTGAGCACCATATCCCCATCCGTGAAGACTATATCCAATGCGGTGACTATTCCACAGAAGGAGGATACCAGGCAATGCTTCGCCTGGCAAAGCTTCAAAATCCCCCTACTGCGGTTTTTATCAGTAATTACGACATGGAAATTGGAGCCTATATTGCCATAAACAACTTAAAACTCCAAATCCCACAAGATATTTCTCTAATTGGATTTGATAACCTGCCCCTTGTTAGCATTGTAAATCCCCCACTTTCTTTTTCTGAACAGCCAATTGATGAAATGGGCCTTGATGCTGCCAGACTCCTTTATCAACGTATGCAGGGGGATATGTCCAACTATCCCGACATCGTAATACATAATCCTGTTTTTCATTATACAGACAGTATATGCTCTCTTAAAAATAAAGCAAATGAGGAATATTAAAAAACTCTTAACGAACAGAGACCAACCTCACCAAATGGTGAAGTTGATCTCTGTTACTTTTATATACATGTATTTTTCTCCAAATGTAGAGCCTTTTCTTTCGGATCTTTTTTTATCTCTACCCATTCTTTTTCCTTCAAATAAACTCTCCGGATTTGATCTCTATATCTTACTTCCGTTTCCTGAGGGATTTCAGAATACAATTCCGCCCGAAGCAGACTGTTATTTTCCCATTCTATATTAACCGTAATCCCTCCTTCCCCAAGAAGCCCCTTTACTTTTCCATTTTTCCACTCTTCAGGTAAAGCAGGGAGCAATTCTATTTTATTATAACAGCTTCGCAGCAACATACCGGCAATTCCGCTGGCAGCTCCAAAATTTCCATCAATCTGAAAAACTTCCCGCTCTCCCGGGCTTTCCCCTAAAGGCGGATGCAGATCAAAAAGATTATCATACGACGATTTTTTCAGCAAATTGTTCAGGAAAAATAAAGCTCCATTTCCGTCTTCCAAACGTGCGCAAAAATTAATCAGCCACGCACAGCTCCACCCTATATGTCCGCCTCCATATAAAAGCCTTCGTTCAATAAAACTTTTCACTCCTTCTATCAATTCAGGAGTGTCATACTTATTAATAGTTGTTCCAGGATGAAAACCTGCCAATGCAGAAAAATGTCGGTGTCCAGGATCTTCCTCTGTAAAATCCTCCTTCCATTCCTGTATCTGTCCATATTTTCCGATTTGATAATCCGGGATCTTCACATAGACTTCTTTGATCTCCTCTACGATTTCATCCTGAATCCCCAACAGCTCAGATGCATAGCATACATTTTTAAACAATTCTTTTATCAAAGCAAGGTCCATGGTAGAACCGGCACTGACCGCACACTCTCTGCCGCAATCATCTTTAAAAGTATTTTCCGGAGATGTTGAAAGTGGAGTTCTGTACTTCCCGTCTTCTCCCCTTTCCATCCAATCCAGACAAAATCTTGCAGAACCGGCCATTACAGGATAAATTCGATTTCTCAACAACTCTTTATTTCCTGTATATTTATAGTAGTCAAAGATCTGGGCACTAAGCCATACTCCCCCCATTGGCCAATATGCATATTTTGCAAGACCGGAAACCGGCTCTGTATGTCGCCAGATATCTACATTATGATTGGCCGCCCAGCCTCTGCAATGATAATAATTCTTCGCCGTTTCTTTCCCGGCTTCGCTCATTTCTTCCAACATGCATAAAAGAGGATCAAAACATTCTGTTAAATTGCAGATTCCTGCCGGCCAGTAATTCATCTCTGTATTAATATTAATCGTCCAGTTGCTGCTCCATACAGGACGAATGCTTTCACTCCAGATTCCCTGTAAATTCGCCGGCTGTGTACCCTTTCTTGAACTTGATATCAGAAGATACCTGTTATAATGGTAATATAAACAATACAGTTCCGGATCCGGATTACCATCCTTAAATCTCTTCAACCTCTCATTTAAGGGTAATTCTATTTTTTCCCCTTCCAAATACAACATAGATTTATTAAATAAGGAACTATAATCTTTTACATGGGCTTCCATAAGCTCCTCATACGTCTTTCCCCGTACCTTTTCCATCATCTGTTCACAAGAATCCAGACAACGATCCACAGAATCATCTATCTTATAGGTACCAGTGCAATATCCGTCTGCAGCCGTTAGGATTACCCGGATCTCCTCTGCACCGTGCACTCTTATTTTCCCGTTTACACAGGAAACTTCTCCATCTTTTGCATCGATATGCATACTGCAACAAAATGGCATTCCCGGATTTTTATATTGATAAACTATAGGATTGCTGCTCTCAACATAATTCGGATCCACATGTCCCGGAGCATTCCCGAAAATTACAAGACCATTTTCTTTCCTTACAGCAGCCAGAAACTGAAGTTTGCTTTCCAGCCAAAACTCCATACACATTTTTGCCTCAGATTCACAGGAAAACTTCATAACAATTGCTTTATCCGGATAAGAGGAAAATACTTCGGAATCATAACATATATTCTGGTAAACAAATTTTGTTCTAACAATTCCTTTCTCCAGATCAAGCTCTCTTCTATATTTTTCATACTTCTCTATATCATTATATCTATAGCGAAACATTCCCAGCGGCATATAAGACTCGTTATATTGGCCCAGCATTTTTCCTTCAATCACATTCTGCGCCTCAAAATATTCCCCCGACATGCAAAGTTGTTTTGCATCATCCAATACTCTTTTATTAATTTTCTTTTCTTGTCTTCTTCCTGTTCCAGACCACAAAGTATCCAAATTTAACGTCATAAAGCCTTCCGGAATTCCTCCATACACAATTCCTCCAAGACTTCCGTTTCCAACAGGCAGTCCCTCACAAAAAGAAGATGCCGGAGCGTCATACCATAACTTTGTATTCATCCGTTCTTTCTCCTTTATTCTTTTACTGCTCCGGATGTTACTCCATTTACAATGTATTTCTGTGCAAAAATAAATATCAGTATTGTGGGAATTGAAATTAATACCAACGCTGCATTATATCTTCCCAAACTTTGCGCACTCATACCATATGCACCTTTAAATGCATTAACAGCCACTGTCGTCGTATACACTTTATCCCTGGTAAGGAACATAAGCGGAAATAAAAAGTCCTGAAATGACCACATTAACTGTAATACTATAAGATTAATGATTGCCGGTTTTGCCAATGGCAGATAGATCTGAAAATAAGTCTGTATAATATTGGCTCCATCCACATTGGCTGATTCCATTAACTCTCCCGGAAGTCCATCGAAAAAGTTTTTCATCATAAGAACCCCAAATGGAATTGTAATCAGACATTCTGATAAAATAACTGCCAGGTGTGTATTATACAAATGAGTTGTTTTATAAATATAAAACAGAGGGATAATCAGAATCGGGCCTGAAATTGCCAGACACATAATAACAAGATTATAAATTAGCTTTCTTCCTGTAAAATCAATTTTGGAAAAAGCAAAACCTGCCAAAGAACAAATAAACACCAGCAGAAGAGATGCTCCAACTGCATTGATCGCCGAATTTATAAAGTACTGATAAAACGGAACACCATTGATTTGATTTGTTAAAACATATACATAGTTCTCAATGCCATTTACTTTTAAAGAATCCTTGATCAAGGAATAGATTGGAACAATCCATATCAGTGTCATCACAGCAAAAAATATGATCATCACTCTTCTGCTGCCTTTTGATACAGAAAATAAATCTTTATCCGGCATTTTTTCTTTTTTCTTTTTGTCCATTATTATTCCCTCCCCTCTATTCCTGTTTCTCTGTTAATTTTAACTGAATAAAAGAAATGATAAATGCCACGATCAACACAAGGATCGCTGCTGCACACACAAGGCCAATATTAGAACCAGCTGACCTTGTTGCCCGGTAAATATACGTTCCTATAATCTCTGTTTTTCCTCCAGGTCCGCCATCTGTCATCAAAAATACTCTCTCCATCTCCCGGAATCCGCCAAGAAGCATTGACAATATAATCGTCTTATGTGTATTTTTAAGCATAGGATAAATAATCAAAAACAACTGATGCCTTGTTTTCGCACCATCCATTGTGGCTGCTTCCAGTACACTGTCGCTAATAGTAGTCAGATCCGCCGTATAATACATAATAGGGATTCCTATAAGAAAAATAGAAACCGTGCATACTGAAAACATTGCAAGCCTTGGATCTGCCAGCCATCTCTGCGCAAGTACATCCAATCCCACACCTCGTAAAATCTGATTTACAATTCCGTTTTTATACTCAAGCATGGAGCTGAACACTGCTGCCATCAAAGCAATAGGAAGCATAGACGGAATAAAGAACAAAGCATGGAAAAATCTTTTCCCCTTTATTCTAAAATTTAAAATAATTGCTATGAAAAATCCAAACGTCAGACCACAAAAGATATTGGCTGCTGATACTATAAAGGTGTTTAAAAGTGAACGCCAGAATTTCATATCAGTTAAAACTGTCTTATAATTATTTATTCCTGTGAACTCCACATGTTTAAACGTAATCGTAACATCGCGAAAACTATTCACTATCAAAAAATAAAAACTATATCCCAGCAAGCCGATAAATATTACGATCAGGGGCAGGAGAAATAAAAATCCTGCCCTGTTGTTTCTTTTCTGGCTTTTTCCCTTTGTTTTTTTTAATTCTGCCATTTTCCTGCCCTCTAATCCTGCTTTTTAATATTTTCCGCTTGCCCACTCTTTCTGACAAGTTTTTAAAGCTTCCTCCACAGTCTTTGTACCGTTAATATAACTCTGTACCTCTGCACCCTCGATATCGGAATATCCGGAAACATTGTTTCTGTCAGCAGTACCACTATTAATAAGTTCTACAACGGTATCCCAGCCCTTCTTTGCCGCTTCTGATGCAAAAAGACTTTCCTCTACTGCAAATTCTTTTTTGGCAGAAGTTCCAGTCAACTGTTTTCCAAAAATATCTGCTCCCTCTCCAAGAGTCAGATATGCAACAAATTTAGCTGCCGCTTCTTTTTTCTCAGAATAATCTACAATTCCTATTCCGGAATCAATATAAGATCTTACAGTTGCCACTCCACCTTCTTCTACTACAGGTAACGCCATTGCCCCTACATCTTCCAGATCAATGCCATTGTTTTCTCTTAACTGTTTTGATAAAAGAGGAGATTCCCAGGAACCCATATAATATACAAGTGCATTTCCATCCGTGAATTCTTCTGTTGCACTGGCATAGTCTAAATCCAAAGTATCTTTTGTAAAAATTCCCTCATCAAAGAATTTTTTAAATCCTTCAAATGCAGCTTTATATTCTTTGCTATCAACATCTGCTCCATCATATCTCCACTTGTTGTAATAATCTCCCTGCTGTCCAAGCACTGTCAGCATCATTTCATCCATTACCCAGGCATCTTTTCCCGCAAACACTCCTGCATATTTATCCGGATACTTTTCTTTTAGTTTTTCAGCAACGGATTTATATTCCTCAAGGGTTTTCGGCACTTCACATCCAAGTTCGTTCAGTAATGCTACATTGTAATATCCGATCATAGATCCTGAATTTGTCAAAACCAGCATTTTTGTATGTCCATCTGTAAGTTTATTTCCCTGCTCCAGACATTTCTCAGAATACAGATCTTTCCAATCCTCGCCGGCTGCCTCCGGCATTATCTCATCCAGATCAGCAAGGTAATCCTGTACCTCTTCCGCAAATGCTGACGGCTGCACTCCAATTACATCAATATCCTCTTCGGTACTTAAAGCCAGCGGTACCTTTTCCTGAAAAGCCTTACTTTCCATTACTGTCATATTGATCTTAATATCCGGATTTTCTTTTTCAAAAGCCTTAACGGTTTCTTCGATCTGATCTGTGCTTGGAAACCAGGTCCAGTAATTTAATGTTACCTGTTTTCCTGCATCTCCATTATCCGAACCTTCTGACGCACCACATCCGGATAACATTCCCACTGTTAACATTCCAGCTAAGATAACGCTCATGACTTTTTTCTTCATATTCTTTTCCTCTCTTCTATTTTTTTAAAAATGAACCGGTTCATTTTTATTGTAAAAAATATATAGAGTTCCTAAAACTCTACCTTTTTACAATAAGTTTTTTACTTGGATTCAATATAACATATCTCTTTTTTGTCGTCAATCCACTTTATATTTTTTGTATATAATATAGATTTTATCTGTTATTTTTTATGCACATGTAACAATCTTTTCTGTTTTTTTCAATGCAATCCAATAAACAATTTCTTTATGGAGTCAAAACTCCACTTATTGGAGCGTACAAATACCTGTTTATTTATTATACTTTAGATAATCAGTTATAGTAATTAAACCAGGAGGTAATAAAATGAAAAAACCAGATACCCGGACAAAACTTCTTACACAACGTCCGTTTTCTCTCATGATCGAACTCAGCATCCCCGCCGTCTTAGGTATGGTCGTGGTAGGACTATACAACATGATGGATTCCATTTTTGTGGGACAGATGGTAGGACCCTCACAAATGGGTGCCATTTCTGTATCCTATCCATTCACGCTGATCAATGCCGGTTCTGCTGCTATGATCGGCGTTGGTTCTGCATCTGTTTTATCCCGCGCCATTGGCAAGAAAGATAATTCTACAATAAAAAAAATCATGGGAAATCTTGTTGCCATGATCTTAATCCTGTCTCTTATTTACACAACTGCCGGGATGCTCTTTACACGCCCTCTGCTGTCTCTGGCAGGAGCCGAAGGAGAAATCCTAAATTATGCCGAAAAATATCTTCGGATCATTTTTGCAGGTTCTTTATTTGTAAATTTCTTCCAAAGTGCTAATATGGTAATACGAGGGGAAGGACAGCTAAAAAAAGCAATGGCTATTATCTCCAGCGGGGCCATTTTAAATATCATTCTTGATCCTGTTTTTATCACATTGCTAAAACCTTTTGGACTGGGAATAGAAGCTGCCGCTCTGGCAACTGTTTTTTCCCAATTTATTCAGGCCGGGATCACATGGTGGTATTTTAAACACAAAAGTCTCCATGTTAAAATTGAAAAAATCAGGATAGACCGCTCCCTTATGCCACAAATCCTGTCTGTTGGAATTTCCGCCTTGCTGATGCAGGTGCTAACCCTTGTTCAGCAGACTGTGATCTTCCGGGTTGCTTCTTCTTATGGCGGAGAAACTGCACAAATTCTCCTGGGAGCAGCCCTTCGTTTCTGGAACTTTGCCTTTGTTCCTCTTTGGGGAATCAGTCAGGGATTTCAGCCTGCAGCAGGAACAAATTTTGGTGCAAAAAACTATGGCCGTGTTAAAAAGCTTACATACACCTTTATTACAGCTGCCACTGTTCTGTCGCTGCTATTCTTTGTTCCCGCCGAATTATTTCCGGAAAAAGTTCTTTCCATGTTTATTACCACTCCCGGAGTCGCCGCATCCGGCGCAGGCAACTTCCGTATTATGTTCAGCACCTATATTTTACAGGGCAGTTTTATTATTGCTGTAACCCTGTTCCAATCTATCGGAAAAGCAAGAAAAGCTACATGGCTGGTATTGTTCCGCCAGATTATCCTTTTTATCCCTCTGGCAGTCTTACTCCCTAAAATAAACGGACTTGGCATCCGTGGTATATGGCTTGCCATTGCCCTTACAGATGCAATTCTTGTTGTGATCACTGCTGCCATGACGGCTGCAGAATTTCACCGTTTTCCCAAATCAGATACTTCACACAAAAAGGATGGTGATCCGCTTGCATTTACCAATAAATAACAATACAATGTCAGCAGTTATTCCAAAAGATAATGACGGATACTGCACAATTTACAAAATGGATTGTCCGGATGGTCTGGGACTTATAACGGTCTACGAAGTATATCCGGGCATCCACCTCATCTACAATGATTTTGAAGCAACCGAATGTGGATGGGAAGAAACATTTGACAGTGATATGCTGGAAATCAATCACTGCAGAGAAGGGCGCGAAGGCAGTCAGCTGCCTAGCGGCTCCTGTCTGTATCTTGGTCCGGGAGATTTATCTATCCATACAATGGATAACTGTGCAAAAACAATGTCTTTTCCTTTGAAACATTACCGGGGAATTTCTGTAGTCATCAATTTACGAAACGTAACAGAAAATCCTCCTGAAATCCTGTCGGAAAGCGGCATTCACATTCCCAGTTTCAAAAACAAGTTTTGTGCTGACGGAACCTGTTTTATTATGCGTGCCAAAGACGAAATTGAACACATTTTTTCTGAATTATACTCTGTTCCCAACTGTCTCAGAAAACCATATTTCAAGTTGAAAGTCCAGGAGCTTCTCCTTTTCCTATCCATGATCGATGTATCATCCGAAAAACAGCGAGAACAATATACAGCCCCTCACGTAGATATTGTAAAAGAAATTCACCAAAAACTTACTTCCAACCTACAGGAGCGCCCCACTCTGGAAAGTCTCTCTAAAGAATTTCTCATTAATATTTCCACACTTAAAACAACATTTAAGGGCATTTACGGACAGCCGGCAGGTGCATATATGAAAGAATATCGTATAAAACAGGCTGCTATATTACTTCGACAAACCCAAAAATCAATCGCCGAAATCGCCAACGAGGTTGGATATGAAAATCAAAGCAAGTTTGCCACGGCTTTTCGCCATATCATGAAGATATCCCCTACAGCCTACCGAAGGGAAAATACTTTAAAGATACCACCTTAAGGACCTATGCAATGGCTGTTATCCTTTTTATACAGATTTTTCTGAAAGATCCGAGCTTTCTTTTTTGTAAAAAATCAAAGGCTGTTTTACAATAACACGTATTCCTCCTAACTTCGATCTTTCAAAAAATAAACCGTATTGTTCACCATATTGCAATTTTATTCTTTCATGAATATTCCTTAGTGCCATTCCTTTTTTTTCTTCAGAATCTGTTTTCATGACTATCTTTTCCAATGTATCAACAGATTCTCCTTTTCCTGAATCTTCTATTTCAAATAACAATATTGCATCTTTAATATAGAGTTTTACATATATGCACCCTTGTTCGCCACCAGGCAAAATGCCATGTTCAATACTATTTTCTACTAATGGTTGAAGAATAAAACGAAGCGTAGTATATTTTAATGCCTCCTGCGAAATATCCAGATGAAATTCTACCATTTTATCTAACCGCAGCTTTTGGATCAGAATATACTCCTCCAAATAATTTTTTTCCATTTCAACAGAAATTAATTTTCCTTCTGTATTTACTGCTGAACGATATAACGCAGACAAAGCCAATAAAATTTTTCCTGTTTTTTCTGCTTTTTCTAACCGGCTCATCCAGTATGCTGTATCCAGATTGTTATATAAAAAATGGGGATTTATCTGAGCCTGTAATGCTTTTAATTGTGCTTCTTTTTGTAAGATTTTTTCTTTAATGACCTCATTTACCAACTCATCTAATCTTCTTGCCATATTATTAAAATTCACTGCTAATATTCCAATTTCATCATTACTGGAAAAATTTAACTGGATTTTATAGTTCTCATTAGCTATTTCCTGTATTTTTTTTGTTAACTGTTTCAAAGGTTTTATAATACGCTTGGAAAATAAATATTCAACTAACAGACAAAGAAAAAAGCTGCATAAAACCCCGCCCGCTAACAACATCTTAATGGAATCATTCTCTGCATAAAGCATCTTAAACTGCATACAACTCACTAATACAAAATCACTGTTAGGTATTTTATATAAATATGTTAAATCCTGGTTTTTATTCAAATATTCTACAAAATCTTTCGATTCTTTATTTTCAACCAAGTGTTTAATATGATTTTTGTCAAAGACATTCTTTCCACATTCTGTGATACATTTTCCGTTTTGATGATACAGGGCAACATATCCGGGATAAACTTCCAAAAACTCGTGAAACTGAGATTTAATCATGTTATCTGCTATTTCAATCTGCATAATTCCCAATTCAACGTTTGTATGTTCTATATCATTAATCTGACGTATTAAACATAACGCTGTTTTATTGTTATTTTTTTTCCATTTCCATGTATACCCGCCTTTTAACTGTCTTGCTCTGGTGATATCCCCTTCTGTTAGCCCTAAATCATTACTTCCTATTGATACTTCCATTCCATTATATCCCTGTATCTTCAGTCCATTTATATAAGAATTATTCCCTACAAAAAAAGTCAGATTGCTCATAATTCTATTTTGATATTCAATCTTATCTCCCTGTTTAATATCTTTTGTCTTTAATGTTTTTCGCACATTGCTGTCAGATATAATAAAAAGGGACAAATCTCTAGCGTTTTTCATATCCATTTCAGCACTGTCTGAAATATTTTTCAACGCAATTTCCACCTGTATTTTTTGTTTCTGTTGTATAACATCAATTGATTTTTCAAACATCAATGTTCCAATGATCAGAGAGGGAATAATCATAAGTATTAATGCTAGCACAAATACTTTTATATTTAAGCTAATATAACGTTTTTTCTTCATATCGCACAACCTACCGTTTTTTCCATGTACTTTGATACTCTTTCGGAGACATTCCTGTATATTTTTTAAAGACTTTATTGAAATACTTATAGTTCTGATATCCTGCTAATTCAGCTATTTGATATATTTTTAAGCTATTATTTTTCAAAAAATGTTTTGATTGTTTAATTCGATATTCATTTAAAAAATCAGTAAAATTCATACCTGTTTGTGCTTTAAAAACTTGGCTAAAATAATTTGGTGTAACAAAAAAACCTGATGCAACATTTTTTACTGAAATTTCTTCTGCATAATGCTCTTCTACATACCGCATAGCCTCACTAACGATTGCATTATATTTATCATTTTTTGTACTTTTCAAAATCTCAGATATACTATAAATAAATTCCTTCATGTTTTTTTCCAAATGGATCAAAGAATGTGTCTGCTGTATTTTTTGTTCTATCTCTACTGAAAGAAATATTACATCTTCTTTTAAAATAACCATTTCTTCCAACTGCGATACCAGAAGAACAACTAATTTCATACATGTAGCCTGTATGCTTTTATAATCTCTTTTCTCGGATATCGCCTTTTGAAAAATCAGTTCCAATCCCCGAATCATTCCTATTTCATCATACTTTTGCATATATTCAAAAAGCTGATTTTCCTGTTCTTCTATTTCAAGAAAAACCCCCTCTTTTTCCTTCATATCTTTATCAAAGTATATAACATTATGGCCTTTTTGACAGACATGCTGATGCAATGCGCTCACTGCTTCCTGGTAAGAAAGATATACCTCCAACAGACTATTTTTTTCTGTACCTCCTGAAAAGACACTTTGAAACCCTTTTTCTAAAATTTTCAAAATGATTTTCTGACAACCATCTTCTATATATAACTTAGAAACCCCTTCTGAATTCATTATAATAACAAACTGTCCGGGGCTTATCAAAAAACTCTCTATATGAATTCTTTTACCCAAAGTACCATCTATGATTTTTCGTATTTCTTCCAATATATTATTTTTTTTCTCTTCTGAATATCCTTTTGTTAAAAACAAAAAGTCTTCTATTGTTAAAAGAAGAACCTGATATACAGGTTTAGCAAATACAATCCCCATAGTCGTCAAATGATTTTTTATTTGATCTTCGTTATTTATAACAGACGGTTTAATAATTTTATTAAGGAGATTCTCACGAATATCTATTTTGTTTTCCTGAATGAATTTATTTCTTTCCTCGTATATCTGGCTAACCATTCTCTTTTTTTTAATTTCCTCTTTCAATTTGCAAACACAACCTAAAAACTCATCAGCATCTATAGGTTTTAGAAGATACTCATGAACGCCTATATGTATTGCCGTTTTAGCATATGCAAAATCATCGTATCCACTTAGAATAATAATTTCTATATCCGGATATGTTTCTTTTATTTTTTCCGCAAGTTTCAATCCATCCATAATTGGCATTCTAATGTCTGTAATAACAATATCCGGCTTCAGTCTTTCAATCATTTCATACCCTTGTTCTCCATTCATAGCTTCACCACAAATTTGCAGACCATGGCTCTCCCAATCAATCGAATACACAATCCCCTGCCGTACAATAAAATCATCTTCCACCAACAATACTCTCATATATCTCTCACCTTTTCAGCAAATAATATATATTATACACCCCAAAACAATTCAACCTCAATAAATAAAACCTCCAAACCGAAGCAATCCCACGTCAGTTTGAAGGTTTTTCAACACTTTTAACAAGTCAATTCAATTAAATGGAATACCGATAATTTAGGAATTTTTAACACCCATCTATTATCTTTTTCTTCAATTTCCAATTTCTCCCCTGTATCAATGCAAACAGCTTTTATAATACGTTCACTTGTTTTAACAACAATATCGCCTACAGGAATAAACGGAGAACTTTCCTGTTCATTTAAAACTCCCAGATATTTTTTATTTTCCTTCTGCCACTCAACTATCTCAACACAAGCCGGTGCATCTATTTCTAATTTTTTCTCTTCCAACAGCATATTGACTAACTTTCCTACAACGACTTTACTCATATAAGGTTTTGAATCTTCAAGTGGTGCTGCCGTCCATAAAATTTTACCCTTTCCTACATTTTTTATCACCACAGCAGGCTGATCCGTATGTATTCCCGGAGGATTGGAATGAATAGAAGCGAATTCTATTGTTCCTGTCATTGTATACGGTAAAGTAATTGTAGCCAGAACTGTATATTCTCCTTCAAATTCTAATTGTTCCATTTTTGATTGAACATTCAATGGGGCAATTTCATTAAAACCTTCAAAAATATCTCCTGCTCCTACCTGAGGGTTCATATATGTTACATCATGTTCTGTCATTCCTATATCACTTGCTTCCATTAATTCCAAAAGTCGAGGATGCCCTACATGACCACTAACATATAAATTTCCACCATTTTTTACAAAGTACTCAATATCATCCATTTCATCATCCTGTATGGTTACTGTATTACACAAAATAAGAACTTTATTACCGGAATCTTTAACCTTTCCTGATGGTACCACATCAAAAAGTATATGTTCCTGCCTTAAAATCCTTGCCATATTTAACTGAGTCTCAATATACTGATCGCAATATTTTCCACTGACAATATTTGTTCCATTCTCAGACCAGCTGCATTTTGAATGTGTTGGATACCAGATTCCCACATCCGTACTTAAATCGCCTCCCACATATTCACAATATTTTTGTGACTGTTCAAACACATTTTTTATTGTTCCATTATAAACATGTGTAGCGATTGTGCCATCAGGGTTCATACCATCGCATATTGATATTGCACCATCATGAAATAATGCAGTCATTGTATAAAGCAACAGTTCTTCTTCCGATTTTGTCGTTGTATGATAAGATAATGTAGGGTCACATCTTGAAGTTATAAATTCAAACGGCAGAGTTTTACTAATATTTCTATAATATTTAGAAATAAAACTTTCTTCTAAAAATCCACCATACAAATCTCCACCTGCATAATCACACGAATCTGCAATGAACTCAGAAGAACCGTATACCCAGGAACTTACCATTACAGACAAATTCTGTTCAATTGTAACATGCGGCTTAATTTTTTTAACACAGTCAGAAGCAAATTTTGCAAATTCTCCCATCCATTCTTCACGCAATAACTGCCATTTTCGAAAATCCGAATTACCCCAGTCAATAATCCTCGGCATTTCTTTACCTGTAGCTTCAAAATATTTTTTCCGGCAACTTGGACAATAACATACTTCTGGCCAGAAAGGCATATCTAAAAAAATACTTTCAAAATCATAATTTTCCGTCATCTCTGTAAGACATGCCTGGACGTATTTCCTATATTCTTCATTATTGGGACACACAAGACCATAACGCCCTTTGCTAAACATTGTAGCATTATAGTAATCCATTTTTTCACGAGAGTTTAATCCATCACAATTTATCATTCTCCAATCTGGATGGTTTTCATATGCCCAATTATCAAAGTTTTGTGAAAAATATGCCTGTACTGCTATTCCATTTTTATGACATAACTCAATCATCTCCCCAACATAATCACGACCTTTTAATCCCTTATGCATCCTTCCATATTTAGTCGGAAACAACGCCAATCCTGTATGAGGTCTGGATTTAACCACCAGCATCTGTGCCCCGGCATTCTTCATAGTTCTTACAATACTTTCCGGATCAAGTTTTGAAAGATATTCCTCTTTTGAATCATCTATATGCATATCCAAAAAAACACGTCTATAATTACCTTTTGTCCACATAGTCTCCACAACTCCTTTACAATTTTTATCCTTTAACAGCACCTACTGTCATTCCTTTCATAATCTGCTTTGAACACACCAGATATAATAAAACAACCGGAATAATAGATACCAGAAGGGCCGCAATATAAAGAGGGTAATTTACAGTATGTTCTGAATTAAACATACGAATTCCCATGGAAATTGTTCTTAATTTTTCATTATTAATAAGCACTAATGAAAACGGAAATTCATTCCATGCACTTATAAATGAATTGATAACAACTATAGATAACACAGGAGAGCACATTGGAAAAATCACATTTTTCAAAAGCTGAAATGTGCTGCATCCTTCTATGTAAGCAGCTTCATCCATCTCCTTCGGAATAGATTGAATATAATTTTCAATTATAATAACCGAAAACGGCATGGAAAAAGCAACATACGGAATAACAAGCGTATACCAGTGATCCAGTAAATGAAGTGTCTTAAACTGAATAAATACAGGAACCAGTAAAGATAACACCGGAATTACCATTCCTGAAACAAATAATAAATAAATCAGATTTCTGAAACGAAACTGATATCTGGAAATAAAATATCCTACAACGAAGGAACATAATACAGTAAGGACTATATTTATTACACTTAAGCATGCACTATTAAAAAAATTTCTTACCATATCCCCAGTCCGCAGCGCAGCAAGAAAATTTTCAAAATGAGGATGAATCGCTAGGCTTAAACTATTTCCCATAAACTCACTATTTGTTTTAAGTGCGGAATTAAACATCCAAATAAACGGGAATACACAGGAAAGCGTAAACAGACATATTATTAAATTAATAATCAGCTTATAAAACTTAAAAAAATAATCTTTTATTAACTTAATCATTTTTCTTTCCTCCCATCAAAACTTTGACACCTATAGTAAGGGTCATGGATACAACCAGAATCACAACAGCCATAGCACTGGCATAACCAAGCCGCATTTGAGTAAAGGAAACATCATAGTTGTATAAAGATAACACGGTAGTAGATCGTCCCGGGCCTCCACCTGTCATAACCATAATATGATCAAAAGCTTTAAACGAACCAGCAAGACACATCATCATACAAATTTTCATTGTATCCCAAATCATCGGTATCGTTATGTATAAACTTCTTTTAAACCCAGTAGCTCCATCAATTTCTGCGACTTCCAAAACATCTTTCGGTATTGTTGCCACCGCCCCCATTAATAAAATAAGGTAATAACCTATATGTTGCCAAATAACTGGAATCG
>JARIAR010000036.1 GCA_029257805.1 Blautia sp.
CTGATTTGATTATATTAGACGAGCCGTTCAATGCACTAGATCAGTCGGGGATAGAATTGATAAGAAACTTAATCGTTAAATTAAAACATGAAGGAGCATTGGTTATTTTGGCGTGTCATGATCGAGAAGAACTGGAGAACCTTTCAGATGAGATATTTGTAATGGCTGAAGGAAGGATGATTGAAAAATGAAAAAAACAAAAATTGCATTTGCAGTAACAGGGGCCATAGCCTTATTGGGAATGATACAATATATAACACTAAATGCAAAATATCCTGAACCTGTAGAACATATCATGGAACTTGGAGAGGTGATGAAGATTGATAATTATTCTTTTACACTAAAGGATTGGAAATGGAGTGACGGAAGTATTGTTGACGATATATTGCCTGGATATGAATTGCTACTTTATTCTGATGGGAAAGGATATCCTTCTGAAAAAGAAAAAATTGCATTGGCAACAGTTGAGATATGTAAAAATGCAGAAGACGATTCCTATTTAGATTTAACTAATATAGCATTTGAAATGGGAGCATGGCATAATCAATGGGACAATGAATTATTTGAGGCACTTAACGGAAAAAATAGTTTATTTCTGAGCTTAAGTGAAGGTGAGAAGAAAGAAATTATTTTTCCAATAGCAATGTTTGATTTTCAATTTACCAGAAAAGAGTGGAAAAACATAGAAGGAAGAAAAGTGAATATTGTTGTTGCTTGTTATCCAGAAAAATATGTATTACAGGGAGGAATATGAGAATATCCCTCCCGTTATTATTGTAGATTGTCAAGTAAAATGAGGTAGGTGAATTTTTGTGATAATAACATCTTTTAAATCAAGTAAATCTTTGATATAATTAGGGAGCATTGATTTACACCTCCGAGTGATTTGTTTGCTAGACTGGCACTTGGAGGTTTTTTATTATTCCTATTATAGAATAAAAACATCAGGGTGCATGAGTTAAATTTCATGCACTCCAACATTTATTATAGAACCTTTATGAACAAGGATCTTAATTTGCCTGCTATTATTATGAGAAAAAAACCTGGTTACAAAAACTTTTGAAAGTGTTGAGCAGTTAGATGAAATGACAAAACAATATATTATCTGGTATAATTATGTGAGACTTTATTCAACGAATAATTATATGACACCAATGGAGGTTCTATATAGAGCATGATTTCTGAAAAAAGGAAATTGATCCAGCAGGTCACTGTATTCGAGTAAGCAGAAACTATTTTCAATTTAATCCGATTGAAACTACTGATGGTAATGACTTGGTTGAGCAAATCATATATGACGACCTCACACTTAATATTTTAGTACCAGAAAAGTATATGGATATGGAAGAACAGATTATTTCAGCATATCGGGAGCAGTTTTATTTTGAAAAGGTCCAAGCAACGAATGACTATAACGAAATGGCTGGAATAGAAACGGTGCTTGACATTCCTGAAGAAAGTCTGAATATTAACATCATTTATGTAAAAGATGGACAGAGTTATTTTACTTTCCGTTCTGATTGTGCGTCTACAACCAATAATCGGATTGTAGACCCAATCGTGATGATTTACACATCAAATATCCATTGCAACTACGCACACAGCATTATGTCTCAATGGCTATACTTCTATTCTGATGAAGAAAATATAGAGGATGTATATCAAAGTATAAAGCCGTATGTGTTACAATGTGGTGCAGAGGAAAGCGTGCAACAAATTTCTCCTGTTGATTGAATCAACAACGGATAAGTATTGAAAGAAATCTTGGTTTATCAAGCGACCACCCATGACAAAACCGAGAGAGAAAATCCGCAAGGAAGTGCCCGCCGAGATTGAGGACGGGGAGAAGAAAATCCGGCAGCTTAAAAACCGGGCAAAGGTGTTGCGTCAGAAGCTGGCTCAAGAGGAACGAAAGGCGCACTTATATACTCTTACAGACGTGTGCGCTTGGGCGCATACAGGGGACCCTACACTTATTCTGCGACAGCTTGCGCTGATTTTTTACAAGTTTTATATCTGCTATACTGGTGGTGGTACCCATTGGTTCTATGTAAAGAAAGAGTACAAATTAAATGCAACCAATTTTCTCTATTTTCAGTAAAGTTTAACTTGCTGTTTCTACTGCATTCTCTTCAAAATTTTTCGGATATTTTTCCCGTATTATAATACAAACAAGGACAGAGGCTTAAAAAACAGGCTCTGTCCCGAATAACTAACGACATATCTTATATCAGTTTTTTCTGTTTACACAAAATTTGAAGCTTCCTCGGATCTCTGTAATATAACAAAAATGTTTATTATTCTGTCCAATATAAAATAGCATCATGAAGAAACTGGGCACATCCACAGATTGTTCTATCATAGTATGCCGTAAAGCGTTGGTCTGCCAGATAGAGTTTGGCCAGTCCTCTGTGCTCTTGTGCATCGTATTTGTTATTGCTTATTGTAAGCCAGCGGCGATGCATTTTCACGATTTTTTTACCGGCTTTATCAGAAGGAGAAAGTTTTGTGTGTACTGCCTCCTCAAGATCATGAAAAATTGTATTGCCCAGTTCTGTCCATTCCTGATATTGCTGGGGGGTAAGGTTCAGGATGTTGGCGCGAAGGGAATCTACAGATTCGTCACCGTACAGAGTACGGGCTTCCTGTTCAAAGCATTGTTCATATTGTTCTAAAGCATTTTGTTTAAAAGCTTCAAATTTCTTTTCGTCTGTCATAATTTCATTCCTTTCTTCTGCTTGAATGGTATTTTTTACCGCTTGAATTAAGTCGCATAGTTGTGTTTGTCTTGTTTCCAGTTCTTTTAAATGGTTTTTTAGAGCAGACAAACGGTCGAAGGAGGGGGAATCCAGACATTTTTTGATTTGTGCCAGTTCCACCCCGAGGGCACGGTAAAAAAGAATGTCCTGCAGACGGTCTACTTCTTTGGAACCATAATAGCGATAACCATTTTGGGCAGTTCGGCTTGGTTTCAGCAGATCGATTTTGTCATACCAGCGCAGAGTACGGGTGGTTACTCCGGCTAAGCGTGACAGTTGTTGAATTGAATATTCCATTTAGATACCTCCTTGACTGTATTGTAGCAGTTGGCGTTGCGTCAAAGTCAAGACGTATTTTTAGCAAAAGATAAAAAATCAGGATGCGTGGTTTATGACGTTGCGCTTTGAATCAAACTTAGAAATTTTGGAAAAGTACTTTGCCATAATAAGTGTGATTATTTCAACAGCAGGGATGGACAGCCAAACGCCGTCAAGGCCCCAGAGCCAGGAAAATAAAATAACGACAGCGATGATACCAACGCAGCCCCGGAAAAAGGAAAGTTTCAGTGAGTGGGATACGTATTCCGTTGCACTAAAGCGTGCGGTAGTCATAAAGTTATATCCTAAAAACAGAAAACTTACAAAATAGATTTTTAATCCTCGTTCCGCAATTATTTGAAGTTCCATATTATGTTCCTGATTAAAAATTTCAATCATTTCAGGGGCAAAATGTAGTGTGCTTAAAAATACAAAAATACCTATTGCAGCAGATACAGCAATTCCATGTCGAAAAATAAAATGTATATGAGAAGTATCGCCTTCTCCGTATGCGGTACTAAGCAGGGGCTGTACACCCTGGGAAACCCCGGTAAAAATGGCCAGTACAATAAGTGCGAGATTTGCCACAACACCATAGGCGGCAACTCCTATATTCCCGGAATGTTTTAGAATAAGGATATTAAATATCAGCAGGACAATACCGGAAGAAAATTCATTGATAAATGATGCCATACCAAACCCACATAGCTTTTTTATTTCTGAAAGACAAAGAAGAGTTTTTGTAAAATGGAACTGATTTTGTTTACATAGCCAATGTATCAGACAAATAAGTATGCCGGTGACTGGTGTTAATGCAGTGGCAAAAGCTGCGCCAAAGATTCCCCAATTAAGCGGGTACATAAATACATAATCCAGAATTATATTCGTTGCGCTTCCTATAAGCATGGCAAGCATGGCAAGTTTAGGGTTGCCGTCATTGCGAATAAAACTGATATATAAATGGCGCAGAATAAAAAAAGGAGCAAAGCATAGAATTGTTTTCATATAAATATTTGCCATGGGCAAAATGTTGCCTTCTGCACCTAAAAGTAAAACAATTGGTTTTGAAAAGAAAATACCAATCAAACATAATATGATTCCGATTCCCAAAGATAAATAGAATGCAGTAGTAAAAACCGAGTTTGCTTTGTAATCTTCATTACGGGCTTTTAAAATGGAATAGTATGTGGCTCCCCCAATTCCTAATAGAATACCCAGACCATTGATTAATCCAAAAATGCATATTGTAAGATTTAAGGCGGCAAGACCGTTTACTCCTAATTTATCAGCTACAAAAAAAGTATCAGTGAGAATTGTTACAGCAGCTCCGAGCATGCCCAGAATGCTCATAGAAATATAACGATAAAAGTGAATAGTTTTTTTCATTTTTTCCTCCTCAAAAAAATAGGGTGCTTCACACATTCCTTCTAAGATCTACGGAATGTGTGAAGCACCCTATTAGTATCTATCCGATGACGGATACCTGTGCAAATATTTAAAATTTGAAAAGAATATATCATAAGAAATATTTTTTGTCAATGGAATTATAATAATGATTTATTATTTTCCTTGATTGTTTTCGCTTAACGCGGGATAGAGGCTGATAAGGTAAAGACCACATAGTCCTACCAAACCATAAATAATTCGTGACAGCCAGCTCATGCTTCCAAAAACTGTGGCTACCAGGTTAAAATTAAAAAAACCAATAAGTCCCCAGTTTACAGCACCTATTATAGCAATGGTCAGACTGAAATATTGTAAAAATCTGTTTTCCATAAGTCACCATCCTTTCTGAAACATATTATTTCAAGAAAAGATAAAGATATACAGGAAATTACTGGATTTTTAAAATCTGAGAAGCAGTTTTTCCATTGTTGAAACGGAATGTTTCACTTGCCTGAAGCGTAACATCTTCTTTTCCGGAAATTGTAAACACCTGGCAGACATTAACGGTTTCTCCTGGACCGACTTCTTTCATAAAATTATCAATAGCAGCATTGTTTTTTTCCGGAATAGCAGCATTGCATACTTTTCCATTTTGATATGCCTGTATATTTACGTCTACCATGGCACTGGAAGCAACATTGCTGTTGTTTGTATAATCATAGTATAAAAGAAGGCATGGTTCTCCGGAAAAATCTTTTTCAATTTTATGCTGTGTATAACGGATCGTAAATTTGTCCGTTGTCATGTTGATCGTATCTTCCTTAGAAGGGGAAGGTATGGAATCCACAGTGTTTTCTTCCTTTATTTCAGGAGAAGAAAGAGAGGATTCTAAATCTTTGATAACACTCTGGAAATTAGCAGACATAATTTTTACGGTATTTTCGTCAAGAGAAGCTATTTTCCACTGATCTTTGATCTTTATAACCGGGTAAACAACGTCAGATTCTGTAAAGCTATATTCCATTTGGGAAGCTTTTTCTGTAAGAATGGAAGCAAGTTTCTGATGCGTTTCTTCAGGGGTTATAGTCTGTTCAGAAAGAGCAGAAGATACCATTTGGCGGAGAAATTCTCCAATGGCATCCTGGTAAATGGCAGAACCGTCTACATATTTAATATGTGCGGTTATTTTTGCAGTACCATTCTGAAGATCGAAATCATTCTGTGTAATCTTAAAACTCATATTTTTGTTGATATCCTGGAAAAACTCAGTGTAAGTGGGGTTTCTTAAATCTACTTCATCCAATGAAGAAAGATCGCTGTTCTGGAGATATTTTTCCATAGATGCAAAATCCATTTTCTGGGCATTAGATAGAAAAGCTTCGACTGCTTTTTGTGCCTGATTCCGTTCTGAAAAATAGTAATATGCGAATCCACCCCCTATTAAAAGAATAAAAATCAGAAGGAAAAGCAAGAAAAGTGGAAATTTTTTCTTCTTTTTTGTTTCCACAGATGTTTCTGTGTTTGACATTTCTGTATTTTCAATATTTTCTGTATTCATAGTACCTCCTTATGTGATAAAATAGAATCAAATTAGATTCCGTTATCATAAGTATAGCAGAACTCCCTGGGGTTGACAATGGCAATCAACGGCAATGGATATTACAAAAAAAGAAAGGGATGCAGGGAAATGAATAAAAAATATGAAGGAACATTTGTTTCGGAAAAAGACGGACTTGGTATTTCCGTCCTTATAATTCTGCCGGAAAAGAAACCATACCGGGCAGTGGTACAGCTTGTTCATGGAATGAGCGAGTATAAGGAAAGATATCTACCATTTATGGAATATCTGGCAGACCATGGATATGCAGTGGCAATTCATGATCATCGCGGACATGGAAAGAGTGTTCGTGGAAAAGAAGATCTGGGATATATGTACGGAGGTGGTGCAGATGCATTGCTTTCAGATATTGGAACGGTTAACCGGATGATGAGAGAAAAATTCCCTGAATTGCCATTAATTTTATTGGGACATAGCATGGGGTCACTTGCTGTAAGAGCCTTTGCTGCCAGACACGATCAGTGTATGGATATGCTGATCATATGCGGTTCTCCAAGTAAAAATCCTGCCCGGATTCCAGGAAAAATCCTGGCGCATATTGAGAAGGCTGTGTTTGGGCCTAAACATAAAAGTGTCCTTCTGGAAAAACTATCGTTTGGTCCTTATGAGAATCGTTTTTTAAAGGATGAAATTTGCAAATCATGGGTATGTGCAGATCCGGAGGCTGCAAAGGCATATGAACAATCTGAGTTTTGTGGGTTTACTTTTACAGATGACGGGTACCTTGTTTTGTTTGAACTGATGAAAAGGGCATATGATGTAAAAAATTGGAAATGTACTTCTCCAAAAATGCCGGTTCTTTTTGTAAGTGGTTCCGATGACCCTTGTTTGGGAAATGCAAGAAAATTTGCAAATGCAGTTCGTGATATGAGAAGAGCCGGTTATAAAGATGTAAAAGGAAAGCTGTATCCGGGGATGCGTCATGAGATTTTAAATGAAAAAGAGAAATATAAAGTTTACCGTGACTTAACAGGATATATGCGCAAAAAAGGTTTTTAAAGATAATGTGCAGAAAGAATAAAGCTTCTGTTTATCGGCTATAATAAAAAGAAAAAGAAGTTGGTGAGAGGAGAGGCTGTATGCACAGAAATGGATGGATACTTTTTTTGATTCTCCTGTGTGTGGCATTTTTTGTAAGTTGTGGAAAAAAAGAAGGTGCAGAAGCAGAGAGAGGTGAACTGGTAAAAGAGGAACATATATATGAAGAAATTACTGAAATACTTAAAAGGATATGAAAAAGAAACTATTTTGGCTCCGCTTTTTAAATTGTTGGAGGCTTCTTTTGAACTGATCATTCCGCTTGTGGTGGCGGGGATTGTAGATGTGGGAATTAGAAATAGAGATACAAAGTATATCTGGCATGCATGTATGATTATGGTAGCTCTTGGGATAATCGGCTTGGTGTGTTCTCTGACTGCTCAATATTTTTCGGCCAGAGCAGCTATGGGGTTTAGTACAGCACTGAGGAAATCAATGTTTTCGCATATCAGCAGGTTGTCATACAGCGATCTGGATGAACTGGGAACCCCAACGCTTATAACAAGGATTACAAATGATATTAATCAGGTACAGACAGGAGTAAACCTTGTTTTGCGCCTTTTTTTGCGTTCTCCGTTTATTGTGGCAGGAGCAGTGGTCATGGCCTTTACAATTAATAAGAAGATAGCTGTGATTTTTGCGATTGCAGTGCCGCTTATTTCGGTTGTTATATATATGATTACGAAATGGACCATACCGGTTTATAAAAAAGTGCAAATCTCACTTGATAAGATTTCTCTTATTACAAGAGAAAATCATGTAGGAACAAGGGTGATTCGTGCATTTGGCCGGCAGGAAGAGGAGATACGGGATTTCTCCAAAGTAAATGATGCGTATACAAAAATGCAGATATCTGCAGGAAAGATTTCCGCACTTTTGAATCCGGCAACATGCGTGATCATGAATTGTGGAATCATGTGTATTTTATGGTTTGGGGGCAAAGAGGTTTTTGCTGGAAACATAACGCAGGGAGATGTGGTGGCTCTGGTTAATTACATGTCGCAAATCCTTCTTGCACTTCTTGCACTTGCGAATCTTATTGTTGCCGTAACAAAGGCAGCAGCCTCGGCTACCAGAATAAATGAAGTAATGGAAAGAGTTCCTTCGTTTACGGATGAGGGTGCAAAAGAACAGGAAGAGAATAAGCAGGTACCTCGTGTGGAATTTCAAAATGTTACGTTTGCTTATGACAGGGCGAAAGCACCATCGCTTTCCAAAATCAGTTTTCAGGCAATGCCAGGAGAAACGATAGGGATTATTGGAGGAACAGGATGTGGTAAGTCTACGCTAGTAAATTTAATCGGTCGTTTTTATTCTGTGACAGAAGGGGAAATTTTAATAGAAGGAAATCCTGTAGAAAAATATCCGTTTGCACAGCTTCGGACAAAAATTGGGATTGTTCCGCAACAGGCAGTTTTATTTAAAGGCAGTGTTCGTGAAAATATGAAATGGGGAAAAGAGGAGGCAACAGAAGAAGAGATTCTTCGTGCATTGGAAATCGCTCAAGCCAGGGAGTTTGTAGAACAGAAGCCGGAAAAGCTGGAGACGATGATCAGTCAGGGGGGGAGCAATCTTTCCGGAGGACAGCGACAGCGCCTTACAATAGCCAGAGCATTGGTAGGAGAACCGGAAATCCTGATCTTGGATGACAGTGCATCTGCCCTTGATTTTGCGACCGATGCAGCTTTACGTCAAGCAATCAGAGAAGAAACCGGAAAAATGACAGTTTTTCTTGTTTCCCAGAGAGTTTCGGCTGTCAGACAGGCAGATAAAATCCTTGTATTAGATGACGGAGAGCTTGCAGGAATAGGAACGCATCAGGAACTTTTTGAAAATTGTGAGTTTTATCGGGAGATATGTCTTTCTCAATTGACAGAACAGGAGGCTGCGGGATGAAGAAATACGGCAATACTATAAAACGTGTGTGGAGTTATATTCATCCTTACCGATTAAAGATCACAGAAATATTCCTGCTGGCAGTTATTACAGTAGCATTTACTTTATATACTCCTGTTTTAATCGGTTGTGGAGTAGATAATATTATTGGACCCGGTTACGTGAAGAGTCAGAAACTTGTAGAAATTTTGATTCGGTTAGGCATTGTAGTGTTAGGGGCAGGAATCTCACAATGGCTGATGAATCTTCTTACAACAAAAGTTGCCTATTCTATTGTGCAGGATATCAGAAAACAGGCTTTTGTTCACCTTCAAAATGTCCCTGTTTCTTATATGGATGGAAATCAGCCGGGAGATATTTTGAGCAGAATCGTAACAGATGTAAGTCAGTTTTCAGAAGGGCTTTTAATGGGATTTACCCAGCTTTTTACAGGTGTACTTACAATTATCGGTACAATCGGTTTTATGGTGTCCATCAATGGGAAAATTTCTCTGCTTGTAATCGTGTTAACACCGGTATCTTTGTTTGTAGCCAGTTTTATTGCACACCGTACTTTTCGAATGTTTCAGGAACAGTCGGAGAAAAGAGCAGAGATGACTTCTCTTGTGGAAGAATTTGTAGGAAATCAAAAGCTTGTGCAGGCATTTCATTATGAGGAACGGGCAAAAAAGAGATTTGAAAAAGTAAATGAAGATCTTCGTGTCTGTGGAATTAAAGCACTGTTTTTCTCCTCTATTACAAATCCATCCACACGTTTTGTAAATGGACTCGTTTATACCGGTGTTGGAATTTTTGGTGCATTTACTGTTCTGGCTGGAAGGATGTCTGTAGGACAGCTTACCAGTTTTTTGAATTATGCAAATCAGTATACAAAACCGTTTAATGAAATTTCAGGTGTTATGGCAGAATTGGAAAATGCTCTTGCCTGCGCAAAACGAGTGTTTGATTTTCTTGATATCCCTGCAGAACAACCCGATGCACAGAATGCGTTTTTGTTAGAAAAAGTGGAAGGAGCAGTAAAAATAGAGAATTTATTCTTTTCTTATAGAAAAGAAATTCCTCTTTTAACTAATATACATATAGAGGCACAGCCAGGGCAGAGAATCGCCATAGTGGGTCCTACTGGCTGTGGAAAGACAACTTTAATAAATCTGCTTATGAGGTTTTATGATCCGCAGGAAGGCCGGATTTTGGTAGATGGACATTCTATTGAAAAAGTTACAAGAGACAGTCTGCGGAAAAATTTTGGTATGGTGCTTCAGGAAACATGGCTAAAAGCAGGAACAATACGGGAAAATATTGCGTATGGGAAGCCGGATGCAACTTTGGAAGAAGTGATGGCGGCAGCAAAGCTTGCCCATGCCCATAGTTTTATTCGCAGAATGCCCAATGGCTATGAGACGGTTCTTTCAGAAGGGGGCGGAAATATTTCTCAGGGTCAGAAGCAGCTTTTGTGTATTGCAAGAGCAATGTTAATGCATCCGCCTATTCTTCTTCTTGATGAGGCAACGTCCTCTATCGACACGAGAACAGAAAAAAAAGTGCAGAAAGCATTTGAAGAACTTATGAAGGGAAGCACGAGTTTTATCGTGGCGCATCGTTTGTCTACAATTGAGGAAGCGGATTTGATTCTTGTGATGAAAGATGGTAATATAGTGGAACAGGGAAGACATCAGGAGTTGCTAAAAGCGCAGGGATTTTATGCACATTTGTATGAAAGCCAGTTTGCAACGGTTGAAATCCCCTGAGAATAGGAGACAAAAATAATATGGAAGAAAATAAGAAAGAAGAAACAAATCAAAATCAGGAAAAAAGAAAATTATGGGAAGGAATTCCTGTGCGCAGCTGTATGCTGATGTGTCTTGGAGGACTTTATCTGTTATATACAGGATATCGTCTTTGCAGAAATGTAATAGAAAAAGTAGACGGCGGAAGTTATGGGTTTATGATTGCAGGTATCCTTTTTCTTGTTATTGCAGTAGGAATGTTGTATGTGGGAGTTCGCGGTGTGCTTGCAGATGATAAACGTCAGAAAGCAGAGGCAGCTGCAGCTAAGGAAGAGAAGCAATTAGAAGAGAAAGAAGCTGTACAGGAAGAAACTGTTGAGAAAAAAAGGATGACAATTGCTGACAGAGCAAATCTTGCAAATAGAATTACAGAAGAGGATGAGTAAAGGTGAAAGTACTGGTTGCTTTATTAAAACCATTATCTTTTCTTCCTGCGATTTTAATGATGCTTCTGATTTATTCTTTTTCTGCTCAGCCAGGAGAAGTTTCCGGGAATTTAAGTTATAAGATCAGTTATCAGATTGTGGAGACGAAGAATGAGATACTTGGTACAAATAAAAGTTATGATGAATTAGCTGTAGAGGCAGAGTCTATTCATTATTATGTGCGTAAAGCTGCGCATATGACGGAGTATTGTATATTGGCAATTGCAATTTCTTTTCCACTTTATGTATATCGTGTAAGAGGAATCTGGTTAATTCTTCTTGCCGGAATTATTTGTGTTGGCTTTGCAGGGATGGATGAGTATCACCAATCTTTTGTAGGCGGGAGAGGACCTTCTGTAAAAGATGTAGGGATAGACAGCATCGGAGCATTGATCGGAATCATATTGGTTCAGGCTTTTTGCTGGTCAACCCTTCATAATCCTGTTGGAAAACAAAAGAAAAAAAGAAAACGAACAAAGAAGCAGAAATAAGTTTATGGAATTTAACAATCCGGTCCGCCGTATTGACTCATAATAAATTTTGCAATTTTCGCATCAGGTTTTGTGATGTTAATGGGATACTGTAATCTTTTTTCATAATTCCACATAAACTATCTACATCCTCCTTCTTGTTCCCATGGAAATGGTTGTTCTGTCCATTGCCACGTGCTGCATTCTCGATCGTTTGCAGTTTCTATGGTAAGTGGTCCGTAAGAGCAAGCGTACTCATGAAGAAGCTGATTCCTTTTTTCATTCATTTCCTGAAAAAAAGCCATAGCTTTTTCATTGCATGGGTGTGTATCAAGAAAGAGATGAATGTCGTTAACTGCAAAACTTATTTCGTTAATCTTTTGGAGAAGGGATCCTTTTGAAGAAGTTGTTTGGCAATATGTCATCGGCACATCCCTCTCTTTCCGCAAAATGGTTTATAAAGCTGTGGAAAGATTGTTCCTACAGACAGTGCGTAGTCAAGGTTGAAAATATTGGTAAGGTTTTGGTATGGAACATAAGCCATAGCTGGTTCCAGGTATTGAAGGTGTGAATACATTTCTGTATCCTGAGTTACGGTTCCGGGAACAGGTTGTATCATACCGCAGGTACGGTTATAAGGACGGCACCCGGTATTGTTCATTTTACATCTATCCATGAACAAATCCTTTCTGAATCATTGATAAAGGTTACATTATATTTTATGTCATAAATTTATATATGTGAGCATAAGAACATGTAAGGAAAAATAAAAGCTACAACAGCGGTGTAATGCCGGCTATTGTAGCTTTTTATATTTTGGAAGTTTTTTATTTTGTTTCAGAAAAACCTTTCAGAATCCCGTCTATGGCCTGATGAAGATATGGCTTATATTCTTCCATAGAGACTGGCTGTTCGTATAAGATACAGCTGTAGCATGTTGCACCTACCAGTTCAATAATGGTAAAAAGCATTAACTCCGGATTACGGTAAGTTACGCCGTTTTTAGAAAGGAGCTGCAGATAAGATTCGTAAAAATGATAATCTTCGTCAGGCATTTTTTCTTCAAAGGCACCTTTAAATGCTCCCCATGCCAGATTTTTTGCGATGAAAAGAAGAAGGGATCGGTCTTTTGATAAAGCATCTAATACATAATTTATAATAAAATGAAGCTGATCTTCAAAGCTTTCCAAATTTGTTTTTTGTAATTCTTCGTGTGCATGGAAGAATAATTCACCTGTTTTATGTGAAATCAGTTTATTTCGGATATCGTATTTGTCTCTGAAATAGAGATAAAAAGTTCCTTTTGCAACACCTGCTTTCTCCACAATATCGGATATGGTAGTTTTGGCAAGCCCTTTCGTTGTAAAAAGTTCAAAGGCTGTATTATATAAAGCATCTTTCTTTTTCTTTTTATTTAATTCTAATTTTCCCATGAGAAAGCCTCCCTCTTCTTTCTTATTGTAAACAAAAATGACCGAAAGTCAATATTTTTCCCAAAAGGATATAAATTAATTTATTAAAAATGTGTAAACTTTAAAAAAAATATTGACTAATGGTCATTTTTGAAGTATAACATTCCATGACAATAAATAGTTATGTAAAAAGACAATTTAGGAAGAAGGAGTACGAAATGGTAAAAGTAGGAAAATGGATAGCCAGGCATAAAAAACTGATACTTTTTATCGGACTTGTGCTGTTGTTCCCGGCTATGTTAGGGTACATATCCACGAGAGTTAATTATGATGTTCTGAGTTATCTTCCGGATACTTTGGAAACGGTAAAAGGCCAGGATATTATGGTAGATGAATTTGGAATAGGGGCCTTTTCCATGGTGGTTGTGGAAGACATGGAACTAAAAGATGTAGCATCCCTAAAAGAAAAGATTGAGGATGTAGATCATGTAAAAAATGTTTTATGGTACGACAGTGTAATGGATCTGAGCGTTCCTGTGGAAATGCTTCCAAAAGATTTAAGAGAAGCGCTTTTTAAAGGAAATGCAACGATGATGATCGCCCTTTTTGACAACACCACTTCCTCGGATGAGGCTATGAATGCCGTAACCGCAATACGTAAAATTGTATCAAAAAATTGTTTTGTCAGTGGAATGACAGGCGTGGTTACGGATATTAAAAGTCTGGCACTGAAGGAAATGCCGGCCTATGTTGTAATTGCAGGAGGACTTTCTTTACTTGTTCTGTTTCTTGCAATGGATTCATTTGTAGTACCGATTCTCTTTTTGCTCAGTATAGGAATTGCTGTTATATACAACATGGGAACAAATATATTTTTAGGAGAAATCTCTTATATTACACAGGCATTAACTGCTGTGCTGCAGCTTGGTGTAACAATGGATTATTCCATTTTCCTGCTTAATTGTTATGAAGATAATAAAAAGAGATTCCCGGGTGATAATGAACGAGCAATGGCACATGCCATTTCGAATACATTTAAATCAGTTGTAGGCAGTTCGGTTACGACAATTGCAGGGTTTGTAGCATTATGCTTTATGACATTTACCCTTGGAAGAGACATGGGAATTGTTATGTCAAAGGGTGTAGTAATTGGCGTAATATGTTGTGTTACACTTCTGCCTTCTATGATCCTGATTTTTGATAAGGCAATTGAGAAAACAAAGCATAAAACACTGCTTCCAAGTTTTGATAAAGTATCACGCTTTATTACCAAACATTATGTGATCTGGATCGCAATTTTCCTTGTTATGTTATATCCTGCAATTTATGGAAATAACCGTACAGAAGTTTATTACAATATTGATAAATCGCTTCCTGCGAGCCTTCCAAGTAATATAGCCAATAAGGAACTGGAAGAAGTATTTGATATGAATACAGTTCATATGGTACTTCTGGAAAATGGGATGGATGCAAAAGAAAAATCCCAGATGCTTCAGCAGATTGATAAAGTAGATGGTGTGCAGTGGGCATTAGGATTAAATTCTTTTGTTGGTCCGGCATTTCCGGAAAGGATGATTCCTGAAAAGATCCGGACTATGCTAAAAAGCGATCATTATGAGTTACAGTTTATCTGCTCGAAATACAGAGCTGCTACAGATGAGGTGAATAATCAGATTGCGGAAATTCAGAAGATTGTAAAGAAATACAGTCCGAATTCCATGGTAATAGGAGAGGCACCTTTGACAAAAGACCTGGCAGATGTAACAGATGTGGATTTAAAAAATGTAAATACGATTTCCATCATTGCTATTTTTGTTATTATTATGCTCGTATTTAAATCCATTTCTCTGCCGTTTGTACTTGTGGCAGTAATTGAATTTGCAATTTGTGTAAACATGGCAGTCCCCTATTACCAGGGCATTACACTACCTTTTGTAGCGGGTATTGTCATTGGAACCATACAGCTGGGAGCAACTGTTGATTATGCGATTTTGATGACCAGTCGCTACCAGCGTGAAAGACATCTTGGGAAAACGAAAAAAGAGGCAATTTCCATTGCCCATAAAACTTCCATGAAGTCTATTATTATTAGTGGCTGCAGTTTTTTTGCTGCTACATTCGGTGTAGGACTGTACTCACAGGTTGACATGATCAGTGCAATTTGTACCCTTCTTTCAAGAGGAGCGATTATCAGTACATTAGTCGTGCTTCTGGTACTTCCTGCCATGTTTATGATATTTGACCCGATAATCTGCCATACATCCATCGGTTTTCTTCCGGAAAAGAAGAAAAAATAGATGCAGCGCAGCAATAAAATCATTGAATTGTGAGAAAAGGAGTTGTTTCATATGAACAGAAATAAAAAAATTGTGACAGCAACTATGGCTGCGGGAATGGCAGCAGTGCTTAGCACAGGTACAATACTGGCGGCTGGACAGACAGCAGAGTCTCAGATGGTAAAAGAAGAAACCGTATATGTGACAGCTGGTGCAGATGGAGCAGTAAAAGATGTGATCGTATCAGACTGGTTAAAAAATTCAGGAGATTCAGGGGAAGTTTCAGATATTTCAGATTTGAAAGATATTAAAAATGTAAAAGGGGATGAGACGTTTACACAGAATGGTCAGAACCTTACATGGAATACAAAGGATACAGATGTTTATTATCAGGGAAAAACAACAAAAGAACTGCCGGTATCTTTGGAAATTCAGTATTATTTAAATGGCACTCAAGTGTCTCCGGAAGAACTTGCGGGAAAAAGTGGTCATTTAAAAATGGTGGTTGCCTATACCAATAAGGAAAAGGCAGTGAAAAAAATTGATGGAGAAGATACAGATGTGTATGCTCCATTTGCTATGGCAACAGGGATGTTTCTTCCTACTGATAAATTTACAAATGTGACCATTGATAACGGAAAGATCGTTTCCGATGGAGATAGAAATATTGTAATAGGTCTTGGGATGCCGGGATTGAAAGAAAGCTTGAATCTTGAAGAGGATCTGGCAAAGGAAATCGATATTCCGGAGGGATTTACAATAGAAGCAGATGTTACAGACTGTGAAATGGATACTACATTTACAGTTGCTTTAACAGATCTTCTTGATGAATTAAATCTTGATGATATTGATACAGTAGATGAATTAAGGGATTCTTTAAAAGAACTCTCCGATGCTTCTGTTAAACTGGTAGATGGAACCAAGACACTTTATGATGGAACAGATACATTAAATCAAAAGTATAAAGAATTTGCAGATGGCGTATCTGCATTACAAAGTGGTGCTTCTAAGCTTCAGGAAGGTGTGGGAAGTTTAAAAACAGGAGCAGATAGTCTTGATGCAGGTGCAAAGAAGCTGGATGGTGGAGCAAAGACGCTGGATAATGGAGCAAAAGATCTGAAGGCAGGAGCAACTGTTTTGAAAGAGGGTGTTTCTTCTTATACCCAAGGTGCAGATACACTGGCATCTGGCGTGATAAAATACACAGGCGGTGTAGGAACCATAGCAGATAAATTAAAAGAATACACAGGTGGTGTTACTACCCTTACAAAAGGGATTAAAGATTATGTAGAGGGAAGTGGTACCCTGACAGACGGTGTGATAAAATATACAGAAGGTGCAGCAACCCTTGCAGATGGAATCCAGCAGTTTGCAGTACAGGCTCAGCCGTTAAAAGACGGACTTAAAACTTTTGCAGATGGCGGAAAAACCTTCGCAGATGGAGCTTCTGCTTATTCTGCAGGAGCAGAAAAACTTACAGAAGGATTGGGCGTTCTGGGCAGTGGAGCAGAAAAACTTGTTAAAGGTGTAGAACAGTATACAACAGAAGGTGTTGGAAAATTAAATGCAGGAATATCTCAGTATACCGGTGCGGTAGGTCAGGCAGCAGCTGGTGCGCAGAAGCTGAGCGAAGGTGCACAGGAACTTCCTTCTGCACTTGGAAAAATTGAAAACGGAGTGCAGCAGGCAGGAAGTGCAGCAGCAGCACTGGGAGAAAGCAGCGGAAGTCTCGGAACAAATTTAAACGGGATCGCACAACAGCTTAGAGATGCAGCTGGTTCTCTTGGCGGAGAAGCACCGGCAGTAGATACTTCTGCACTGACAAATGGTGCAGGAACTGTACAAAGTGGAGCAGATACCGTATCAGCAGGATTGGATACAGCAAGTGCTGCAATTGGTGTTCTGAGCAGTATTGATATGTCTCAACTTGATGAAGGAACACAGGCTGCTATTAATGAGGCGATTAACTGTGTGTCAAGTGGTGTTGGAACTGCACAGAGCGGTCTGGGCAATGTATATGGAGGTGCATCTGCATTAAGCGATGCTGCTGGACAGGTGGCAGCAGCAGCCGGACAGGCAGGAAGTGCATCGCAGATTGCTGGAGCTTTAAATCAGGCAGCGGCAGGGATTGATAAATGTGCAGCAGGTGCAGGTGAAATTTCTAAAAACCTTGGAACTTTAGGTGGAAGCCTTACTGCACTTGAGAAAGGTGCACAACAGGCAGGCAGCGGAGCCCAGGAACTTGCAGCAGGAGCAAAAACTCTTTCTGATAACATGAACAAACTGGCATCTAATACAGAACTTTCCCAGGGAGCACATACTCTGGAAGAAAAAGGAAAAGAGCTTAATTCAGGAGCCCAGGAACTGGGGGCAGGTGTAAAACAGCTGGAAACAGGAGCCCAGGAACTTGTAAAAAATACAGAGAAACTGACAGCAGGAGCAGAAGCATTAAAAGAAGGATATTATGGAGAAAATGGACTTCAGGCTGGTCTTGATACTGCTGCATCAGCATCAGAAGCACTTGTGAATGGCGCTGCTTCTTTAAAAGCTTCCGGAGAAGAATTAAAAGCAGGTGCAGAGAAATTGAAGAGTAATGATTATACTTTGATTCTTGGTGCCGGAAAACTGGAATCTGCAACCGGTCAGTTAAATGGAGGTCTTGCTGAAATTGGAAATGCAACAACTGCTTTGAAAAATGGAGCAGAACAGTTGACATCCAATAGCGCCGCTTTAAATGCCGGGGCATTAAAACTTGCAGAAGGAACGGGGACTCTTGTAAGTGGAACCGGAACCCTTTCAAGTGGAACCGGAACTCTTGTAAGCGGAACCGGAACTCTGGTAAATGGAGTAGGGCAGCTTGTAGGAGGTACCAGTACCCTTACAGATGGAACATCCAAGCTTGCATCTGGAAGCAGACAGGTACAGGATGGAATTCAAAAATTAAATGATGGTGCGAAGGAACTGAAAGAGGGACAGGATAAATTTAACAAAGAAGGAGTTCAGAAGTTAAAAGACACATTGGAAGATGGCCTTGACGCAATTCTGGATCGTCTGGAGGCAATCCAGTCTGAAGAGGTTGCTTACACATCCTTCACTGGAAAATCAAATGCAATGGATGGAAATGTGAAATTTATTATTGAAACAGAACCGATTGAAATACTGGAAGATAAATAAATAGGAGGCCGGGCGGAAACTTTGCGCCCGGCTTGCTTATAGAAAAAGATTCTGCTATAATGGTACGAAGATTATTAGAAAGAAAATTTTGAGAAAGCGTCAGGTGATGTAATGAGAAAGGCAGAGAAATCAGCAAAGCCTTTTAAAAAATCTGTCCAACAAAGCAGAATTAAAAAGAAAACCGAGGTAGATTATTACGATTTTAGTCTTGTAGTAGTTATTGTGCTTCTTACTTGTTTTGGACTTATTATGTTATATAGTACAAGTTCTTATATGGCACAGATCGATCATAGCGATGATATGTATTATTTTAAAAAACAGGCGGTTATCAGTGTGGCAAGTATTATAGGTGCACTTGCCATTTCAAAATGTGATTATCATATTTTATCTTATGTAAAAGGATATTTATATGTAGCCGCAATGATTCTTATGATCCTTGTGCAGTCGCCTCTTGGAAGAGGAGCAAATGGAGCGCGTCGTTGGCTTAAACTTGGTCCGATTCAGTTTCAGCCGGCAGAGCTGGCTAAGATTGCGGTTATTGTATGTATACCGTATATGATCGTGGCAATGGGAAAACAGATCAAAACATTAAAGGCCTGTATGGTTTTAGGCTTAGTAGGAGTTTCCCTGGCATTTGTAGCATATGTGTTTACAGAAAATCTAAGTACTGCGATCATCATTTTCGGAATAACAGTGGGTCTTATTTTTGTTGCACATCCTGATACAAAGATATTTGTTCTGGGTTTTACAGTAGGCGTATTTTTAATTCTGGGATTTGTGTTTTTTCTTTCTAAGACAATGAGTGTAAGTAATACAGGGAGTTTCCGTCTGCGGCGAATTCTTGTCTGGCTTCATCCGGAAGATTTTGCGGCAGGAGATGGATATCAGACATTGCAGGCACTGTATGCTATTGGATCAGGAGGATTTTTTGGAAGAGGCCTTGGAAATAGTATTCAAAAGCTGGGAAGTGTACCGGAAGCACAGAATGATATGATTTTTTCCATTATCTGTGAGGAACTTGGAATTTTCGGAGGCGTGATCGCCCTTCTCTTATTTGCATATCTCTTGTACCGGTTATTTTTTATTGCTCAGAATGCTCCGGATTTACTGGGAACGCTTATGGTAACAGGGATTTTTATACATATCTCGCTTCAGGTGGTTCTTAATATAGCTGTAGTATTGAACCTTATACCCAATACAGGAATTACGCTTCCTTTTATCAGTTATGGAGGTACCTCCGTTTTGTTTTTGATGGCAGAAATGGGATTGGCGTTAAGTGTATCCAGGCAAATCAAATTTCAGGAATCCGGTCCTCTGATTTAAGTGAAATATTGGAAAATAGTCTTGACAAACGGTAAGACAGAATATATACTTTGGGCATTAAAAGGATTAGAATAGATTAGTTATGAATAAAGGAGAAAGAACAATGTTAGAAAAAATGCAGGAAATGCTTTCACAGCAGTTAAATTGCGATGCAGACACAATCACACTGGACACTTCTTTTAAAGATGATCTGGGGGCAGATTCTCTTGATCTGTTTGAACTGGTAATGGCTTTAGAGGACGAGTATAATATTGAAATTCCATCAGAGGAACTTACAGATCTGAATACAGTTGGAGATGTAATTGAATATATGAAGAGTAAAGGTGTAGATGCCTAATGCCTGTTTCCCGCGGAGATTCCGCGGGATTTTTTTGTGATGAATGAAAATAAAAAAAGAAAAAGGGAGGCATGAAATAGGATGGAAGAAAAATATGAAGAAAAATTGGGGTATTTGCGAGCAGCCATTGAGAACAGCCAATATCTTGTATGCTTAATGGGAATCAGTATAGGTTCTTTTTGTGGATGTACCAATTATCGAAATGAAAAAGATGCGCTGGATGTAGAAATTGCATACGGATATTCACCGGAGGAAATGTTTAATCCTACGTTTTTCCGGACAAGAACAGAGCAGTTTTATGATTTTTATAAAAAGAATATGATCAATGCTTTGGGAGAGGTGAAAGAAGGACTGACATGTTTAGGTCGGTTGGAAGAGCAGGGAAAATTGAAAAGCGTTATTACCCGTGATATTTTTTCTATTGCAAAAAGAGCAGGGTGCAAAAATGTATATGAAATACATGGAAGCGTTTTTCGGAATTTCTGCTCTCATTGCGGAAAAAACTATCCAATCGAATACATACAAAGAAGTGAGGGGATACCAAGATGTGAAGACTGTCGGGCAATCATACGTCCGGGGGTTTCCATGGTAGGAGAGCTGGTGGATAATCGTACTATTTCCAAAGCAGCAGAAGAAGTGCAAAAAGCAGATACTCTTTTGATTTTGGGAAGCAATTTAAAATCCCCTCTTACAGAAACGTTCCTTAGATATTTTGAAGGAAATCATCTTGTCCTTGTAAATGATGAGGTACATTTTGCAGATGAGAAAGCTGATTTAACAATTCATGGAAAACCAGTGGACATTTTGAAGGATTTAGGTATATAATAAAAAGTCAAGAGAAATAAAGAGCAAGAAAACAGGAGAACAGATATTATGAGTAAGATCAGAACAAGATTCGCACCAAGCCCAACAGGAAGAATGCATGTGGGAAATTTAAGAACAGCATTATATGCATATCTGATTACAAAACATGAGAAAGGAGATTTTATTCTCCGTATTGAAGATACAGATCAGGAAAGATATATGGAAGGTGCTGTAGATATTATTTATCGCACTCTGGAAAAAACAGGTCTTCTCCATGATGAAGGACCGGATAAAGATGGCGGGGTAGGACCGTATGTACAGAGTGAGCGTCAGGCATCGGGTGTTTATCGTAAATATGCAGAACAGCTGGTGGCACAGGGGGATGCTTATTATTGCTTCTGCCAGAAAGACGAACTGGAAAATATGCGTCGGGTTGTGGCTGGAAAAGAGATTTCCATTTATGATAAACGTTGTCTCCATCTTCCAAAAGAGGAAGTAGAGCGCCGCCTGGCAGCAGGGGATCCGCATGTTATCCGGTTTAATATGCCAACAGAAGGAACCACTACTTTCCAGGATGTAATTTATGGAGATATTACAGTGAATAATGAAGAGCTGGAAGATTTGATTCTTATTAAATCAGACGGTTATCCTACTTATAACTTTGCAAATGTTGTAGATGATCATCTTATGGGGATTACACATGTAGTAAGGGGAAATGAGTATCTTTCTTCTGCACCGAAATATAATCGTATTTATGAAGCGTTTGGATGGGACATACCGGTTTATGTGCATTGTCCTTTGATTACAGATGAAACACATCAGAAACTTTCAAAGCGCTCCGGACATTCTTCTTATGAAGATCTTCTGGAACAGGGATTTTTATCAGAAGCCATTGTAAATTATGTTGCACTTCTTGGATGGAGTCCGGCGGAAAACAGAGAAATATTTACACTTTCTGAATTAGTAGAGGCATTTGATTATCATCATATCAATAAATCTCCGGCTGTATTTGATATTCAGAAACTTCGTTGGATGAACGGGGAATATATCAAGAAGATGGATGCAGAGGAATTTTATGAAAAAGCGCTGCCATACATGAAACAGGTTTTAAAGAAAGATTATGATTTCCATAAAATTGCAGGTATGGTACAGACCAGAATTGAGACATTCCCGGATATTCCGGAATTAATCGATTTCTTCGAGGCAGTACCGGAATATGATTCTTCTATGTATTGTCACAAAAAGATGAAAACAACAGAGGAAACATCCCTTTCTGTATTAAAAGAAGTTCTTCCGGTTCTTGAAGAACAGGAAGATTATACAAATGATCCGTTATATGCTGTTCTTTCTGCATTTGTAAAAGAAAATGGATATAAAAACGGATACGTGATGTGGCCTCTTCGTACAGCTGTTTCAGGAAAACAGATGACACCTGCAGGAGCTACGGAAATTATGGAGATTATCGGAAAAGAAGAGACAATAAAACGAGTAAAGGCAGCCATAGAAAAACTGGAAAAATAAAATATGAAGAAAAACCCATCTCAAATAAGAGCAATCGCTCACCTGTCAGGTCCTATGATGGTCCTGGCAGGCCCCGGTTCGGGGAAAACTTCCGTTATTGTGGAAAGAACTGCATATTTAATTCGTGAGGGGAAGGTTTCGCCTTCTTCTATTTTGGTTGTGACTTTTTCAAAAGCAGCGGCAATGGAAATGAAAGAGCGCTTTTTGGAATTTATGAAAGTAAAACACACAAATGTTACTTTTGGGACATTTCATGGTGTTTTTTATGGAATTTTAAAGCAGGCATATGGTTTTGGGGCAGCAAATATTTTGTCGGGTGAGGAAAAACAGGAAATCCTTCGGGAATTGATTCTTGAGTACGGGCAGGAATTGTCTCAGGAGGGGGATTTTATGGAAGAAGTGGAGAGAGAGATCAGTCTTGTAAAAAGCGAGCGGATTTCTCTGACACATTATTATTCTTCCTGCTGTCCGGATGAAGTGTTCCGTCAGATTTTTACAGGATACAGAAAAATCCTGCAGCAGAGACGGAAGTTGGATTTTGACGACATGCTTTTATTTTGCTATGAGCTTTTTGCAAAAAGAAAGGATATTCTGGAAGGATGGAGAAAAAAATTTCAATACATTCTTGTAGATGAGTTTCAGGATATTAATCGTTTGCAGTATGATATTGTAAAAATGCTGGCAGCACCTTTAAATAATCTTTTTATTGTGGGTGACGATGATCAGTCTATTTATCATTTCCGTGGAGCACGTCCGGAAATTATGATGAATTTTAGAAAGGATTATCCAGACGCACAGCAGGTTCTTCTTAATGTGAATTATCGTTGTACAAAAAATATTTTGGAGAGAGCCGTTTGTGTAATCGATCACAATAAAAAACGTTTTCAAAAAAAACTTACAGCTTTTCATAAAGAGGGAAAACCTGTTCAATGTATAGAGTTTCTGAATCCTAGAGAAGAATATATGGCAGTTGTGCAAAAATTGAAAAAAAGGATGGAACAGGGAGAGGATCTGCAAAATACGGCAATTTTGTTTCGGACAAACCAGGAAGCAGAAGGTCTTGTAGGGACATTGATGGAATATCAGGTTCCATTTACCATGAAGGAGCAGCTGCCAAATCTTTTTCAGCACTGGATATGTAAAAATATATTTTCATATCTTCATATGGCAAAAGGGGACAGAAGCAGAAAAACATTTTTGCAGATCATGAATCGTCCTAACCGATATATTTCCAGAGAAAGTCTTACAGATACCCGGATTTCCTTTGAGAAACTTCGTGAATTTTATAAGGAAAAAGACTGGATGTGTGATCGGATCACAACTTTGGAAACGCACCTTCGTATTTTATCCACTCTTTCTCCCTATGCAGCTATAAATTTTATAAGAAAAGGAATGGGATATGAAGAATACTTGCAGGAGTATGCCCAATATCGTAAAATAAAGCCGGAAGAATTTCTGGAGGTTCTTGATCGTATACAGGATAGTGCAAAAGGGAAAGGCACATTGGAAGAATGGGAAGATTACATAAAAGAGTATACTGAAAAATTAAATGAGCAGGCAAAGAAGCAGGAAATAAAACGTGAGGGGGTTGTGATTTCCACACTTCATGCTGTGAAGGGATTGCAATATGATACGGTATATATTTTGAATGTAAATGAAGGAAGTATTCCATATAAAAAAGCAGTTTTAAACGAGGCGATGGAAGAAGAACGCAGATTATTTTATGTGGGAATGACACGAGCAAAAAAAGACCTGATCTTGTGTTATGTCAGACGGCAGTTTGAAAAAGAGCGGGAACCGTCCCGTTTTCTCGAGGAGGCAGGAGTATGAATGGAGTTATTTATTATACGAAAATAAGAGAAGAATATGCGCATAAAAATATGGAACATATGATAGGTGAAAAACTT
The DNA here is from genome assembly GCA_029257805.1 of Blautia sp. Classification (GTDB taxonomy): domain Bacteria; phylum Bacillota; class Clostridia; order Lachnospirales; family Lachnospiraceae; genus Blautia_A. The sequence goes on from JARIAR010000036.1 coordinate 24,452, forward strand.
TTGGAAAAGGGCCTTTTAAAAGAATATGGACTTACATTAAAGTTTGAGCCAAGAAGTACAGGAGAGCATGGGAAGCCGTTTTTTACACTTCAGCCTAAAATTCATTACAATATCAGCCATTCCGGAGAATATGTGGTGTGCATTTTAACTGGGCAGGAAGTAGGAATTGATATTCAGATTCATAAAGAAGTGAATTATGAAAGACTTTTGGAGCGCATGGTTCCTCAAGAAATGAAAAAAGAAATTCTGGATGGGGAAAACCCAACAGATATGTTTTTTTTACAGTGGGTTTTGCGGGAAGCGTATATAAAATGGACCGGGGAAGGTTTGTCCCGTGATCTTCGGACGATTCCCATGGATAATGGTGTAAGTATGCTGCTGGATATAGAAAAGGGATACAGCGGAGCTGTTTGGTCAGCAAAACAAATGAACCTTAGATGGGAATATACGGATGTGGTTTTATAATCCTGATGGAAGATAAAAGAAGGTACTAAATCAGGATTGTCCACATATATTAAAAGTAAGAGGTGAGACAAATGGAAGCAATGCAGGTTCAAAATCTGTTTGCCGGAAGCATACGGCAGCTTTTGCTGGATGCGGACCTTGATTATGATAAATTGTATGAAATACGATTGCGTGTAGGAAGACCTCTTTTTCTTACATACGATGGAGGGGAATGTTTTTTACGTCAGAAAGGAACGGATCCCTATGTGGTAACGCAGGAAGATTTAAAAGAAACTTTAGAGTATGTGACAGGATATTCTTTATATGCTTATGAAGAAGAAATACGGCAGGGATTTATCAGCGTACAGGGCGGACATCGCGTAGGTGTTACGGGAAAGGTGATTTTAGACGATGGAAAAATCCGGGGAATGAAATACATTTCCTGTATTAATGTACGCCTTGCCCATCAAATACCCGGATGTGCAGAAGAGGTGATGCCTTATATCCAAACAGAAGACTGGGTAGCGCATACGCTGATCATATCTCCTCCCAGATGCGGGAAGACAACATTGTTAAGAGATATCATACGTCAGCTTAGCAATGGAAGAGAAGGAATTTCAGGACTTACAGTGGGGGTAGTGGATGAACGTTGTGAACTGGCCGGCTGTTATCAGGGGGTACCTCAGAATGATATGGGCATGCGCACGGACATTCTGGACGGATGTCCAAAAGCAGAGGGGATGCAGATGCTTATTAGATCAATGTCACCGTCTGTTGTGGCCGTAGACGAACTGGGAAAAGAAGAAGATTTTCGCGCAGTGGAATCCGTTATTCACTGTGGCTGTAAGCTGATTGCTACTGCTCATGGAAATTCTCTGGAAGATGTCCTGGCTCAGCCGTTTTTTCAAAAATTAGTAGAAGAAAGGGTGTTTGAGAGATATATTCTTTTGGGAAAAAGAGATCGTGCCGGAATTATAGAGGGCATTTATGATGGAGATGGGCAGATATGCAGAAATCCGTGGGAGTGCTCCTGATCCTTATTTCCTGTGCCGGTATGGGATTTGGGCAAAGTTTCCGTTTAACAGGAAGATTGCGTACGTTGGAAACGTTGTTGCGTGTGGCGAATCTGTTAAAAGGGGAAATACGTTTTGGAAATGCCTCTCTCCACGATGCGTTTTCAGGTGCAGCTGGAAAAACCGGTGGAGACTACGGGGCATTTTTAAAAGCTGTTTCCGAGAATGCAAATGATAGCCGAAGAGGAGCGTTTGAAAAGATATACAGGGAATGTGCGAAAAATTATATACAGAAACTGGGAGTTGAGAAAGAGGAAGAAGAGCTGTTTTATTCTCTTGGAAGCCATCTTGGTCATCTTGATCTGGAAATGCAGATAAAAGAATTAACATTATATGAGAACGAGGTTATTCGATGTACAGAAGAACTTCGCCGGGAAATGCCGGCAAAAAAGAAGGTATATGAAAGTCTGGGAATTCTTGGTGGAATTTTACTTGCTATTCTCATATGGTAGCCTGGGCGGAAAGGAGGCAGAGTTGGAGGTCAGTATTATCTTTAAAATTGCGGCTGTGGGAATTCTGGTCTCCGTTCTTTCGCAAATTTTGAAGCACAGCGGGAGAGAAGAGCAGGCATTTCTTGTGAGTCTGGCAGGACTTTTAATTGTACTATTTTGGATCGTTCCATATATTTATGAGCTTTTTGAGAATATTCAGCAACTGTTTGCGTTGTAAGAAGGGGAATACATGGACATCATAAAGATTTCACTTATTGGCGTAGGTGGTGTGATGCTTGGTTTTTTATTGAAAAGTACCAGGCCGGAGTACGCTTCTTTTATTACAATGGGAATTGGTATTCTTATTTTAGGACTTGCTGTGGGAAAACTTACGTATCTATTTGAAGCATTGAAAGAGCTTCGTAAGAGTATTCCGGTGGATGGAGGATACATATCCACACTTATAAAAATGCTGGGTATTACGTATATAGGGCAGTTTTCTTCCGGTATTTGTAAAGATGCAGGGTACTCGGCAACAGGAATGCAGATTGAATTGTTTTGCAAACTTTCAGTGATGGTTTTAAGTATGCCAATCCTTTTGGCACTTCTGAAGACAATACAGGAGTTTCTTGTATGAAAAAAAGTGCAGGTGCATGTTTGCTGTTTTTACTGCTGCTTGTATTTTGGCAGATGCCTGTGCAGGCAGAAGAGGAAACGACAGAAGATTTAATTGAAGAGATGGAACTTGATCAGGTTCAAAATATGCTGGATGAAATGCTTGGAGAAGGAAATTTTTCATTTTCAAAAGCGTTAAGATCAGTTATAAAAGGTGAAAAGCTATTTTCGAAAGAGGCGGTGCAGGAATTTCTGTACGGCCTTTTCTTTTCCCGTTTTTATAAAGAAAAAAATATTTTTTTCAGGATTTTGCTTCTGATCCTTCTGGCAGCGGTATTTACAAGTTTTGCAGATGTATTTGAGAATGGACAGATTGGAGAAATGAGTTTTTATATTGTGTACATGCTATTGTTTGTAATGTTGATGGATTCTTTTTCCGGACTTTGCAAAGAACTTTCAGAAAATCTTTCCTGGATCGGGCAATTTATGAAAGCACTTTCTCCGGCGTACTTTCTGGCAGTGGCAGCATCGTCAGGGGGGACTACCGCTACAGTTTTTTATCAGGGTATATTAGTTCTGGTATGGGTAATACAATGGATTTTATTGACACTGATCCTTCCGGGAATCCATGCCTGTACAGTAATTCGTTTTGTAAATAATCTATCCCGGGAGGAAATGTTGGGGAAGATGGCAGAATTATTGGAAACGGCAGTGAATTGGGGAATGAAAACACTTTTGGGGTTTGTGGTAGGACTTCAGGTAATAAAAAATTTAATAGCACCGGTAATGGACAGTTTGAAAAGAAGTGCAATAGGAAAAACTGCCAGTGCCATTCCCGGATTGGGGAATGCAGTAAATGTTGTGACAGAACTTGTGGTAACAAGTGCGATTCTTGTTCGAAATAGTTTCGGGGTTGTTGTGCTGACTGCGTTAATTTTGGCGGGAGCAGGACCAATTTTGCGATATGGGATGATGTCTCTGGTATATCGTTTTCTTGCAGCTGTTTCACAGCCAATCTCTGATAAACGAATCGTGGGATGTTTGAGTACAATGGGAGAAGGATGTGCGCTTCTTTTGCGTCTCTTGTTAGTTGTGGATGTGCTTTGTGTTCTTACATTCCTTATTCTAATGGTGAGTTTTGGAGGCGGAAGATGAAAACAGAAATTTATTCCTGGATGAAAAATCTGGCGGTTTTTTATATTCTCCTCACAATGGTGATACATCTCGTTCCCAATCGGGCATATGAGCGGTACGTACGGCTTTTTATGGGCTTTTTGCTGATATTTATGCTTGGAATGCCAATATTTGCAATTTGGGGCAAAGGGCAGGAAATGATAGAGGATTTTCAGTTGCATTATGAAGAAGAAAGCGCTTATCGTCAGGAGAAAGAACTGGAAAAGTTGCAGGAAATTTACTTGGAAAAAGGATACGAACGGGAGATTAAAGAAAAAATCATAGATGAATTAAAAGAAAGAGGTATAAATCCGGAGAATGTGGAAGTAGATATAGAAGGAGAAGAAGCAAAGGCCATTTTGTATGTGAGAGGGATACCGGATGAAACGGGGAAAGGAAGGATAAAAGATGGTATGGAAGCCTGTGGATTCCGGGAAGGAACGTATCAAATTGAAACTTACAAAGATGGGGCGGCAGCAGTGGATGGTCCTGCTTCTTCTGGGGATTTTACTGGTGGTGGCAGCCCTGCCGGTGTCTCATAAAAAAGGTGTGGAAGAATATGAGAACAGTGAAAAAACAGAATTAGAAGAAAAACTGGAACATTTACTTTCGAATGTGGAAGGAGTGGGAGAAACAGAAGTTATTCTTATGATGGAAGAAGAACGGGATAGTCAGGGATTTGGAAGTAGTAAGGTACCGAAAGTAACAGGTGTATTAATTTCTGCTCAGGGCGGAGACGATTCTGTTACCGTACAGAAGATTCAGGAGGCAGTAAAGGCATTATTTCAGATAGAACCCCATAAAATTAAAGTAATGAAAAGAAAATAAGGAGAGAAAAAGTGAAAAAGATCATGAAAAAGAATCAGGTGATTATCACCTCCCTTGCAATTCTTATTGCGGTAGCCGGTTATCTGAATTTTGCAGATGTGAATCTGGGATTCCGGGATAAGGAGGCAAGTACGGACAGCAGCAACATTTTAGATGAAGTGGATTATGATATTGCAGAAGAAACAGCACTTTTTGATGAAAACGGAGCAGATAGCAGCGGCATGGAAGCGCAGGATACCAGCACTCCGGGAGAAGCGGTACTTACAGGCGCTTCCAATTTTGCAGCACAGGCAAAACTAAGCCGTGAACAGATACGTTCTCAAAACAAAGCTGATTTGCAGGAAATTATCAGTTGTCAGGATATTGGAGATGAACAAAAACAGGAAGCGGTAAATACAATGGTTGCCATGACAGAATTAACTGAAAAAGAAGCGGCTGCAGAACTTTTGCTGGAAGCAAAGGGGTTTGCAGATGTAATCGTAAATCTTACAGGAGAGACTGCAGATGTTGTAGTGCCGGATGGGGTACTGGAAGAAGCAAAACTGGCGCAGATTGAAGACATTGTAAAAAGAAAAACCGGTGTTGCGGCAGAAAATATTGTGATTACGCCGTTAAGTCAGAGTGAAGAAATTCCTCCGGAAGAAGGGGAAGAAAATGAACTGGAAGAAGAAAGTGCGGAAGATCAGTATGATTGACCGGAAAGAAAACTCTGAAGGAAATCCCTTGACAGTCAAGCCGTTCATATACTAGAATAGGAATGCTGTAAAAAAATCGGATTGAAAAGAGAGTATAGGAGGCCAAACGTGTCGAAGTATACGAAAGAAATAGAAAAAAGAAGAACATTTGCCATTATTTCCCATCCGGATGCCGGAAAAACAACTCTTACAGAGAAGTTTTTGTTGTATGGCGGTGCAATTAACCTTGCCGGAAGCGTAAAAGGTAAGGCCACTGCCCGCCATGCAGTTTCAGACTGGATGGAAATTGAGAAAGAGAGAGGTATTTCCGTTACCTCATCTGTACTGCAGTTTCATTATGACGGCTACTGCATTAATATTCTGGATACACCGGGGCATCAGGATTTCTCCGAAGATACCTACCGTACGCTGATGGCTGCAGATTCGGCAGTAATGGTCATTGATGCGTCAAAAGGTGTGGAAGCGCAGACAAGGAAATTGTTTAAAGTTTGTGTAATGCGCCATATTCCTATTTTTACGTTTATTAATAAGCTGGATCGAGATGCAAACGATACGTTTGATCTATTGGATGAAATTGAAAAAGAGCTGGGAATTGCTACATGCCCGGTAAACTGGCCAATTGGTTCCGGTAAAAAATTCCGCGGGGTTTTTGACCGAAACAAAAAGAAGGTTCTTACCTTTACAGATACACAAAAAGGAACAAAAGAAGGAACTATAGAGGAAATTTCTTTTGAAGATTCCAGAATTGACGAAATTATGGATCAGGACCAGAAAGAACAGCTTTTGGAAGAAATTGAGCTTTTAGACGGAGCAAGTGCAGATTTTGATCAGGAACTGGTTAATAAAGGAGAACTGACTCCTGTATTTTTTGGTTCGGCTCTTACAAACTTTGGTGTAGAAACATTCCTGGAACATTTCCTTGCAATGACAAGTTCTCCGCTTCCAAGAAATGCAGACTGTGGTCCTGTTGATCCTATGGAAGATGATTTTTCTGCTTTTGTTTTTAAGATTCAGGCGAATATGAATAAAGCCCACAGAGATAGAATTGCATTTATGCGTATCTGTTCCGGTAAATTTGATGCTTCTCAGGAAGTGTATCATGTACAGGGAGATAAGAAGATGCGTCTTCTTCAGCCCCAACAGATGATGGCAGAATCCCGTCATGTTGTGGAGGAGGCATATGCAGGCGATATCATAGGTGTTTTTGACCCTGGCATTTTCTCAATTGGTGATACAATCTGTACGGCAGGTAAGAAATTTGCTTTTGAGGGAATCCCAACATTTGCGCCGGAACATTTTGCAAGGGTACGTCAGATTGACACCATGAAAAGAAAACAGTTTGTAAAAGGAATTAATCAGATCGCACAGGAAGGTGCTATCCAGATTTTTCAGGAATTTAATACAGGTATGGAAGAAATCATTGTGGGAGTTGTTGGTGTCTTACAGTTTGATGTTTTGAAGTATCGTCTGGAAAATGAATATAATGTGGAAATTCGTCTGGAAAATCTTCCATATGAACATATCCGTTGGATTGCAAATAAAGATGAGGTTAAAGTGGATCAGATTGTTGGAACTTCAGATATGAAAAAAGTAACAGATCTGAAAGGAAACCCGCTGCTTCTTTTTGTGAATGCATGGAGTGTGGGTATGACAGAAGATAGGAACCCGGATTTAATCCTGACGGAATTCAGTAAATAACCCTTTTATTTTATTGGATAATTTGGTATAATATAAATAATTATTCAGTAGAAATATCTCCACTGAGAAACGGTGGGGCATTTAATCCTTAGGAGGGCTTTTTTATGGCAGAAAAAAGGACAACTTATAAAATACAGGATTTAGGCAAAGTAGGCGAAGTACACATTGCAGATGAAGTAGTCGCTATTATTGCAGGACTTGCAGCAACGGAAGTAGATGGTGTTGCTTCCATGGCAGGCAATATTACAAATGAGCTGGTAAGCAGACTTGGAATGAAAAGTTTATCAAGAGGTGTGAAAGTAACTGTTTTGGAAGGTGTGGTAACGGTAGACCTTTCTCTGAATATTGAATATGGTAAGAATATTCTTGAGACGAGCAAGGCGGTTCAGGACAGAGTGAAATCATCTATTGAGAATATGACAGGACTGGAAGTTGCAGATGTAAATATTCATATTGCCAGCGTTGATATGGAGAACGAAAAAGGAAAGTAATTCTTTCCTTTTTTTACTATGAAAGAATTGTCAGGACCAGGAGGATACAATGCGACAAAGAGAATTGCGAGAACACGTTTTTAAATTACTGTTTATGACAGAATTTAACACACAGGAGGAAATGCCGGAGCAGCTTTCCCTTTATTTTGATAGTTTTGAAGAACTTACTGAAAAAAATCAGAAAAGTATGCAGGAGAAATACAATCATGTACTTTCTCATTTAGAAGAGATTGATACGCTTTTAAATGAAACCAGCAAAGGATGGAAAACAAAAAGAATGAGCCGTGTGGATCTTACAGCTCTTCGCCTTGCGGTATATGAAATAAAATATGATGACAGTGTGCCGGTTGGAGTTGCCATTAATGAAGCAGTAGAACTTGCAAAATGTTTCGGAGGTGAGACTTCCGGTTCATTTGTAAATGGAATTCTTGGAAAAATTGCCAGCACAGATGAAAAGCAGGAGGAAAAAGAAGCGTCCGCAGAGACTGTGGAATCAGAGTGATGAAAAATATATATTCTGTAGGTCAGGTAAATCGTTATGTGAAAAATATGTTCACTCAGGATTTTTTTTTACAACAGGTGTATGTAAAAGGTGAGGTGTCCAATTGTAAATATCATACAAGCGGTCATATTTATTTTTCACTTAAAGATGAAACAGGAACATTAAGCTGTGTTATGTTTGCAGGCCAGAGAAAAGGACTTGCCTTTTCCATGAAAAATGGAGATAAGGTAGTGGTAGGCGGTACGGTAGATGTTTATGAACGCGATGGACGGTATCAGCTTTATGCAAAAGAAATTACCCTGGAGGGAGCAGGGGCTCTTTATGAACGGTATCTGATGCTAAAGCAGGAACTTGAGGATATGGGAATGTTTGCGGAAGAATACAAACAGCCGATTCCTCAGTTTATAAGTAAACTTGGCGTTGTAACAGCCCCTACAGGTGCAGCAATCCAGGATATCCGTAATGTTTCGCTTAGAAGGAATCCATATCTGCAGATTATTCTTTATCCGGCTCTTGTACAGGGAGAGAATGCAGCAGAGAGTATTGCAAAGGGAATCCGGGTTTTGGATCAGGCGGATGTTGATGTGATCATTGTGGGAAGAGGCGGCGGTTCCATAGAAGATTTATGGGCATTTAATGAGGAAATTGTAGCTCGTGCGATCTTTGAATGTGGAACACCTGTTATTTCCGCAGTTGGTCATGAAACAGATTTTACCATTGCAGATTTTGCAGCAGATTTAAGGGCTCCTACGCCGTCGGCGGCAGCAGAGCTGGCTGTGTATGATTACAAAAGTGTTGTGGATGCAGCCGGTTCCTATAGGGAGCGGCTGCATCGTGCCATGTGGGGAAAAGCAGAACTGTTTCGGGAACGTATGGAAAAATATCAGACAAAGCTGCAGTATGTAAGCCCGCAGAATCGTTTGCGTGAAGATCGGCAAAGGCTGGCAGATTTGGAAGAGGCTGTTTTTGCAGGCATGGATCAGCAGATAAAAAATAAAAGACATACACTTTCTTTGTATTTGGAGCGTTTTTCTGGTTTGTCGCCGCTGCGTAAATTAAACCAGGGATATGCATATGTAGCAGATATAAATGGAAGTGCAGTTACAAGCGTGGAACAGGTGAGAAAAGAAGATACACTTTTCGTTTCTGTGACAGATGGAAAGATAGAGACAAAGATTAGCAGTATCAGGAAGGAAAACAGAGAAGATGGCAGAAAATAAAGAAAAAACCATAAAAGAAGCATTTGAGGAATTGGATGTTCTTGTGGAGCGTCTGGAAAACAGAGAAACTTCTCTAGAGGATTCTTTTCGGCTTTACCAGGAAGGAATGGAACTTCTTAAGTATTGCAGTGAAAAACTGGATACAGTAGAGAAAAAGATGCTGCAGATAAATGAGGATGGGACATTTCGTGAATTTTCAAAATGAATTAAAAAAGAGAACAAATGAAGCAGAGGAAGTAATCCGGAAATATCTTCCAAAGGAAGAAGGATTTTCCCGAAATATGGTACAGGCAATGAATTATAGCATGCTGGCCGGGGGAAAACGTCTGCGTCCTATATTGATGAAAGAAACGTATGAACTTTTTGGCGGAGAAGGGCGGGAAATAGAACCGTTTATGGCAGGTATGGAAATGATCCATACCCATTCTCTTATTCATGATGATCTGCCGGCTATAGATAATGACGATTATCGGAGAGGACGTTTGACCACTCATAAAGTATATGGAGAAGCTATGGGTATTTTAAGTGGAGCCGCTCTCTTAAATTATGCTTATGAGGTTATGTTTTGTGCGTTTTCTTTAACGGATAAAAAAGAGCAGGTTATTCATGGACTTAGAATTATGTCTGACAAAACCGGCATTTATGGAATGCTTGGAGGACAGAGTGTAGATGTAGAAAATGACGGAAAACCTCTTACAAGAGAAATGCTGGATTATATTTATGAAAATAAAACATCTGCGTTGATTGAAGCGGCCATGATGACAGGCGCTGTTTTAGGTGGTGCAGATGAAAAAGAGGTAGAAATAGTGAGAAAGGCTGCCGGAAAGATCGGGCTGGCATTTCAGATACAGGATGATATTCTTGATGTAACCAGTACGAAAGAAGAACTTGGCAAGCCGGTTCACAGTGATGAAAGAAACAATAAAGTTACATATGTAAGCCTGTTTGGAATTGATGAAGCTGTCAGACAGGTGCGTCAGCTTTCACAGGAAGCCATTGGGCTGCTGGAAAGTCTGAGCAAAAAAAACGAATTCCTGTGTATGCTTATTCAGGAACTTGTAAGCCGCAGGAAATGAAAGAAGGATACCAATGATCTTGGATAAAATTAAGAAGCCAAATGATATTCATAAAATTGCGTTGGCAGAATTCCCACAGTTAGCAGAGGAAATTCGAAACTTTTTAGTGGAATCTGTAAGTAAAACAGGAGGACATCTGGCATCCAATCTTGGCGTTATAGAACTTACGTTAGCTTTGCATAACATATTAAATTTTCCAGAAGATAAATTAATATGGGATGTGGGGCATCAGGCATATACACATAAAATTCTTACGGGAAGAAAAGATGAGTTTCAAAATTTACGTATGGAAGGCGGATTAAGCGGTTTTCCAAAAAGAAAAGAAAGTGATTGTGATGCATTTGATACCGGACATAGTTCCAACTCCATATCTGCAGGTTTGGGGTATGTGCGGGCAAGAGATATCCAGGGGCAGAAGCATAGTGTGGTGGCGGTAATTGGTGATGGCGCTCTGACAGGGGGCATGGCCTATGAGGCATTAAATAATGCGGCGGAACTGGATACAAATTTTATTATTATATTAAACGACAATAACATGTCTATTTCTCAAAATGTAGGCGGAATGTCTATGTATTTAAGTGCATTAAGAACGGCAGAAGCTTATACAGGTGTGAAATTAAATGTAACAAAAACATTGAAAAAAATTCCTAAAGTCGGAACAGCTATTGTAGATACAATGCGAAAAACAAAAAGCAGTATTAAGCAGCTGATCATTCCGGGGATGCTGTTTGAAAATATGGGACTTACGTATCTTGGTCCTGTAAATGGACATAATATGCGTCAGATGATGAAATTATTCAATGAGGCAAAACGAGTAGAGGGACCGGTCATTGTTCATGTATTAACAGAGAAAGGTCATGGATATATTCCGGCAAGCAGTCAACCGGCACGCTTTCATGGAACCGGTCCTTTTGATATACAAACCGGAAAATTTTTGGAAAAAAAGTCAGCTCCTAATTATACGGATGTATTTTCTCAGACGATATGCAATCTTGGAAAAGAGAATAAAAAAGTTGTAGCAATTACAGCGGCGATGCCGGAAGGTACGGGGCTTACTGCCTTTGGAAATATGTTTCCGGAGAGATTTTTTGATGTGGGTATTGCAGAAGAACATGCGGTTACTTTTGCAGCAGGTCTTGCTCTTGGAGGAATGATTCCTGTTGTGGCGATTTATTCATCCTTTTTACAACGAGCGGTGGACCAGATTCTTCACGATGTATGTATGCAAAATCTGCATGTGATCTTTGCAATTGATCGTGCCGGACTTGTTGGGGCTGACGGGGAAACACATCAGGGGTGTTTCGATCTATCATATCTTAGTATGATACCCAATATGGTAGTGATGGCACCGAAAAATGGATGGGAACTTCAGGAAATGTTAAAAGAAGCAGTAAAGTACAATGGTCCTTGTGCCATTCGTTATCCAAAAGGAACTGCTTATGCAGGGCTTGCAGAGTTTCAGGAACCGGTCTGTATAGGAAAAGGAGAAATCCTTTACAAAGGAGAGGATGTGGCAGTTCTGTCAATGGGAAGTATGACTGCTGTATGTAAAGAGGCATATGATGAGCTTATAAAATGGGGGTTGAATCCTACATTTGTAAATGCACGTTTTGTAAAACCCATTGATACAGAACTTCTGGATCAACTAGCTAAAAAACACAGAGTATTTGTAACAGTAGAAGAAAATGTAAAAAGTGGCGGTTTTGGTGAGCATGTGGCGGCATATATGGAAGCCTGTCACCCGGAAATACGGGTTTTAAACATTGCAATTGGAGATCGCTTTGTGGAACAGGGTAAAATTGAAAGCCTTCGGGCAAAAATAGGACTTTCTTCCATGGAGATCGCAGAAGCGATTCAAAGTGCCATGGAAGAGGAAAATCGTAAAAAAAGAGGAACGGAATGAAAAAACGACTGGATATGATGTTGGTGGAGCGGGCACTGGCTCCATCAAGAGAAAAGGCAAAAGCATATATTATGGCAGGGGATGTCTATGTGGACGGACAAAAAGAAGATAAGGCCGGTTCTATGTTTCCGGAAACTGCAAAAATTGAAGTGAGAGGAAATGTGCTTCCATATGTAAGCCGCGGAGGACTGAAGCTGGAAAAAGCAATGGAAAATTTTGGAGTGAGTCTGTCCGGTAAGGTTTGTATGGATGTGGGAGCTTCCACAGGCGGTTTTACAGATTGCATGCTTCAAAATGGAGCTGTAAAGGTTTATTCCATAGATGTGGGATATGGACAGCTTGCCTGGAAACTTCGTAATGATGAGCGGGTAGTTTGTATGGAGAAAACAAACATCCGATATGTTCTTCCTGAAAATATACAGGAGCCGGCAGCTTTTGCATCTATTGATGTTTCGTTTATTTCCCTTACAAAGGTGCTCCTTCCTGTAAGAAATCTTCTTACAGAGGATGGAGAAATTGTGTGCCTTATAAAACCACAGTTTGAAGCAGGGAGAGAAAAGGTAGGTAAGAAAGGCGTTGTCCGAGATCCGGCTGTACACAGGGAAGTTATTGATAAAGTACGTCAGTATGCAATGAGTATTTATTTTGAACCATGTCATCTTTCTTTTTCTCCTATTAAAGGACCAGAAGGGAATATTGAATACTTGCTTCATCTTAAAAAACGCCAGGAAGGAAGCAGTATTTCGGACAGTTTGGATGCCGGAGTAGATGAAGTGGTGGCAGAAGCACACAAAGAGTTAGACTGAGGAATAATGCGGGAATGAATAAGTTTTATATCATAACAAATGGTGATAAGGATAAAGATCTGAAAATTACACGGCAGATTTCAGAATATTTAAAAGAAAACGGCTGTAATTGTCAGATACAGCAGGCATTTCGAAAAGTAGAAGGACCCTATCATTATACAAATCCGGAATTGATACCGGAAGATACGCAGTGCATTATTGTTTTAGGCGGGGATGGGACGCTTCTTCAGGCAGCCAGAGATGTGGTATATAAAAATATTCCTCTGCTGGGGATCAATCTGGGAAATCTCGGCTTTCTTGCAGAAGTAGACAGGCAGTCAATCTATCCGGCTCTTGATAAATTGATGCAGGGTGATTACGAAGTTGAAGAACGAATGATGTTTCAGGGAACTGTTTATCGAGGAGAAACAATTTTAGGTGAAGATATCGCTCTTAATGATATTGTGATTGGAAGAGAGGGACATTTTCGTGTTGTAAGTTTTAAAAATTATGTAAATGGAGAATACCTTAATTCTTATAATGCAGATGGAATCATAATTTCCACACCAACAGGATCAACAGGATACAGTTTATCGGCAGGTGGTCCTGTTGTATCGCCAAATGCACTTATGACGATCATGACACCGATTGCACCACATACGATGAATACAAGAAGCATAGTTTTCCCGGCAGAAGATGTAATTACAGTGGAAATTGGAAAGGGAAGACATCATGATTGTGAAAAAGGGGTAGCATCTTTCGATGGAGATACTGTAGTGCCGATGGTGACCGGAGATAAGATTGTGATTCAAAGAGCTTCTGTAAAAACAAAAATTGTGAAATTAAATCATTTGAGTTTTGTGGAGGTGCTGCGTCAGAAGATGCAAGGCAGCTAGGAGGATGTAAGGTGAAAGTAGCAAGACATGAAAAAATCATAGAGTTAATTCAAAAATATGATATTGATACACAGGAAGAACTTGCTTCCCGGCTTAATGAAGCAGGATTTAAGGTAACACAGGCAACTGTTTCCAGAGATATACGTGCATTAAAAATGACAAAAGTGGCAGGCAAAGACGGAAAAGTCCGATATGCCATCTTGCAGGATCCGGCCCATACCCTGGGAGATAAATATACAAGAGTGTTAAGAGATGCGCTTCTTTCAATTGAAACAGGGCAGAATCTTATTGTGGTAAAAACAGTACCGGGAATGGCAATGGGAGTTGCTGCTGCACTGGATGCTCTGAAGTGGAAGGAAATACTTGGATGTATTGCCGGTGATGATACGATCATGTGTGCCACAAAAACATCTGAGCAGGCGGAGGAAGTAGCAGAAAAACTTCTGGGCATTGTAGACAGACAAAAGTAGTCAGACGGAGGAAAGAATGTTAGTTCATCTGCATGTGAAAAATCTTGCGTTAATTGAGGAAATAGAAGTTGAATTTGGCCCTGGTCTTAATATCCTTACAGGTGAGACAGGAGCCGGAAAATCAATTCTTCTTGGCTCTATGCAGCTTATACTGGGAGGGAAAACTTCCAGAAATATGATTCGGGAAAATGCATCGTATGCGCTTGTGGAACTTTTGTTTCAGGTGGAAAATGAAAAAGCCAGAGAAGCACTGGAAATGTTGGATATTTATCCGGAAGACGGACAAATTCTTCTTTCCAGAAAAATCATGGATGGCAGGAGCATAAGTAAAATAAATGGAGAGACAAGCACAGTTGGACAAATGAAAGCCGCAGCCGCCTGTCTCCTAGATATTCATGGACAACATGAGCATCAATCTTTATTATATAGAAACAAGCAGTTGGAGATTTTGGATGCGTATGGAAAAGAAAGAATTTTCCCGCAAAAACAACTTGTGGAAACTGCTTATAAGGAATACAGACATTGTCTGGAGGAATTAAAAGCGCTTGACATTGAAGAAGAACAGAGAAAACGTGAAATGGCGTTTTTGGAATTTGAAATACATGAAATAGAAGATGCTTCCCTTGTTCCAGGGGAAGATGAGGAATTGGAGCATCAGTATCGTAAACTTTCCAATGGAAAAAAAATCGTGGAAGTTTTACAGGGTGTTCATTCTCTGACAGGATACGAAAATGGTGCCGGTGATATGGTTGGAAGCGGACTCCGAGAGATGGGGAAAGTAACCCAGTATGACGAGGAGTTAGAACCTCTTTTGCAAATACTGGGAGAAGCAGATGGTCTTTTAAATGATTTTAATCGAGAGTTGTCTTCTTATCTGGATAATCTTGTATTTGACGAAAAAACATTTTATGAAACAGAGAGACGATTGAATCTGATAAATGGATTAAAAGCAAAGTATGGACAGAAAATTGAACTGATTTTGTCTTATCGAGACCAGCAAAATTCAAAATTAGAAAAGCTAAGAAAATATGAAGAAAATTTCCGGCTTGCTAAAGAAAAAATGAAGATTGCGGAAGAAAAATTAGAAAAAGTATCACATGATTTATCAGAGATTCGTAAAGAATATAAGGAGAATCTTGAGAAAAAGATCATAGAGGGATTAAAAGATCTGAATTTTCTGGATGTTGATTTTTCCATTCGTTTTGACAGAAGAAAAAATTATACAGAGAATGGATTTGATGATGTGGAATATGAAATTTCTACAAATCCGGGAGAAAGCCGAAAACCTTTGGGACAGATTGTATCCGGCGGAGAGCTTTCCAGAATTATGCTGGCCCTGAAGGCAATTTTGGCAGATAGGGATGAATTGGAAACTTTGATTTTTGATGAAATTGATACAGGAATCAGTGGGCGTACTGCCCAAAAAGTTTCAGAAAAAATGGCAGTTATCGGAGCGCATCATCAGGTAATCTGTATTACGCATTTGCCACAGATTGCAGCAATGGCAGATACGCATTTTGAAATTGAAAAACATGTAAACGGAAGTGAAACAACGACGGAGATTCATCCGCTTGATGAAAAGGAATCCATAAAAGAACTTGCAAGACTTCTTGGAGGAGCGGAAATTACACCGGCTGTTTTTGAGAATGCAAAAGAAATGAAAGAATTGGCACATGTACATAAAAATACAAGATTGAAATGAAGACTTTAGCCGTATACTAAGAGAGGAGATTTCCAAAAGAAATTCCTCTCTTTTCTTTTGGAGAAAAAAGCGGCAAAGGATGTGAAGTGATGGACAGAAAGAGAAAATACAGGAAGTTTGTATTATGGTGCCTGGCACTTGATCTTTTGTTTATGGGATGGATGGGATATTGCTATCTGGATAGAAAAGTTCCGGATGAAATTTATATTTCAAAAAACAGGAATCAGGATGTGGAATCTTTTCTGGAATTTCCATTTCTTACGCTTGATAAGGCGGTTCCGGTGTCTGGAAGCGGCAATTATTTATTATCCTGTAAACTTATGGGTGTTCTTCCTTTTAAACAAATTAAAGTAACTCCTACAGAAAGCAGAGATATTATGGTAAGCGGAAGTACTGTAGGAATGTATATGGAAACAGAAGGTGTTTTGATTATTGATACAGGCGAGATTGTATCAGAGCAGGGAGAGTCCCGGGAGCCGGCTAAAAATATTGTGAGGCCGGGAGATTATATTGTAGCTTTTAATAATCAAAAAATTTCTCGAAAAAAAGATTTACTGGAAGATTTAAAAAAGTTAAAAGGAGAAGAGGTCATTCTTGATGTAATGAGAAATGGAGAAATGGTTCCGGTTTCTATTACACCTGTAAAGGATAGGCAGGGAACGTACAAACTGGGAATTTGGGTTCGAGATGATACACAGGGAATAGGAACCCTTACTTTTGTAGATGACAGAGGAAAATACGGAGCTCTTGGACATGGAATCAGCGATATGGATACCGGAGAGCTGTTGCAGATTCAAAAAGGCACTCTTTATCAGGCACAAATTCTCAATATCCAGAAGGGAAGCAAAGGAAGTCCGGGTGAACTTTCGGGATTAATTCGATATGAACCTGAAAAAGTTATTGGGACCATTGCAAAAAATAATAAAAATGGAATTTATGGGCAGTTTAAAGGTGGAAAACAAAATGGAATCTTTTTGACACCAATGAAAATGGGATTTAAACAGGATGTGAAAGAAGGAAAAGCTTCTATATTGTGTTGTGTAGAAGAGGAAGTAAAAGAATATGAAGCAGAAATTACAAAGATAGATATGAATCATAAGGACACAAATAAAAGTTTTGTAATTCACATTACGGATCCGCAGCTTCTTTCTGTTACAGGCGGTATTGTACAGGGAATGTCGGGTTCGCCCATTATCCAGGACGGTAAGATCATCGGTGCAGTGACTCATGTGCTGGTGAACGACCCCACAAGGGGCTACGGTATTTTTATCGAGAATATGCTGGACGCAGGGGCATAAGGCAGAATTTGCGGCAGAGGGATTTCTCTCTGCCGCTATTTGGCTTTGTATGATATATTTTTGTTAGTTAAAGCAGAATCTTTTAAAAGAGAAGGTGGGGAATCATCTTAGATTTTATTTTGAATCCGGCTGCATTGAGTTCAAAGATAATTTTCGGCAGATAAAAGGAAATCTGTTTTTTCTGATGTAATACTGTGGTTTATCAAGGATACCTATCTCATAGATATGGTCATTTCCCTTTACTATACAGGGAATATCGTTTACGAAGTAAAAGAGTGAGAGATTATTCAGTAAATAGATCTGCGATAGAGAAAAGTGTTGCTTTTTGATGAAATTTCTTGACAGCAGTAAGTTTTGTATGTAAAATACATTTAACAATTAGGTTAATTGTTAAAGGAGGTTTTAATATGGGGATACAGCAGACATTAAAAGCGCTTGCGGATCCTATCCGTCGTGAGATTTTGAACCTACTGAAACACGGACGCTTGTCGGCAGGTGAAATCACGGAACACTTTTCTGTAACTGCTCCTTCCATTTCCAGACACTTATCTGTGTTAAAGGATGCTGATTTAATCAGAGATACAAGGGAAGGAAAATTTATTTTTTACGAAATTAACACATCGGTTTTAGAAGAAACTATGCTTTGGATTGCAGATTTAAAAGGAGGTCAGGAAAATGCTGAAAGAAAATAAAGGTAAAGTACTTATATCTTCCATTATCATCTTGTTGCCCATTTTATTTGGAATCATGATGTGGGACACATTGTCCGATGCTATGGCAACACACTGGGGTGTCGACAGCAATTGGGATAGATTTTTTGGAAAAACTTTTACAGTTTTTGGATTACCCGTTATTCTATTGATTAGTCATTTGGTTTGCTTGTTTTTCACATTTTTTGATAAGAGGCAGAAAAATCAAAACAAAAAAGCACTGGGCATGATTTTCTGGATCATTCCTATTATGTCTCTGTTTACAAGTGGTATTGTCTATGCCACAGCACTTGGAAGAGAGCTTAGCTTTGTTCTGGTTACCCCTGCGATGCTCGGTATTTTGTTTATCTTCATTGGAAATTATTTACCCAAAATCAAGCAAAACAGAACTTTGGGAATCAAGATTTCTTGGACTTTGAATAACGAAGAAAACTGGAACAAAACCCACAGGCTTGGTGGCAAAGTATGGGTGATTGGAGGACTTATTATATTATTTTCCATTTTTTTACCCATTGTTGCTATGGTAGCGGTTATGGTATGTGTGATTTTTGCCATGATCATTATTCCTACAGCGTATTCCTATAGTATTTATAAAAAACACCAAAAAGAAGGAATAGAATATATTTCTCCACCCAAAAACAATGCAGAAAAGATTGCAGTGAGGATCACTGCGGTTATCGTACCTATTATCATTATTGGTACAGCAATTCTAATGTTTACCGGCAATATCGAGGTGCAGTGTGACGATACAGATTTTTATATCAAAGCTGACTATTGGAGAGATTTAAAGATTTCGTATTCCGAAATAGATTCTGTTTCCCGGTATGAAGACTTGGATATAGGAATTCGCACAAACGGGTTTGGATCAGCAAGGCTGTTAATGGGAAGTTTTCAAAATGATGAATTCGGTTCCTACACATTGTATGCATATACCGGAGCTGAAGAGTTTATTGTTATGACATCAGGTGATAAAACGCTTGTTATTGGTATGAAAGACTCTGATGAAATACAAAAAATTTATGATGTTGTTTTGGAAAAGGTTGGTAAGTAACAGCTGAAACAGAGGGAAACCATACAAAGGGAAATGGTGAGCTATTTGATTCAGCCGGAAGAGAAAGCAAAGTGGCAGGGATGTGAGATACTCAAAGGAGGTAATTGATGAAAACATACGACAGTAAAGAAGCGTTGAAAGAAGAAATCAAGAAAACCTATGCCAAGTATATTGCTGAGTTTGATAATATTTCGGAAGATATGAAAGATCTCCATGCAGAAGATGCGGACCGTACTCCGGCAGAGAATCTGGCTTATCAGGTTGGCTGGACAACTCTTGTCCTTAAGTGGGAACAGGATGAGAAAAATGGTCTGGAAGTAAAAACACCTTCTGACCAGTTTAAATGGAATCAGCTTGGGGCATTGTATCAATGGTTTACAGACACTTATGCAGGATTGTCTCTTCATGAGCTTAGGGTAAGGTTGGATGCAAATATCCAAGGGATTTATGAAATGATTGATTCTATGTCTGACGAGGAGCTTTTTGTTCCCCATAAACGTAAGTGGGCAGATGATGCTACGAAATCTGCGGTTTGGGAAGTTTATAAATTCATTCATATTAACACCGTGGCACCTTTCGGAACTTTCCGTACAAAAATCAGAAAGTGGAAGAAGCTTATGTTGTATTAGGATAGATATTACAATATTGTTGTAATTGCTTAGTTCTTGTAAAAGTTTTTGATACTCCTTGGCTGCTCTCCATAAATGCAAATGCATTACCATTTTCCATTTCTTCTTGTAGCATAGATAAAATGTGTTCTGAGAAAAAGTTTGGTTCCAAAATTTTTAGATGTCTATAAAGTGGAATTTCTTTAGGGTTCCATTTTTTGCTCATTGCTATCAATGTAGATTTGCGTGTGTCTAAAAACCTGTCCTGTGCTGAATAAAGACTAGCAATACGTTCTTTGTTATCTATTGAAGAGGAGGGCAATGTATTGATAAGTTCTTCTGCATTTTGACCATGTGATAGCTGTTCATAAAACGCTTCAAACACTTTTTGATATGGTTCTGACTCTGATACATTATAAAGAATTAATGCTCCAGTTAAATGATTTTATCAAGTTCATCTACAGAATTAACAATTTACACGTCACTTAAATCATCTTGAAATGATAGAAGTGTATTAAGATCCGTTTTTAATAATCTTGCCAATGCTGGAAGAAGCGTTATATTGGGGGAACCGCTTCCCGTTTCCCCAACTTTTATTTCACTCGGCACTCTTTTCTATCAATCAATTTTGCCAACAAAGCGGTAGAAAATCTCAATTTCCTGTTCTCTGATACCATCAGGAGATTCGACAGCTTCATGTACTACAATTTTTTCAATCACAGTATTCAGCAGTTCGGCGGTCAATTCTGTAGGGCTTGAATATTGCTTGATGAGTTCCATCCACTTTTCAGCATTGGATGTGCATTTGCATGACCTGTGGGCGGGTCAGCGCATGGAAAGATTGTCCCACTTTTGAGGAGCTGGCAGTGCTTTTTGAGGGTAGTACAGCCAGCGGTGCAGAACGAGCCTATTGCAAAGCCGTGGAGCACTTGGCCTGCCTGTTGGCAGAAACCGGGGTAATTCACATGATCCGGCTGAAACGAAAATCCCAGACCAAACGCAAAAAGAAAGTCGCCGCTGCTGTCTACCTGTATCAGGTGGAGAACGACGGCGAATGGGGCGAGATTTCGTTGAATTTTAAAAACAGCACAGCAGAAATTATCCGTCTGGCCGATTGGGATACCACGCTTTCTAACATCTATGCTAAGCAGTTGATTCGCTATCTTCTGAAATGCGAGAATGACAAACTGCTCAAGGAAACTATGTTTGCACCCGAAGAAATTTGATGTATTTTCTACTTAGAGATATTTTGGGCTATCAGGTATTAATTTTATTGAAATTATCTGATATTATAATTTGCTTTGTATCAAACAAAAAGTAAGGTGAAAATAGCTATGAAAAAGACAAGTATTATGGAAAATGCCTATAGTGGCTTTGACTTTTCGAAAATCAGCACATCTGGAGATGCACAAATTTACCATTTTCAGAATGAAACTGGTGATGGAGAAATGTGCTGTTATGACCTGATAGACGGTATACAGCTCTCCTATAACAAGTTGAATATGACGACTGCTTACCAGAAGATAGAAACGAAAAAAGGCATACTGCAAATCGATCACTGCATGGATGGCTGCTACGAATTTGAATTGGCAGGGAAAGAACATGCTTTTGTCAGTAAGGGAGATTTGAGTGTTATTGACCTTGGTAAAGTTCACTTTGAAGACTCCTGCATTCCAACGGGGCAGTATTTTGGATTAACCTTTTTTATTGATATTGCAGAAGCGCAAAAATCTCTGGATGCCTGCTTTCCTTATGGCAATATTGACTTAGAAGAAATACGGCAGAAGCTATGCCAGAATGGGGCTGCTATGCTCCTGCGTTCCCGCAAAGAAATAAATCATATTATTCAAGAACTGTACGAGATAAATGGAGAAATCAGGATACCCTATTCCATTCTGAAAATTCTGGAACTTTTTCTGTTTCTGAAAAAAGTAGATCGGTGTGATGCCAAAAAAATTACATCATTTTCTGATATTGTGTATAAGGCAACACAGGAATGTTATCGGAGCATTCTCCATAATCCCTTTGAAAGAGCCTCTATTTCTGAACTGGCAACACGCTATGCTATTTCTGAGTCCAGCCTAAAACGATGTTTCGTTGCAATTACTGGAAGCTCTATTGGAAGCTTCGCAAAGTCTACCTGTTTGGAGGCATCTGCCGAGCTGCTTCTTCAAAAACCGAGTATGACCATTGGTGAAATCTCTGAGCTTTCCGGATATCTGAATCAAGGGAAATACAGTTCTGCATTCAAAGCCTGCTTTGGAGAAACACCGCAGCAATATCGTAAAAATCATTTGACCTGATTGGAGCAAAATAATACCTAAGAGGTTATATAAATACGGAAAACCTACTGCTATACTATTAACAAGGTAGACGGGCAACGGACAAAAAAGGAGACCGACTGGTCTCCCTTTTTCGATCCATAGGTTAGCGCTGTCTAACTAGTAATTTAGGAGGATGATCTTATGGAAGTAAAAAGGAGTATGTCTGTAAAAGACATTGTAACAGCAGCGGTGATGATGGCATTGTTCTATGCAATCGCTTTTACAATTGGTATGGGAACGGTAGCAGTCCCCATTATCTACTTGTATGGAACAGCAGGTATCGAAATGTTTTTAGGTGCAATCTTCTATTTGGTGGCTGCAAATCGGATCAATAAGCATGGTCTTTTATTCATCTGGGTCATGATTTACGCCATCATTACTGGTGCCATGGGATATATGTTTATGGTCCCTTATTTTGTAGTAGTTGCTTTGCTGTGTGAACTATCCATGATTGGAAAAGATGCTTATCGGAAACCAATCCGTAATCTAATTGGATGGAGTATTTATGGAATTGGAATGTTCATGGGAATCGGTGTTCCTTGCTATGTTGCATGGGATAGTTATCAAGAGCAGGCTCTTGCCAGTGGGTTTGCAGACGCCACTGTAAAACTCCAATATGATATGGTTTCTTCCCCTGCACTGATGCTTGTTGGTACCGCAGTAACGGTTGTTCTGGGCGCAATCGGTATTTTTCTGGCACAGAAAATCTTGAAAAAACATTTTGAAAAAGCAGGTATTTTGGGATAAATGAGAGAGAATAGTGGACATAGATTTGAAAAGGTGGGTGGTATTGGCTGTCTGCTACTGACGCTTTGTGCCTGTCTGGTATCTATTTTTACAAAAAGCTATTTTTGGCACGCCCTGTTTGTGCTTTGGCTGGTAATTCTTTTTACATATTTAGGATTTTTGAAGCAAGGCATTGTATATTTAGCGGTATATGTATTTACGGTTGTTTGGCTGACCACAGCAGTTCCGAGAGGGATATTATTTCCATCGCCTATGCTTCTTGGAATGATTTACAAATTTATTGTTCCAGTTATGGCTGCATACCTGACTTTTCATATTCCATCCGGTAAGCTGATTGCCGTATTCCAGAAATGTGCCATGCCCAGAACGGCTCTTTTGATTTTAGTTGTTATTATACGTTTTATTCCAACAATTTCAGAAGAAACTCGAGCAATTTGGGAAGCCATGCGTGTGCGAGGCTTTGTTGGAAGCAGTGGAAAAATTTTTTTGCATCCGCTTAAAACCATGGAATATGCGGTTGTTCCCCTGATTTTCCGCTCTATCAAGGTTGCTGATGAACTTGCAGCAGCCTCAATCGTACGAGGAATCGAAAAACCTGGTAAAAAAGAAAGCTATTACTCTATCAGCATCAGCAAAACAGATGTTGTGATACTGGTAATCAGTGGATGCTTGCTGGTGTTAGCATTATATGAAGGGAGGTGCAACTTATGCAGAGTGTTTTGAGGATTACTAATGTGGGATTCTCTTATCATGAAGGGGAAGAACAACTTAAAAAGGTGAGTATAAATGCTTCCAAAGGAGAATGTATTGCAGTAATTGGCGGCTCCGGCTGTGGAAAGTCCACCCTGACAAGAGTGATTAACGGTTTGATTCCCTCCTTTTACTCGGGAAAGCTGAGTGGCGATGTCAATATTGATGGTATCGACCTAAAAACAATGGCGTCATGGGAAATAGGTGCTAAAATCGGTAATGTTTTTCAGGATCCGAGAAGCCAGTTCTTTTCAAGCGAAGTAACGGGTGAAATTGCATTTGGATGTGAGAACTTGGGTATGTCTCATTCGGATATTCAGCAAAGAGTCCATCAAACCATTCATTCTATGAAAATCGAATCTCTGGCAAAAGCAAGCATTTACACCTTGTCATATGGTATGCGGCAAAAGGTGGCAATCTGCTCTGCAAAGGCCATGAATCCTGAAATATATGTTTTTGATGAGCCATCTGCTAATCTGGATCTGCAATCCACTCTTTTACTGGCAGATCTGATTCAAGAGTTAAAATCAGAAGGTAAAACCATTATCATTGCAGAGCATCGGCTGTTTTACTTAAAAGGAATCGCAGACAGGTATCTGCTAATGGAAAATGGGAGTATTTCCAAAATCTATTCTGCTGCGCAGATGCAGAATCTTGATTCAGACTATATGAACAGGAAAGGCCTGCGCTCCATGAATTTAAAGGATATTTCCGTTAATAAAGAAATTCCTGCTATTTCTGGGACATCTTTATCTGTAGAAATCAAAAATTTGTGTAAGTCCTATGGAAGTAAAGCCATATTAAAAGATGTGAGTTTCCAATATGACGGAAATGAAATTATTGCATTGGTCGGAGAGAATGGCATTGGTAAGAGTACTTTGGGCAAGGTGATGGCAGGGCTTACAAAGGAAAGTGACGGTCAAATCCTCATAGATGGTAGACCAGTAAGTCACAAGAAAAGGATTGGGAAAATTTGGTATATCCCACAGGATCTGGACTCTCAGCTGTTTGGAGAAAATCTTGTGGATGAACTGACCAGCGGACTCAAAAGCAGTATAGGAGAAACACAAAAAGCAGAAGCAATTCTTACACAATTGGGGCTTTTTCCCTTCAAAAGTAGGCATCCTGCTACATTATCAGGAGGTCAGAAACAAAGACTTGTTCTGGGCGTTGCAATGATGCGGGAAACGCCGATGATTATTCTGGATGAGCCTACATCTGGATTGGATTTTTGCAGTATGGAAAAAGTGCGGAAGCTGATTTTAGAGCAGCAGATCAAAGGGACAAAATTTTTGATTATTTCTCATGACATCGAATTTATTGCACGAACCTGCAATAGAGTTCTGAAAATTGAGAGAGGGCGCATTACGGAGGATTACTATCTTCACGATGTGGCTGATTTACTGAACTCAATGGGATACAAGGAGGGAAAGATATGAGCATACTGAAAAAACATGTTGGCCAGATTGTCATGTCAGTATTGGTTGCAGTCCTTGGCGTTTTCTGCGGCGTTCTTCCCTATTTTGCTGTGGCAAAAATCGTCGAAGCTATTGCATCTGGAGTCACAGACTGGACAATGTATAAAAGCCCAGCCTTTATTATTTTATTTGGCCTTTTGGGAAGTGTCATTTTTCATCAGATCTCAACACTGACCTCCCATAATCTTGCTTTCCGTGTGATTGAGGATACAAGAAAGGAACTCGCAAAAAAATTCAGCAGACTTTCCATGGGTGAAATTGAGAAAAAAAGTAGTGGGGAATGGACGCAGTTCATGGTGCAGACACTGGATAAAATGGAACAGCCCATCGCACATGTAATACCAGAAGTAATTGCCAATGTACTGATTCCCATCGTGCTGGTCGTTGTCATATTTTGTATGGACTGGCGAATCGGAGTGGCCAATCTGGTAACATTGCCACTCGGCTTTTTATTTTCCTGCCTTATGATGAAGGGTTACGAAGAAAAATCCCGTAATTACCAGAGAGCAGCAAAAAAACTAAACAGCACGATAGTAGAATATATCCAGGGAATTCAAGTTATTAAAGCATTCAACAAATCAGCATCTTCTTATGGAAAGTTTGTGGATGCGGTGAATGACAATCGAGACAGTATGCTAAACTGGTATTTAAGTGTTTGCTTTTATATGACAGCAACCATGGAGGTATTCCCCTGCACACTGCTCTTTGTCCTTCCGGTATCCCTACTTCTTTATATGAAAGGCAGTATTGCATTGGGAACGCTGATTATGTGCGTTCTTCTTGCATATGCTTCCTATAAGCCGCTGATAAAAGCCATGAGCCACGCTGATACTATGGCTAATGTTCGGATCATTTTCGATGAAATCCGTGCTGTTATGAAGCTACCTGAATTACAGCGTGGAAAGAATGTTCAGAAGATTGATTACTCTGATGTGCAATTTGAAAATGTGACTTTCGGATACTCTTCCCAAAAGCCTGTGCTGAAAGATCTCTCCTTTCATGCAAAGGAAGGACAACTGACCGCCGTTGTTGGATACTCCGGAGGAGGAAAATCTACAATTCTTAAGCTGATTGCTGGTTACTGGAATGTTGATTCGGGGAAAATTCACATTGGCCAGGCTGATATGAAAGACATTCCTTTAGAACAAAATATGGAACTTGTCACTTATGTATCTCAGGAAAACTATCTATTTTCCAAGAGTATTCTGGAGAATCTGAGAATGGCGAAAGCAGATGCTGATATAGAGGAAATTAAAGAAGCTTGTAAAAAAGCAAGTTGTCATGATTTCATTATGCAGCTTCCAAATGGTTATGATACCGTTATCGGAGAGGAAGGCAATACACTTTCCGGTGGAGAAAGGCAGAGAATTACCATTGCACGGGCTTTACTGAAGGATAGTCCGATTGTTCTTCTTGATGAGGCTACTGCCTATTCTGATCTGGATAACGAGGCAGAAATTCAGAAATCAATTGATGAATTGGTAAAGAATAAAACCGTAATCATGGTTGCCCATCGGCTTTCAACTGTGATCCATGCGGATAAGATCATTGTGCTTAGCGGAGGAACAATTGAAATAGAAGGGACGCATAAGGAGCTGCTGAATCGGAGCGAAACCTATCGGAAAATGTGGGAATCTCACATCGGTGCGTACGGAGGTGAGAAAAATGCTTAAGTTGATGAAAAAGCTTTATGAGATCGCGGGGGATGAATCAAAAAAAATTAGCAAGATGCTGATATTTGAGATTCTGAAAAGTATCTTTGAAGGCTTTATGTTAGGATCGGTCATGCTCCTATTGTATCGAGTATTTCAGAATTTATTTGAACATCGGCTGATTACCTGGGCAGATATCATGCTTGTATTTGGAGTCGCACTTTTTAGCGTCATTGGGAAAATATTCTGTGCATATAAGGCAGACTGCAACAAATATATTGCAGCCTACCGGATTGGGGCAGAAAATCGACTGACCATCGGAGACAAACTGAAGCATGTCCATATGGGCTATTTTAACACCAATCGCCTGGGAGACATTTCCGGAGGCTTGACAACTGTGATTGGAGATTTGGAAACTGTAGGTATTACCATAATAGAGACTCTTTTTGTAGGTGTAATTCAGACAGCGATTATGGCACTGTTTATGCTACCCTTTGATTTTCTGTCTGGTCTCATTATCCTTGTAACGCTTGTGCTTGGAATATTTTCCAATATTTTCTTCCAGAAAAAAGAAGATCAGCTTACGAAAAGGCTTCAAAAGCTAAAGTTGAACCTTAACGCAAAAACACTGGAATATGTAAAAGGAATCAGTGTCATTAAAGCCTTTGGAAAAGGAGAGAAAATGCGCTGTGAATTGGATGAGAGCATTTCTGAAAACAGAGAAGGATTTTTAAAAGTCGAAAAAACTGTCGCACCTGCACTACTCCTTTCCCTTGGTATTTTTAAGGTGGGGACCTGCCTGATCATCTTATCTACTATCTTTCGATTCTGCTCCGGGCAACTTCTTCCATACAAAGCGGTCATGTTGATTGTAGCAAGCTTCATTGTCTTTGCTGGCTTTGAAATGGCAGAGAGTATGCAAAATGTTCGAGGAATTGCTGTACAAAATCTGGAGGAAATCTCGAAATTGAGAGATCTTCCGGTCATTGCAGAAGGAACGAAGAATACCATGAAGCAGGCTGAAATCAAGGTGGAACATCTGGATTTTTCCTATGAAGAAAAGCCATTGTTTAAGAACATCAATCTTTGTATTCCGGAGGGTAAAACAACAGCTATCATCGGAAGTTCAGGCAGTGGTAAGACAACCCTATGCAATCTGATTGCCCGATTTTGGGACGCAGATAATGGACAGGTACAGATTGATGGTACTGATGTAAAAGATTATCAGTATGATGCTCTACTCTCCAATTTCAGCTTCGTATTTCAGAATGTATATTTGTTTGAGGATACAGTCAAAAATAACATCAAATTCGGAAATCCCAGCGCCACCGATGAGGAGGTAATAAATGCAGCTAAAAATGCCAGATGCCATGATTTTATCATGGCACTTCCACAAGGCTATGATACTATGCTGCAAGAGGGAGGCACAAATTTGTCCGGCGGTGAAAAGCAGAGAATCTCCATTGCCAGAGCCATGCTCAAACCCAACAGAATTGTCATACTTGATGAGGCTACCTCCAGCATTGACCCTGAAAATGAAGAACAGTTAAACCTCGCACTGAAGCACTTGCTATCAGGAAAAACAGTGGTGGTTATTGCCCACAAACTGGAAACAATCCGTTCTGCAGACCAAATTGTTGTATTAAATAATGGATCGGTAGAGAGTTGTGGTGCCCATCAAGAGCTTCTACAACAGTCGGCAATTTATCAACATTTTCTATCTCAACGGGAAAAAGCAATGAACTGGAAAATTGATAATAATTCATAAAAACCAATCTTATCTGTTTTAAATTATCGAGAATCCTCACTTAGGCAAACGAATCATATTCGTTTTAGTTCAGCTGTACAGGTAAAACCAAAATCTCTAAACAGGGGACGCTACATATTGTCTGCCTGGATGATTCTGACAATAGAATAAAATAGAGTCGCCGATGTAAGCAAGTTACAAACTACTCACATCGGCGATTTTAGTTTCTTTTTAGTTAAATTCACAGGAAATAAGCTTTTTCCCACTTATTTACAGCAGGAGTTGATACACCTAAAATAGCAGAGGAAATTTTAAGACACAATGGAGTGATAATGAAATTTCTTGTTTATTAAATTAACTATAAGTTAATTTTGTGTTGGTCATTTTGTTGTCAGCAAAACGGCTTGGAACAAAAGAAATGATAAGTTGGAACACTCCCGCTTATTTTGGTATATTTATACGAAAAGAGATAAAAATAGAAATAAGATTCAATATCAGCGCTGTTAAAATTGCCGTGAATGGAAGTAAGTGCAGTGTATTTAGTGAAATTTCAGGAAGGATTTCTTTAAGTAAGGATCCTGCAACAGCAGAAAGCGTTATAAATATAATATAAATGATTCTGCCTTTTTGCACACCAAATCGAAACATAATAGGTGTATTGATTGCGAGAAACAAAAGTCCGCAAAAAATTGAAAAAAGAATCATAGAGGAATTTGTATGCACATGTTCATGCTGAACAATAGACATAATAAATTTTGCTGTCGTAAACAATATAGCAGTACCGATGATGCTGAGATATCCAATGATATATTTGCTCAAAATAATTTCTTTTCTGGAATAAGGCATCATTACGGCAAGTTCGTTCCACTTTGATTGTTCATCATAAGCCATTGCCGTCATAGGAAGCATTGCTCCGATCAGAATGGCGATGGATGCGATTGATATATTTCCTGTAACAGCCATGAGAGGAATGATGATTAAAATCAGTTTCATTTGTTTTACAAGAACAAGAAAATCTTTTATTAGTAATCCTTTCATTTAGAAATCCTCCTTTGCGAGAAAAAGAATAATGTCTTCCAGTGTAATTCTTTCTTGTTGAAAAGCATGGCTAATCTGGTCTTTGCTAACAAGAATATCGTATCCGTAGCTTGTTTTCCTACGGCGGATCACGGCGTCCTCCGGAATTTCCTTAATTGCATCACTAGAAAGTTTTATGATGGCATAGCGGTCAAGGAGAATATCTTTTTCTTCAGATAAGATCAGTCGTCCTTTGTGGAGAAAAGTGATGTAATCACAGATTTTTTCCAGATCGCTGATGATATGGGAAGACAGAAGAATAGAATGTGATTCATCGCGGGTAAACTCGTTAAATACATTTAGGATTTCATCTCGTATCATAGGATCCAGACCGCTAGTTGCTTCATCCAGAATCAGTAATTTTGGTTGGTGAGACAGAGCAACTGCAATTGCAAGTTTCATTTTCATTCCACGGGAGTATTCTTTGATCTGCTTTTGTTGCGGAAGATGAAACCTTCTAAGATATTCTTCATAGACAGTTTGCTCCCATTTGGTATATGTGTTTTTCATAATCTGCCCTACATCTTTTGCATTTAAAATTTCTGGAAAACATGCATCATCCATTACGATTCCAATATCCTGTTTTAGCTGGGAAAATTCCTTTGTATGGTTAGATTTGCCAAATACGGATACAGAACCACTGTCAGGCTGAAGAGCATTCATGATCAGCTTAATCGTGGTGCTTTTCCCTGCTCCGTTTTCCCCTACAAGTCCCATGATGGTACCTGCCGGAAGAGAAAAACTGATATTATCCAGAATGAAATCTGAATAGATTTTTGTTATGTTTCTTACTTCAATTGCATTCATCTTATTCCTCCTCGGAAATGATTTTTACCATTTCAATAATATCGTTTGTATTCAGGTTACATTCAGCTGCAAGTTGACAGATTGTTTTGATATGTTCTTCTATTTCTTTTAAATTTGCTTCTCGGATAATTTCTGTATTTCTAGCTGCAACATAAGATCCTTTTCCTGCCACAGAGTAAATATATCCCTCTTTTTCAAGTTCATCATAGGCTCGTTTTGTTGTAATCACACTGATGCGTAAATCTTTTGCAAGATTGCGGATGGAGGGAAGAAGGTCTCCCTCATTTAGTTTTCCAGAGATGATAAGTGTTTTAATTTGAACATAAATCTGTTCGTAAATAGGCTGGTTGTTAGCATTGCTTATAATAATATTCATAATTTATCCCCTAGGTATATACTGTTCATATAAACTATATACAGTATATACTATGCGCGAGGGGTTGTCAAGTTTTGATAAAAAATAAAAGAAGGAAAATTTTAGTTGCTTTTTTCTACTAAATGGTGTAATTTTATTAGAATCATAAAAGGAGGAATGAATATGGAATATGTATATGATCTTTTAGGACGAGAACATGGTGAACAGAACAGCAGTGCCTGTACGTATCGTCAGATTGGGATGGAAGAAGCTCAGGAAATGATGGAAAAAGAAAAGAATTATATTTTACTGGATGTACGCACGGAAGAAGAATTTGTTCAGGGTCATATTCCGGGGGCTATAAATATTCCTAATGAGCGAATCAGCATGCAGAAGCTGTCGGAACTTCCGGATGAGGAGCAGCTTATTATGGTTTATTGCAGAAGTGGAGTACGTAGCAAACAGGCAGCTCAAAAGCTTGTAAAAGCAGGATATCATAACATTACGGAGTTTGGAGGAATCCTGGATTGGCCAGGGGAAACAGATGTTGCGTATTAAAGTGAATATATGATCATTTATTGATTTTATAGTTTGAATATCGTCATGGAAAGCAATGGAGGAGTTTTCTCTGTTGCTTTTATTTTTTGCGTTGAAATGCAATGGAAAAAGGAAAGCCGTTTATATGGAAAATAATACCGATTATAGAAAATCGGTTGATATAAAGATCAGAGATTTTTATAATACCAGCATAAGGAGGTGGTACAGTGAAATATGAAGTTCAAATTGATCCATTATATCAGGAACCGAAAGTGGTTATTCTGACTGCGGAATTGACAGAGGAAATCAACATTCTGATAAAAAAACTTTCAGAAAATGTACCTTCTGTTATAACCGGGGTAAAAGATGAAAAAATTAAGATTTTGGAACAGGAGGAACTTGTGCGTATTTATGCAAGTGCCGGAAAGGTTATGGCTGTAACAGAGCAGGGAGAGTATAGTTTGCGGCTGCGGCTTTACGAAGTGGAGGAAAGGTTAAAAAAAGAATCCTTTGTACGGATTTCAAATTCGGAAATTGTAAATTTAAAGAAAGTTAGAAATTTTGATTTAAGTATTGCGGGAACAATATCTATTAAAATGTCTGATGGAACAGTTTCCTATGCTTCCCGGCGTTTTGTTTCTAAAATCAAAAAAATTTTAGGTATATGAGGTGATTATAATGAAAAAGAAAGCATTTTTACGAGGTTTGCTTGGGTTTCCTTTAGGAATTGCAATTGGTCATGTTATTTCTGTGATTTGTTCCCTATGGTTTGGGGATGGAACATTCCAGCCCTGTACTTCTGAACTGATTGCTTTGGCAGGGAATGAAGTGAATGCGATTATCTTGCAGACATTTTTTTGCGGTATAGTAGGAACTGGATTTGCGGCCAGTTCTGTTGTATGGGAAAAAGAAACATGGAGTATTGCAAAGCAGACAGGAAGTTATTTTTTGATCAATTCACTAATCATGCTGCCTGTTGCGTATTTTTTACAGTGGATGGAACATAGTTTAAAGGGGTTTTTGATCTATTTTGGTTTATTTACATTTTATTTTGGGATAATGTGGGTAATACAATATTTTATCTGGAAGCACACTTTGAAAAAAATGAATAAAAGGCTTTCTGATATGATCAATGACAAATAGTGTGGCTGATTTTGTCTTGAAGATGTTGTCTGCCAATGTCAAAAAGCATTTTTTTATCTAGAAGAGAAACAGAAAAGGTCGAAACAAATCGAACGAAAGTCCAGTAAAATCGCCAGTTTCGGCTTGATTTCCCCATCTGCGTTCCTCTATAATATATATCTGTGATGTGCAAGAGAGCACACCTTTTGGCCTCGGTGTTTTGTGCAAATACATAGCTGTAGATGAGGAGGAGACAGCCTGATGGAGAAGTTGAATGTAGCAATTGCAGATGATAATGAAAAAATGGTAGAAGTACTTGGAAGAATGATTGAAAATGATAAGGACCTTGAACTGGTTGGAAAGGCACATAATGGGGAAGAAATCTGCAGTATTATAAAAGAAAAACATCCAGATGTGGTAATATTGGATATTATTATGCCGAAAGTGGATGGATTATCCGTCATGGAGCGGTTTTCACATGAGACAGATGGAAAAAAAGTACCATCGTTTATTGTGGTTTCAGCAGTGGGGCAGGAGCAGATTACAGAAGATGCTTTTAATTTGGGTGCGGATTATTATATGTTAAAACCGTTTGATAATCGAATGCTTTTAAACAGGATCAAGCATATTCGTCGCCTGGGAGATAGAAGGATCCGGGAAATAGGACGGTCTGTGCAGGAAGAGAAAACTGCAGGCAGCGTTCCAAAAGGGAATCTGGAAACAGATGTGACGAATATCATACACGAGATCGGGGTACCGGCACACATTAAAGGATATCAATATTTGCGGGATGCTATCATATTATCCGTTAATGATATGGAAATGTTGAATTCTATTACAAAAATCCTATATCCTACCATTGCTAAGAAACATCAGACAACTCCAAGCAGAGTAGAGCGGGCGATTCGTCATGCAATTGAAGTAGCATGGAGCAGAGGCAAAATGGATACAATTGATGAGCTGTTTGGGTACACTGTAAGCACGGGAAAAGGAAAGCCTACAAATTCTGAATTTATTGCATTAATTGCAGATAAAATCAGACTAGAATATAAAAATCGGTCTTTTCATTAGAATGTTTTTCATGTATAATAAATACTAAATAAATGTATTGGAAGATCTGGAAAAAATGGTCTTTAGCGTATGAAAAGCTACCAAGGAGGGGAAATTACGCATGAAAAAAATTCTATTTGCAACATCTGAAGCAGTTCCATTTATTAAAACCGGCGGACTGGCTGATGTAGCCGGTTCTTTACCAAAATATTTTGATAAAAAGTATTTTGATATTCGTGTCATTCTTCCAAAGTATGCCTGTATGAAGCAGGAATGGAAGGATAAAATGGAGTATATTACACATTTTTACATGGATCTTGGTTATAAGAACTGTTATGTGGGAATTATGCACATGGAATACGAAGGAATCCAGTTCTATTTCATTGATAACGAATATTATTTTAGTGGACCGAAACCGTATGACAGTGCCCCATGGGATTTGGAAAAATTTGCTTTTTTCTCAAAAGCAGTACTTTCTGTACTTCCGGTGATTGGTTTTCGACCAGATGTTATTCACTGTCATGACTGGCAAACAGGACTTGTGCCGGTTTATCTACATGATAGTTTTCAACAAAATGAATTTTTCTGGGGAATCAAGACCGTTATGACGATCCATAATCTGAAATTCCAGGGTGTATGGGACGTGAAAACAGTAAAGGATATTACAGGCTTGTCCAGTTATTATTTTGCACCTGATAAGCTGGAAGCATATAAAGATGCAAACTTCCTGAAAGGCGGTATTGTATTTGCAGATGCAGTGACAACTGTCAGCAATACATATGCAGAAGAAATAAAAACTCCATTTTACGGAGAAGGTCTTGATGGACTTCTTTGTGCACGTTCCCATGATTTAAGAGGCATCGTAAATGGAATTGATTATAATGCTTTTGATCCGGAAACAGATCCTTATATTAAAAACCATTATAATGCAAAGACATTCCGTAAAGAAAAAATAAAAAATAAAATAGCCCTTCAAAAAGAACTTGGGCTGGAAGAAGATCCAAAAGCGATGATGATTGGAATTGTTTCCCGTCTTACAGATCAAAAAGGTTTTGATCTCATCGCATATATCATGGATGAATTATGTCAGGATGCAATACAGATTGTTGCCCTTGGAACAGGAGAAGAAAGATATGAAAATATGTTCCGGCATTTTGACTGGAAATATCATGGAAAGGTTTCGGCACAGATTTATTACGATGAAGCAATGTCACATCGTGTATACGCTGCATCTGATGCATTCCTGATGCCATCCCTTTTTGAACCGTGCGGATTGAGTCAGCTTATGAGCCTTCGTTATGGTACGCTTCCTATTGTGCGTGAGACAGGCGGATTAAAAGATACAGTAGAACCATATAATGAATTTGAGGGCACCGGAACCGGATTTTCTTTCCGTAATTATAATGCTCATGAAATGCTTTATACCATTCGAAATGCAGAACGTATTTTTTATGATAAAAAAAGAGAATGGAATAAAATGGTAGATCGTGCTATGGCAAAAGATTTTTCCTGGCATAATTCTGCACGTCAATATGAAGAAATGTATAACTGGCTGATTGGGGAATAGAAAAAAATTTTTTTGAGATACTATCTATTGAAATAAATTGCAGGAGGTAGTATCATGACAGATCTTTCAGAACTGGATTTACAAAATTTACGTCATTTAATCGGCGGCTTTGACACCACACACTGTAAAATGGATGCTTATGCACAGCAGGCAATGGATCAGGAAGTAAAACAGTTTTTTCAGAAAGCAGCCCAGTCTGCTTTACAGAATAAACAGCAGCTTATGCAGTTTTTACAGTAGGAGGAAGAAGAGATGGCGATGAATGAAAAGACAATGGTAGTGGACACTCTTACAGGAATAAACGGAGAACTTGTGCGATATGGGGAGATGATTCCCCAGACAGGAAATCCACAATTAAAGCAGGCATTAAAGGAACTTCGTGGTCAGTGCGAAATGTCACAGGAAGAGATATTCAGGATTGCTAGAACAAAGGGATATTATGTACCTGCAGCTAAGGCAACCCAGGAAGAAGTTGCACATGTTCGTTCTGTTGTAAGTCAGGGCTGGTAAGGAAAAGAGAAAAAATACCGGCAGATTGCGATGTCCTTTTCCGGTAAACAAGATAAATATCAAAATGAGAGATGCTGAACGACCGTACGAAATAAAGTGCGGTCGTTTTTCGTTGCAGAATTTAGCAGAGTCCATCATTTATTCTCTTTTATGATAACGAAATAAAAACCTTGACAATAACTTTCTTTTATAATACTATGTACATAGAAAACACGAACATAGGTTCGCTGATTAAAAATATAGATAAACAGGGAGAAACGAATAGAATGATTAGTGAAGAAAAACAGAAAGCGCTGGAGGCTGCTCTTGGGCAGATAGAGAAGCAATATGGCAAAGGTTCCGTTATGAAATTAGGAGAACAGGAAGCCAATATGCATATTGAAGCGGTTCCCACAGGCTCATTAAGTCTTGATATTGCTCTTGGTGTAGGCGGAGTTCCCAAAGGACGTATTATAGAAATTTACGGGCCGGAATCAAGTGGTAAAACAACAGTTGCACTGCACATGGTTTCAGAAGTTCAGAAAAGAGGCGGTATTGCAGGGTTTATCGATGCAGAACATGCACTGGATCCGGTATATGCCAAGAATATAGGAGTAGATATTGATAATCTTTATATTTCACAGCCGGACAGTGGTGAGCAGGCACTGGAAATTACAGAAACAATGGTTCGTTCCGGAGCAGTAGATATCGTTATTGTAGACTCTGTTGCTGCGCTGGTACCAAAAGCTGAAATTGATGGAGATATGGGAGACAGTCATGTAGGTCTTCAGGCAAGATTGATGTCACAGGCATTGCGTAAACTTACATCTATTATCAGTAAATCTAATTGTGTTGTGATTTTTATTAACCAGCTGCGTGAAAAAGTTGGCGTTATGTTTGGAAATCCGGAAACTACTACTGGTGGACGTGCGCTGAAGTTTTATTCTTCTGTACGTCTTGATGTACGTCGTGTAGAAACTTTGAAACAGGGCGGAGAAATGGTTGGAAACCATACAAAGGTAAAGGTTGTAAAAAACAAAGTAGCGCCGCCTTTTAAACAGGCTGAGTTTGATATTATGTTTGGAACGGGAATATCCAAAGAAGGAGATGTTCTTGATCTGGCAGTGGAATGTTCGATTGTGAATAAGAGTGGTGCATGGTATGCTTACGAAGGAAATAAAATTGGGCAGGGACGTGAAAATGCAAAGATTTTTCTGAAAGAACATCCGGAAATTTGCGAGGAAATTGAAAAGAAAGTAAGAACACATTATAATCTTCTTCCGGGAAATAGTGAGGAAGGAACAGAAGAAAAAGCAGCATTAGAGGTAGAAGAATAAAATAGAAGCGGACAATGTTGAAAACGCGCAGAGCGACAAAACTGTCCGAAAGGAGAATAATGGCGGTTACAGAGGAAAAGAAAAATGCCAGAAGAAAGGCTATGAGACTTTTAGAGCATATGGACCGCACAGAAAGAGGCCTGTCTGAGCGGTTGCATCAGGCAGGCTTTTCTTCGGAAGCGGTAGAGGATGCAATGCAATATGTGCGTTCTTACGGGTATATAAATGATGAAAGGTATGCTTTTCAATATATTTCTTATCGCATACACGATAAGAGCCAGAAGAAAATCCTGGATGAGCTGAGACATAAGGGGATAGATCGAAACGTAGCACTGGAGGCATGGGAGAGGGTATTGGAAATAGAAGAACCGGATGAGAGAGCAATTTTAAGAAAACTGATCCAAAAAAAATATGAATCCGGTGCAAGAATCAGTGAAAAAGAGATGCGGCGTTTATATGGACAACTTGCAAGGCGGGGATTTAAAGCAGGGGATATTGTTTCGGTATTGGAAGAATTAGATATCGTTTTTTTTAAGGACGAAAATGATTGTATTTTTTAGAAAATATGAAACAATTCTTTAGAAAAACTTGACATAAGTATGAAAAACAGATAAACTTGTATTGTTGTATTTGTACAATGAAAACTAAATAAGGAGGTGCTCCTGTGACAGGCACAACTATTATTGTTGCAATTGTCGCTGTGGTAGTCGCGTTACTTATTGCGGTTCCTGTTACTTGTAAAGTTGCTGTAGGAAAAAAAATGCAGGCAGATGCAGAAGTTATTGGTACAGCAGAAGACAAAGCAAGAAGCATCATAGATGAAGCTCTGAAAACAGCCGAAACTAAAAAAAGAGAAGCTTTATTAGAAGTGAAGGAAGAATCTCTCCGTACAAAAAATGAATTGGAGAAAGAAACCAAGGAACGTAGAAACGAACTGCAGAAATATGAAAAGCGTGTTTTATCAAAGGAAGAATCAGTAGATAAAAAGGCGGATGCAGTGGAAAAGCGCGAATCAGAATGCACAGTTAGACTTGCAGAATTACAAAAGAAAGAAAAACGTGTAGAAGAACTTGAGCTGAAAGGAATACAGGAACTGGAGCGAGTTTCCGGTCTTACCTCCGATCAGGCAAAAGAAGAACTACTGAAATCTGTGGAAGACGATGTAAAAGTTGATGTTGCAAGACTCTACAAAGAACTGGAAAGCAGAGCAAAGGAAGAAGCAGGAAAGAAAGCGAAAGAATATGTGGTAAATGCAATCCAGAAATGTGCAGTGGATCATGTATCTGAAACAACAATTTCTGTTGTGCAGCTTCCAAGCGATGAGATGAAAGGAAGGATTATCGGTCGTGAAGGTCGTAATATCCGTACTTTGGAAACATTAACAGGTGTGGATCTGATTATTGATGATACTCCGGAAGCGGTTGTGTTATCCGCATTTGATCCCGTACGTCGTGAAGTTGCAAGAGTAGCATTGGAAAAACTGATTGTGGACGGGCGAATTCATCCGGCAAGGATTGAAGAAATGGTGGAGAAGGCGCAAAAAGAAGTAGAAGTGCAGATTCGAGAAGAAGGTGAAACTGCAGCTATGGATGTAGGAGTTCACGGAATCCATCCGGAACTTTTGAAACTTCTTGGTCGAATGAAGTTCCGTTCCAGCTATGGACAGAATGCGTTAAAGCATTCCATAGAAGTTGCCCAGTTAGCAGGATTGCTGGCAGGAGAAGTTGGAGCAGATGTACGTATTGCCAAACGTGCCGGTCTTCTTCATGATATTGGTAAATCAATAGATCATGAAGTAGAAGGTTCTCATATTCAGATTGGTGTTGATCTTTGTAAGAAATATAAAGAATCTGCTGTTGTAATAAATGCAGTAGCAGCACATCATGGTGATGTAGAACCGGAATCTCTGGTAGCATGTATTGTTCAGGCGGCAGATGCAATTTCTGCAGCAAGACCTGGAGCTAGAAGAGAAACACTGGAAACATATACAAATCGTCTGAAACAATTAGAAGATATTGCCAATGAATTTAAAGGGGTAGACAAATCCTTTGCAATTCAGGCGGGACGCGAGATTCGTGTAATGGTAGTACCGGAACATGTAAGCGATGCCGATATGGTAATTCTTGCAAAAGATATTTCCAAACAGATTGAAGCAGAACTTGAATATCCGGGACAAATTAAAGTAAATGTTATTCGCGAGAGTCGTGCTGTAGATTATGCACGGTAAATCTGGAAATCAATATATTTTCCAATGAAATGAAATATGAGGCCGGGTGGAATTTTTAATTCCACCCGGTTTTTTGTTGTGCATATATATTCTTACGCATAAAGAGAACTATTTTTACGTAATATATACAGGGTGAGAAAATGAAAAAAAAATTACGCATAAAAATCCCGGAAAGATTTCCTGGAGAAATTTTATTTCTGACAGGATTTCTGATTGGAACGATTCTGCCGAATCTGATATGGAAAAATCATTGGAAACAGGAGACAACTACTGTATTTTATCTTTTAAGTGCTTTTGCCGGTAAGAATATATCTGAAAAAAAGTATTTTTTTGAGATTCTTCGTTTAAGGGGAAGCTGGTTTTTGGTATGCGCTCTTTGTGGATTTTCTATATTCGGAGTACCGTTGGCCGTTTTTACTATTTTAGGGATGGGAATGAAAGCAGGTGCAGTTCTTTCCATGTCAATTTTACAATTTGGATTTGTGGGAGGAGCGGCAGGGGGAGCTCTTCTTTTTCCTCAGGGAATCTTGTATCTTGTGGGGGCTATGTATTTGTTAGAAAAAGTATATGCTCTTTCCCTGAATTGCTGGAGAGGAAAGGGGATTTTTTTTCAGGGAGTGTCTCACTATGGATTGCGTGTTTTAAGTAGTGGGATTTTATTTTTGGCAGGGATTTTTCTGGAAACATATGTAAATCCATGGATCGTAGAAAAAGTTGTAAAATTATTAAATTTTTTTTGAAAAAAGATTTTACAACATGTGGTGTAAGGTTTCCATAAGTAAAACGATATTTTGTATATACAGGAAAAACTGCGGATTTTCCTAAGAAAATGCCATAAAAAAGCAATTGATTTTATGTCAAATACAAAGTATAATACTAGTACATTTTGAGAGAGATACAAAAGCAGGAATAAACAGGAAGTAAATAGAATGGAAAGAGACATAAGAGAATTTATTGCGTATTTACATAATACAAAAAAAACATCACATAATACAGAAATTTCCTATCAAAGAGATCTGAAAAAAGTTGAAAACTTTTTAGGGGACAGAGGGATTCATGAAGTAGAAGAGATTAGGGAAATTGATCTGGAGGCATATCTTGATTATATGGAGAGAGAAAATTTTGCTTCTTCCACAATTTCAAGAAGTGTAGCTTCTATTCGTGCGTTTTTTCAATTTTTATATAAAGAAGGCGTATTAAAAA
The DNA here is from genome assembly GCA_029257805.1 of Blautia sp. Taxonomy (GTDB): domain Bacteria; phylum Bacillota; class Clostridia; order Lachnospirales; family Lachnospiraceae; genus Blautia_A. The sequence goes on from JARIAR010000036.1 coordinate 64,590, forward strand.
ATGATCCTTCAGAATCTTTGAGACCTCCCAAGGTGAAAAAGAAAACACCGGAAATTTTATCGGTTGAAGAAGTAGATAAATTATTGAAGCAGCCAAATCCGGATACTCCTAAAGGAATTCGGGATGTTGCAATGTTGGAATTATTATATGCAACAGGGATGCGTGTCAGTGAGTTGATCCATCTGGAACTTGATGATGTGAATCTTCAGTTGGGTTATGTTACCTGTCATGATAGTGGAAAAGAACGTGTTATTCCAATTGGAAATGTTAGCAGAAAAGCACTTTGCAGATATATGGAAGAGGGACGTCCTGTTTTTGTAAAAGAAAATACAGAAAAAATACTTTTCACAAATTGTTCAGGAAAGGCGATGAGCCGTCAGGGATTTTGGAAAGTTTTGAAAGGGTATGCAGATGAAGCTGGAATTTACAGAGATATAACGCCGCATACGCTTCGCCATTCTTTTGCGGTTCATATGTTGCAGAATGGTGCAGATATAAAAAGCGTACAGGAAATGTTGGGACATTCTGATATTTCTACTACACAAGTATATTTAAATATGAATATAAGCAGAATGAGGGACGTGTACATGAAGGCACATCCGAGACGTTAAGCAAGAGTAAAAAGAATCCGGCTGATATAGGCCGGATTTTTCAAATTATAGATAACGAAGTTAAAAGGAGACTAGAGTGTGATTATTCCAAGACATTATGAAAATTTAAAAGTGATGTATGAAAATACAATGCCATACAGGGCTTATTATATGCCGGCTTCTCATTATATGGGGCCATTAGTGGAGAACAGATTTTCTTCTGATCGCGTAGATGTATTAAATGGAATGTGGAAGTTTCAATATTTTAATAGTATTTATGATTTACAGGAAGAATTCTACAAAAAGGGGTATGATTGCAGCGGGTTTGTGGAGGTAAAGGTACCGGGGATTTGGCAAAATTATGGATATGACAGCCATCAATATACAAATATCAGATATCCGATTCCCCTGGATCCGCCATATGTGCCGCAGGATAACCCTTGCGGAGCCTATCTGAAAAAATTTGTATACAGGAAACAGGAGAATTTGCCAAGAACGTATTTGAATTTTGAGGGGGTGGACTCTTGTTTTTATGTATGGCTGAACGGAAAATATGTGGGTTATGGTCAGGTGTCTCATGCAACAAGAGAGTTTGATGTTACAGAAGTATTGGAAGACGGGGAAAATGTTCTGGCTGTCCTGGTTTTGAAGTGGTGTGACGGGACATATCTGGAAGATCAAGATAAATTTCGTATGAGTGGAATTTTCAGAGATGTGTATCTTTTAAGCAGACCGGAAAATATAGTATATGATTATTTTGTTGTGACAAAGGTAATGGAAGATCAGGCGGTAATTACAGTAAAGACAAATTATGAGGGAAATGAGGTACCTACAAATTTTACAGTGTATAATGATCGCCATGAAATGATTGCTTCTCAGATGTTGCAGAAAGATACAGATGAAAATTATACTCACAAAGCAGAGATTATAGTAAAAGAACCAATGTTGTGGAATCCGGAAAATTCGTATTTATATACAATGGTTTTAGAAACAGAGGAAGAAGTAATCACAGATAGAATTGGAATCCGTGAGATTTCTGTAAAGGATGCAGTGCTGTATGTGAACGGACGGATGGTAAAACTAAAAGGTGTGAATCGTCATGATTCAGATCCCGTAACCGGGTTTGTTATTGGAGCAGAGCAAATGAAAAAAGATCTCCAAATGATGAAAGAAAATAATTTTAACGCAGTGCGTACCAGCCATTATCCGAATGCGCCATATTTTTATCAGTTTTGTGATGAGTATGGAATGTTTGTAATTGCAGAGGCGGATAATGAGAGTCATGGAACGCAGGCGCAATATCTAAGGGATTCCACATGGGAAAATGTAAGTCGGAAATGGAATGAAAGAATTTCAGATAATCCGGACTTTATTCCGGCTACTATGGATCGAACGAAGCTTTGTGTACATCGAGAAAAAAATCGCCCTTGTATTATTATATGGTCTATGGGAAATGAAGGCGGATATGGATGCACTTTTGAGGAAGCTTTAAAATGGACAAAAAGTTTTGATCCTGCCAGACTTACCTGTTATGAAAGCTCTATTTATGGGAATGACAGGAAAACATATGACTATAGCAACATTGATATTTTCAGCAGAATGTATCCGTCTTTGGAGGAAATTCGGCAATATATGGATAAAAAACCGGATAAGCCATTTTTATTAATCGAATACTGCCATGCTATGGGAAATGGTCCAGGTGATTTGGAAGATTATTTTAAAACTATATATAAATATGACACACTTTGCGGAGGCTTTGTGTGGGAATGGTGCGACCATGGGATATATCAGGGAAAAAGTAAAGCTGGGAAAAAAATGTATTTTTATGGCGGGGATTTTCGGGAAGAGGTTCATGATGGAAATTTCTGCGTAGATGGACTGGTTTATCCGGATAGAACGCCCCACACTGGACTTTTGGAATATAAGAATGTATACCGCCCTGCAAGGGTAACCTCATTTAACCAGGAAACCGGTGAATTGTTTATCGAGAACTATATGAACGATATGGATTTAAAGGAATACCTTTATCTTACGTATGAAGTGAATTGTGACGGAGAGATCCTGGAAAGAAAGATAGAAGAACTACAAGAGTCGATATATCCTCGCGAAAAAGGAAAAGTGCAGTTGCAAATAGAAATACCAGATAAGGGAAAATGTTATTTGAAAATTTTTTATCATCTAAAACAGGAAAATGGGATACTTACCCCGGGAAGTGTACTGGGTTTTGATGAGATCCTGTTAAAAAATAGAGATGGAAGGAATCAGAAGGCAGCCGCTTTTTTAGAATGTAAAAACCGGAAGAAGGAAGCTTTAACTGTTTTGGAATCAGATCGGTTTGTGTGCATTAAAACAGAAAATTACCAGTATCAGTATAATAAGCTTTCGGGAATGCTTGACCAGGTTAAAAGAGAGGGAGAAAACTTATTTGCTGCACCAATGGAAGTGAATATTTGGAGAGCGCCTACAGATAATGACAGGAATATTAAGAAAGAATGGATAGCTGCCGGATATGACAGGAGCAAAACAAGAGTTTATGATACGATGTGGAGCTTAGAAGGGGAATGTGTAAAAATTTCCAGTACCATGTCAGTTGCAGCGGTAGCACTTCAGAAAGTTTTGGATATTGAGTCAGTTTGGGAAATTTATGGGACTGGTGAAGTAAAAGTGAAAATGCTGGTAAAAAAAGATAGGGAATTTCCGCAACTGCCTCGGTTTGGATTCCGGATTTTTTTAAAAGGAGAATATGAGAAATTAAAATTTTATGGGTTGGGTCCCCAGGAAAGTTACCGAGATAAATGTCGGGCTTGTAGTCATGGACTGTATGAATCAGAGATTGAAAAGCAGCATGAGGATTATATTCGTCCTCAGGAAAATGGAAGTCATGTAGATTGTGATTACATGATGGTAGAAAAGGAGAAACGGGAAATTGCGGCTGTATCATCCACGCCGTTTTCCTTTAATGTGTCGTATTACACGCAGGAAGAGCTGACAAAGAAGGAACATAATTTTCAGTTGGAAAAATCGGGAAATACGATTCTTTGTCTGGATTATGCACAAACAGGAATTGGATCCAACAGCTGCGGTCCGGAACTTCGAAAAGAGTATCAATTTGCGGAAGAAGAATTTGTATTTGATATAAAGATTTTGTTTGGGCAAAAATAAAAAATCCGGCTGATAAAGCCGGTTTTTTTATTTAGCACATTTCTGCGATGGTATAGAGAAGTTTTTCGGAATCCTCCCATCCCAGACAAGGGTCTGTAATGGATTTTCCGTAAATATGATTTCCGCCAATCTTCTGATTGCCGGATTCAATATAGCTTTCGATCATAAGACCTTTTACCAGATCGTTAAGTTCAGGATCTACTTTTCGGCTATGCAGCACTTCTTGCGCAATTCGGATTTGTTGTTTGTGCTGTTTGTTAGAATTTGAATGATTGGTATCTACGATAACCGCCGGATTTTTAAAACTTTTTTCCTGGTATTTTTCCAGCAATAAGCGCAGATCTTCATAGTGATAGTTGGGAATTGCTTCGCCATGTTTATTTACAGCACCACGAAGGATGGTATGTGTAAGTTCGTTTCCGGTTGTTTCTACTTCCCAGTTTCTGTAAATAAAGCGATGACCACCCTGAGCAGCAGTAACGGAATTTAACATAACACTAAAATCCCCGCTTGTGGGATTTTTCATACCGGCCGGAATGTCCATTCCGCTTACAGTAAGACGATGCTGCTGGTTCTCTACAGAACGAGCCCCAACGGCAACATAAGAAAGAAGATCGGAAAGGTAGCGCCAGTTTTCCGGATACAACATTTCGTCTGCACAGGTAAATCCGCTTTCTGCAATGGCACGGATATGCATTTTTCTGATGGCGATAAGCCCGGCCAGCATATCAGGATTTTTTTCCGGATCAGGCTGATGAACCATTCCTTTGTATCCCTCGCCTGTTGTGCGGGGTTTGTTTGTATAGATACGGGGAATGATAAGTACTTTGTCTTGGATTTTTTCCTGAACCTTACGAAGCCTTAAAAGATAGTCGCAAACGGCATCTTCGTTATCGGCAGAACATGGTCCGATAATAGCAAGAAACTTTTTTGATTTTCCGGTGAAGATATCACGGATTTCTTTATCCCTTGCTGCCTTTATATTTTGAATCTCTGCATTAATGGGATAATTTTTGCGGATATCCTCAGGTGTAGGTAATTTTTTGATAAATTCAAATCCCATAACGATCTCCTTTGTAAAAAAATAATTTTGGAAATATTATAAAGGATTCTTTATCTATTGTCGATAGGAAAAACCTGTTATTTTCTGAATTATATAGGAAAAAGAAAAAAGATGCAGGAGAGAGTGTGTTAATTCACTTAAAAGGATGCCGTAAAGATAGCCTTTGATTCCAAGCCGGGGAACTGCAAATATGACAGCTGTAAGGCGTATTCCGATTCCTACAATGTTATGGAAAAGGCATGTTCCAGGTTTTCCAAGTCCGTTTAAGATACTGGACAGTGCTGTGTTTAAGTATAGGAACGGGCAGATAAATGCCATGGTGCGTATATAAGTGCCGGCAGTAAGATTTTTAAAAAGAAAGATGCCAATTGGTTTTCCGAAAAAGAAAAAAGTAAAACAGCAGACAGAACCAAGAAAAAGACAGCATTGTATTGTTTTTTTGATGACATAGGGAATGCGGGATGATTTTCCAAGTGCCTGAAATTCTGCGACAGAAGGAGTTAAAAGGACAGAGGCAGAATTGGTGATGGCAGAAGGGAAAAGGATAAAGGGAATAACCATTCCCGTAAATATTCCGTAAATGGTAAGAGCGCTTTCTTTATTAAGGCCGAAGACGCATAACATTTGCGGAATTAAAATCATTTCTATGCCTGATAGAAGAGAGAGCAGGATTCTGTTTAAGGTAAGAGGAAGGGACATATGAAAAAGTTCTTTTGTAGCAGCTGCCGTATCAGAAAATGAAAAAAGTGGTTTAGGACAATTGTGAAAATGAAAAGTAATGGCAAGGAGAGAGGCGAGAGCAGCAGCAAATTCACTGGATAAGGCGCCGCCTGCAGCAATCACAGGGGTGATTTCTTTTCCTTCAGATAAAAAAATACAGTATATCAGATAGGTACTTCCAAAACGGATAATTTGTTCCAATAATTGGATGGCAGATGGAAGAAGTGTCTTTTTACGACCAAAATAGTAACTGTTTATACATGTATGAAGGGTGCCTAAAGGAAAAGAAAAAGATAAAATTTGAAGAAGCGGAAGAGTACGGGCTTCTTTTAAAATCTGTACGGCGAAAAAATCAGCTTTTGTATAAAGAAAAACAGAGGATAATAAAGAAAGAAGAAGGGCGAAAGAGGTTCCGAGGAAAAAGCGCAGGTGTGCATGCTCTTTACTTTTTACAGCCAAACAGGAAGCTGTTAATCTGGAAATGGCAGTTTGAATGCCGGAGGTGGAAATGGTCATAATAAGGGTCTGAAGAGGAAGCGTAAGCTGAAAAATCCCAAGGCCCTGTGCACCAATGGAGCAGGATAAGAATATTCTATAAAAGAAGCCGATCAACCGGCTGAAAAGACCGGTACAGGTAAGAATAAAGGTTCCCCAGAAAAAATGTTTTTTTGACATATATTACCTTATGTTCTTTTTGACAATATATGTACAGAATTACCTTGACAGAACCAGTATTTTCTGATATAGTCAACATGAAATCCGAGGGAAACACTCGGAATTAAAAAGAGGTGAATAGATGAAACTGTCAACGAGAGCGAGATATGGGCTTCGGGCATTGATTGATCTGGGATTATACAGTGAAGAGGAAGCTGTTTCCATACAGAGTATCGCAACAAGACAAAATATTTCTGTGAGTTATCTGGAGCAGCTTATGGCACTTTTAAAAAAAGCAGGACTGGTAAAAAGCAGTCGTGGAGCCAGTGGAGGTTATCGCCTGGGGCGGCCTGCAAAAGAAATTTCCGTAGGTGATGTTCTTCGTGTTTTGGAGGGTGGATTGGAAGCCGTACATTGTCCGGGAAACGAAGAAGATGGAAGTTGCCAGGATGCAAATTTCTGTGTGGCTAAATATGTATGGAAACGCATTAATGATAGTATTACAGACGCAGTAGACAATCTGACATTAGGAGAGTTACTGGAAGAGAGTCATAGAATACATGCTAAAAATAGAAATTGTGGACATCAGGGTTCAAAGGAGGATGAAAAATGATATATCTGGATAATGCAGCAACAACAAAAACAGCACCGGAAGTAGTAGAAGCAATGCTTCCATATTTTACGGAACTTTACGGAAATCCTTCCAGTGTATATGATTTTGCAGGAAAGAGCAAAGAGGCAACAAATGCAGCGAGAGAAGAGATCGCGCAGACACTTGGAGCCAAGAGAGAAGAAATTTATTTTACAGCAGGTGGATCCGAGGCAGATAACTGGGCATTAAAAGCTGCTTTTGAAGCATATAAATCAAAGGGAAACCACATCATTACAACAAAAGTGGAACATCATGCCATTCTTCATGCCTGTCAGTATTTGGAAAAAGAAAGAGGAGCCAAAATAACCTATCTTGATGTAGATGAAAATGGTATGGTGCGTATAGAAGACCTGGAAAAGGCAATTACACCAGAAACCATATTGATTTCTGTTATGTTTGCCAACAATGAAATCGGAACAGTGGAACCGATTAAAGAAATTGGTATGCTTGCAAAGGAACACGGAATTCTCTTCCATACAGATGCTGTTCAGGCATTCTGTCAGATGCCTATTAATGTTGATGAGTATAACATTGATATGTTGAGTTCCAGCGCTCATAAAATTAACGGACCCAAAGGAATTGGATTTTTATATATTCGAAAAGGTGTCAAAATCCGTTCTTTCATTCACGGAGGAGCACAGGAAAGAAGACGCCGTGCAGGAACGGAAAATGTTCCGGGAATTGTAGGATATGGGGCGGCAGTACGCAGAGCCGTTTCTTCCATGGAAGATCGCACAAGAAAAGAAGCCGAACTTCGCGATTATATGATCCAGCGCATTGAAACAGAAATTCCATATGTAAAAGTAAATGGTGACAGAGTGAAACGTCTTCCTAATAATGTTAATGTAAGTTTTCAGTTTATCGAAGGTGAATCCTTACTTTTGATGCTGGATAATTATGGAATTTGTGCATCCAGCGGTTCAGCATGTACATCGGGGTCTTTGGATCCTTCCCATGTACTGCTTGCAATAGGTCTTCCTCATGAAATCGCTCACGGTTCTTTAAGAATGACATTAAGTGAGGAAACAACAAAAGAAGATATTGATTTCACAGTAGAAAAATTAAAAGAAATTGTACAGAATCTTCGAAATATGTCCCCATTATATGAAGATTTTATTAAAAAACAGAAATAATTATAAAAGTACTTGTCAGGAGGAAAAAAAGATGTATAGTGAAAAAGTAATGGATCATTTTCAGAATCCGCGTAATGTTGGAGAAATTGAAAATGCAAGCGGTGTAGGTACAGTTGGAAATGCTAAATGTGGCGATATCATGAGAATTTTCTTGGATATAGATGATGAGACAAAAATTATCAAAGACTGTAAATTTAAAACATTTGGCTGTGGAGCTGCTGTTGCTACAAGCAGTATGGCAACGGAACTTGTGAAAGGAAAAACAATAGAGGAGGCTTTGACCATAACAAACAAGGCAGTTATGGAAGCACTTGACGGGCTTCCGCCAGTAAAAGTGCATTGCTCACTTTTAGCAGAAGAAGCAATTCATGCTGCACTTTGGGATTATGCGGAAAAGCATCATATTGTAATTGAAGGTCTTTCCAAACCGAAATCCGATATCCATGAGGATGAAGAAGAGAACGAGGAAGAGTATTGATGGATAAGAAAAAAATAATCGTAGGCTTATCAGGAGGAGTAGACTCATCGGTGACTGCTTATCTTCTGAAAGAACAGGGATATGACGTGATTGGTGTCACTATGGTAAATTTCCGGGAAGACAATGTCTGTCCGGAGACCGGGGAAAAAATTGCGGGAGATGCGGCAAGAGTTGCAGATTATCTGGGGATTCCACATCATGTAGTAGATTTTTGTTCTCCATTTAAGGAGCGTGTCATAGATTATTTTGTAAAAGAATATTTTTCTGGAAGAACTCCGAATCCTTGTGTGGTTTGCAATCGTTATATTAAGTGGAAGGCAATGATGGAGCAGGGGCAGAAACTGGGAGCAGAATATATTGCTACCGGTCACTATGCTCAGGTAGAGCAGCTGCCGAATGGCAGATACGCCCTTCGATGCTCCGTTACCGCTTCAAAAGATCAGACATATGCATTGTACGGACTTACACAAGAACAGCTTTCTCATACGATTATGCCTCTTGGAGCTTATACAAAAGAACAGATTAGAGAAATTGCAGGAAGGATTGGACTGCCGGTGGCAGAAAAACCTGACAGTATGGAAATCTGTTTTATTCCGGATAAAGATTATGCGGGATATATTGAGAGAAACACAGGCATAAAATCAGTAAAAGGAAATTATGTGAATGCAGAAGGGGATATTCTGGGACAGCATCAGGGAATCATCCATTACACAGTTGGTCAGAGAAAAGGATTAAATCTGGCTATGGGACACCCGGTATTTGTAACAGAAATAAGACCGGAAACAAATGAAGTTGTAATTGGAGAAAATGAAGATGTATTTGCCAAAGCACTTCGTTGCAGCTGTGTAAATGCAATGTCTGTTCCGGAATTTAAAAGCGGTATGGAAGTTTTTGCCAAAATCCGCTATAACCATAAAGGTGCACCGGCAGTTATAAAGGCAGTAGAAGGGGATTCTCTGCTTATAGAGTTTCAAGATGCTCAGCGGGCAATCACCCCAGGACAGGCAGTTGTCTTTTATCAGGGAGATTACGTTGCTGGCGGCGGTATGATTGACGGACCGGTGCGGAAATAAGAAAAAGAAGTACGGTTATAAAATTGGGCGGATGTATGGACATCTGCCCTAAATGCGTTGCAGGAGGAGAAAATGACAGGACTTACCAACGAACAGGTACAGGAAAGAATTGAAGAAGGAAAAGTAAATTTTAACGAGAATCCCAATACCAGAACCTATAAGCAGATCGTAAAGGAAAATACATTAACATTTTTTAACTTTTTAAATCTTGTACTTTTGGTTCTTGTGCTGTTGGTCGGTTCTTATAAAAATTCCATGTTTGTAGGAATCATCATTATTAATACTGTGATTGGGATTATACAGGAAGTAAGAGCAAAAAAAACAATTGATAAGCTTGCAATCCTGACCGAAACAAAAGCAGTTGTCCTTCGGGAAGGAAAAAAATGGAGTATTTCTACAGACAAGTTGGTTTTGGATGATTTAATATACTTGAAAACAGGAGATCAGATTCCGGCGGACTGTAAAATTTTGGAGGGGAGTCTGGAAGTAAATGAGTCTCTTCTTACAGGAGAAGCGGACAACCTGACAAAAAATCAAGATGACGAGCTTTTTTCAGGAAGTTTTGTTACAGCCGGGGAAGCATGTTGTCAGATCATACATGTAGGAAAAGATAACTATGCTTCGCAGATTACAAGTGAGGCTAAAGAATTTAAAAGACATCATTCAGAACTTAGAAATTCATTGAATGCAATTTTGAAAGTAATCAGTATGATTATTGTACCTCTTGGCCTGCTGCTTTTTTACAAACAGTTTTATATTGTAGGAGATAATGTAAAAGATTCTGTTGTAAGTACAGTGGCAGCTGTTTTGGGAATGATTCCGGAAGGTCTTGTTCTTCTTACAAGTGTAGCTCTTACGTTGGGAGCTCTTACACTTGCCAGAAAAAAAACGCTGGTGCAGGAATTATATTGTATTGAAACGCTTGCGCGGGTGGATACTTTGTGTCTGGATAAGACAGGAACCATAACAGAAGGGACAATGTGTGTAGAAGAAATAGAAGAATACGATCCCAACTGGAGAGAAGCAGAACTGGCGGAAGTGATTCTGGAAGAGGAGGAGACTCCTGAAAAAGAAGAAGAGGAAGAAGAGGAAGGTTCTGTAAAAGAAGAAAAAGAAGAAGGCACTTTTATGGTTGAAACAGCACGTGTTATGGGGAATCTCATGTCTGTTTTAAAAGACCAGAATGCAACAGCAGATGCCCTTCGAAAGCGCTTCCCTGTATGTGACGATATGAAGGTATCCAATGTCGTTCCCTTTTCTTCTGATAGAAAGTATAGCGGTGCATCTTTTGAAGGTGTTGGAACATATCTTATTGGAGCTGCACAGTTTCTTTTTCCGGAAGGAAATGAAGCGCTTGTGGAACGGTGTGAAGAATATGGAAAAAAAGGCTTCAGAGTTCTTGTGCTAGCGCATAGTGTGAACGAAGGTACAGGGACGGAGTTGCCTAGGGACCTTGTTCCGGAAGCACTTCTTATTTTAACAGATGTTATCCGAGAAGAGGCGCCGGATACCCTTCAGTTTTTTTATGGACAGGGTGTTGATCTAAAAGTGATTTCAGGAGATGATCCTGTAACCGTTTCTTCTATTGCAAAAAGAGCCGGATTGGAAAATGCAGAGAAATACGTAGATGCGACCACGATTACAACACAAGAAGAAATGGATGCAGCAGTTGCCCAATATAATGTATTTGGACGTGTAACTCCCCAACAAAAAAAAGCCATGGTGCTGGCTTTAAAACAACAGGGACATACCGTTGCCATGACAGGAGATGGTGTAAATGATGTTTTGGCATTAAAAGAGGCAGATTGCAGCATTGCTATGGCTGAGGGAAGTGATGCTGCGAAAAACATTGCAAATGTAGTTCTTTTGGATTCTAATTTTGCAGCAATGCCGCACATCGTGAATCAGGGACGGCGTGTTGTAAATAACATTCGTACCGCAGCTTCCATGTTTTTGATCAAAACAATATTTTCTGTAATGCTTTCCCTGATTACGATTTTCTTTGGAGAGGCATATCCATTTGAGCCTATTCAGATGTCGCTGATCAGTGCCTGTGCGGTAGGGATTCCTACTTTTCTTCTGGCTCAGGAAAATAATTATGAAAAAATAGATCATACATTTCTTCGCCATGTATTTATGAATGCCTTTCCTGCAGCAGTAACCATTACAGGGTGTGTATTTAGTATTATGCTTGTTTGCAAGGAGGCATACGATTCAAATGCCATGTTAAATACAGCCTGTGTTCTTGTTACAGGGTGGAATTATATGGCTGCGTTAAAAACCGTATATGCCCCATTAAATCGCTACAGGAAAGTAATCATTTACAGTATGCAGTGTATTTTCTTTTTAGCGGCTGTTGTACTGCAAAAACTTCTTGCCCTTGGTTCTTTGGAATTTGGAATGATTATTCTTGTATTTCTTTTAATGACGTTTTCTCCAATTCTTATAGAAGTCATTACAGAGTGGATACGAAAAATTTACAGCCGATCTCTGGATGGAGAGGTGAAAGGACGTCTGGCATTGTTTCTTGAGCGGTTTGTAAAATAAAGAATACTATAAGTTTTTCTTTTTATAAATAAACCAAAAAGAAATAGAAGTAAATATAATCAGATAGCAAAGCAAAATAAAAATCCCTTTAAAGTTCACGCTTCCTCCTGCTGAGACAGTGCGGATGATTCCGCTTGTCTGAGACAGGGGAAGTGCGGAAACAATCTGTTGAATTCCTGCAGGCATCTTATCTGTAGAAAAAAATGTGTTGCACAGGTATGCCATGGGCATAATAATGTAATTGGAAAACCTGGGGACATCTGCATGGTTTTTGGCAAGAAAAGAAACGGTAACACCAATTGCAGAAAATACAGCGCCATTTAAAAACATAACAAAAAAAGAGTAACCATTGAAGATCAGTCCGGTTCGAATCGGCAGGGACAGGATCAGGATAATACTGCCGGCATATAACCCCCGAAGGCTTCCGCCTAAAATTTGACCGATTATAAATTGCCATAGAGGAGTAGGAGAAATCATAACCTGATCGAAGGCTTTCTCATAAAGCCTCTGGACGTTTAAGTTTTGTGCAATGGCATTAAAGCTTCCGTTCATTGTAGTCAAGGCAACGACACCGGGAATAAGAAAGTTCAGATATGGTTCGCCGTGTGACATTGTTTGGATTCCCATCCCAAAAACAATAAGATACATAAGGGGAGCAATCATTGCAGCCAATGTGATCTTATAAAAATCTCTTTTAAATTCTGTCCATTTTTCCCACAAAATTGTAATAATTCCCATTTTTTTATCCTTTTATTTATTTTATTTTGGAGACAGATGTTTTCCTACCCGTTCAACAAAGACATCTTCCAATGTGGTATTTCGCATTGCGGATTTATGATCCTGTATATGGGAAAGAAATTCTATCGCCTGTGATCTGTTTTGAAAATAATGACTTGTTATACCTTCCGGGCTTATCTCATCCACAGCAAATTCTCCCAGGTTTTGAATAAATCCGGAAGGAGTGTTTACTTCTTCCAGTTTTCCCTTATCCATAAGTGCAACACGATTACAAAGAGACTGTGCTTCTTCAATGTAGTGAGTTGTAAGGAGGATAGTCATATTTTGCTCATTCAGCTGGCGAAGGAGATTCCACATCTGACGACGAGAAATGGGATCCATGCCTGCAGTAGGTTCATCAAGAAGAAGAATTTCCGGTTCTGTAAGAAGCGCTCTGCATACCATTAATTTTCGTTTCATTCCACCAGACAGTTTGCGAACACTTCTTTTTCGAAAATCAATAAGACCGCAAAATTCCAGAAGTTCTTCTGTACGTTCCCGAATTTGTTTGCGTGGCATAAAGTATAGTCTTCCCTGATATTCCATAATTTCATCCATGTTCATATCCTGACGCATGGAATATTCTTGTGTAATAACACTGAGTTTTTGTTTTATATCAGGGCGATTTCGGTTTAAAAGTTGCTGATCGATGAAAATCTCACCGGATGTAGGCAGAAGAAGAGTGGATAAAAGACTAATGGTAGTTGTCTTTCCGGCTCCGTTAGGTCCAAGAAGCCCAAAAAATTCTCCTTTTTCAATTTGGAGATTCAGAGAGTCTACTGCTGTAAAATCTCCGAATTTTTTTGTAAGATTTTTTAACTGAATCATATCTGTGAATCCTGTTCTTTTGCAATAATCAGAGAATAGTATCCTGCGTTATCGGGAATTTCCGGTATGCTGTAAAAAATGCGCTCGTTTTCCATACCACAATTTTCAACCATTACAACATCCCGCTTGCTTTCTTCCAGGATAGATTTTACCTGATTCATTTTTTTGCCGGATTTCATAAGTACATAAGTGCCATCCTGATCCAGGGAACTATCCAGTTTATGTACAGCTGGCAGAACATGGAGCTGTTCATTCCATTCTACCAGAGGCATATTCATTCTTGCAGCCGTAGCACAAAAAGACGTAATTCCGCTTACCAGTGCTGTCTGAAACCCATGGGCTTCTACTTTTTTCTGAAGATAAGAAAAAGTGGAGTAGATAGTAGGATCGCCCAGTGTGAGGAAAACAACATTCAGCCCCTGTTTTAAATAAGATTCAATAGAACAGGCTCCCTTTTCATGATTTTCCTCCATGATTTTTTTGTCGTGTGTCATAGGCATGTAGATAGGCAGAAGTGTTTTTTCAGCAAGTTCCGGTACAGCCTGAACCGCAATTTTGTAAGCGACAGTATCTTTAACGGCTGCTCCTGGAACTGCAATGATATCGTTTTCTTTAATAATACGTACAGCCTTTAAAGTCATAAGTTCCGGATCACCAGGTCCCACACCAATTCCATATAAAATTCCATTCATAATATAATCTCCCATAATATTTTTTAGTAACGTTTTTCATTATACTATTGCCTGTGGTAGTTTGCAATGGTTCAAGGGATATGATAAAATAATATGTCAAATTTACTGATTACGGTAAAAAAGGAAGAAAAGAGGAAAAAGGGAAGATGAAAAAATATAGAGGAGTCTTTTTTGTGGTTGCGGCTTTTATAATGCTTTTCTTGTGCGTGCCGAAGCAGATAAAGGCGGATACGCTTACAAAGTATGGAATGCTGCCGATATATGGGGTCGATGTAAACGATGGGGAATATCCTGTAAGTGTAAGATCAGAAACTTCGTTTTTGGAGATAATAGATTCTAAATTATTTGTAAAGGACGGAGAAATGGAAGCGTTTATTTCCGTAAAAAAAGAAGATGGTGAAAAATATCCTTATTTATACTTAGGAGATGCACAACAGGCAGAAGAAGGGAAAGAGAATGAGAACAAAACAGTGACAGTAAAAAGCAGGAGCACAGAAGATGCAGATAGTGTTTATGAAATCCCGGTTTCAGCATTGGATAAAGAAATAACCTGTTCTTTTTTTGACTTACAAAAGCAACAATGGAAAACAAACAGAGTTCTATTTGAGGCGTCATCTCTTCCGAAAGAAGCATTAGACGTGGAACTTCCGGATTATAAGAAAATTGAAGATGCCCTTAATCTATATGATAAAGAAAGAGAAGAACGTGCAGAGGTTGAGAAAGAAGCGGAACCAATGGCGGTGGATATGGAAGATGGAGAGTATTCCATTGCCGTAGACTGCGTTGGAGGAAGCGGTAAGGCAAGTGTTGTTTCCCCTACATTGTTTGTTGTAAAAGATGGGAAAGCTTATGCCAGAATCCAGTGGAGCAGCCCGAATTACGATTATATGATAGTGGGTAAGAAAAAATATCTGAATGAAAATAAAGATGGAGGAAATTCTGTATTTACCATCCCGGTTTCTGCAATGGACAAAACTTTGCATCATATTGCAGACACAACGGCAATGGGGGAACCACATGAGATTATTTATGCTTTTACTTTTTACAGAGATTCTATTGGTGCAAAAGGAGAAATTCCACAGGAAGCAGCAAGAAAAGTAGTGGCGATCGCGCTGATCATTATTGTGGGAGGAGGGATCCTTAACCATTTTGTAAAGAGACGTTTTTCCACATTATAACATTTTTGTGAGATTTTTTATAAAATAGTCTTGAATTTTTGTTTAGGATTCGGTACAATACAACATAGGTTGACGTTTCTTTAACAAAGAAGCGTTCTAATTACCATTTAATTCATAGGAGGAATTTATCATGGCAGTAAAAGTTGCAATCAATGGTTTTGGACGTATTGGTCGTCTTGCTTTCCGTCAGATGTTCGGAGCAGAAGGATTTGAAATCGTAGCAATCAATGACTTAACATCTCCAGCAGTGCTGGCTCACTTATTAAAATATGATTCTACTCAGGGTAGATATGCTCTGTGCGACAAAGTTTCCGCTAGCGAAGATTCTATCACAGTAGACGGAAAAGAAATCAAAATTTATGCAAAAGCTAACGCTGCAGAACTTCCTTGGGGAGAAATCGGCGTAGATGTAGTTCTGGAATGTACTGGATTCTACACCTCCAAAGATAAAGCACAGGCTCATATCGATGCTGGTGCAAAACACGTTATCATCTCCGCTCCGGCTGGAAATGATCTGAAAACAATCGTTTACAATGTAAACCATGAAACATTAACAGCTGATGATCACATCATCTCTGCTGCTTCTTGTACTACAAACTGCTTAGCTCCAATGGCAAAAGCATTAAATGATCTGGCAGCTATCAAATCTGGTATCATGTGCACAATCCACGCTTACACAGGCGATCAGATGACACTTGACGGACCACAGAGAAAAGGTGATTTAAGAAGATCCCGTGCAGCTGCAGTAAATATCGTTCCAAACAGCACAGGTGCTGCAAAAGCAATCGGTCTTGTTATTCCGGAACTGAACGGCAAATTAATCGGTTCTGCACAGCGTGTTCCAACCCCAACTGGTTCAACAACTATCTTAACAGCAGTTGTTGAAGGAAACGTAACAAAAGAACAGGTTAACGCAGCTATGAAAGCAGCTTCTAACGAATCCTTCGGATACAACGAAGATGAAATCGTTTCCAGCGATATCGTAGGCATGAGATTCGGTTCTCTGTTCGATGCTACTCAGACAATGGTTCTTCCATTAGAGAATGGCACAACAGAAGTACAGGTTGTTTCCTGGTATGACAATGAAAACTCCTACACAAGCCAGATGGTTCGTACAATCAAACACTTTGGCAAACTGCTGAACGCTTAATTTTGGCATATTTTGTAGAAGAATAGACTCAGTGAAGGGTCCGGTCTGCTGTGGGCCGGACTCTTTTTCTATATTCATAAAATAAGGAGGAAATAATTATGCTGAATAAAAAATCTGTTGATGATATTAATGTAAAAGGTAAAAAAGTCCTTGTAAGATGTGACTTTAATGTACCTCTTCAGGATGGTAAAATTACAGACGAAAACCGTCTTGTAGCAGCTCTTCCTACAATTAAAAAATTAATCGCAGATGGCGGAAAAGTAATTCTCTGCTCTCATCTGGGTAAACCGAAGGGACAGCCTCTTCCGGAAATGTCACTTGCTCCAGTTGCAGTTCGTCTTTCTGAATTACTGGGACAGGAAGTGAAATTTGCTGCAGATCCGGAAGTTGTAGGACCGAATGCAAAAGCAGCTGTAGAAGCAATGAAAGATGGAGAAGTTGTACTTCTTGAAAATACACGTTACCGTGCAGAAGAAACAAAGAACGGTGAAGCGTTCAGCAAAGAACTGGCTTCTCTTTGTGATGTATTTGTAAACGATGCATTTGGTACTGCACATAGAGCACACTGCTCCAATGTTGGTGTTACAGAATTTGTAGACACAGCAGTTGTTGGCTATCTTATGCAGAAAGAAATTGATTTCCTTGGCAATGCAGTAAATAATCCGGAAAGACCGTTTGTTGCAATTCTGGGTGGTGCAAAAGTATCCAGCAAGATTTCTGTAATCAATAACCTTCTTGACAAAGTTGATGTTCTGATCATTGGCGGCGGTATGGCATATACATTTACAAAAGCTATGGGTGGCAAGATTGGTGTATCTCTCTGTGAAGATGATTACCTTGACTACGCACTGGATATGATGAAAAAAGCAGAAGAAAAAGGTGTAAAACTGCTGATTCCTGTAGATAACAGAATTGGAGATGCATTCTCTAACGATTGCAATATCCAGATCGTAAAACGTGGTGAAATCCCGGATGGCTGGGAAGGAATGGATATCGGACCGGAAACAGAAAAAATCTTTGCAGATGCTGTAAAAGATGCTAAAACAGTTGTTTGGAACGGACCGATGGGATGCTTTGAAATGCCTAATTTCGCACATGGTACAGAAGCAGTTGCAAAAGCCCTTGCAGAAACAGATGCAACTACTATTATCGGCGGCGGAGATTCTGCAGCAGCAGTTAATATCCTGGGATATGGCGACAAGATGACACATATTTCTACAGGCGGCGGCGCATCTCTTGAATTCCTGGAAGGAAAAGAACTTCCGGGTGTGGCAGCAGCAAACGACAAATAAAATATTTTGTTGGATAAACGTAGAGGAGAATAGAATCATGGCAAGAAAGAAAATTATCGCTGGTAACTGGAAAATGAACATGACACCAAGCGAAGCAGTAAAATTAGTAGAAACATTAAAACCACTTGTAGCAAATGAAGAAGTTGACGTTGTATTTTGTGTACCGGCAATCGATATCATTCCGGCTGTAGAAGCTGCAAAAGGAAGCAATATCCAGATCGGTGCTGAGAATATGTATTTTGAAGAAAAAGGTGCATATACAGGCGAAATTTCTCCAAACATGCTTACAGATGCAGGCGTAAAATATGTTGTTTTGGGACATTCTGAAAGAAGAGAATACTTTGCTGAAACAGATGAAACAGTAAACAAAAAAATGCTGAAAGCATTCGAACATGGAATTACTCCGATTATGTGCTGCGGTGAAACTCTTACACAGAGAGAGCAGGGCGTAACAATGGATTTCATTCGTCAGCAGGTTAAAATTGGTTTCCAGGGTGTAACAGCAGATCAGGCTAAAACAGCTGTTATCGCATATGAACCAATCTGGGCTATTGGAACAGGTAAAACTGCTACAACTGAGCAGGCTCAGGAAGTTTGCGCAGGAATTCGTGCTTGCATCGCTGAAGTTTATGATGAAGCAACAGCAGAAGCAATCCGTATTCAGTATGGCGGATCTGTAAATGCAGGAACAGCACCTGAATTATTTGCACAGAACGACATTGATGGCGGTCTTGTAGGCGGTGCTTCTCTGAAAGAAGAGTTCGGAAAAATTGTAAATTATAAATAATTTTCTAAACAGAAAATAATTGTCCAAGCAGAAAATAGACCCGTTTTCGTTTCAGTAAAATAACGAAAACGGGTTTTATTTGTATGTTTTATAAAACATAAGAAGAGCCATCAGTTCGATTTTAACTGGTGGCTCTTTTAATGTTCTTTGTCCAATGGACGATACCTTCCTTTCTTGAATTTTAAAAACATCTGGAATTGAGATTTACGTTCTTGGGGGACTGTACCTCCTTGTTTAATTTGAAAATAAAGAAAATATCACGTTTCTGGTGGTCTGTACCTTCCTTTCTTAAATTATAAAGAAAAAATTATGTTTTCGGTGGACTCACTCCTTTTTATTTTGTTTTTTGTTATTTTCTAATCCCTTTTGTTTATGGTTAAACTATAACAGATAAAAAAGAAAATGTCAAGTAAAATATTGAAAATAAAATATAAAAAAATATAGAGAAAGAAAAATGGTGCTAATACATATAAAATTCTGAAAATAATTACAGATAAAATTAGAGTATAGAATAATGGATTTCGGAAAAAATAGTTTTATAAATTTGTTGCAGGAGGTAAGAAAATGTTACGTTATCTTCCAATTCGAAAGGTTCATGCAAGACAAGTTCTGGACTCCAGAGGAAATCCTACCATAGAAGTAGAGGTTACAGTAGGAGAAGGGATCGTAGGGATAAATGGATATATGGGAAGGGCAATGGTACCATCCGGTGCATCTACAGGGAAATTTGAAGCAGTGGAACTTAGGGACGGCGAAAAGAAAAAGTATCTTGGATTAAGCGTAGAAAAAGCGGTAAGCAATGTGAATCACAAGCTGGCAGAGGTGATTTTAGGAGAAAATGCCTTAAATCAGTCATATATAGATTCTCTTTTAATCGAGACAGATGGTACAGATAACAAAGGGAATCTTGGGGCAAATGCAACCCTTGGCGTTTCTATGGCAGTAGCAAGAGCTGCGGCGCAGGCGCTTCGTATTCCGTTGTATCAGTATATCGGAGGCTGTCATACAAATAGAATGCCGGTTCCTATGATGAATATTTTAAATGGAGGAAAACACGCAGATAATACTGTGGATTTACAGGAATTTATGATTATGCCTGTTGGTGCAGCTTCTTTTACAGACGGAATTCAAATGTGTGTTGAAATTTATCAGTTTTTAAAAATTATTTTAAAACAGAATAAACTTGCAACCGGTGTTGGAGATGAAGGAGGGTTTGCGCCGGATCTGGCAGATACCCGGGATGTTTTGGTATTGATTACAGAAGCTGTAAAAAGAGCGGGATATGAGCCTGGTGTGGATATTGCGATTTCTATTGATGCTGCAGCCAGTGAATTGTACGATGAAGAACGAGGTGTTTACTGTTTTCCAGGAGAAAGTGAAATGAAGGGAGAGGAAGTTCTTCGGGATGGGAAAGAAATGATAGCTTATTATGAAAAGCTGATAGAAGAATTTCCTATTGTGTCTATAGAAGACGGACTTCATGAAGATGACTGGGAAGGTTGGATGGAAATGACACAACGCCTTGGAAATAAAGTACAGCTTGTGGGAGACGATCTGTTTGTGACAAATATTAAACGACTGCGGTGTGGAATAAAGCTGCAGGCTGCAAATGCTGTTTTAATTAAATTGAATCAGATAGGTACAGTTACAGAAGCTCTGGATGCAGTAGAAATGGCGCAAAAATCCGGATATAAAGCAGTGATTTCTCATAGATCGGGGGAAACAGAGGATTCGTTTATTGCTGATCTGGCCGTGGCAACAGGAGCCGGTCAGATTAAAACAGGGGCTCCGTGTCGTTCTGACCGTAATGCCAAGTATAATCAGCTTTTGCGGATAGAAGAGTATCTGGGTGAACTTGCTGTATATGAAGATCCTTTTGAGAAAATAAAGGAGACAGGCCCTTGTTTTAACTTGTAAAAACGGAGTGCAAATACTGCGAAAACAGTTGAAATCCATGACGTGCTATGGTAAAATATTCTCTAGTTGATTAGGAGGTGTAGCAGCGTGGAAATTTTAAAGATTGTTTTGACAGTTATTTTTGTAATAAATTGTATTGCTATGACTGTTGTTGTTTTACTTCAGGAAGGAAAATCACAGGGACTTGGTGCAATTGCCGGAGCAGCAGATTCTTACTGGGGTCGGAACAAAGGTCGTTCTATGGAAGGTGGTCTTGTAAAAGCTACAAAGATCATGGCTATTTTGTTTTTTGTACTGTCAATCATTTTAAACATGAATTTCTAGGAATCAAAATGAAAACACTCTTGTTGGCTGACAAGGGTGTTTCTTTTATAAAAAGGAGAAAAATTGAAAAAAAAAGAACTGGATAAAAAGAAAAAATTTATTATAGAACTTTTGAGAGATCCTGTATATAAGCCAATGCGTTTTCGGGAAATTGCATCTCTGCTTCGGTTAAATAAAAGTGAAAAGAAAGAGCTTTATGAAGTTCTGGAATGTTTAATGGAAGAGGGAAAAGTAGTTGTAGATCAAAAAGGAAAATATTCAAAAGCATCCGGAAAAGGAAAGAAAACTACTGGCAGAAGAGAAATAAAAGAAAAAAAACAGCCTTCTTATGCAAAAGGTGAAGAAAAAGAAGGTGTTTTTATCGGACATTCCAAAGGATTTGGTTTTGTGGAAATTCCGGGAGAAGAAGAGGATATTTTTATTCCGGAAGAAAATACAGGTACTGCACTGCATCAGGATAAAGTTAAGATTATCATAAAGGATACCCACAAAGAAGGAAAAAGAAAAGAAGGAATTGTAATTAAAGTGCTGGAAAGAGGAATGCCGCAGATCGTGGGTACGTATCAGTGCAATCGGGATTATGGATTTGTGATCTGTGATAATCCCAAGTTTTCTAAAGATGTATTTATTTCAAAAAAAGATTCTAAAGGTGTCCGAGATGGAGATAAAGTAGTTGCGGAAATTACAGATTACGGATCTAAAAATAAAAGTCCGGAAGGAAGAATAACAGAAGTTTTAGGAAATATTCGTGTTCCGGGAACAGATATTCTTGCAGTTGTGAAAAGTTTTGGAATTCCTGATGAATTTCCGGAACGTGTAAAGAGACAGGCGCTTCGTGTGCCGGACCATGTTTTGGAGGCAGATTTAAATGGAAGACTGGATCTGAGAAACGTGAATATGGTCACCATTGACGGGGAAGATGCAAAAGATCTGGACGATGCGGTTTCTCTTGAAAAGGAAGGAGAAATATACCATCTTGGCGTTCATATTGCAGATGTAAGCAATTATGTGCAGGGAGCCAGTGCGTTAGATAAAGAAGCGCAAAAACGCGGAACCAGCGTGTATCTTGCCGATCGTGTGATCCCGATGTTGCCGGTAGAACTTTCCAATGGCATTTGTTCTCTGAATCAGGGAGAAGATCGTCTGGCACTTAGCTGCCTGATGGACATTGATAAAAATGGAAAGTTGGTTTCTCATAAAATCGCAGAAACGGTAATTCGTGTAGATAGACGTATGACTTACACAACAGTCAAAAATATTCTGGAAAAAACAGACGAAGAGGCAGAAAGAAGATATCGGGAATTTGTACCCATGTTTTTCCAGATGAAGGAACTTTCAGATATTATTCGTAAAAGCCGACATCACAGAGGATCTATTGATTTTGAGTTTCCTGAAAGTAAGATTATTTTAAATGATGCAGGAAAAGCAATTGATATTCAGCCATATGAATCAAATGCGGCTACGAAGATAATTGAAGATTTTATGCTTATGGCAAACGAGACGGTAGCAAAGGAATATTGTAAAGAGGAGCTTCCTTTTGTATACAGAACTCATGAAAATCCAGATCCGGAGAAAGTGGAAAGTCTTTTAATGCTGCTTCATAATCAGGGGATTTCGGTACGAAAAGAAAAGGAAGAAATTTCTCCAAAAGAAGTACAGGAAATTTTGGAATCCATAGAAGGGCTGCCAAATGAGGCACAGATTTCAAGATTAACACTTCGGACTATGAAACAGGCAAAATATACGACAGAATGCAGTGGACACTTTGGGCTTGCCGCAAAGTATTACTGTCATTTTACATCTCCTATTCGAAGGTATCCGGATCTGCAGATTCACCGTATTATTAAAGATAATTTAAGAGGCCGTTTACAAAGGGAGGGACGCAAAGAACATTATCAACAGATTTTGGAAGAAGTAGCGCGTCAGTCCAGTATATGTGAAAGAAGAGCAGAAGAGGCGGAACGGGAATCAGATAAGCTTAAAAAAGCAGAATATATGTCTTATCATATTGGAGAAGAGTTTGAGGGGATTATTTCCGGTGTGACCGGATGGGGAATGTATGTAGAACTTCCAAATACTGTGGAAGGATTGGTTCATGTTAATACTCTGAGAGATGATTATTATACATTTGATCAGGAAGCATACGAACTGCGCGGAGATCTTACAAAGAAGGTATACCGTCTGGGACAGAAAGTACGAGTCCGTGTGGCGGATGCAGATAAAATGATGAAGACGATAGATTTCGTTCTGGCAGAGGAGCAGAGTTAACGTAAGCAGGGAGGATATTATGGCAAAACAAAAAGGAAGTAAGCTGATCGCCAATAACAAGAAAGCATTTCATGATTATTTTATAGAAGAAACGTATGAGGCAGGGATCGCTCTGGCAGGGACGGAAGTGAAATCTCTTCGTATGGGAAAATGCAGCATTAAAGAAGGGTTTGTGCGCGTGGAGAGAGGAGAGGTTTATATTTACGGAATGAATATAAGCCCTTACGAAAAAGGGAATATTTTTAATAAAGATCCCCTCAGAGTAAGAAAACTGCTGCTGCACAGATATGAAATCAATAAAATTGAAGCAAAATTAAAAGAAAAAGGTTTGACGCTTGTACCGTTGAAAGTTTATTTTAAAGATAGCCTCGTAAAAGTGGAAATTGGTATGGCAAGAGGAAAGAAACTTTATGATAAACGTCAGGATATTGCAAAAAAAGATCAGCGAAGAGAAGCGGAAAGAGAATTTAAAGTAAAGAATCTTTATTAAAAAATATGGCAGGAGCCAGGAGCGGTTCCTGCCATAGCAGAATAAGGAGGAAGTATGAAGTTTTTTCATTTATCAGATTTACATATTGGAAAGCAGCTTCATTTTTATTCTATGAGGGAAGAACAAAGAGCTGTTTTAAAAGAGATAGTGCAATATGCAAAAGAAGAAAAACCTGCGGCCATTGTCATTGCAGGGGATGTTTATGATAAAAGCGTTCCGTCTGCAGAGGCGGTGGCTGTTTTTGATGAATTTGTAAGCGATTTGTCAGAACTTTCAATAAAGATTCTGGTTATTAGTGGAAACCATGATTCTCCGGAAAGACTTGAGTTTGCAAGTTCCTTTTTAGAAAAAGGAGATTTGTATATAGCTGGTCTTCCTCCGGTAAAAGAAACGGATCATATTAAAAAAGTAACATGTGAAGATGAATTTGGAGACGTGTGCTTCTGGTTGTTGCCGTTTTTAAAACCTGCATATGTGAGAGGGGTGTTTCCGGAGGAAGAAACATTATCTTATACAGAAGCAGTGAAAAAGCTTATAAAAAGAGAACAAATAGACAAAGAGATTCGAAATGTTCTGATTTCACATCAGTTTTTTACAGCGGCAGGGCATGAACCTTCCAGAAGTGATTCTGAGACCGTTTATGTAGGCGGAGCAGGGAATGTAGATATTTCTGCTATCATGGACTTTGATTATGGAGCAATGGGACATATTCATAAAGCGCAGAAAGTGGGAGAAGACCGTTTTCGATATTGTGGAACGCCCCTTAAATATTCAGCGGGAGAAAGCAGAGATAAAAAAAGTCTCACAGTAGTTACGCTTGGGAAAAAAGGAGAAAAACCGGAAATAAAAGAACTTCCACTACATCCTCTTCGTGATGTGCAGCAATACAAGGGGAAATTTGAGGAATTGATGGAGCTTGGAACAGACGATTATGTAAGTCTTACCCTTACAGATGAAAAGATGCCTTATCAGCCGCGAGAACGCCTGGAAAAGGTGTTTCCTAATATTTTGGAACTGAAAGTTGAAAATACAAGAACAGAAAGAGAATTATCCGGATTATCCGGAGAATTTAGAATTTCAGATCCGTATAGCCTTTTTAAGCAGTTTTATGAGGAAATTCATGGAATTTCCATGACGGAGAAGGAACAAGGAATTGTAAAAGAAATCTTAGAACAGGTACAGGAGGAAAGTCTATGAAGCCAATTCGTTTGACCATGTCTGCTTTTGGTTCTTATGCTGGCAAAGAAACGCTTGATTTTAGTGGAATGGAACAGGGGATTTTTCTTGTAACAGGAGACACAGGTGCCGGAAAGACCACGATTTTTGACGGGATCGTATATGCGCTCTATGACAGGACAAGCGGTGGGGTTCGTGATGGAAATATGATGCGAAGTGCCTATGCCGATCTTCGTACACCTACTTTTGTAGATTTTACTTTTTCGTGTAAAGGGGAAGAGTATCGGATTGTGAGAAATCCTGATTATGAAAGAGTGAGTTTGAGAAAAGATAAAGACGGAAATTATAAGAAGACACAGGAAAAATCAGGGGTGGAATTTTTCTTTCCGGATGGAAGTTCTTTTCGGGGAAATAAAAAAGATACAAATGAAAAAATTCAGGAAATTATCGGACTTGATGCACGGCAGTTTATGCAGGTGGCAATGATTGCGCAGGGAGATTTTTTAAAGCTGCTTCATGCAAAGTCAGAGGAGAGAAAAGAAATTTTTTCTAGGATTTTTGATACAGGTATATACGGTAGATTTCAGGAAGAAATAAGGCGCAGAGAAAAGGACGGATATATTTCTTTAAAAGAAAAAGAACAGGCTGTAAAAGAACAGATGAGTCGAATCGTAATCCCGGATGATTGGGAAGATGGCAGGGAATTAAAAGAAAATATACAAAAAGAAAAAACAGATGAGGTTCTTTTTCTTCTATCAAAACTGAAAGCAGAAAATAAGAAAAAAGAAGAACAGGCATTTTCTGAACTTGAAAAAATAAGAAAAATACAAGAGGAAACGCAGCGGAAACTTGAACTTGCAAAAGGAATTCAAGATGTGCAGGAAAGAATCCAAAATCACAGAAAATGGTTATCAGAAAATCTTCCGGAAGAAAAAAGATTAAAAGAAAATGTGGAGAAGCTGGAAAAAAAAGAGAAAGAAAAAGAGAAAGAGCTTCAGGCATTTTTAAGCAGTGTTGAGAAAGAAAAAAATCATTTTTCTGAGGAAGAGAAAAAGAAGAAACAGCGTCTTTCGGAATTGGAAGGCCTTAAAGGAATTTGGGAAAATACAATTAAAGCGCTTAAAGAAAATCGGTTTCACGCAGAAAAATGGAAGAAGGCAAATGGCTTATATCAGAAAAAGGTGGAGATTTATGAGGAAATGTATGAAGCTTTTTTTCGGGAGCAGGCAGGCATACTTGCAGGGAATTTAAAAGAGGGAAGTCCTTGTCCGGTATGTGGAAGCAGAAGTCATCCTAAAAAAGCTAGTGCATCTGCAAATGCACCGGATCAGCAGATGGTAAGGAAAGCAAAGCGTGAGAGAGACGATGCAGAAAAAGCAAGGGAGCAGGAACAAAATTTATTTCAGTACAGTACACAGAAATATAAAGAAGTTTTAGGAAGTTTAAAACAGGAGGGAAGTCGTCTGTTTGGGGAGGATTTCCATCCTGGAGAAGAGCGGTGGCGAAAAATGGCAGCTGATGCTATGACAGACGCAAAGAAAGAATTAGAGGAGCTGCAGATTGCTTATAGAATCAGAAAAAGGGAGGAAGAGGAGAAAGAGCAGAAGCTTATAAAAGAGAGCAAAGAATGCACGGACAATGTAAAAGCCGAAAGAGAACGTCTTGAAGAATTTATAAGGAGAGGCGAGCAGATTCAGGGAGAATTAAAATCAGCTGTTTATCAGGAAAAAGAGTTCTGGGAAAAGTGGAAAGCGAATGAGGAAAAACCGGAGGAGGTTCTTTTGTCTGCAGGAGAGCATCTTGAGCAGATAAAGAAAGAAAAAGTTTTTCAGGAGCGACTTTGGCAGGAAATCTCAGGTGTGAGAATCTCAAATGAAAAGACGTACGAAGTTTTGAGAAAATATGAAACAGAGTACAGTGTTTTAAGAGAAAATTATACTACCATTCATCATTTGAGTCAGACGGCCAGCGGTTCTCTTCCCGGGACTGCAAAGATTGATTTTGAATCATATATTCAGCGTCAATATTTTCAGCGTATTATAGCAAAAGCAAATCAAAGACTGGTACAAATGACATCCGGACAGTTTATTTTAAAATGTAAAAATCTGGAAGATCTTGGAAACAGAGGAAAAGTAGGACTTGATCTAAATGTGTATAGCCTTGTTACAGAAAGTGAACGAGATGTCAAAACACTTTCCGGAGGAGAATCTTTTATGGCGGCACTGTCCATGGCACTTGGACTGGCAGATACTATAGAAGAAAATGCAGGAGCCATTCATCTTGATACACTTTTTATAGACGAGGGTTTTGGTTCTCTTGATGAGACTTCAAGAGAGCAGGCAATACGTGTTCTTTATGATCTTGCAGGAGAAAGCAGACTGATTGGGATTATTTCTCACGTAACAGAGTTGAAAGAACAAATTGAGCAGAAGATCTATGTGCGAAAAACAAAAACAGGCAGTCATGTTTGCTGGCTCTCATAAGTGGCTTTTTGGACGGGAATGTGTGAGAAATCTCTTAAAAATCTATGAAATCATTCTGCCTTTAGTTGACAAGAAGACTATACTCTGCAATAATGAACAGGATAAAAAGAAGAAAAGATAGCATTTCATGATATGGGAGGAATTTAAATGAAGAAAAGATATGTAATGCTTGTTGGAATTCTGGCGGCCGCAGTATTAGCAGCAGGCTGTGGAAAGAAAAAAGAGCTGGCGCAACAACCTCCGATTACAGCAACTCCGGTACCGGAAAGCACGGGTCAGGGAGAACTGGTTGATATGAAAAAAACTTCAGATGAAAAAAGTGATATTAAAAATATAATAGGAAAGAAAACAGAAGGTGCCGCAAGTCTCATTTTAACTAATAATATGCGGGATGATATTGCTTCTATTTATATACGGCCAAATACAGAAGAGAATGAAGAAGAAGATCTTTGGGGCGAAGAACTTATTCAGGGGAAGTTTATTTTAAAAAATGGAGAAAAAGCATTATATTATTATGAGAAAAATCAAAAGGCCACCTCTTTTGATGTCCGCATTGCTTTTAAAGATGAAGACAAGAATGAATGCTTCTTTAGAGAACTGCCTTTGTACTCCATAACACAACTTACTTTATGTATGGATGGAAAAGGGGAAGAAGCAATTCCTTATGCAAAATATCTTACTGCAACCTCTAAGAAGCCATTTTCCACATTGAAAGCGGTAAAAGAACGTCTTGGTATTGAGAGTGAGGACAATGAGGAAGATTCTGAGGAAGATCAGAATGTCACCCCTACACCAGAGCCAACAGAAGCTCCAAGTGAAAATCCGACACCAACGGGTACGCCGGGAGATAGCGGAGAAACTCCTACAGACCCGGATATTCAGGATCCGCAGCCGGATGCAGGTGCAGAGCAGGCGAAACAGTATATAGGTCAGTCACTGGATTCTCTTATCGGAGCATGTGGAAGTCCTCAGAGCAGCGATTATGAAGAAGATCCGGGAACAGGAAAAACAGGATATCATCATTATGATACCTTTACAGTTTCTACCACTGTTGATGAAAATGGTAATGAAATTGTAGCAGCTATATGGTAAAATAAAGATAACTGTAAAAGTACGAAGCAGTTAGTATAAAAGAAACCGAGGTAAAAAAGATGAAGCGGGTATTACTGAAATTAAGCGGAGAAGCGCTTGCAGGAGAAAAGAAAACAGGATTTGATGAAGAAACTGTAATTGCAGTATCAAAACAGATTCAGACAATAGTAGAAGAAGGTATGGAAGTTGGAATCGTAATTGGCGGTGGAAATTATTGGAGAGGTCGTACAAGCGAAACCATTAACCGTAATAAGGCAGATCAGATTGGTATGCTTGCAACAATTATGAACTGTATTTATGTATCAGATATTTGCAGATATCTGGGATTGAAAACAGAGATTTTTACTCCGTTTGTATGTGGCGGATTTACGACTTTATATTCTAAGGATGCAGTAGAAGCAAGTTTTGCTGCTGGAAAAGTAGTATTTTTTGCCGGTGGTACAGGACATCCATATTTTTCAACAGATACAGCAACTGTTTTGCGTGCGGTAGAAATTGAAGCGGAATCCATTCTTCTTGCAAAAGCTGTGGATGGTATTTATGACAGTGATCCGAAGGTAAATTCTCAGGCGAAAAAATATGATGAGATTTCTATCGAAGAGGTTGTAGAGAAAAAATTGGCAGCAATGGATTTAACAGCATCTATTATGTGCCTGGAACAGAAAATGCCAATGCTGGTATTTGGACTTGATGAAGAGAATAGTATTGTAAACGCAGTTCATGGAAAATTCTCCGGTACAAAAGTAACCGTGTAGGATATAGTAAAGAAGTGGAGAGGGAGACAAAAGTAATGGATGAGAGAATTCAGAAATATGAAGAAAAAATGAAAAAAACATTAAATGGATTTGAGGTAGAACTTACAACAATTCGTGCAGGAAGAGCAAATCCGCATATCCTTGACAAACTGACCGTAGAATATTATGGAGCGCCAACTCCTTTGCAGCAGGTGGCAAATATTACAGTTCCAGAAGCAAGAATGATTCAGATTCAGCCATGGGAGGCAAGCCTTATTAAAAGCATTGAAAAGGCAATTCTTGTTTCCGATATCGGACTGAATCCAAGCAATGATGGTAAAGTAATCCGTCTTGTTTTCCCGGAACTTACAGAAGAACGCCGTAAAGAACTTGTGAAAGATGTAAAGAAAAAAGGCGAAGGCGCTAAAGTTGCAGTTCGTAATATCCGTCGTGATGCAAATGATGCTTTTAAGAAGTTAACAAAACAGGATGTATCTGAGGACGAAATTAAAGAGCTGGAAGATAAGGTTCAGAAACTGACAGATAAATTTATCAAGGATATTGATGTAGCAGTAGAAAATAAATCAAAAGAAATCCTGACAGTATAAAAGAATGGACGAAAAGGAGAGCTCTGTTTCCGGGGCTCTCTTTCCGTATGTCAGATATTAAAAAAACGGAGGAAGATAAATGAAGGTTCCCAATCATATAGCGATCATTCTGGATGGAAATGGTCGATGGGCAAAGGCAAAAGGAATGCCAAGGAGTTATGGGCACGTAAAAGGCTGTTCAAACCTGGAAACAATATGTGATGATATGAAAGAAATGGGAGTAAAATACCTTACAGTCTATGCGTTTTCAACAGAAAACTGGAAGCGTTCCCGAGAAGAAGTGGAAGGTTTGATGAAGCTGTTCCGCAATTATCTTAAAAAATGCATTAAGATTGCAGAACGGAATAAAATGAGGGTAAAGGTTATTGGTGATATAACAGCTTTTGACCAGGATATCCAGAAAAAAATCGCACAGCTTGAAGAATTTTCAAAAGATTATGATGAGCTTCATTTTCAAATTGCTCTTAATTATGGAAGCAGGGATGAAATTGTACGAGGAGTGCGTCGTCTCGCAGCGGATGTATTAGAGGGAAAACTGGAAAAAGAAAAGATTACGGAGGCTGTTGTGGAAAGTTATCTAGATACAGCCGGTATACCCGATCCCGATCTGATGATCCGTACAAGCGGGGAATTACGCCTGTCTAATTTTCTTCTTTGGCAGCTGGCTTACACAGAATTTTATTTTACAGATGTACCGTGGCCGGATTTTAATAAAAAAGAATTGATTCGTGCTATTGAAAAATATAATGAAAGAGATAGAAGGTACGGAGGAGTAAAGGAGGAATAAAGATGTTTAAAACAAGGCTGTTAAGCGGAATTATGCTGGTGGCGATCGCTCTTTTGACAATTATCAGCGGAGGGTATGTACTCTTTTTTACATTGTTGTTAGTATCTTTGATCGGAATGAGGGAACTCTTTCGTGCAATGAAGGTTCGGGAAGAAAAATGGAATCTTTTGGAAGCAACAGGATATCTGGGGGCAGTGTTTTATTACATATCCCTTTTGTCTGATTTTGAAAAATATGGAATGATGACAGTGATCTTGTCACTTGTATTGATTATGTTTGTATATGTGTTTACATATCCTAAATATAATGCTCAACAGATCATGGCGACATTTTTTGGAGTGATTTACGTGGCAGTTATGTTATCTTTTGTTTATCTCACAAGAAATCTGCCGGAAGGAAAATTTCTTGTATGGCTGATTTTCCTTTGCTCATGGGGATGTGATACATGTGCATATTGCGTGGGGATGTTAATAGGAAAACATAAAATGGCACCTGTTTTAAGCCCTAAAAAATCAGTAGAAGGAGCTGTTGGCGGTGTTGCAGGTGCCGCACTTCTTGGAGTGGCATATGCAGCAGCAACAAGTGGTCCTATGGCAGAATACGCAGTAATCTGTGCAGTTGGTTCTTTAATTTCCATGGTTGGGGATCTTGCAGCATCTGCAATTAAAAGAAATCAGGATATTAAAGATTATGGAACGCTAATCCCGGGACATGGGGGGATTTTGGATCGTTTTGACAGTGTGATCTTTACGGCACCTGTTATTTATTTCATGGCAAAGTTAGTACTTAGTATTTAAGAAGAGGTTTAACATGAAAAAAATTGCAATTTTAGGATCTACAGGTTCTATTGGAACACAGACACTGGATGTTGTCCGTAAAAACAGAGATATAGAGGTTTTGGGAATCAGTGCTGGAAAAAATATAATAAAATTAGAAGAACAGGTGAGAGAATTTTCTCCAAAGTTAGTGGCTGTGTGGGAAGAAAGCGCAGCGAAAGAACTTGCAGCACGTATTTCTGATACTTGTACAAAAGTGGTATCAGGGATGAAAGGGCTTTTAGAACTGGCGACTATGCCGGAAACAGAAATATTAGTGACTGCCATCGTAGGAATGATCGGAATCAGACCCACCATTGCCGCTATTCGTGAAGGGAAAGACATTGCTCTTGCAAATAAAGAAACGCTTGTAACAGCCGGACATCTTATTATGCCCCTTGCAAAGGAATGCGGGGTAAAAATTCTTCCTGTTGATAGTGAACACAGTGCTATTTTTCAGGCAATACATGGAGAAGAAAAAAAGGAAATACAAAAATTATTAATTACAGCTTCCGGCGGACCTTTCCGGGGAAAAACGAAGGAAGAACTGAAACATGTTACATTAGAAGATACATTAAAGCATCCAAATTGGGTTATGGGGCAAAAAATTACCGTGGATTCTGCTACTTTGGTGAACAAAGGTCTTGAGGTAATGGAAGCAAAATGGTTGTTTGATGTGGATCTGGATCATATTCAGGTAGTCGTACAGCCGCAAAGTATTATTCATTCCATGGTAGAATTTAGAGATGGGGCAGTTATGGCACAGTTGGGAACACCGGATATGCGTCTGCCTATACAGTATGCTCTTTATTATCCGGAAAGACGCTATCTGGATGGAGAAAGACTGGATTTTGCTAAGTTGAGCCAGATTACATTTCAGGAACCGG
Organism: Blautia sp.; assembly: GCA_029257805.1. Lineage (GTDB taxonomy): Bacteria > Bacillota > Clostridia > Lachnospirales > Lachnospiraceae > Blautia_A. Next base: position 96,947 of record JARIAR010000036.1, read on the forward strand.
ATATGGATACTTTTTTGGGATTGCCTATGGCAATGGAAGCTTCCAGAAAAGGTGGAAGTATGCCGACGGTATTTAATGCCGCAAATGAGCTGGCCGTTCATAAATTTTTACAGAAAAAAATTGGTTTTTTGGATATTTATGAAATTATCGGAGAGTCTATGGAAAGACATCATGTAATTGAAAAACCGGACCTGGAAGAAATTTTGACAGTAGAACAAGAGACATATCAATGGATTGAAAGCAGGTGGTAAGTTGAAAATAATCATAGCAATTGTGATCTTTAGTGCCGTTATCTTAATACATGAGCTAGGACATTTTCTTCTGGCAAAAAAGAACAAGATAGAAGTGATTGAATTTTCCCTTGGAATGGGACCAAGACTTTTAAGTACAGTGCGGAATGGAACCAGATATTCCTTAAAGCTGTTTCCTATTGGCGGTTCCTGTGCCATGGCAGGAGAAGATATGGATGATGACCGGCCGGGAACTTTTAACTCTGCGTCTGTGTGGAGTAGAATTGCTGTAGTAGCTGCAGGTCCTGTTTTCAATTTTTTACTTGCATTTGTTATTGCGGTTATTATTGTAGGTGTTGCAGGATATGATCCGCCAAAAGTAATGCAGATACAGGATGGTTCTAATGCAGAAGCTGCAGGATTAAAAGAAGGGGATCTGATCACTAAGTTTCAGGGATACCATGTTGACTTAGGGAAGGATATCTATGTGTACTCTTATCTAAATGAACTAAAAGAAGAACCGGTTTCTCTTACTGTAAAACGAGATGGAAAAGAGCAGGATATTTCTTTTATGCCGGAAGTAGAAGTCCGTTATCTTTTGGGATTAAATCGAAAAGATACAACTTCTATGGAAGTTGAATCCTTAATTCCAGGGATGCCGCTGGAGGATGCAGGAGTAGAGCCGGGAGATGTGATTACTTCCATCAATGGAAAAAACATTAAAGATGGTGAGGATTATGAAGCGTATATCAAGAAACATCCTCTTACAGATCAACCGGTAATGCTTACTTATATGCGTGATGGTCTGGAGTATGAGGCAGAAATCACGCCAAAAGAGTATCGTACGCCAAAGCTTGGATTTGTATATAATATATGGAGTGAAAAAGCAAGCGGTTTCGATGTTTTGAAATACGGATTTTTGGAAGTGAAATATATGGTTCGAACTACAATCTTAAGTCTGAAAGAATTAATTTCCGGAAGTCTTGGGGTAAAAGATCTCAGTGGGCCTGTAGGAGTTGTGGATGCAATTGGGGATACTTACGAAGCAAGTAAAAGTGAGGGTACTTTAATGATATGGATGAATCTGCTAAATATGGCAGTTCTCCTGTCTGCAAATCTTGGAGTTATGAATTTACTTCCGCTTCCGGCTTTGGATGGAGGAAGGCTGGTATTTTTAATTATAGAAGCCGTGCGTAAAAAACCAGTGAACCGGAAAGTAGAAGGCGCCATCCATTTCGCCGGTCTGATGCTTCTTATGGTTTTGATGGTTATTGTGATGTATAACGATATTTTGAAGATTTTTTAAAAAATAGAAAATCCAGTTGCGTGGGGCAGCTGGATTTTTTTTATGGCATTGACATGAATAAAGTAAGATTTTATACTATAGAAAAGAATTATTTGCTGTTCCTTTCCCGAGAATCATGTGCATTCCGGGTATTGTTCAACTACTATATGTAAGAAAGGATAATATGACTTCATTAAAATTTTTTTCATTGACAGGATTAATTTTGTATTTTATATTGCTGCTTTTTGCAGTGACAAAAGAAAAAAAGAACCAAAGTGTTTTAGATTACTTTTTTGCAGGGCGTTCATTGCCATATTGGGCTTTGTCCATTACTTTCATTGCCTCCTGGTGGGGCGCTGGGTCTGCATTGTCTACTGCTGACCTTGCGTATAAAGATGGCCTTGGTGCTTTTTGGTATTATGGGGTGCCAGTGTTGCTTTCAACTTTTTTGATGATTCTTTGTGCTGGAGGGATACGACGGGTTGGCTATCTAACCCAGGGGCGTATGATGGAGGCAAGATATTCTAAGAGCACGGCAAAGTTTCTTTCTTTTCTTGTATTGATTTTTATGGTATTCAATGCAGCTTCCCAAATGGTAGGTGTTGGTGATTTTTTTGGCTCGTATCTGGGGCTGTCATATGAGACGGCAATTCTTTTAGGAACATTAATTGTGTTAGTATATTCTATGTTTGGCGGATTTCGTGGCGTTGTACTAACAGATATCATTCAGTTTGTGCTGCTGCTTATTTCAGCTTTGGTAGTATTTGTAGTTGGATTTCGTCATGCCGGAGGTCTGGAAGGAATCCGCAGTGCGGCCCAGACAGCAGGGCAGATCAATTACCTGAAGATAGGAGCAGGTGCTTCTAAATACAGTATGTATGTGATTACATTTGGCTGTGCCTGGATGATTCAGGCAAATGTATGGCAGAGAATTTCAGCTGCCCGCTCAGATCGTGATGCCCGTAAAATGACGATTATGAGTTTTTTTGCATACATACCTTTATATTTGATGGTAGTATTTACCGGTATGTCTGGTCTGGTGTTGTATTCCAAAATGCCGGAGGGAGGAATCGTAACATCATTGGTAACAGATTATCTGTCTCCGGTTTTGGGCGCTTTGGTATTTATTGGGATTTCAGCAGCGATTATGTCTACAATGGATTCTTTGCTGAATACGGCTTCTATGACATTGGTACTGGATCTGCTGCCGGATCATTCTGATGAAAAAAAACAGTTAAATCGTTCGCGCATTACAACATTGGGTGTAACGGCAGTGGCACTGATGATTTCAATGAAAATACGATCAATTCTGCAAATATCCTGGATGGCGTCTGATATTATTACAACAGGAGTATTTGTTCCATTGGTTATGGGATTTTTCTGGAGACGGGGAAACAGTAAGGGGGCGTTGGCATCTATTTTTACAGGTTTTTTATATTGTGTTTATAATCTCCTGATTAGCCTGGGCATACCATTTCCTTCTTTTTGGAAGGCGCAGTCAGCACAGCAGGTAATTTTAGGGGTGGTACTTTCTTTTATGGTATATGTAGGTGTGAGTCTTGTGACAACGCCGGAATATGAAAAGGCAGATGCATTTTTGCAGCAGGCAGGATTCAGAAAAAAGAACCATAAATCTTAAAGACAAAAAGGGATACAGGCACGATCTCTTATTATCTGCATAAAATTATATGAAGGCAGTTAAGGGAGTTTTTATGTACCAGAATGCAAAAATATGTGCACAGCAGGAAAATATTGATCGGGGACAGTTACAGATAACAGTATTAAATAAAAAAGATAATAGTCCTGTAGAAGATGCAGTTGTACGGATTTCTTATTCCGGAGATCCGGATAGTACAATAGAGGAATTGCGTACAGATGAATCCGGAAAGACACCGGTTTTGGATGTGAAAACCCCTCCGCTTGAGTATAGTATGGATCCGGTAGAACAACAGCCGTATGCAGAATATACGATACAGGTAGAGGCGGAAGGGTTTACTGCCGGAGAAACAGCGGGAACAGAAGTGCTTCCGGAAGTACTGGCAAAACAAGCGATACGAATGGAACAGCGAAAGGATTCAGATCCGGGATATAATCGTGTCGTAATCGGACCGCATACACTTTTTGGTGAATATCCGCCTAAAATTCAGGAAGCAGAAATTAAGCCTATTGATGAAACCGGGGAGATTGTATTAAGCCGTGTTGTTATTCCGGAATTTATTATAGTTCATAATGGTCCTGTAGGAGATACCCAGGCAGAGAATTTTTATGTGCGCTATCGGGATTACATTAAAAATGTTGCCAGCAGTGAGATTTATGCCACATGGCCGGAAGATACGATCAGGGCAAATGTACTGGCGATTATGTCGTTTACTTTAAATCGTGTCTATACAGAATGGTACCGGAATCATTACATATTCCGTTTTTTATTTTAATAAAATGATTTCTTTTCAATCATACACTTTTATGGTATCATATCAGAGTAAATAATATTTGTTGTATAAAAGAGAGATGTACGTAGATGAAAAGATGGTTTGGATCAAAAGAATCTAAAAAGGTG
>JARIAR010000042.1 GCA_029257805.1 Blautia sp.
TAAACAACGTATATGTATCGCTATTCACTGAAGTTGTGTAAGCAGAAATAATTTCGTAGCGATATGCTTTTCCTGGCACAAAGATCCAAAAATACTTACTTTTATCAAAAGTTTCCTGATTCTGTGTAAATTTTTTGAGCTGCGCAAACATCGATCCGTTTTTCATATTGTGTCCATAGATTAATGTGTTGCAGTCGCTAAAATCCCCGCTGTTCTCATAGTCCACAAAAATCGTACCTGCAAAATTATAATTTCCTTCATATGTCATATGAAGATATTTATCATTATCTGAAGCCTGTACTATTGGATAATTCACGCCATCTAATGCTTCTACATAAATCCATCCAATCACTTCCTGATTAACACTTTTTAATGCCTGAAAATCAATTTCCATAGGTGGCTTTAATTGTTCTTCCGCCGGTTGCATATCTACATCCGGGTTTTTGTTTGTCACTGCCATCTGCGCGATGTTATTATATTCATCGGTTCCTTTTTTGTACTCTGTGTATATATGAAATAAATTAAATGCCGCATAGCAGAAAACACAGATTGCGGCTACAAGCACAAGACTTAAAACAATATCCCCTGCTGTTTTCTTTTTTTTCGGTTTCTTATTTTTTTCCATAACCGTTCTCCTTGTCTGTTAATTTTTCCCCTCTCATACAAAACAGCATCTGCTGTTGAAGCAATTATACTACATTCCCCTATTTTTTTCTATGGATAAAATTTATAGACAAGCTCACACGATATGATATAATAAATTAGAATTGTACTACACATGAGGATTTGGAGGTAATTATGGCAAAGAAAAATATGATCGTAGGGCAGTCCGGAGGCCCAACTGCAGTAATCAACAGCAGCCTTTACGGTGTTGTATCTGAAGGACTTCTCCACCCGGATACAATTGAGCACATCTATGGAATGGTAAACGGTATTGAAGGCTTTCTAAACGGAACAATCCTGGATTTTCAGGAGGCTCTTCCCGGAGAAAAACTTTCTTTTTTAAAGAATACTCCCGGAGCATATCTTGGCTCCTGTCGTTACAAACTACCTGAATCACTGGAAGATCCTGTTTACCCTATTCTTTTTCAAAAATTTGAAGAAATGAACATTGGATGGTTCTTCTATATCGGCGGTAACGACTCAATGGATACCGTAAGCAAACTTTCCCGGTATGCAGCATCCATAAAAAGTGATATCCGAATTATTGGAGAGCCAAAAACAATTGACAATGATCTTGTTCATACTGATCATACTCCTGGATTCGGAAGTGCGGCACGATATGTTGCCTCTACTGTACGGGAAATCATTCTGGATGCCAATGTTTACGAAAAAAAATCTGTTACAATACTTGAAATTATGGGGCGCCATGCCGGCTGGCTCACAGCTGCAAGTGCTCTTGCCCGTAAATATAAGGGCGATAACCCTATGCTCATCTATCTGCCTGAAACTGATTTTGATCAGGAGGCTTTTCTTGAGAAAGTAACAGAATGTCTTGAGCAAAACTGTAATGTAGTTGTCTGTGTATCAGAAGGTATTCACGATGCCCATGGTACTTTTATTTGTGAGTACGATAGTTCTGTTGGCACTGACACATTTGGACACAAGATGCTTGCCGGATGTGGAAAATATCTGGAAAACCTTGTTCGTAATCGCCTTGGAGTAAAGGCACGTTCTGTAGAATTTAACGTAAGTCAGCGTTGTTCTGCTTCTATGCTTTCAGCCACAGATCAGCAGGAAGCCATTGCCGCAGGCTCTTTTGGTGTCCAGGCAGCTTTACAGGGAGAAACAGGAAAAATGATTTCTTTTATCCGCAAAGAAAATGCAGATGGCACATATCACATGGAATGTGGCCTTGAAGATGTAAATGATATTTGCAACAAAGAAAAAACCGTTCCCCTTGAATGGATCACAAAAGACGGCACAGACGTAACAGACGATTTTATACGCTATGCCCGCCCTCTTATTCAGGGTACTGTATCTCTCCCCATAGGAGAAGACGGACTTCCTCTTTTTGTCTCTCGTAAATAGTAGGCTATCGAATAAATGTTGGGGTATGTAAAAATATATACCCCTTCCTTCATAACTAAAACAATGCCAGTAAACGGTTTATGAAAACTATCCTTTTTTACTTCGATACCATCCGCATACACAACGTCTCACATCTTATATCACTACTGTCTTACATGATTCTCAAAGCATTTAAACATTCATATCTGGCAAATGGCTCTAAAGCCAGTAATGGGGTGGGATTCAAAGAATCCCACCCCAACTATTGGCTTAGAGCCATTTTTTATATACTCTATCTAAGCTATATTAAATCAGCCTTTTACTGCACCAATTGCAACACCTTTTACAAAATACTTCTGAACAAACGGATAAATTGCAAGTACCGGCACAGATGCTACTACGATAACGGAATATTTCAAAAGTTCTGTCATACCCTGCAGTTTTGCAAGTGCCGATGCATCCGTAAGCATCGTTGGATCGATCTGATTCTGAATCAGAATTTCACGAAGTACAATTGTAAGCGGCTGCAAACTGGAGTCATTTAAGTACAACATTGGATCAAAATAGTTATTCCATTTTGCAATACCATAATAAAGTGCTAATACCGCAATAATCGGTTTACTAAGAGGTATAATAACTTTCATCATGTACTTAAATGGAGAACAACCGTCAAGCTGAGCTGCCTCATAAAGTTCATCTGGAATAGAGTTTACCATATATGTACGTGCGATGATCATGTTATAGGTAGACATTGCACTTGGAATGATCATTGCCCAACGTGTATTAATAAGACCAAGCTTACTTACCATCATATATGTAGGTACAAGACCACCGGAAAAATACATCGTAAACACAAACAATGCTGCAATTTTATTTCTTGCTGTAAACTCTTTTCTAGAAAGAGGATATGCACAAAGTATTGTCATGATCAGGTTTACAAGAGTTCCTACTCCCATATAAATAAATGAGTTCAGGAAACCTGTTAAAATCTTTGGATTCTTAAATACTGCCTGATATCCCCTTAAAGTCACATCAACAGGCCAAAGTACAACTTTTCCACTAACTACAGCCTGAGGATCTGAAAAAGAAGCAGATACAATATAAATCAACGGATACAGCACGATTACCATAATTGCTGAAAGAAATGCGTACACAAAAATAATAAATATCTTATCTCCTATACTGGAGTTTTTAAATTTTGTATTCATTTACATACCTCCTACCACAAGCTGTTATCTGTAAGCTTCTTGCTGATCTTGTTTACAGAAACAAGAAGGACAAAGCTTACTACAGACTGAAACAGACCAGCTGCTGTAGAGAAGCCGTAATCCGCATTGGTAATACCAACTTTATAAACAAAAGTAGAAATAACTTCTGAAACTCCTGCATTCATTGTATTCTGCATCAGGAATACTTTATCAAAACCAATGTTAATAATATTTCCGCAGCTCATAATAAGCATAATTACGATTGTCGGCATAATACATGGAATATCAACATGAATAATTCTCTTAATACGACTTGCACCATCCATAACAGCAGCTTCCTTAAGTTCAGGACTTACACCTGCCAGAGCAGCAATATATATGATTGCAGAATATCCCGCTGTCTGCCACACACCACTCCATACATACAAGTGTCGGAACAGATCCTGATCTCCAAAGAAGTTAATTGGATCAATGCCAAGTTTACCTAACAGTACATTAAAGATACCTGTACGAAGGTCTGTCATCTGCATAAGCATACCCACAAGTACAACTATAGAAATAAAATACGGTGCGTATGTAACCATCTGCACACTCTTCTTAAAGAATTTTGCCTGAACTTCATTAATGGCAACTGCCAGAATAATCGGAATAGGAAATGTTACAAGAAGATTGTATGCACCTAAGATAAATGTGTTTTTAATAATTTGTACACTGGATGTAGATGTCAGGAAACGAATAAAGTGTTTCAATCCTACCCAGTCACTTCCCAAAAATCCCCGTCTCGGACTATAATCTTCAAATGCCATCAAAATACCGCCCATAGGCACATATGCAAAGAGAATTGCATAAATACATGGCAGGGCAATGATCAGCCAGAACTGCCAGTTTGATGTTTTGATCTTATTTTTTTTATTTGGGGTAATCGCTTTTACTTTTTTAGACACTTTCTGCCCCTCCTTTTGTATCGAATGACAAAAAATGACCGAATCAGAAACTGATTCGGTCATCTAAGAATCTTCAATCAGCTTTTTCTTATTTCATCTGTCTGTCATAAGCAGTCTGATATACTTTCAACAGATCTGCAAGACCGGCTTTTTCCAGAGAATCCTTGAATCCTTCCCAATCTTTATCATTCTCTATATCTTTTGTACCAATAATAAACGCTGTACTTGACTCATTAATAAGTTTTTCAACTTCTACTGCAATAGTAGAAACATCAGATGTTTCTTCGCTTGTAAGTTTCAGTCTAGGTAATACATCTAAATCAGAGTTTTCCTCTGTCTGTCCGTATGGTACATAATCTCTTTCTGTTGATTCATATAACAGTTTTTCAAGACCTTCACCTGTTTTAACATCAACATCCTGCTCAACAGCACTTCCTAATCTGTACTCAGATGTAGCCACACGGATACCAAGATCCTGCCAGTCATGATTCTGTGTTTCAACAGAGTATGGATTCAAGATCTCATATTTTGCAGGTTCACCGTTCAGACCAAATTTACCTTCCGGATTCAGTACCCAGTCTTTTCCTTCATCTGCACCAAACTGTGAAGTAAGGTCACCCAGCTCGCTGTAGAAATAATCTGCCCAACGAAGAGCTGCTTCCGGATTCTTACATGTATCTGTGATACTGAAATTTCCGTCACTAAGAGATGCATATTTGAAATGTGTTGTAAGCTGTGTTCCATCTGGTCCTTTCAGAGGAGCAAGTGTTTCGTACTGTGCATAAAGTTCCGGATTAGAAGCAGAGTCAATAACATCTGATACTGTACCTTCTGTGAAAGCAAGTACAGGAGCATCCGGCTGGTTAATGATAGCTTTCATCTGTTCTGCTGTCTGTGTAAAGTTACCATCATATAAAGCACCTTCTTCATAGAGTGCATTTGCGTATTTCAGGAACTCTCTGTAACGGTCATCTTCTGCAGCACAAACAACCTTACCATCATTTGTTACAACAGTCTTGTCATTTAAATCTAAAGTGTAAGATTTACTTGGTGGAAGAAGGAAAGAACCCATAAGGAAGTTCTCAAACTCTGAATACCATCCTTTTCCAGGTGCAGAACCTAAAACAGCAATACCATTCGGTTTGAACTCTTTATATTTTTTGCAAACTTCCATAAATTCTTCTGTAGTAGTAGGTTTTTCTACACCCATCTCCTCCAGATATTTTGTATTGATCCACATTTTACGTCCATAAGAACAATGGAAACAATCATTCTCAGCGATCAGAGAATAAATCTGTCCGTCTGTTTCACGGCTGATGTCAAGTTTATCGCCATACATCTTCATATAGTTTGGCATAGTTTCTTCGTTAAGATACTCATCAAGAGGAACAATGATCTGCTCTTTAACACCAAATTTTGCAAGATCTGGTGATAAACCTAACAGCATATCCGGATAATCACCGGATGATAACATCATGTTCAGCTTTTCCTGCCAGTCATCACGACCTGCAGTTACCCACTCGATATGAACCCCTGTTAAATCTTCCAGATATTTTGTGAAATCATTTGTAGCAAAATTTTCCACGTTAGGCATAGTCAGGGTAAAGCATGTTAATGTAAGCTCTTCACCTTCCGGAACAATTGGATAAGTTCCTGCTTCTGTAAGTTTTACTTCTTTTTGTTTCTTTGCATAAACAGGTGCTACGGAACCCATTACCATTGTTGTTGCTAATGCAACAGCCGCAAAGCTTGTCAGTTTTTTGTTCATATACTTCCTCCCAAAATATACTTATATTTTTTCTCAATGACTATATAATACCATTTTCGCACAAAAAATACAAGTGTATTTTTCGACTTTATTATGCACTTCTTCTATATTTAGATTTGTATATACATCATTATACCGTATAATATATTTATATACATAATTTCCATATAAACTTTTAGGAATCTTTAACAACTACAGGTTTCTTTTGTATATCAAAATATTTTATCTTGAGTCCTTATGTATCGTACATTTCAACTTATTGCAACAATTGAAATGTACGATACAGATTAATCCGTCCATATCCCCATTCGGGATTTGGATATTGTCTGTCTTCTGTTCGTTTTGCTCCTCTCTGTAAGTAATGTTTTACATTTGTTCCTGTAAAAAAAGGGGCATTTTTCCGAATAATTGCCCACTCAAAAAGCAGCGAGGCAATCCCGGTAGCCTGTGCTACTGCAAGACTTGTTCCGGATGCATTGACAAACTGTCCTTGTGGCAACACAGTCCGCACATTTACCCCCGGGGCAGCAAAATGAGGAGTCACCATACCATCCGGAGCAAATCCTCTGCTTGCTTCCAGATAAAGGCTCTCATCCCGGTAATTATAAGCAGTTACTGTTGTACTGTCCACAGAATCTCCTGGAGAGGTTACTGTATTGTAGGGGGACGATTCTAAAAAATGTGTATCTTTTGAAATCAATCCCTGTACCGGAAGCCACATATGGAAAGCCACACTCTTTCCATCTCTTACCTGAACATGAAGCTTCCATATCCCTGGAGCAGGATGAAGAAAGCGAAAATAAATAAGGGGATACCCTGTCTGCCGCTCAATAGAAACATAATTCACCTGTACTTTTGTCTCCACAAATACAAAAGACAATGTTTGCGTTCCTGAGCCCAGCGAAGAACTTACCTCCAGAATTTCCCCTGTCGGGGACTGAATTCCAACTTTATAAACCTCCGGTGGCTCTCCCCATAGCTCCATTGTAAATCCTTCCTCTCTTTCTCCCACTCGAAGCTCCGCTGTTATTTCATTCATTTCCGGTCGTAAAACTCCTTTAAAATGATGCTGTGCTGCACCTTCATTCCCCGCTGCTACAGAAACAGATATCTGCGTAAACCCGGAAATATAACTGATATACTGACAAAGAGGACTTTCTCCCAAATGCGCCCCCTGACTGCTTCCTATTCCAAGACAGATGGATAACGGCATATCAAGAAGATTTGCCAGTTTTATCACCTGATAAATCCCCATCATAATATCATTCTCCTGAATGATCTCTGCCTCCTGTGGATACAAATACAACTCTTTAAGGTACTTTTTCGCTTGTTTAAGCTTTACTATAAGCAGAATAGATTCCGGAGCCGCACCTGAAAAATTTTCTTCCGGGACTATATTTCCCGCTGCAGTTCCTGCCAGCATAGTTCCATGTCCGTTTGTATCCTGCGAAGGTACGATTTCCATTGGATTTTCCGATTGAAGAGCCCGATCAATATCTTCCGCTGTAAATAGACGTCCATAAGGAACCGCCCTCTCCTTATCTGCCTGTGGATCTTTTTCCAATGTCTGATCCCATAAATAAGCAATTCTCGTTTTCCCGTTTTCATCTATAAAAACAGGATTTTGATAATCAATGCCGGAATCTACAACAGCAATTGCAGTTCCTTTCCCCTGAAGCTGTAAATATGGATGATTGTGAAGACGAAGGACACCAGATGCATTCAACGCTTCCATATCCATATACGTGTAACATTTGGGAATTGCATTATACGTGTAACTGTTTATCTCAAGATCCCCCACCTGATCCAGCGGAACATATGCAATTCCAAAAATTTCATTAATCACCTGAAAAGTGGAATCCGATGTCACATCAATAGGTCCATAGACATTTTGTGCGTATTTTACAATAAAATCCCCGTAGTCCTGACTCTGAGCCGGAAGCTCTGAATCGTTTTGAACTACAGGGACTGTCTCCTGTGCATTTATAAGATTTTTTTCAAAATCCTCCTGTCTGAACATGACATTTCTCCTTAAAATCTCTTGTTACAGACTATGCCTGCTTTTTTTTCTGTATGCACTTTCTTGTACACAGCAAAAGAATCACTCCCATAATTCCTGTGAAAACAGAAATAAACTGAGAAGTAGATAAAATTCCAACACTTCCCCGGATGAAATCTCCCCGGAAGAATTCCAATATAAATCTCCCGAGACTATATAAAATCAAATAACAGGCAGCCACCTGTCCGTCCGCTTTTTTATGTCTGGATATATATATCAGTAAAATGCAGTGAATAAAATCTAACACGCTGGAATAAAGCTGTGTAGGGATCAATGGAACACCATTTGGGGCAAAATCAGAAGTATGAAACGTAACGGCACAAAAACTATCCGTTTCTTTTCCGTAACAACAGCCTGCTAAAAAACAGCCAATTCTTCCGAACCCCTGCGCCAATGCTACAGATGGCATAAAAATATCAAAAAAGCTCAGAAAATTTAGTTTTTTTATTCTGCAGTAAAGATAACCACTTAAAATTCCACCTAAGATTCCACCATAAACAACAAATCCCTCCATCACATTTTTGACATAATAAAGAGGATCTGCCACTACTTCTTTCCATTCTGTAATCCAAAATAACAGTTTTGCAAAAATAACTCCGCCAACCACACACCATATCGTAATATAAAAAATATGTTCGTAAGGCATTTTCTTTTTTCTTGCCCTGTATTCTGCCAGAAAATATCCGAAAAAAATTCCAAGTGCAATCATAAGACCATATCCATATACTGTAAAGGGACCTATTGTCAGTAACTCATTCTTCATGCAAAACTCCTTTTTTCTTAAAATAACTAATAAGATTTTTATTTATTCTATCATTTTTTTCCACACAGTCTCTGCTTCCAGAAGGCTCTTCTCCACAGATATCAATCCCCAAAAGCCTTATCTCTTTTTCTCTGGCAATTGAAAAAATATGATCCATAAAATCCCAAAGTTCTGTTTCTGTCGTATCACCCTGGCTCCATGCCGTACATGCTGCTTCTGTACAAAGAATATCTTTATCCAGAGAAATGTAAAGCGGAAGAGAATCATCTATTTGTTCTATATATGCATGCAATATCTCTTTTTTATTTTTCTTATATGCGCTCCAAAGCATTTCCCTGCTGAAAAACTTTGTCTTTTCCTGAAAAAATGAAGGAATTTGCTTCCATGCTTCTTCGTCCGGTCCTGCAAGAAAAACTTTCTTTAAATTTGGGATTTTCTCCAATGCATCCGCTATCCAGCCCCCACAGGACAAAATTCCTCCAAAAGCAGGCGGCTGCATATCTGTATGATTATCCAGCACAAGAAGCTGAAATGGATTTTTTATTTTCTCGATCCAAAATCGACTCATATAATGATAATTTCCAGAATCCAGAAAGTGAATTCCTCTCACTGAAAGACTAGAAATCCTTTTTCGTATCTCTTCTGCTGCATGGTCATCACAATAGCAGTTTGTTCCGGAAATATCATCTGCTTTTACCCATATATTTCGCTCTTCTTTCCAAAATTCTTCTGCTCCGTATGCACCGGAAAAATCCATAATCACAATACGGTTTTTCTCTTCTTTACTCCAGTCCTGCATCAATCTTTCCACTCTTCCAGCACTTCCTCCTGATCTGGTTCCTGAATTTCCTCTTCTTCCTCTTTTTCATTTTCCAAAATCTCTTCCTGAAGTTCTTCCTTTTCTTCTTTTTCTTCTTCTTTTTCTTCCGGCTGCTGATAAACCGTTTCCTCCGGAACGGACTGCTCAGAAACAACGGTTGTTTCTCCTGCCTTCATTCCTCTCTTTAAAAGGAAATAAAATACGAGATCAAGGGTTCCATTTACGAAAAGCGTCCAGCCTGCAAAAAGAATCGTTGTTCTTATTTTAGTAAAAGGATTCACCATCAAAATAATTCCCAGTATAACAAAAATCAAACTTCCTATTAAAAAGCCCTGCCATTCCGAACGTCTGCGCTTTTTCAAATGAAAACTTCCCTTGATCGTCCATATACTGTCTACTAAAACAAAGGCACCTAAAAGAAGAGGCAGAAGTTTTATTACTACAGGCGGATTAAAAAATAAAAAACCGCCGATCACAAGCACAATAACACCGGTAAATAAATCTAAAATCGTTGCCGTTTTCTTTCCTTTTATATAAATATAAATATGATATAAGCCCGATCCGATTAAAACAAGTCCAAATATCACCTTACAAATAATATTCACAGTCTGTGCCGGACTTAAAACGAGACACAGTCCTAAAATAATATAAAAAAGTGAAGATGTAATTTCCCCTCTTAAAATAGCTGTAATTTTTTTTCCCATATCTATTCCTCCCATCTTTTATCCATAGTATACAGCCTTTCGTTTTTTCCGTCCATAAAAATTTCATTTCCAGTCTATTTCCCTTGAAGTTTTCACTTTTTCTATTTATAATATAAAGTCGAAACTAAGCGAAAGAAGGATTAAGTTTGAAAAAAAAGCGAAAAAGAAAAACAGATCTTCCAGTTTCTCCTGTTATACTTATCCCTGCTGCACTTATCACTATAACCGGAGTTATTTTAGTGTCTGTTTCCAGTTCTTTTCATAAAGATGCCCCATATCTGGAAAATGTGCAGCGGCTTCAGGAACTTGAAAATGAGGATATTTCTCAGACAGAAAAAAAACTTTTTGCATTAAAGAGCACAGACAAACCTGCATCTCTTTCGGATATGCAGGAAGGAATCACTTCTGAAAATGCACTTTTAAGCGATGTAGAAATCCGTCAGGCATTTCAGGGAACCGTTATTCTGGGAGATTCAATCACAGAATCCATTGTAGAATACGGATATCTCGATACAGATGTTGTAGTCAGTAAACGTGGACTTTCCATTGCAAATGCAGATGAGCAGATTGATACTGCAATCGGACTGCATCCGAATGTAATTTTTATGGCATTTGGATCTAATGATCTGGAATCTTATGAATCAGACGCCGCTGCTTTTATTGATGCTTATCGTGTACAGATCAAAAAGCTCCAGGAAGCACTTCCGGATTCCCCTATTTACATAAATGGAATTCTTCCTCTCCTGCCTTCTGCAATTGAAGAAATTCCTGCACTTGGTTACTATCCGGAGTACAACGAAGCACTTAAGGCGTTTTGTGAGGAAATGGGATGTACATTCATTGACAATTCTTTTATTACTGAAAATAACGAAGGTCTGTATGAACCGGATGGTGAGCACGTTATACAGGACTTCTATCCACAATGGCTTACTTTTATGGCAGAAACGGCAGGTTTATAATTTATGAGATCAAAAAAATATCTTTTAATCAAAATTGCTCTTGTTCTTTTTCTTGTCATATATCTGACTCTGATTTATACTGCAGACCATGCAAAAAATATTTCTATGGATGCCATCACATCTTCCATGGAAACAGATTCCACTATTACGCAGCTTGTAAAGCGTGATCGTGCAGATTTAAAACATTTTTACCAGATATCTGACAATGACACAGAGGGATTCTTCTTTTATAAAGCAGCTTCCCCTATGTCCGTTGATGAAATTCTCATTGTAAAAGCAGCAAATAAAAGTCAGGCAAATGCTTTTTTAGAAAGTATGGAGTCTCATCTGGCCAGTCAAAAAAATGTATTTGGAGGATATGGCACAGATCAAATGGCACTTCTTGGCAATGCGATCACAGAAACCCGCGGTAATTATGCTTATTACATGTGTGGTGCAGACGCAGCTTCCTGGCGGGAAACATTCCTGTCTTTGATTTCATAAGAATGGAGTAATGGTATGGTATTTTCCAGTATATTTTTTATTTTTGGTTTTCTGCCTGTTTTTATGCTTCTATACTATTTAGTTCCTCAGAAGCTTCAGAACCCTGTTCTGATCATTGGCAGTATTTTCTTTTATGCCTGGGGAGAGCCCGTATACGTAATTCTTATGCTCTTCTCTGCTATATTTAATTATTTTATGGGACTTGATCTGGACGATCCGAAGCATAATTCTTCTTCCAGAAAACGAACCCTCATTTTTGCAATTATTGTGAATCTGGCAATCCTGTGTTTTTTTAAATATTACGGATTTCTTCTGGATACAGTGGGAAATATTTTTGGTATTACCATTGGGCATCCGGAGCTTTCCCTTCCTATTGGAATTTCTTTTTATACATTCAAAAATTTATCTTACATTTTTGACGTATATATGAAAAAAATAAGGGCACAGAAAAATCTGATTACATTTGGTGTTTATAGTACTATGTTTCCTCATATGGCAGCTGGCCCTATTGTCCGCTATGCTGATATTGAACACCAGCTGCTGCATCGCCCTATCAGTATTGCAAAATTCGGCATTGGTGCAGAATACTTTATTAAGGGACTCTCAAAGAAAGTTCTTCTTGCGGATAACCTCTCCGCTATTTACGGAGAAATCATTTCCCTTGGAGATACAACTTCCGTACTTACTGCATGGCTGGGAATCCTAATTTATACAATGCAGATTTACTTTGATTTCAGCGGCTATTCTGATATGGCTATTGGACTTGGAAAAATGCTTGGTTTTGATTTCCAGAAAAACTTTGACTATCCTTATACATCTGTAAGCGTTTCTGAATTCTGGCGCCGCTGGCACATTTCTCTTGGAAGCTGGTTTCGTGATTATATTTACATTCCTCTTGGCGGAAACCGCGTTACTCTTCCAAAGCAAATCCGAAATATCCTCGTTGTATGGGCACTTACCGGATTATGGCATGGAGCCAGCTGGAATTTCGTTTTATGGGGTTTATATTATGGACTTGTCCTCCTTCTGGAAAAGTTCATATTAAAAGATTTCCTTGACCGTATGCCCCCATTTGTCTGCCATATTTATACAATGCTGGCAGTTATGATCGGATGGGTATTTTTCAGCCAGACTACTTTCTCAGGCATTGGACACTACTTCGGTACATTATTTGGATTTGGAGCTTCTTCCTTTGTAAATACTACATTCCTTTATTATATGAAAACCTCTTTTATCCTGCTTGTTATATGTATTCTGGCATGCAGTTACGGACTTCAGATGCGGTTTAAGCGCCTTATGAAACAATCTCCTAAAATTGCGGTTTCCATAAATCTGATTTTATTTTTTCTTTCCGTGGCTTACATGGTTTATAACTCTTACACACCATTTTTATATTTAAAATTCTAAGACAGCATTTATCTGTCTTTGGAGGGAATTATGAAAAAACGCAGCTACAAATATTTCTTTCATTACATGGGAATTACTTTTCTCCTGATTCTGCTTCTTGTTTTTCTTGTAAGTCTTATCACTCCAAACAGAAGTTTTTCCCAAAAAGAAAACCGTGTCCTTTCTTCCAGACCACAATTAAATCTTTCGCAAATTGCATCTGGAAGATTCGGTCCTAAATACGAAACATACATAAATGACCAGTTTCCTCTCCGTGATGCCTGGGTTACATTAAAAGCCGGATGTGACCGCCTTATTGGAAAAACTGAAGAAAACGGAGTTTATCTCGGACATAGCGGATATCTGATAGAAGCTTTCACACCACCAACTGAACAACAGCTAAATACAACTTTAAATGCAATGTCCGATTTTTCCAAACGTCATGCTAATTTGAAACAATATGCTCTGATCGCACCAAATGCAGTAAGTATTTTAAGCAATAAACTTCCCGCTGCTGCTCCTGTAAAAGACCAAAATCTTTATCTCGATACAACAAAAGCAACTCTTGAAAATAACGGCATTACCTTTATTGATGTACGTGATACCATGAACGAACATAAGGATGAAGGACTTTACTATCACACAGATCATCACTGGACAACACAAGGAGCTTATTATTCTTATCTGAAAGCAGCAGAGATTATGGGAATTGATGCATCAACACCTGCATATGAACGCGTTCCTGTATCCGAATCTTTTCAGGGTACTCTTTCTGCCAAGAGCGGATTTCGTTCCGGAAAAAGAGAGGAACTATCCGTTTTTTTGCCAGCAGGGGAATCCCCTTCTTCTGTTATAAACTATGTAGACGAGCAGAAAAAAAGCGCTAGTTTTTATGCCACTGAACAATTAAAAGGCCGTGATAAATATGCACTTTTCTTCAATGGAAATCATGCTCAGGTTAAGATCAGTACACCTATTGAAGAAAATCGTACGCTCCTTGTTTTAAAAGATTCCTATGCCAATTGCTTTATTCCTTTTCTCGCACCTCACTACCGCAATATCATTATGGTTGATCCCCGATATTATTACGGTGATTTGGAAGAATTAATTCAGGTAGAAAATATTCAGGAAATCCTCTATCTTTATAATGCCAATACATTCTTTAGCGACACCTCTCTGGAGTTGGCTCTTACAAAATCCTGAAAAAAGACCGAAGGCAGTAAAATAAAATGAACCGATCCCCCAAAAGTCATATATAAAAACTAACAATTGGGAGGTCGATTCGAAACTGTCTCCGGTCTTTTTTTGCTTTTCTAATAAGAAACAGGCTGGTATTGTTCAGCAAAACAAACACGTTTCCACCCCATTAAAGCGGCGGCTCCAGCTGCTGTAATTCCAAAAAATAATACTTCTGGTCTTACTTCCAGATAATCTGTAATTGTTCCATTGCACAATGTACTCCCTGTACAAAGAACCAAATCTGCATAGTCATCGAGAATTTCCTCTTTAACACTATTTCCATCCTCAACCCTAATACCATAACGAATCTGTCCAATATTTCCGGGATTCAGATCCAGAACCCGCACTTCATATCGGGATTCTGATAACATTTCCAACAAGGCCGGCTGATACCCAATAAGGGCAATGCGTTTTACGTCAGGATAATGTGTTTCTAAATAGCGGTTCATATCTTTCGCACATAATTCCGGGCCTTCTGTACGGCAATGAACCGTACCAGAGCATAATCCTAACGAACAAAGTACCGCATTCATTGCTGCAATAAAAATCCCTCTATCGTGAGGATTCTTTTCCATATCCAGTTTCAGAATATCTTCCAACATACCGGAATATGAAGATGGAGAATCTGTAAATGCCTGCCCTTTAAACCCTTTATATTCCGCCTGAATCATAATATCTTTTCCCGTCAAAATGGGGAAATCTTTCCTATCCGTATCCCCAATTGCCTCCTGCGGCGTAAGAGCACGGCACACAACCGAAACAAGATCATTTTCAATCCCGTATTGTTTCAAAATTTCCCGGAAACGTTTTTTTAGTATTTGATACAACTGTTCACTTGTCATAACTTATCTATCCTTTTAAACTACACTTTCTCATTCTAATCCTAAAAACTGACGAACCTCTCTGTCCCATTCCGTATAAAACAATTGCCGTCCTTCTGTAATCCCCCGAAGATGACCGTCAATTAAAACCCCAATCCTATCTGCAAATGTTACTGCTTCATGAAAATCATGAGTCACAAATACAATCGCACAGGAAAAATCTTTATGGATTTTCTGTATCATATCATACATTTTCTTTTTCGTAACAGGATCCAATGCAGAAAAAGGCTCATCCAAAAGCAACAGATCCGGCTCTGTTATTAAAGCTCTCGCAAGAGCTACACGTTGCTGTTCCCCTCCGCTTAATGTACCCGGATATTGCTCTAATACCGATTCAATTTCAAATTCCCGGGCAATATTTTCCACACGGACAGTAATTTCTTTTTTATTCATCTTCTTCATTTTAAGCCCATATGCAATATTATTTCTTGCAGTCATATGGGGGAACAGGCAATATTCCTGGTAAAGGTATCCTATTTTCCGCTGATCCAGGGGATAATTTTCTATCGGCCTGCCCCTAAGATACACATGACCTTTTTCCGCCTTATGAAATCCGGCTATACTTTCCAAAAGCAAAGTTTTTCCCGATCCTGTTTTTCCGATGATTGCAAAAATTTCATTAGAATCTACAGAAAAAGAGACATCTGTAAGTTGAAAATTACCACGATGTAAATGCAGATTTCTCACTTCTATCAAAGATTTATACCTGCTCATATCTGTCCTTCCTCCTGTCTACCCGTGTAATTCGATTGGAAATGATAAGAGAAATAGCAGAAAGAACCAATAAAATAAAAGCGCTTGCCAAAGCTCCATCCAAATTATTTGTACTGACATTTAGATAAATATTTCCCGGAAGCGTCTCTGTCCGCATTCTCGTCACTCCCACAAGCATTAATGTTGCTCCAAACTCTCCTAGTGCACGGGACCAAATTAAAATAAATGCACTAACAAACGAAGATTTACAAAGTGGAAGCAGAATTGTACAAAATCTCTTAAAAGGTGATGCTCCCAGCAAACCAGCCACTGTTTCCATTTTTCTATCCACACTTTTAAATGCCATTACAATAAGCCTAATGGCAAAGGGAAGATTTACTGCAAGCTGTGCCAGAATAATCCCATTCTGATTAAACACTACCGGAAATCCCATGTTTTTTAAAGTTTTTCCAAAGGGAGAGGAAAAAAGGATCAGCAGGCTTAACCCTAAAACAATATAGGGCAAAGTCATTGTAAGTTCCAGTAAAACCTCTATCGTGCCTCTAAAAGGAATGGCTACATGCGTTAGAACATATGCAGTGGGAACAGCAAGAAGAAAGCAAAATACCGAGGAGATACAGGCACTTTTCATACTTAAAAACAATGCAAATGCTGTTTCTTTATTGGCTATATGTCCCGGAAAAGAAGACACTCCCCTGCATATGATAATTCCTACTGTTCCTCCTACAAACCCAATTACAATCAGCATCAGCAACACACAGATTGCTGTAAAAAAATCAAACTGCTTGTTTTTCATTCTGCTAATTCATAACCATAGGTTGTCCAAATGTCCTGCGCAACTTCTGTTTCCAGAAAATCAGAAAAAGCTTCCGCCGCTTTTTCATCTTTACTAAATGTTAAACGACCTGCCGGAATCGTCTTTACATATTTATCCATGTCTTTTGTGTCACAGATTTCAATTCCTTCTGCATTGCAATTTTCTTTCCAAATAATTGCTGCGTCTGCTTCTCCAACACCTACTACTGTAGCTAATTGTGGAGCTGTAGTAGTAGTGGCTCCCAGATTCACTTTATCTGCAATCCCAAAATCTTTAAAAGCTTTCATTGCAATTTTTCCAATTGGAGTCGCTTCCGGATCTCCAATTACCGTAACAACCTCTGTATTTCCCAGATCCTTGATTCCAGTGATCTTTTTCTTATTTCCTTCTGATACTACCAAAACAGGAATGTGCTTAACAAGATCAACACTATTCGCAATACACTTCTCAACAGGCTTCAGTTCTTCTGCTGAACCTGCAATAAAAAAGTCTCCTTCTTCCGATTCTTTAATCTGGGTTTGAATTTGAGCAGCATTTGCAAAAGTTACGTTCATCTCGCATCCTGTTTCATCCTGAAATGCATCTGCAATTTCCTGAAATGGCTTCTGCATACCAGCTCCACAATAAATTAAAAGTGTAGAATCTGAAAGATCCACCGCCTCTTCTTTTTTTTCTTCCCCTTTTGCAGCCACTGCAATAGGATTTGCACACATTGCTAAGGAAAACATTACAGCAGTAGCTAAAGATCTTGTCAAATTTTTTCTCATACGCTTCCTCCTTTGTTCATACAATTTATTTTTTTGCAAAAAAAGCCTGAAAATAAAATATTTTCAGACTTTCTAGAGGTGCCACCCGGATTTGAACCGGGGATAGAGGTGTTGCAGACCTTTGCCTTACCACTTGGCTATGGCACCATATCTATTTAATTATATGTTGTTTTTCTAGAAAAATGACTCCAAGGGGATTTGAACCCCTGTTACCGCC
Organism: Blautia sp.; assembly: GCA_029257805.1. Lineage (GTDB taxonomy): Bacteria > Bacillota > Clostridia > Lachnospirales > Lachnospiraceae > Blautia_A. The sequence goes on from JARIAR010000042.1 coordinate 17,740, forward strand.
GTGAAAGGGCGGTGTCTTAACCGCTTGACCATGGAGCCGGATATATTGTTATCGGAACTCTTCCGAAAACTCCCCCTGTTGGACTCGAACCAACGACACTGCGGTTAACAGCCGCATGCTCTACCGACTGAGCTAAGGAGGATTATTACAAAGGTTTGCACCTTCAAAACTACATACATGTTGACATTTCCTTGAGAATTCTTTTACCTTGCGTTCTTGGTCAAGCCCTCACCCGATTAGTAACAGTCAGCTCCATGTGTTACCACACTTCCACCT
>JARIAR010000005.1 GCA_029257805.1 Blautia sp.
ATGGACAGGCAGGGTAACGGCGAGTTCCTTAAATGTCCGGCAGTGGGCAGGAACAGAGTATCCGAAACTGAAATCCTGTCCGGTGCTTTTTCATGGAAAGGCGGTGGAAATATGCGATATTGTAAAAGCAAACAATGGGGAAAACTGGTATTATGTGAGGATAAATGGAAAGATTTATGGGTTTGTGTGTGGACAGTATGTAGAAAAGATTTCGTGCTTTCTTTATAGATGGAAACGTGGTACGCTGAGAATATAAGATATAACTACGATGATGAGACGGGGATGTACTACATTAAAAATCGTTATTACGATTCTGACATCAAAAGATTTATTTGTTCAGAAGATACGAATATATTAATTGGTGATTATGAAAATTTTGCTCAATATAATTTATACGTGTATTGTTTTAATAGTCCAATTAATTTAAAAGATGAAGAAGGAATGTGGCCTAAGTGGGTTAGAGCAGCAGTTGGCGTTGTTACAATTGCAGGATTAGCGGTTGTTACAGCGATGACAGGAGGTGCGGCTGCTGTTATATATGGGGCTGCTTTAACAGGGTCTATAATTGGCAGTGGGGTAGGTGTAGGAATAGGACTTGCAGTAGGAGGAGTTGTAGGTGGTGCTTTAGCAGGGGCAAATATTGCTTCGGGAGGAACTCAAATCATAGGGAGTGCTCAAAAGACAGGAACAGCTTTTCATCAAATGGCTTCGAATATTGAAGCTGGAAAAATGGCAATGCTACCAGGAAAATATTCAAAGATAGCTTTTGATAGAGTACTAAAAACAGTAGGTTTGAATGAACGGAAGAGACCAGATGTGATTGGTATTGCTCGATATGGATATAATCGAATAGTAGAAGTTGTAAGTAAGTCACAAACTGTATTACAAATGGGAAAAAAATGAAAGTATGCTAAAATACAATTTTAAAACAAAAAAACTGTAGTAGGTTGGCCGGGGAAAGTGGTTAATTTTTGGAGGAGATTGTGGAAATAAAAATTATATTAATGAAAATTTAATATTAGAATTGAGGAAGAAAGGCGAAAAAAGATAGAATAAAGGAATCATGTCATAGTAGGAGGATATAGAAAATGAAAAAATATTGTTGTTCCATAAGGATATATGTTGATGAATATCCTTCAGTCATAAAGGGAAGTGCGATGTTTGATTTGGTTGATGAAATAAGTTCTTTGTTACAATGTGAATACAATAATTTTGGATACACTCTTTTGGATCCAGATTATGACTATAAAGATGTAGGTATTGTGTTAAAAAATGATTTAAAGAGCAGAGAGTACTTTTCACAGATGGTAATACCAGATAAATACTATGGAAAAGAAGAGCCGGATCCAGCCGCGCCTGTAATAAAATTTGAGTCACATAGAAAAGAAACAAGAGTTTTTTCTGCGTTTTCTGTAAAATTGGACTATCCAGTATATAGCAATCAATATTTGGCTATCGAAATAGATGTTGAAAAAGAATTGTCAGAAAAATTGACATTGTTGGATTTCAAAAAAATACAAAATATTATAGTTTCAAAAGGATATACGATCAATTCTGCATTTATACATTATTTTTCATTTATCCGTGGTTATAAAAGTGATAAGAAGCGTATGGTGTTAGAAGGAATTCAAATGGGAATCATGACAATAAACGATTTGCGTATGATTGACCGGTTTATAAAATTTCAAATGGAATGGAAGAATAAAATACCAGGTATTTTTTTTATGAATTCCGTTAAAAAAGAGTGTATGTCTGATTCTTCAATAAAAGAGATAACAAAGATAGTGGGCGAAGAGAATGTTATGGAATGTGGAAATCAGTTTATGTTCCAGTTTCCTCAGAAAAAATTAGAATCAGTAAAAAATATAAGGAGAATTAAAAAAATTCTTGAAAAGGAAAAAGTTTATAATAAAGATTCATCTATTATAAAATGTATTTTGGAATGATAGGATTGTTTTTTATTCATTAAAAGTAGAATGTCTGAATACGCTTATTCAAGTAAATGGACTTTATACATGGGATTATCTAAAAATACCTATGGACTTATGTTTTTATAAAAATGGCTATTGTTGGTTAGCAATTACCGTACATGAAGAAATGGTGTATTTATATACGGATAATGACGAAGTAGAGGAATCCCGTTATAGATATGTATAGGCGGTGACAATGAAAATAAAAAAATAAAAAGACAGTAAAGAGCTTGATGATTTTTCAGAAAGGTGGAAAGTAATGGAGAAAAAAGAATTTCAGAAATTTGTGAAAGAGAAAATGAATGCAATGGGTTTAAGTCATCCGGCAATAGTATATACAAAATCTTAAGCGATGATTTAGACCATCATCCATTTTGCAGGGGATATTTCATAGAATGTGGAGCACTTTATCTGCCAGACAGTGATAGATGGCCTATACAAGGAAGGATAGGATTTGACTGGAAGTGCTATTTTCAGTTTCCGCCAAAACCAGGGGATGATATTTGGAAATGTTTTGAAAGAGACACTGGTTATTATGATAGCAAAAATTTAATAGAGTATTTTGAATATGATATCCGTACAAAAGAAGAGTTGGAGATTCTGCTGAATGCAAATATTGAGAAGTATTTACTGCCTCTGTATGATAAGAGATACCCTATTGAATATTATGAAAGAAGTAATAGAAGCTTGGTTACAAAATGGTGGTACATTGTGGATAAGATACTGCCAATGGGAAATTTTGACAAAGATAAAATTTATAATTTCAAAAAAAGGTTGGAATCTGGTGCAAGAATCACCCGGGAAGAATGGGACCGTCTGGATCAGAAGTAGGAAGAAAATGGAGAGTAAGTGATCTATTTACAGAAAGTATTTTAAGGAGGTGTTCCCATGACGGAAATTATTACATATATACAGGCGAACTGGACCGTCTGGCTCTTTGGAGCTGTTCTTGGGTACATCATTCAAAAGCTTCGAATACAGCAGAAGGAGTATCGTGCGATTGCAGAGGGTGTCCAGCCCTGCTGCAGGAAAATATTGTAGCGAATTATAACAAGTATCAGGACAGAGGAAACTGTCCCATTTACGCAAAAGAATACAATATATTTTGGATATTTAGGAGGTTAAAATGAAAATCACTTATGAAAACAGAAAAGAAATAGATAATCAATATATACATGATAGTCAGTTTATGGGATTTGAGTATGACTACGATAAAAGAGAAAT
>JARIAR010000015.1 GCA_029257805.1 Blautia sp.
GTATCTCCGATTACGGCGTCTTTTACAAAGACGGTGAAGCCATCGGCTTTTCCGATACCTTCACCGTCCACTCCGCAATCTTCAATTTCCAACGTAACCAAATCGTTTTTGCGGTATTCCATATAAATTATAAATCTCCTGTTCTTCTTATATTTGATTCAAAAAGCCGGTTATATCCAAGCCATTCTTTTTTCCCTTTATCCGCTGCAAAAATTTCTGTAAGCGTTTCCATACGTGCATCTGTATTATCCGCTAAATTTAATGCAACTGCTTCTACAAGGGCCGGTTTTTTTGGAGAACCATATTCCAGTTCTCCATGATGGGCCAGAATACAATGTATTAACTGATTTTCCAAATCTATAGGAAAATCAGGAATTTCTCTTGCCATATCGTGTATCATCTGGGAACCAATTACAATATGTCCCAAAAGCTGTCCCTCGTCTGTATAATCATTCATTGGGAACGGAGAAAGTTCTCTTGTTTTTCCAATGTCATGGAGAAGGGCAGATGCGATCAGAAGATCTCTTTTGATAACCGGATAAGCGCCTGCCATATAATCACAAAGACGTGCCACATTTAAAGTATGTTCCATAAGACCTCCAATAAACCCATGATGTACTGTCTTTGCAGCAGAATGTCCTTTGAACACTTTCAAAAAAGCTTCCTCTTCCACAAAAAGTTTTTTAAGAAGAGCAGACAGGTATGGATTCTTTACGCTATGTACCATGGAAAGAATTTGCGCATACATATCATCTGCACTGTTTTCACTTACAGGAAGATAATCTGCCGGGTCATACTCTCCTTCCCCGGCTTTGCGGACACGCTTAATATTTAACTGCATCGCTCCTGCAAAACTTGTCACATCCCCCATTACTTCAATATAATCCAACGCATCAAAATCATCAATTCCAAGGGAATTGGGATCCCATATCTTTCCATCCAGCGATCCTGTCTTGTCCTGGATGATCACATTTTCATACGGCTTTCCATTTTTTGTCACAGCAGGTGTTTTCTGTTTACAAAGATAAATTCCGCTGATTCTGTCACCTTCATGTAATTCATTTATAAAACGCATATTTCTCTGCCTTTCTAAATTATAAATCAAATATAAATTTTATTTTATCCCGAAGTTACGTACTTTTCATAAATAATATATCATATTTTCCTTTTCATTGCTACTGAAATCATGTAAAATAGAGAATAGGTTATTATGACTTTTTATATCTATATATATTGGATATTTTAGAAAAAGAAGATTAACAGGAGATATTATGAACCAAAAAGCATGCAAAGCATTAGAATATAATAAAATTATTGAACAGCTTACAGAAAAAGCTTCCTCTTCCATGGGAAAGGATCTTTGCCGCAGGCTTTCTCCGTCCACAGACATAGAAGAAATCCGCAGTTTACAGACACAGACAAAAGATGCCCTCACCCGCCTTTTCCAGAAAGGCAATCTTTCCTTTGGAAATGTAAAAGATGTACGCGGCTCCTTAAAGCGTCTGGAAATCGGCAGCACCATTGGCATCGCAGAACTTCTTGCCATTTGTGGCCTTCTGGAAAATACCGGTCGTGTAAAAGCATATTCAAGAAATGACAGAAGTGACAGTCTTCCGGACTCTCTGGATGGAATGTTTCAAAGTCTGGAGCCCCTCACTCCTCTTACAACAGAAATCCGCCGCTGCATTATCTCAGAAGATGAAATCAGTGATGATGCCAGCAGCACTTTGCGTCAGATACGGCGAAATATGAAAATTGCCAATGACAAAATCCACACACAGCTTTCCTCACTTGTAAACGGAAGTGCCAGAAATTATCTGCAGGACGCTGTCATTACCATGAGAAACGGCCGCTATTGTATTCCTGTAAAAGCCGAATATAAAGGACAGGTTCCAGGTATGATCCACGACCAGTCATCCACTGGTTCCACTTTGTTCATTGAGCCAATGCCTATTGTAAAACTAAATAATGATATCCGTGAACTGGAACTCCAGGAACAAAAAGAAATTGAAGTAATCCTGGCATCTTTAAGTGAACAGACGGCTCTTTTCCGGGATGCGATCCTTACAGATCTTGAACTTCTGGTTCAGCTTGATTTTATTTTTGCCAGAGCCTCCCTTGCTATGGATATGAATGCAACAGAGCCTATCTTTAATGAAGAAGGCCGTATCCATCTTCGCAAAGCACGCCATCCTCTTATTGACAAAAAGAAAGCTGTTGCTATTGATGTGCGTCTTGGAGATGATTTTGATCTTCTTGTTGTAACAGGCCCCAATACCGGCGGAAAAACCGTTTCTTTAAAAACTGTCGGCCTCCTTACCATGATGGGGCAGTCCGGCCTTCATATTCCTGCCTACGATCGCTCAGAACTTGCTCTTTTTCATGAAGTCTATGCAGACATAGGAGATGAACAGAGTATTGAACAATCCTTAAGTACTTTTTCTTCTCATATGACAAATGTAGTATCTTTCCTAAACAAAGCAGATACCCGTTCCCTCGTTCTTTTTGATGAACTTGGAGCAGGAACGGATCCTACAGAAGGCGCTGCACTTGCCATCTCCATTCTATCTTATCTCCATGAGAAAGGTATCCGCACTATGGCAACGACACATTACAGTGAATTAAAAGTGTATGCCCTTTCCACTCCGGGAGTAGAAAATGCCTGCTGCGAATTTGACGTAGAAACGCTGCGTCCAACTTACCGCCTTTTAATCGGCGTTCCAGGAAAAAGTAACGCTTTTGCAATTTCTTCGAAACTCGGTCTGCCTGATTACATCATCGAAAAGGCAAAAGAACAGATCAGTGAACAAGACGAATCCTTTGAGGATATGCTTACTTCTCTGGAACAAAACCGCATTACCATCGAAAAAGAAAGAGAAGAAATTGCCCGCTATAAGCAGGAAATTGAAACACTCAAGAATCAGATGGAATCTAAACAGGAAAAACTAGAGGAACGCAAAGACCGTATTATACGACAGGCAAATGAAGAGGCTCACGCCATACTCCGTGAAGCAAAAGAATATGCTGACCAGACTATGAAAGCCTTTCATAAGTTCCAAAAAGACCACGTAGACACTGCAGCAATGGAAAAAGAACGCCAAAATCTCCGCCAGCGTATGTCAAAAGCAGAAAAAGGCATGACTCAGAAAAAAACTGTTAAAAAGCCCAAAAAAGAATTGACTGCAAAAGATCTTTCCCTTGGAGATTCTGTTAAAGTTCTCAGCATGAATTTACGAGGAACCATTTCCAGCCGTCCGGATCCTAAAGGTTATCTTTTTGTACAGATGGGTATTATCCGCTCCAAAGTGCACATTTCAGATCTTGAACTAATTGATGAACCAGTTATTACTACAGCGGCTCTTCAGCGTACAGGTGCAGGAAAAATACGTATGTCAAAATCTGCCAGTGTTTCCACAGAAATCAATCTTCTTGGAAAAACTGTAGATGAAGCGATTGCAGAGCTGGACAAATATCTGGATGACGCATATCTGGCCCATATGAAGAGCGTGCGCATTGTTCACGGAAAAGGAACGGGTGCTTTACGAAAAGGGGTCCACAATTATCTAAAACGCCAAAAACATGTAGACTCTTTCCGCCTCGGAGAGTTTGGAGAAGGGGATGCCGGAGTAACTATCGTGGAATTCAAAAAATAAGGAGGCAGATTCATCATGATCACAAAACAAAAAATACTCATTGTAGATGATGACAATAATATTGCAGAACTTATTGCCCTCTATCTGACAAAAGAATGCTTTGAAACGCGAATTGTAAACGACGGTGAACAAGCACTAAAAGAAGCGGCTTCTTTTCAGCCTCATTTAATCCTTCTTGATCTCATGTTGCCAGGAATGGATGGATACCAGGTATGTCGGGAAATCCGGCATACTTCAGATGTTCCCATCATTATGCTTTCTGCAAAAGCAGAAACATTTGATAAAGTTTTGGGACTGGAATTAGGCGCCGACGACTACATTATCAAACCATTCGATTCAAAAGAACTGGTTGCAAGAGTCCGTGCCGTTCTCAGACGTTTTCAGGTTCGTCCTGCCCCCACAGACACAAACGAAAAATGTGTCACATACCCGGATCTGACGATCAATCTGACCAATTACTCTGTTACCTATATGGGACAACAGATCGATATGCCCCCGAAAGAACTGGAACTTCTTTATTTTCTGGCCTCTTCACCAAACCAGGTTTTTACAAGAGAACAGCTGCTTGACCATATCTGGGGATATGAATATATCGGAGATACCCGAACAGTAGACGTACACATTAAACGTCTCCGGGAAAAGATCAAAGACCATCCTTTCTGGTCACTTTCTACTGTATGGGGAATTGGATACAAATTTGAGGTGAAATCCCGATGACCCATTCCGTATTTAAAAAATTTTTAATCTATTACATTTGTCTTGGTATTGCCGGCTTTTTTCTCACTTCAGCAGGTGGTTCTTATTTGATTCAAAATCATCTGGAAATACAGACAAGCCGGCAGCTTTACCGGGAAGCACAGCACATTGCAGAAAATAAAGGCGCATTCGCAATTATAAAAAAACAAGGCACCATGGATCTTCAAAATACACTATCTGATATGGCCAAGTTTCAAAATTTTCAGATTTGGATTACCGATACCCATGGAAAGATTCTCCTGAATACCGGAATGGAATACTCCACCCCCAACCAGGAAGAGGTATCCCTTGCAGCTGAAAGACTTGCTCACAAAGATTGCTACGAAATAGGAAACTTCTATGGTAGTTTTTCCAATAATCAATTAAGTGTTGCAGCCCCGGTTCTTCACGGCATTACAAAAACCGGGTATGTTCTCATACATTACCCCATGCAAAATATATACAGGAATCGAAGTTCCTTCCAGGGAATTCTTCTCCTTGTTTTTTTCTTATTATATGGAATTACTTTACTATCATTAATCCTTTATCGTGCTCATGTGCACAAACCTCTTCAGCAGATTATAAGCGGAGCTTCTGAATTTGGAAACGGAAATCTTTCCCATAAAATCCCGGTAAAGACAGACGACGAAATGGGATACCTGGCAAATTCTCTAAACTATATGGCTGATAAATTAAATCGAAACGGTGAATATCAGCGTCGTTTTATTTCCAATGTTTCCCATGATTTCCGCTCTCCCCTCACCTCTATAAAAGGTTTTGTAGAAGCAATGCTGGACGGAACCATTCCTCCGGAAGCACAGGAAAAATATTTAAAGATCATTGCCTACGAATCAGAACGCCTGGAAAAACTTACAGAAAGCCTTCTTGCCTTAAATGATCTTGATATAAAAAAACGTCTCATGCATATGCATCGTTTTGACATTAACGAAACATTACAAAACATCGCCGCAACATTTGAAGGGATCTGCGCAGAAAGAGACATTCACCTTACTTTATGTCTTTGTGAAAAAGCCCAATACGTTCGGGCGGATATGGAACAGATTCAGCAGGTCTTATACAACCTTCTGGATAATGCCTTGAAATTCAGCAGCAATCACTCCAGCATCATTCTGGAAACTTCTGAAAAAAACGGAAAAGTATTTGTTTCTGTAAAAGATCACGGTTCTGGAATTCCCAAAGAAAACCTTTCTAAAATATGGGAACGCTTTTATAAGCTGGATGCTTCCCGGGGAAAAGACAGAAAAGGCACCGGTCTTGGCCTTTCCATTGTGAAAGAAATCATAAACGCCCACGGGCAGAATATTAATGTAATCAGCACCGTAGGCGTTGGAACAGAATTTATATTTACATTAGAAAAAGCAAAATAAGAATTTCATCGTTCAAAAGGATCCCGCAGCATGCGATCTTCTTTTACCAGATAAATTCCTCTTGGTGTAACACGAATTTCCGGAATAACCGGAAGTGCCATAAAGGACAGGGTAATAAAAGGATCAAAGCCTGCGGGAATTCCCATTTTATGTGCTTTTGGAATCATATCTGCAAGTGTTTCATTTACTTTTTCATAACCTTCATCGCTCATAAGTCCCATTACCTGCAAAGGAAGGGTTTTGTATACAGAGCCATTTTCCACAAGGGTATATCCTCCTTGGGTCCGCACAAGTTCTTTTACTGCAAGAATCATATCTCTGTCATTATCCCCCACAACAATAATATTATGAGAATCATGAGAAACGCTGGATGCAATGGCTCCGCCTGTAAGGCCAAACCCTTTCAATATACCCACACCGATTTTTCCTGTATTTTTGTGACGCTCTACAACTGCAATTTTTTGATAGCGGGAATCCGATACAAAAATACACTCACCATTTTCTTCTTTCCACGGAACTTCACCATAAGAATCCTGTGTTGTAATCTGTCCTTCTTCCATTAAAATCACATGAGCTTTTCCACCTGGATGTGCCAATTTCAGACATTTTTCCTTTAATTTCGAAATATGTACCGTGTTTTTCAACATAGGAGGGCACGGCTTTATTTCTGCTTTCTCATCCGGGATAATCCGCTCTCCTTTATAGTAAACATCTTCCACATTAAGATTCTTTTCATCATCCAGTACAACAAAATCTGCCTGGTATCCTGGCGCAATCGCTCCAACATGTTTCAGCCCATAACAGCGTGCAGCCTGTATTGTTGCCATCTTTAATGCCCGTTCAAGAGGAAGTCCCAGCTGTACTGCTCTTTTTACATTGTAATTAATATGACCATCTCTCCTGATTTCTTCTATATGTTTATCATCTGTACAGAAACAGAAACTTTCTGTATCTGTATGATTCTCTACAATTCCTTTTACAATAGCATCCAGATTTCTAGCTGCACTTCCCTCTCTTATCAATACCTGCATACCATTGCGGCATTCTTCCATAGCATACTCATATGTGACACACTCATGATCTGTAGAAATTCCTGCAAGTGCATAAGCCGCCAGATCTCCCTGTGACAAAAACGGTGCATGACCATCTCTTACTCGATTCTGAAATAAATTTAGCTTTTCATACATGGAAACGCTGCCTTCTATTACAGAAATAGCATCCATTACCTCTCCCAGTCCCAAAATTCTTGGATTTTCTAAATACGCTTTCATTTTTCCGGCAGTAAGAGTACAGCCGTTATCATCCACATGAGTTGCAGGAACACAGGACGGCATCATCACATATACATTAGCCGGAACAGATTCCGTCTGCTCCAGAATATAGTCAATTCCATCTGTGCCAGACACATTTGCAGACTCGTGAGGATCTACAATAAACGTAGTCGTACCGCATTGTGCTGCCTGACGAACCAGCTCTCCCGGAGTTACAAGCGTCGATTCCAAATGTAAATGACTATCTATAAAACCTGGTACAAGAAGTTTTCCATCTAATGGAATCTCTTTTTCTCCTTCATATGTACCAATTCCCAGAATTACGCCATCTGCCACTGCCACATCTCCAGAAACAAACTCTCCTGTATGTGAAAGAAAGACACGTGCATTTTTAAAAACAATCTGTGCTTTTTCCAATCCTCTTGCCATTTTGGAATGTATACGATATTTTTCCAGTTCCATACGGCGCCTCCTTTTTTCTGACTTTTCAAAACATTTTCTTATTTTTTTCTTTTCATTTTGTATTTATTGTTTATTTCCCTAATATTATCATTCATTTTTATAATATGCAACTACTTTTCTACTGTTTTTATCCATCTTTTCAAAATTCTAAAATTCCCAAAATAAAAAAGTATATTTCAGGTTATACCATAATAATCTGAAATATACTTTTATTTGTTTTCTTTTATTTCCAGTCAAAATTTCGAAGATGACCTTCCAGGTTCATATGTGCAAAATCATGCTGACGAAGTGCTTCATAAAGTACGATTGCTACGGAATTACTGAGATTTAGAGAACGAATATCTCCGATCATAGGAATCCTTACACAGGTATCCTGATTGTTTACAAGAATATCTTCCGGAATGCCGGCGCTTTCTTTTCCAAACATAATATAACAATCTTCTTCATAAGAAACTTCTGTATAGGTATTTGGTGCCTTTGTTGTAGCATAATAAATTTTTGCTCCTGGATTTCTTTTAAGAAAATCATCGTAATCCAGATAAGTTGTCACATCCAGATCTTTCCAGTAATCCATACCTGCACGTTTAATCGCTTTTTCATTTAACTGAAATCCCAGCGGTTCAATAAGATGAAGCCTTGTTCCTGTTGCTACACATGTTCTCCCAATATTTCCTGTATTAGCCGGAATTTCCGGCTCATGGAGTACAATATTTAATTTTGCCATGTTTTTATTACTCCTTTTATTTCATCTTCTCCGGGCCTGTCCAGATATCTGGCATTTTCTCTACTGTAAAGAAGTCTGCCTTTTCCACAATCTGTCTGCCCGATCACTTCTGCCATCCACCCCATTCTCCGGAATCTGGAAGCCAGTTCTTCCCCGTTGGAAATCCCTATTAAAAAAGCTCCGGTTCCCAGCAGACGATAAGGATTTACATCAAAGATTTCACAGATTTCTATTGTTTCCTGACGAATGGGGACTTTTCTTAAATCTACAGAAAGACCAACCTCCGACGCCTCTGCCATCTTCCACAAAGCAGACAAAAATCCCCCTTCTCCTATTGCATAAAGAGAGGTGGCTCCAAACTGCAATGCCATATCTCCGGCTGACTGTTTCTCTTTGTCTACCCTGTAGTTTTCAAATAAATTTTTTCCACTATTAAGAAAACCTAAGGAAAAATATTTCAAAAGCTCCTGCTCTTTTACCTCTGCAATAACAGAAGTCCCTTTTAATCCTACAGGTCCTGCCACTACAAGTTCATCTCCGGGAAGAAGTCTTCCTGTCACTTCTGCCTGAAGTGCTTCCATTGCTTCTTTTCCAAGTCTCATATATTTTCGCCTTACATTATTAAAGAAAGAACCGTTGGAACTACCATTGCCAGCACAAGAATAATTGCAATCACAGCTGTAATAATCTTTCTTTTCTTTGGATCAAACATACCCATATCTTTCACCTCTCAAAAAAATCTTCCGTAATATTTTTTATAACTGCATTGTTTGTAAGGGGATCTCGTTTTTCATAATCAAATAACAACACTTCTCCCGTTCCAAAAACTTCAATATGTGCTGTTTTCGGAACTTTCCTATGTCGTCTGTACTCCCAGATTTCTTTTTCATAGGATTTCTGCGAAGGCGCAAAAGAAGGACGGCTTTTCAGATTTTCTCTTAAATACAAATCTAAAAGCATATTTTTCACAATCTCTTCTTTTGAAATTTCCGGATATTCCCCGGCGAATTCCAAAAGGATCTCATATCTTCTTATTCTGGAATGTGAAATACAATGATATCCTTTCTTTTCATAAAAATGCCCCAGTTCTTCATACATCGAAAAAGCATCTGCAAAAAAGCCTTCCATATATTCTAATGTATGTTTGAACTGACCACTATTATAATACACTTCTACCATACTTTCCACTGTTTTCAGTACTAAAATTTCTCCATATGTCATCCACTTTGTAGACAAAATCTCATATGGCTCCTGTGCTTTATAGACCATCTCATATTCTTTTCCCATATCCTTCATATGAGATCCTTTTAGTACCTTTAAAAATCCTAATTGAAGCTGCTCCGGCTTTAATGCATAAACATCATTAAAGGAATGGCGAAAACGCTCCATATCCTCATATGGCAATCCGGCGATCAGATCAAGATGCTGATGAATATTTCCAAAACTGTGGATTCTTTTTACAATTTTTGAAAGTTTTTCAAAATCCATTGTTCTTCTAATTGCCTGTATTGTCTGGGGATTTGTAGACTGCACGCCTATCTCCAATTGGATCAGACCCGGACGCATAGTTTCCATCAGTTGTAATTCTTCTTCCTTCAGAAGATCCGCAGAAATTTCAAAATGGAAATTTGTAATTCCATTATCATGTTCCACTATATATCTCCAGATTTCCATAGCATGACTGTGCTTACAATTAAATGTTCTATCAACAAATTTCACCTGGGGAACCTGTTGGTCAATAAAAAACTGCAGTTCTTTTTTTACCAGTTCCAAATCCCGGAAACGAAGTTTTTTATCAACGGAAGAAAGACAGTAACTGCAGGAAAAAGGACAGCCTCTGCTGCTCTCATAATAAATAATACGGTTTTTAAAATCTTCCATATTTTTATATGCAAAAGGAACGTTGCTTAAATCCATGATTTCCCGCCATCCATTGTGACAGATCTTATCATCGTTTCGAAAAGCGATTCCCCGTATTTTCTCCAGACTTCCTTCCCCTTCTGCATAGTATTTACAAAGTTCTAAAAATGTTTCTTCGCCTTCTCCCACCATAACACCAAAAAAATCCGTATTCTTTTTCAGAAAAATTTCTGCGTCAAAAGAGACTTCCGGTCCTCCCGCCCAAAAACAGGTATTTGGCAGGATCTTGGCAAGATCTTTTACAATTTCTTTTACAAATGTAATATTCCAGATATAGCAGGACACACATACTACATCCGGCTGCTCTAAATAAATGTCCCGTAAAATTTCATCTTTTTGTTGATTAATGGTATACTCTTTTAAAGAAACAAGATCTTTATATTTATCTGCATATGTTTTTAAATTATAAACTGCAAGATTTGAATGAATATATTTGGCATTACATGCCACAAGTAAAATTTTCATTAAAACGATACTCCATCCGCGCATTAATATTGGAAATACTGAAAAGTACTGCCATACTGGATACTACCACTTCTCTTATCAAATGTCTAGCAATACCTATTTCATAGTTGTTTTTTCTCTTCTTTGGGCTTAAAATTAAAACATACTTTTATTTAGGAGGTACGCCACACATGAACCAAAATGAACTTCATACATATTTCCAACAGTTTTCTTTCTGGAATCATATGACTTCAAAAGAGCAGGACATGCTTTTATCCAATATCCGTACTCTCCATTACACAGAAGGAACTGCTGTACAATCCGGTGAACGTCAATGTCTGGGGACGCTTTTTATTTTAAAAGGCGTTTTAAGAGTTTATCTTCTCTCTTCTCAGGGAAAAGAAGCCACTCTTTATCGTCTTAGGGAAGGAGATATCTGTACCCTTTCTGCTTCCTGCATGCTTTCTGCAATTACCTTTGATGTTCAAATTGATTCCGAAACCGATTGTGAACTTCTGCTTCTTCCGGCTCCTGTTTTTTCTGAACTTATGAAAAACAATGTATATCTGGAAAGTTTCATTTATAAACTTACAGCAGAACACTTTTCAGACGTGATCTCTGGCATTGAACGCACCTTTTTTCTTACTTTGCCACAAAGAATTGCCGCATTTCTCCTTGACGAATCTGCGGAAACAGGATCGGATACTCTTAGCCTTACAAAAGAAAACCTTGCACGTTCCATCGGAAGTGCAAGAGAAGCTGTCAGCCGTGCCTTAAAACAACTTGTAACGGAAGAATGTATTGAAGTTGGTCGTGGTACCATTCATATCAAAAATAAAAGCCGCCTGTATCAAATGCTGAATCATTCCTGATCTCAGCTTATACAGACGGCCGGTTATGCCATTTGGAATTATAACAGCTCTTTCAGTTTTTCCTTTGGAGTAAGGCCTACAATACGAGCCTCTTCTTTTCCATCTTTAAATACGATCAAAGTTGGAATGCTCATAACCTGATATCTCTGTGCTAATTCCATTTCCTGATCCACATCCACTTTTCCTACTGCGTATCCTTCTTCTGCCAGTTCTTCTACAATCGGTCCCTGACGTCTGCACGGTCCGCACCATGTTGCCCAAAAATCTACCAGTACCGGTTTTTCTGATTTTAATACTTCCTCTTCAAAATTCTGTAATGTAAATACTTTTGCCATATCCATTTCTCCTTTTTCTATTTATTCTTTATTCCATATTCTTTTTCAATGAGCGAACATATTTTCCTGCAGAAATTCCTGCCTGTGCCCCCTCATAAACTGCTTTTGCAATCTGAAGCAAACCACCTGTACAATCTCCTGCTGCAAACAGACCAGGAACGGTTGTTTCCATAATGGAATTCACCTGAATATTTCCCTTATCTGTTAACTCAGCGCCAATCTGACGTGCCAGTTCTCCACTTCCCGCTGTTCCAAGTGCTACAAAAATTCCTTCTGCTTCCTGGAAAGCACCGGAAACGGATTCTTCCGCCTGTAATTCTCCGGCAAGACGAAGACCTGATACTTTTTCCTGACCTTCAATTGCCTGAATCTTCATTGTGTTTACCGGAATCGATGATTCTTTTGAAAAACTTGGTTCTTCTCCATCTGTATAGATTGTAACAGAACCTGCTGTATGAGAAAGTTCTTCTGCTTCATGCAGGGCGAAATCACTATTTCCAAGAACAGCTACCTCTTTCCCTCTGTAAAAAAATGCATCACATACAGCGCAATAGCTTACGCCTTTCCCTTCAAATTCCTTTAATCCCGGAATTCTTGGAGTCTGACGCTTGCCGCCTGTTGCCAATATCACACTTTGACTTTCAAAATTACCGGCTGTTGTTTTTACTTCAAATGTATCAAATCCGCCAAGGCCTAAAACCTGAGCTTCCAGCATACGGATCCCCAAAGATTTAGCCTGTGCAATCCCGGTTTCAATAAGTTCTTTTCCGGAAGGCGGTTCAGAAAGACCATAATAATTTTCAATCTTTTCTGCCTTTTCCAATGCACCTATCCCATTATATATCAAAAGGGGATCCATATTTCCCCGGGCCAGATAAAGTGCTGCAGAAATACCTGCCGGTCCTGCTCCTATAATAATTACCTTTTCCAGTTTTGCCACCTGCTTTCTTTTATTTTCCCTTTGCTTTCCTATAATATACATAGTTTTTAAAAAGATTTCCGTGATTAAGTCACTATTAAATCAGGAAAAGAAGAATTTATTTATTTCTTGCAAAAATGCACAAAATATGATAGGATAAATTGTGTAACATTTTGATATATACGCCCAGATAGCTCAGTTGGTAGAGCAGAGGACTGAAAATCCTCGTGTCGCTGGTTCGATTCCGGCTCTGGGCATTGCCTGAAAGCAAGACAGAAATTTAGGCATTTTCCCACAACACACCGTTGTGGTTTTTTTTTATAAAAATCATGGGAAAGGACGTTTGAAAAATGAATGACTACAAAATAGAAACAAAATGTCTCCACGCCGGCTATACCCCTTCAAAAGGGGAACCTTGTGCTGTTCCAATCTGTCAGAGTACTACTTTTAAATACGACACCACAGATGAAATGGGACAGCTTTTCGATTTGGAAGCAGATGGATATTTTTATACACGTCTGCAAAATCCTACCAATGATGCTGTTGCCGCAAAAATCGCAGAACTGGAAGGCGGTGTTGCCGCACTTCTGACCTCTTCCGGTCAGGCTGCCAATTTTTACGCAGTATTTAATATCTGCGAGGCAGGAGACCATATTGTAGCAGCTTCTACAATTTATGGAGGTACGTTTAACCTTCTTGCCGTTACCTTTAAAAAACTGGGGATTGACTGTACCTTTGTAGATACCGATGCCAGCGAAGAAGAAATTGCAAAAGCATTTCGCCCCAACACAAAAGTACTTTTTGCAGAAACCATCGCAAACCCGGCTCTGGTGATTCTGGATATTGAAAAATTCGCACGTGCTGCCCATGCACACAATGTTCCTCTGATCGTAGATAATACATTTGCCACTCCGGTTAATTGCCGCCCTTTTGAATGGGGTGCAGATATTGTAACACATTCTACTACTAAATATATGGATGGTCATGCAGTTCAGGTAGGCGGTGCAATTGTAGACAGCGGAAATTTTGACTGGGATGCATATGGTCATAAATACCATGGACTTACAGAACCTGATGAATCTTATCATGGCGTCATTTATACAAAACGGTTTGGAAAAAAAGCCTATATTACAAAAGCAACTTCACAACTTATGCGTGATCTCGGTTCTATCCCTTCCCCTATGAACTGTTTCCTCCTGAACCTCGGTCTGGAAACCCTTCCTCTTCGTGTAGAACGTCATTGCTTTAATGCTCAGAAAGTTGCTGAATTTTTAAGTTCCCACGAAAAAGTAAGTTCCGTTAATTATGCAGGACTTCCCCATGATAAATACTACAACCTTGCTCAAAAATATATGCCAAACGGTACCTGCGGTGTTATTTCTTTTGAGTTAAATGGAGGACGGGATGCCGCTGTCCGCTTTATGGACAGTCTTGAACTTGCAAACATTGCCACACATGTAGCAGCCTCCAAAACCATGGTTCTTCACCCTGCAAGCCATACACATCGTCAGATGAACGATACACAACTTGCAGAGGCAGGAGTTTCTCCTGGCATGATCCGTCTTTCTATTGGAATAGAAAATGTTGAAGATATTATCGAAGATTTAAAAAAAGCACTGGAAAACGCCTAAAACAAAAAAGACAGAGGAAAATGTAAATCCTGTGATTCACATTTTCTCTCTGCTTTTTTTATAAAATACTGCTTTACTGCATCAGATACACATCCGTGTAATACACACCCCTGCTTTCTCCTTCTTCATGGGTTGCAACATAAATATCAATACAATTTGTCTTAATCGCTCCTCCGCAGTCTTCCGCTACATACACCTGCCCATTGATCACAACCTTGGATCCATAAGGAATCTGGGAAGGATCTACTGCAATCGTATGATTCGTTGTAGCCGTAACCCCGGTGGAAGTAATGCCATTTGCCCATGGACCACAACAAATACTGCATGGACAATAATGTGTGATACGGAACGTTCCAAGTGGCTTTAACACCGCTTCCGAAGAGACAGCCACCGGTGTTCCAACCTGCACGCCGTTTACCACGGAACTATTTCCTGCTGTTGTCACATCTTCTACTGCATCTGCAAAGATTCCTTTTCCTTCACTTTGAGAAATGACACCTGCCGAAGCATCTGCCACTTTCCCGGATGATTTATCATTTTCCACCGCATTTACGATTTCTTTTGAAGCCGTATTACTTTCCTGATCTTCCAGTACGTTTGTAGGAATATACCCTGTTCTTTCTTTTCCCTCCTCATCCTGATAAACAATTCTGCTCCATATATCGTCCACCTGAGCCGTTCTGTGAACCTCATCCATTTCCAGAAGTTCTCCCACTACCTCTCCATCTTTTTTTCCGGGAAAATCCAAAATGTCACAGTCTTTTCCAGCTGTTACTTCCTCATTCTTCTCCACAACACTTGTATGTTCACTTAAAGACGCATCAGAAATATATCCCAAAATCTTTCGGCCTTTCTCATCTTTACAATATGCTTTGCTCCAACCATTATCGCAAACAGCCACACGAGAAACGGCTTCTCCCAAAAGAACTTTTCCAAGATTTTTTCCGTTTTCTCCCGGCATACTTCTGATGATTTCTTCTTTTACTGTAACATATACCGTATCTTCTTTTGCCAGAGCCTGGACTTTTTTTCCATTTCCATCTTCAACCCAAAAGCTTTTCTCCGTTTTTTTCTCTTTTTTATAAAAATCTTCTGCCTCCTTATATCCCTGCACCTTTGCAGAAACAGGTACTGCCATAAAAAACGAGACACAAATACAGATGACTGTCATAAATTTTTTCATCAAAAAACCTCCTGTCAGATTCTCTCTGTGTTCGTATCATAACACACACCTGTTTCTTTTTCAATTTTCCCACATATATTTAGAGTATTTTAAGAAATATAAACAAGAATAACCCTTCACAAATTTTCTATTCCACGTTAAAATAAACCTATGAGTACAAAAGACATAGCAAGAAATTTAAGAAAACAGCAAAAACAAAAAAAGCGCGAACAACAGGTACTCCGGCAAAAAATTCTTCTTGTAGGGATACTTCTTATTTTTGTGCTTTTTATATGGAAAGTTTTTCTTTCGCCACCTAAGGAAATCGGACAAAAATCCATTAATGCCAATTGTGAAGCCTACAGAAATCAAGTAGAAGAAACTGCGGCGAATTATAACATGTCCGAGTATGTAGATCTTCTTCTTGCTCTCATGATGCAGGAAAGTTCCGGACAGGGACCTGATGTCATGCAGTCTTCCGAAGGAGCCTATAACACCCTGTATCCACAGGTTCCCGGTGGTATTACTGATGCCTCTTATTCTATTCAATGCGGTGTACAAGAACTAAAATATTCTATGGAAAAAGCAGGTGTACAAAGCCCTACTGATTACAAACATATCCGCCTTGCTCTCCAAGGATATAATTTCGGTGCAGATACGTATTTCTCTTATCTTAAAAATAATGGCATTAAATCATGGAGCAGAGAATCTGCAGAAGATTTTGCAAGAATTGCAAGTGGAAATACAGCACGGCAGGAAGAAGATCCTCTTCACGATCCTGCTGGTCCCTGGAATTATGGGGATCAGCGGTATCCGGAACATGTCCTCCAATATTATCATCCGCCTGAATAGAATATATTTTTCAAATTTTTCAAAATTTTTCAAAAAACATTTGACATTTATAAATTCTTATAGTATTATATATCTTGTCCTTGAGAAACACATAGAAAGGACAGATAAATGCGATAGTGGCGTAGTTGGTAACGCGCGACCTTGCCAAGGTCGAGACCGCGGGTTCGAGCCCCGTCTATCGCTCTTTTAAACCAAGGTGATTCCTTGGTTTTTTTATTTTAATTTTAATTAAATTTAATTAAAAAAAGTTCCTATTAGACAGACTACTTCTTTTTCTTTCATCTGTCCAATAGGAACTTTTATTCTTTTTTATTCTTGTCCCTCTGCTTTAAAACAAAGCGTATACATATCCTCTCTATAATTTTTCAAATATATTCTGATCCCTGTAGCCGACTGTATAAGTTCAACCTGAAGTTCTTTTTCAAACGGAATCAGCGTTCCAAAAATATTGGGAATATTCACTTCTGTCATTCCAGCTTTTATTCCATCTACAAACACATAAAGATCCCTGTCTTTTGCCGTAAAATGTACGGAAACTCCATTATCCATAACTATAGATTCTCGTCTGCTGCATCTTGTTCCATAAATTCCCTCTCCATTTGTTCCCAGCCATTTTCCTAACGAAAGAAGCCGCTGCTCTTGTTCCTTAGGAATTGTGCCATCTGCTTTTGGGCCAATATTAATAAGAAGATTTCCATTATTTGCTACTGTACCAACCAAAAGCGAAACTAAATCTTTAACAGAAATAATTTGCTCGTCTCCTTCATTTTCATTATAACCAAATGACAATCCCATGCCACGGCACATTTCCCATTTTTCACTGCGATCCACTTTCCCTTGCTTATACTCTTTTGTCAGGAAATCATGATAACGTCCATTAAACCGATCATTTACCACACCTTCATTCACCGCATTATAATAATGAGCCAAAAAATGCGGCATCATTTCTTCACTTTGCTCAGGCCATCCAATATCATTCCAAAACACACTGGGAGCATAAGTATCTACAAGTTCCATCATCTGATTATAAGAATAATCTGCATACTCAAATGTAGGACTTGCTGTACCAAAAAGATCTTCATCTTCAAAAATAGGATCATTCGCAAACTGCCAGTCAATTAATCCAGAATAATAAAGCCCCATTCGAATCCCTTCTGCCCGCACTGCCTCTGTTAACTCTCTCGTAATATCTCTTTTTGGTCCCATTTTCACACAGTTAAAATCGGTATATTTACTTGGATAGAGACAAAACCCATCGTGATGTTTTGTTGTCAATACAACATACTGAGCGCCTGCATTTTTAAATAATTCTGCCCATTTTTCCGGATTCCAATTTTCTGCTTTCCACATAGGGATAAAATCTTCATACTTAAAATCTTCCCCATATTTCTCTACATGATGATTATAAGTCTGGCCTTTTCCTATATTAATAGAATTATAATACCACTCTGCGTAAGGATTATCTGCAAACCATTCTTTCGAATCCACCTCTCCGAGTTCCCAAGTATGGGGGGCATAAGCCGGAACAGAATAGATTCCCCAATGGATAAATATTCCAAATTTACAATCCTCATACCATTTCGGAACTTTATGCTTATTTACAGATTCCCATTTTCCTACAAATCTGCTCTCACTCATATTTTTATTTTCTCCTGTTTTTTCTTAGCTTGATATTTTTTATAAACTATATCATCCTTTAATAGACTCAAATATAGGTTCTTTTTCTGTTAATTCCAGACATACACAATAATTCTTTTTATCATGAAGTTCTCTCGGAAGTTCCACTTCTATCATACCATCACCTTCGCAGGATTTCATTGTACTGTATTTCAACTTCTGCCCATTGCTTACCACATAAGCCCCAGTTAGTTGATTTCCTACATTAAGAAGCTCAATACGGATTCTCGGAGAAAGTACATGGACATAAAGTTTATGCTCTCTTCCCGTGAATTCAATATCTGGAATTTCATATGGATAAATCGCCAAAGGCCTTGTACCATAAATGGCTTCACTGTTTTCTGTTACGTATTTTCCCACCTCATCAAGAACCTTTACACATTTTTCTGGAATAACCCCTTCTTCAGTCGGTCCTACATTCAAAAGATAGTTTCCACCACGACTTACGATTTTCAAAAGGAGCCTTAAAATATCATCTGCTGTTTTCCAGTTTGTATCAAACTTATTATATCCCCAGGTGTCATTCACCGTTGCAGGAACTTCCCAATCTCCCTCATAAGGAAGTCTGGGAATAAAGTTATCTCCCGTTGTCATATAATCTCCCATGTGATTTCCTGTTCGTCCGCTTAGTAAACACTCTGGTTGAATGGATTTTACAAGATCAATCAGTTCCTGTGTTTGAGGAACCGTAATTCCCATTGGTGTATCAAACCAAATCAGACTTATTTTTCCATAATTTTCCAAAAGTTCCTTTACCTGAGGTTTACACTTTTCATCCAGATACTTCTGAAAATCTTTTTCCGAATTATCTTTATGCGCCATATAACCATCCGGATCATCCCAATCTTGTGCCTGCGAATAATAAAAGCCCAATCGCATATCATACTTTTCACATGCAAGCTGCAATTCCTTCAAAATATCCTTCCCGTACGGCGTCGCTTTTACTACATTAAAATCACTTACCTCAGAATTGTACATAGCAAAACCTTCATGGTGTTTAGCAGTAAGAACAATATATTTCATTCCCCACTGTTCTTTTGCCCGCTTCACCAAAGTGTCTGCATCAAATTTTACAGGATTAAACTGTTCTGCCAATTTCTCATATTCTTCAACCGGAATATCTAAAGTATTTTCAATCCACTCAGCTATACGATTCGTCTGAACTCCCTTATACTCTCCTGCCAGGATACTATATAGCCCCCAGTGGATAAATAATCCATATTTTGCATCTTTAAACCATTTTTGCTTCGTATCTTTCATAATATAAAATCCTCCACTAAATTTATATAATTTCAAACCAAAAGCTTCCATCAACCCTTCACTGCACCTGCTAATATACCTGCCTCAACTTTCTCATGAAGCACAAGATAAATAATAAGCATAGGGATCATAGACATAATTACAAACGCAAATTGCGGTCCATAATCAGTCGTAAAATTTGCTGTAAAATTCAACATTGCTCTGGATATTGTATATTTAGAACTATCTGTAATCAGGATTAAAGAAAAAATCAATTCGCTATATCCATAAATAAATACAAGAATTGCTTCTGTAGCAATAATTGGTTTACATATCGGTGTAAGAATCATCGTAAGAAGCTTCAAATCTCCACATCCATCTATTTTTGCTGCTTCATCCATACCTCTGTCCAATCCCTGAATATAACCTGTAAATAAAAATATTGCCTGCGAAAGATTAAATGCTGTGTATATCAGAATCAAAAATACATAGCTGTTTTTTGTTCCAAGAGCACTGGAAATTTTAGACACAGAAACTAATGTACAATGCACCGGGACCATAACTCCTGCCATAAACAGAAAATAAATCGCTTTAAGATAACTAAATTCTTTTCTGGCAATCACATAAGCCGCCGGCATAGCAATCACAACTGTTACAACCAGAGTCACAATAGCAACAAAAAGAGAATTGCCAATAGATCTTAAAGCATTTGCAATTCTTATCGCATCCGGATAATTTTGAAAATGCCATATCTTAGGAATTGAAAACATCCCCAAAAGAATATCATCATTTGTTTTCAACGATGAAACAAGCGTAACGATTAATGGAAAAAATGTAACGAATGCCAAAAAAATTGCTATAAAATAAAGTCCAAACATTCTGATTGCTTTCGTTTTTTTATAACTTTTCATGACGTTCTCCTTTCTTCGGAACACGGATCTTTTTAGTTCTTTTCTCCTTTAAAAATCACATTATTCAGAACTACCGACAACACCAATCCAGTTACAAGAAGAATAATACTGATTGCTCCACTCCTTCCCATAAGCTTATACTGGAATCCCTGTGTATACAAAAGAACGGCCGGTGTTGCACTGGAATCCATTGGTCCTCCTCCCGTCATTGCCCACACCAAATCAAATGCTTTAAGGCATCCTGTAATACAAAGTACAGAAAATACCTTGAACATATTTTTACAAAGGGGAACCGTAATATATACAATTTTTTTCAATCCGGTACATCCATCTAAAAGCACTGCGTCATGAATTTCATCGGGAATTGCCACAATACCTGCCGCAAAGATCAACATATTATATCCTGCGTACATCCATTCATTCACCAAAACAATACACCAAATATTAACCGTAGGTGTTGCCAGCCAATTGATAATATGTTCTTCAAGTCCTATTCCTCTCAAAAGCTGTGCTAATACACCAAAATTTGCATTAAGAATAAATGTCCACATCAGACCTACTGCTGTTGTACCTAGCATAACCGGCATCAGATACGCCGTCTTGAAAAATTTTCTTCCTTTCATTTTTGTTGTAACAAGAAGAGCCATTCCAAAAGCAATCGGCATCAGGATACAAAATCCACCAATCATAAAATAAAGAGCATTCAACATACTTTTCCAGAACTTTTCACTTGTAAGTACTTTTATATAATTTTCCAATCCAACCCACGTCACCGGTGCACCACCGATTCCATTCCATTTATTCAAAGACAGCCACGCTGTATTAAGAACCGGGTAAATAACAAAAATTATAGTTAACACTACTCCCGGAAGAACAAAAAGTATAGATTTCAGACAGGATTTTCTGTAGGTTTTCGATGTTAAGAACATAATATCCCTCCAAACTTTAAAAGGCAGGTGTCACCAAACACTCCAGCCGGTGATACCCGCCCTACATTATATATCCAATGCTCTAGCTGTTGCTTCCTTTATTTATTCATATTCTTCTATAAGATCCACAATCATCTTTCCAACTTCATCTGGATCAGATCCCATTGCAATTCCCTGTAAAGCCTGACGAACAGTATTAATCATATGCGTAGCAGTATCGTAGTTTTCAATATCTCCACGTACATCCTTTGTTTCATCAATAATTGCACTTGCCTCTTTACTGAGATAATTTCCGGCCTCTGTAGTAATTTCAAGGCACATAGGTGTAGGATATCCTTCTATAAAAGTATTTACAACCTCTTCACTTGTCATATATTTCAGGAAAAGAACAGACGCAGCAACCTCATCTGCATCTCCAGTATCAACTATATAGTAAGCCTCGTTTCCGCCCCCCATATCATGCAATTCATATTCCTCATTTACATATGGCATGCGCATTGCATGAATCTTCTGATTATCATACAGTTCCTGCCCTGTCTTATCTTCTGCACAGTACCATGTTCCCATAAACAAGAAGGCTGCTTTTCCTGTATTAAAAAGAGAGCGTTCCTGTCCATCATCTATGCCCAGAAGGTTCGTTCCAAGATAACCTTTATCTGCTGCTTCTTTAATCATTTCATAAATAGCCTTCTGTTCCTCTCCATCATATGAAACTTCCCTTGTTCCAAGCAGCTCTGCCATATCACATCCATATGTCTTATAATTAAGCGCAGAATGAAGATGTCCAAAGCGATAATCATCTTTTTCACCCATTTCAAAAGGCTGCACTCCATTTTCTTTCAATGTTTCACACGCATTCATAAGATCATCCCAACTCTTAATAGATACCGGATCTATTCCATTCTCATTGAGAATTTCTTCATTGTAGAAAAGCATAACCTGATATGCTGTATATGCAACTCCATAACTTCCATCATACCCATAAGAAGTAAAATCTGTCAGGCTATTCCCTAAAGCATTGAATCTTTCTTTCCATTCCGGATACTGTGTGTAGTACGGCTCCATATCAACAATCAAATTCTGTTCAATATAACCAGCAACTCTGGAACCACCATATTCCTGAATAATATTCGGCATAGAGCTTTCATCTGACATCAAAACAGATTCTGAATTTAGCCATTCTGACTCTGTAGGAATATTAATACACTCAACTGTGATTTCTGGATACTTTTCCATGAATCCATCTACCATAGCCTGATACAAAGGTCCTGATACATCAGCTTCATCCCATCTTGTATGAATAGTAATCGTCACGTCATTAAATTCACGATTCTCCACATCACAATCAACTACCTCATCTGCAAAGACTATACTTCCTGTAGAAGCAGTCATTGCAAGCGCTATCATAACAGCAATCAGTTTTTTCTTCATTTCCTTATCTCCTTTCATCTAATATTAAACGTTTCGTTTTATTTGATAATCGAATTATACTCTCTTTTTGTTTATTTTGTCAATATTTACTGTTTTTCCTATATTTTTTCAGCATTTTGCTTAATATTATTCACTATTTTTTGGTATTTTCAACTATAAACGTTTTGTTTTTCATGAAATAGATAGTTCAAAACGTATTTGTATTTATAATAATAAAATTGTAAATTCTGAATTTTTATGATATTATAATAAAAAATCTATATATATTACAGATAAATTTCCATGAAAGGAATTTCCATGAAGGTTACAATCAAAGATATAGCAAAAGATACAGGGCTTTCTACTGCTACTATTTCCAAATATCTAAACAATATAAAAATACAAGAAAACAACCGTATTCTTATAGAAGACTCAATTCAGCGATTAGGATATCACCCGAATCGTTCCGCCCAGATTCTCCGCTCAAAAAAAACACGAACTATTGGTATCCTCATTTCTAATTTAGGCAACTACTTCTGGGGACCTTTAATAGGGGCTAT
Organism: Blautia sp.; assembly: GCA_029257805.1. Taxonomy (GTDB): domain Bacteria; phylum Bacillota; class Clostridia; order Lachnospirales; family Lachnospiraceae; genus Blautia_A. The sequence goes on from JARIAR010000015.1 coordinate 23,095, forward strand.
ATCTCATTATCTCACTGATCGTCAATATACCGTTGTTACTTGTTCTTACAATTTTGATAAAGAACGCGAAAAAACTGTGATTCAGGATATTATTTCACAAAAATTTGAAGGCTTGATTATGTTACCCTCTGACGATCATGATCATTATTATCAGCTCCTGCAAAATGCCGGAATCCCGGTTGTTATTTTAGATCAATTTCCTGTTATGCGAAATAAATACCCTGTAGACTGTGTCCTTTCTGATAACTATGGCGGAAGCAAACTTTTGGCCGAACACCTCTTCCAAAATGGTCACTCAAATATTTGTATTTTAAATCATTCTGAAAATTCCTATACAGTATCTACCAGAATACAGGCAGTCTTTGACGTTTATAATGATCATGGAATCAACCTAAAAAAAAATATATCTTTTTGTGAGCCTATTTGTTTTTCAGAAACTCATTCATTTATTTCACAAAACAAACTACAATTTAAAAAAATTCTTGAAACACCCCACCCTCCTACAGCAGTTTTTTTTACAAATTATCTATCCGCAATGGGAGGACTGTCTGCAATCAATTCAGCTAAATTAAATATACCTTCTGATATATCACTTGTATGTTTTGATAATGACCCTCTTTTCAGATCCATGCACACTTCAATGACCTGCGTTTCTCAAAATCTAACTGAAATGGGTATAAAATCTTGTGATCTTCTGTTACAGCGGATTTCTGGTAACTACAGTGATTTTCCTTCTACAGAAATCCTAAGCGTGCAGTTTCATCCCGGTAAATCTGTTCAAAATCTTCATACTTCTGATTCTCTTAATAAGATATAAATATTTTTCTCAAACAAAAAGATCCTTTGTCAATTGACAAAGAATCTTTTGTTTGAATTGTTATATTTTCTCATAATCATGAAGATTTCGAACAGAATCCCTATAAATACAGGAGGGCTTCAATCTTATTCTTTTAGGATAATCTTCCACATCTCCATTCATGCGCCGCAACAAAAGTTCACATGCTGTATCAGCCAACTCCACTAACGGCTGACGAACAGAAGTAAGTTTTGGTCTTACCATATCAGAAAGTTCAAAATCATCAAATACAACTACGGATAACTCTTCTGGAATTTTAATTCCTAAATCGTAAATTGCCTCCATAGCTCCCATACTCATATCATAATTTGTAGAAAAAACAGCCGTTGGTTTATCCTTAAGTTTCCACAACTCATGAATAGCTTGGAAACCTCCGCTATAATTATAATTTCCCTGCACAATATATTCTGGATGCACAGGTAATTCATAATCCTCCAATGCCCTAAAATAACCTCGCATTCTTTCTGCTGCTGTAAGCGAATTTTTACATCCCTCAATCACAGCAATTTTAGTATGACCATTTTTTATAAGATGCTCCGTTATCTCATAAGCTCCGAAAGTACAGTTTGTCTGTACACAGTCTCCTTGTACTATCCCGCTGTTTTCCTCCAATGTCACCACTGGAACATTCAAATCATCCGGAAAAGTCAATGGTCCTCTCGAATTTCCCGGAATGCTGACAATCATACCATCTACTCCGTTCGCAATCATATACTCTATGTATTCTCTTGTCTTATCCAGATTTTCTGCAAAACTAAAAAAAGAAACAAAATAACCACTATCACGAAGCTTTTTTTCTATTTCATCTAAAATTGCAGACGTATGAGGACTATTTACAATTCCATCAATCAATCCAACCCGATAAGTTTTACTTGTACGTAACCATCTAGCTGTATTGTTAGGAAAATAATTAAGTTTCTTTATCGCAGTTTCAATTAGATCCTGATTTTTTTTTCTAACATTCCCACCATTAATATATTTAGAAATTGTAGATATAGCCAGATTCGTTTCCCGGGCAACATCTTTTATAGTTGCTCCGGTACTATCTTTCTTTTCCATATTCGTTCCCCAATTAAAGTATTTCTATCAAACCAATTGCAACTGCGTAACACCTTATTGCATTTTAATGATGGAACAATCTAATTCCGGTAAAGGCCATTGCCATACCATACTTATTGCAAGTTTCAATCACCGCATCATCACGAACGGAACCGCCGGGTTCTGCAATATATTTTACGCCACTCTTATATGCTCTTTCAATGTTATCGCTAAATGGGAAAAATGCATCTGAACCAAGTGTCACATCCGTCATTTTATCCAGCCATGCACGTTTCTCTTCTCTTGTAAAGACTTCCGGTTTTTCTGTAAATGTTTTTTCCCAGGCTCCGTCTGCCAAAACATCCATATACTCTTCACCAATGTAAACATCAATGGCATTATCGCGCTCTGCACGTGTAATGCTGTCTTTAAATGGAAGATTCATCACTTTCGGACACTGACGAAGGAACCAATTATCTGCTTTCTGGCCTGCAAGTCTTGTACAGTGTACACGTGACTGCTGTCCTGCACCAACGCCTATTGCCTGTCCGTCTTTTACAAAACATACAGAATTAGACTGTGTATATTTGAGAATAATAAGAGAAATTTTCATATCTCTCTTTGCTTCCTGAGAAAGTTCTTTATTTTCTGTTACGATATTGGAAATCAGTTCATCGTTAATGCACAATTCCTGACGTCCCTGCTCAAATGTAACACCAAATACTTCTTTATGTTCAAGAGCAGCCGGAACATAATCCGGATCAATTTCAATTACATTGTAATTTCCTTTTTTCTTCTGTTTCAGAATCTCCAGTGCCTCTTCTGTATAGCCTGGAGCAATTACCCCATCAGAAACTTCTCTTTTAATAAGAAGAGCCGTATCTTTATCACATACATCAGAAAGGGAAATGAAATCTCCAAAAGAAGACATTCTGTCTGCACCTCTTGCTCTTGCATAGGCACATGCAAGAGGAGAGAAATTTTTCCAATCCATATCGTCTACCCAGTAAATCTTTGCAAGCGTTTCCGTCAAAGGAAGTCCGATTGCTGCACCGGCCGGGGAAACATGTTTAAAAGAAGTTGCAGCAGGTACACCTGTTGCCTTTTTCAAATCCCGAACAAGCTGCCATCCATTAAAAGCATCCAGAAAATTAATATATCCCGGTCTTCCACTTAATACCTTAATAGGAAGCTCACTTCCATCTGCAACATAAATTTTAGATGGTTTCTGATTTGGATTACATCCATACTTTAATTCTAATTCTTTCATGATAAAACCTCCTATTTATTTTTATTTACTATTTTGCTTTCATATTTACCTGTTTCAATATCAATGTAACGAACAAAAAGAGAAACTTTATTGTCCGGATTCAGGCTGTTCCACAACATGTTTGTAAAAGCCTCCATATCATCCATCACTTCTACAAGTTTTGGTTCTCCTTCAAAACTTGGAAGAGGATTTCCATCACACATATATGTATGAATAAAACGGCCTTCTCCGGCAGCAGCATTCTCATATGCAAATGTATAGCGGTTACAGGAATCCGGGCATCCGTTATTACTTTTCAAAATGGACATTGCATAATTGAATTTGCCATTTTCCACATGAAGGATACCAGAAATACGAGGTGTATAATTTGGCGCATCCGGCTCAAACTCTCTGCATCGTAAAGACTGCTCAAATGTGAGCTGGCGATCCATTCCTTCATAAATAGTATCTGTCTGATCACCATTTGTTACAATCGTCTTGTTTCCAAGTACACGTACCGGTGCATATATAATAAGACTGGGATCTGTTAATTTGGAAGGATCAAATGCCTGTGTGCGGATTCCCTCTCCTTCTTCTACAAAAACACGATTTCTGCTGTTTTCGCTTCTGCCCATGATGAAATAAGCTGTCACTGCTTTTTTGCCATCCGGTGTACGACCAATTACAATTCCTCTTCCCGGATAGGAATTCTCTTTTAATTCTTTTTCCAGTGATAACATTTTCATAGATCTTTTCTCCTTTTCTTCTCAAAAAGTTTTTTATAATTAAGTATAAAAAAAGCCTGGGAAGCCCTTCTTCCAGGCTGCCCAGGCGGTCGGCACGTGTATATACTGCACTCCCTGTAGGTAACCCTACTTTCCGCCAGTCATGCAGTCACTATGCTTAGTGTACAATACTTTTTATGAATTTTCAAGTAAAATTTTTATTTATCATCCACACTGTAATTTGGTGCTTCTTTTGTTATATGAATATCATGAGGATGTGACTCTTTCAAAGATGCAGCAGAAATTTTAACAAACTTGCCTGTTGTTTTTAATGCTTCAATATTTTCTGCACCACAGTATCCCATACCGGAACGAAGACCGCCCATTAACTGGAATACAGTATCTTCTACATGGCCTTTATATGCCACACGTCCTTCTACACCTTCTGGAACAAGTTTTTTCGCATCCTGCTGGAAATAACGGTCTTTACTTCCATTTTCCATAGCAGCAATAGATCCCATACCACGATACACTTTGTATTTTCTTCCCTGGTAAAGTTCAAATGTTCCCGGGCTTTCATCGCATCCGGCAAACATACTTCCCATCATACATACATTTGCACCTGCTGCAATAGCTTTTGTAATATCACCGGAATATTTAATTCCACCATCTGCAATGATCGGAACTCCATAACGATTTGCCACTTCATAGCAATCCATGACGGCTGTTATCTGTGGAACACCAATTCCTGCAACAACACGTGTTGTACAAATAGAACCAGGTCCGATTCCAACCTTAACTGCATCTACACCAGCTTCGATCAATGCTTTGGTAGCCTCTCCTGTTGCTACGTTTCCAGCAATAACCTGAAGTTCAGGATATGCAGCTTTAATTTCACGAACAGCTTTTAAAATATTTTCAGAATGTCCATGTGCAGAGTCTACTACAATAACATCAACTGCTGCATTTACGAGAGCTTCTACACGAGCCAGAACATTAGCGGTAATTCCAACGGCACCACCGCAGAGGAGACGTCCCTGCTCGTCTTTTGCTGCTAATGGATATTTAATCTGTTTTTCAATATCCTTAATCGTAATAAGACCTTTTAAATTAAAGTTTTCATCTACAATGGGTAATTTTTCTTTACGGGATTTTGCAAGAATCTTTTTTGCCTCTTCCAGAGTGATCCCTTCCTTTGCAGTGATCAATCCTTCAGAAGTCATGCATTCTTTGATTTTTCTTGAAAAATCAGTTTCGAATTTTAAATCACGATTGGTAATGATTCCTACCAGTTTTTTTCCTTCTGTGATCGGAACACCGGAGATTCGGAATTTTGCCATTAAGTCATTCGCATCTCTTAACGTATGCTCTGGTGATAAATAAAACGGATCGGTGATGACTCCATTCTCAGAACGTTTTACCTTATCTACCTCTTCTGCCTGCGCCTCAATCGTCATATTCTTGTGGATGATACCGATACCGCCCTGTCTGGCCATGGCAATTGCCATTCTGTGCTCCGTAACAGTGTCCATTCCTGCACTCATCATAGGAATGTTTAATTTAATCTTCTTGGTTAAATAAGTTGTTACATCTACCTGATTTGGAATTACCTTTGAATATGCCGGAACTAACAGGACGTCATCAAACGTAATGCCTTCACCGATGATAGTACCCATTGCATTTCCTCCCTTATGTATATTTAATTTTGAATTTGTTCCATAGTGTAACAAAAATCCTTTTTTATGTCAATCCAAAAAAACTTTGCTGGGTGCTGAATTTTTCATAGCCTGAGCAAGAGCTTCATCTGGTTCCACAATGATTTTACAAGCCTCATTTCCATCTCTTGTAACAATCGCAAAGCGATTTCCATCCTCTTCTCCAGAAGAATAATCCAGCACTTTCATCTTTGTATTGCTGTTATAATAATCCATTCTGTGAGATTTCAAGGGTGCCACAATGTCTACTTCTGAAAGATTAATGCTTTTTACTCTCTTTCTTTTTGACTGTGCCATAATCACATCAATGTCCATTTCCCCATTTACAAATAAATATTCATATTCCAAATCTGTTCTTGGAACAAGGAAATAACATGCTACTCCTGCTGCTATCGCTCCCAGCAGAATCAGGGGATGAAGAAACAGCCCTGCTATTACCAAAATAGCGGTCAGAGCAATCATCCCGTATTTTACAATCGTATCCTTGGCTGTTTTTTTTCTTTTTACTAACAGCTCCGTATATAAATCGCTCATAGTATCCTCCTCTTTTATTTGTATTTCAGTATAGCACAAAACAGGACCAACGTCTATGACGCTGGCCCCGTTAATTAAATACTTTTATCTCATTACATCATGCCCATGCCTGGATTTCCAGCAGGTGCAGCAGGAGCGTCTTCTTTAATGATAGAAACTACTGATTCTGTTGTCAGTAATGTAGAAGCAACACTTGTTGCATTCTGAAGAGCACTTCTTGTAACTTTTGCCGGGTCCAGAATTCCACTTTTAACCATATCTACATACTCTTCATTCAGAGCATCGAATCCCATACCTGTTTCGGATTCTCTTACTTTGTTGATAATAACAGAACCTTCCAGACCTGCATTAGCTGAAATATGGTACAATGGAGCTTCCAGTGCTTTCAGAATAATATTTGCACCTGTCTTCTCATCCCCTTCCAATGTTGCTGCAAGTTTTGCAACTTCTTTAGAAGCATGGATATATGCAGATCCACCACCTGCAATGATGCCTTCTTCAACCGCTGCTCTTGTAGCAGAAAGAGCATCTTCCAGACGCAGTTTTGCTTCTTTCATTTCTGTTTCTGTTGCAGCACCTACACGAATAACAGCTACGCCGCCTGCAAGTTTTGCAAGTCTTTCCTGAAGTTTTTCTCTGTCAAAATCTGATTTTGTTTCTTCAATCTGTCCGCGAATCTGAGAAACACGATTTGCAATCTCTTCTTTGTTTCCAAGGCCATCAACGATTACAGTTGTCTCTTTTGCCACTTTTACAGATTTTGCACGTCCAAGCTGTGCCATTGTAGCTTCTTTTAAGTCAAGACCAAGCTCGTCAGAAATTACCTGTCCACCTGTAAGAATTGCAATATCCTGAAGCATTTCTTTTCTTCTGTCGCCGTATCCAGGAGCTTTTACTGCAACTACCTGGAATGTTCCTCTTAATTTGTTTACAATAAGAGTTGTAAGAGCCTCGCCCTCTACATCCTCAGCAATAATAAGAAGTTTTGCACCAGCCTGTACAATCTGTTCCAGAAGCGGAAGGATTTCCTGAATGTTGCTGATTTTCTTATCTGTAATTAAAATATACGGATCATCCAGATTTGCTTCCATTTTTTCCATATCTGTAGACATATATGCAGAAATATATCCACGATCGAACTGCATACCTTCTACAAGATCCAGTTCTGTTTTCATTGTTTTGGACTCTTCAATTGTAATAACACCATCATTGGAAACTTTTTCCATAGCATCTGCAACAAGATTTCCATCATCTTCATTGCCTGCGGAAATTGCAGCTACATTTGCAATCTGTGTTTTGCTGCTGATTTTCTGGCTCATTTTATGAATTGCTTCTACCGCTGCATTTGTAGCTTTTTTCATTCCTTTACGGAGAATGATCGGGTTTGCGCCTGCTGCAAGGTTTTTCATTCCTTCGTTTACCATTGCCTGCGCAAGTACAGTTGCTGTTGTAGTACCATCACCGGCTACATCATTTGTTTTAGATGCCACTTCTTTGATCAGCTGTGCACCCATGTTTTCGAAACCATCTTCCAGTTCGATTTCTTTTGCAATCGTAACACCATCATTTGTAATAAGCGGAGCACCAAATGGTTTGTCCAGAACTACATTTCTTCCTTTCGGTCCTAATGTTACTCTTACTGTATTTGCTAACTGATTTACACCGCTTTCTAATGCGGCTCTTGCTTCTGCTCCAAATTTAATCTCTTTTGCCATAATAAATCTGTCCTCCTGCTATTTTTATAAGGAATTTATTTTACAATTGCTAAAATATCATTCTGTTTTACAATGATATATTCTTCGCCATCCATTTTTACTTCTGTTCCGGCATATTTTGAATAAATAACTTTATCTCCTGTTACCACTTCCATTTTTACTTCTTTACCATCTACCATGCCGCCAGGACCAACTGCAATTACTTCTGCCTGCTGTGGTTTTTCCTGTGCCTGTCCCGGAAGAACAATACCGGATTTTGTTGTTTCTTCTGCCTCTAACTGTTTTAATACAACTCTGTCACCCAATGGTACTAATTTCATAATATAGTCCTCCTTTTGTTTAGACCTCGTCTTACTAGCACTCACTAAATACGAGTGCTAATCACTGTCCTTATATTATTGAATTTCATTTTTTTCTGCAACCCTTTTCAATAATGTGTTTTATATTATATACTCTTGTTTTCTTATATATTCTTTATTTTTCTCTTGTTTTCTTACTTTCATAAAAAATATTTTTTTCAAAAAAAGAACTGCCAGGACTTATTCCCGTCAGTTCTTTTTCATATATTTCTCTCTGTTATTTTTCTGATTTTTTTCTTTGAGCTTTAATTTCCTCTAACTCATCAAAAATAACTTCATTAAGCACTTTTATATACGTTCCCTTCATACCGGAAGAACGGGATTCTATAACACCTGCACTTTCAAATTTACGCAATGCATTTACAATTACAGATCTTGTGATTCCAACACGGTCTGCTATCTTACTTGCAACAAGAATCCCTTCATCTCCATCTAATTCATCGAAAATGTGGATAATTGCTTCCAGTTCTGAAAAGGACAGCGTATTAAAGGCAGATTTCACAACCTGCTGTTTTCTGTCTTCTTCTGCGTTCTCTTCGTGAACTGCACGCATCATTTCCAGTCCTACAACGGTTGTCCCATATTCGCTTACAATAATATCTTCTATATCATATGGTCTGTCTTTACGATACATGAATAAAGTTCCAAGCCGTTCTCCTGCAATGTCAATCGGATTGATTATTCCCTGATAACACATGGGAACATGTTCAAAACCTAATGTCTGAAGATTCACATTTTCTTTTGTAGACAAAACGCCTAAAAAACGCTCATTCAACAAAGAATCCACATGTCCGCCAACCTTATCTTCAATCAATTCTGTTATTTCTTCCACTCCCGGACACAAACTGACTCCCAGCACCTTTCCTTTTTTGCTAAGCACCAGAATATTCGAACTTAATGTTTCCATTAAAACATGACATATATCATTAAATATCACTTTACTGGAACTGCTATTATGCAAAAGTTTGTTGATTTTTCTTGTTTTATCTAGCAACTGAACGCTCATGTTGTCCTCCTTTCATTACATTTCCTTTTGTAAGATATTGCTATTATTATATTACATGTTTTTCAGCAAATTTACAAGACATTTTTACTATTTTTATCTTTTTATTTGCTTTTCAGAAAATATATTCAATTTCTTTTCTATTATGAAATAAATCAAAAAACGAGGAAACAAAAACAATCTTTGTCTCCTCGTTCTTATTATTTTTCTTCTTTTGCTTTTTGCTCTACATATCCACATGTTTCCTGACTGCAGACCAGCTTGTTTCCTTTTTCTATCATATAGCTGCCACAGACTGGACATTTTTTATCTGACGGCTTTTGCCAGGACATAAAATCACATTCCGGATTATTTTCACATCCGTAATATTTACGGCCTTTTTTTGTTTTTTTCAAAACAATTTCCTTTCCACACTTTGGACATGCAACACCGATCTTTTCATAATATGGTTTTGTGTTTTTACATTCCGGAAATCCCGGACATGCCAGAAAACGCCCATGGGGACCATATTTAATCACCATATTTCTTCCACAGTTTTCACAGATCACATCTGTTACTTCATCCTGTATATCCACTTTTTCCAGTTCTTTTTCAGCTGCATCCACATCGTTCTTCAAATCCGGATAGAAATTGCGCACAACTGTTTTCCATTGTACAGTTCCTGCTTCTACACAGTCCAGAAGTCCTTCCATGGTTGCAGTAAAATTAACATCCACAATACTTGGAAATGCCTGTTTCATAATGTTATTAACAACTTCTCCAAGTTCTGTTACATACAGATTTTTCTGCTCTTTTGATACGTATCGACGACTTATGATCGTAGTAATGGTTGGAGCATAAGTACTTGGACGTCCAATTCCAAGCTCTTCCATGGTTTTTACAAGAGATGCTTCTGTATAATGAGCGGGAGGCTGTGTGAAATGCTGTTCTGGTTTTAATGTATTTAATTTTAGTTTCATTCCTTTTTCAAGGCTCTGACTAAGAACATTTCCTTTCTTGCTATCTTCCTCATCTGTATAAACAGACAAAAATCCATCAAAGATAACTTTAGAGGCAGACACGGTAAATACATAATCTCCGCCGTGAATTTTTACCGATGTCGTTTCATATCGTGCAGGAGCCATACGGCTTGCTGCAAATCGCTTCCAGATTAACTGATATAAACGAAACTGATCCCTGGACAGAGATTCTTTCAGAAGCGCTGGTGTACGGCTAATATCCGTGGGCCTGATTGCCTCGTGCGCATCCTGTATTTTCTGACTGTTCTTAGATGTTTTTTCTGCAGCAGATAAGTACGGTTCCCCAAACTGTTCCGAAATATATGCCCGTGCTGCAGTATCCGCCTCTTCGGAAATTCTTGTGGAATCTGTACGCAGATAGGAGATAATACCAACGGTTCCCTGACCTTTAATATCAATTCCTTCATATAACTGCTGCGCAAGCCGCATCGTCTTCTGCGTAGAAAAATTTAATGTTTTAGATGCTTCCTGCTGCAGGGTACTGGTTGTAAAAGGAAGGGGTGCATTTTTAATGCGTTCGCCTTTTTTTACTTCGGCAATCTCAAATTCTGCATTTTCCAGATTTTTAAGAATCTGATCCATCTCTTCCTTTGTATGGATCTCTATCTTTTTATCGGCTCCATAAAATTTAGCTACAAGCGGTTTTCGTTCCCCTTCTACTTTAAATTCTCCCTCCAGGCTCCAGTATTCTTCAGGAATAAAAGAATTAATTTCCTCTTCCCTGTCACAGATAATGCGCAAGGCCACAGACTGTACTCTTCCGGCACTTAATCCACGTTTTACCTTTGCCCAAAGGAGCGGACTGATGGTATATCCAACCATACGGTCCAACATACGTCTTGTCTGCTGTGCATCCACAAGATCCATATTTAAATCGCGGGCCTGTTTAATAGAAGATTTGACCGCAGTTTTTGTAATTTCATTAAATGTGATCCTGTGCATCTTTTTAGGATCTTCTTTTAATGCCTGCATAAGATGCCAGGAAATTGCTTCTCCTTCACGGTCAGGGTCAGTTGCAAGGTAAATTTTATCTGCTTTTTTTGCTGCTTTTCTCAGCTTTGCAAGAAGTTCTCCTTTTCCTCTGATCGTAATATATTTAGGTTCAAAATCGTTTTCCACATCAATTCCAAACTGGCTTTTTGGAAAATCACGAACATGGCCGTTTGATGCCTCTACTTCATAATTGGAACCAAGAAATTTTTTGATTGTTTTTACTTTTGCAGGTGATTCCACTATCACCAAATATTTCGACATAATACCTCTCCTAATTATAATTTGCTGTTTTATAGATATTATATCCGGACATAATACTGTCTCGCCACCTCCTGAACAATTCCCATAAGTTTCAATTCTGTAAGAAGGCTGCTAGTTTTTCCAGGAGAAAAGCCTGTTTCCCGTATTAAAATATCCAGATTTTTCGGTCGTAAATCGAGACAACTATACACCAAATCCAAATCAGTTGCAAGTACCAACTTATTTTTTTCCTCCGTTTTCGCAGAAATTCCCCATTCTTCAAGAAGGATTTCCGGACAATATGCAATACCTGCACCATCATAAATCAGTTTATGACAGCCTCTGCTAAGAGCATCATTTACCGCTCCCGGAATTGCATAAATACTTTTTCCCTGTTCCAATCCACATCCTGCAGTAATTAATGACCCGCTTTTTTCTTTTGCTTCTACCACAAGTACTACATCTGCAAATGCACTGATGATACGATTACGTGCCGGGAAAAAATAATTCCTTGGTAAAGTTCCCGGAGGATACTCACTTATAATGCCGCCACCATTTCTTAAGATCCGTTCATACAAATGCCGATTTGCTGCAGGATAGCATACATCTGCACCACTGCCCAGCACCGCAAAGGTAGGGGTATTTCCCTCTAAGGCCCCTTTATGGCCTTCCGCATCAATCCCCAGGGCAAGCCCGCTTATTACCTGTACTCCTGCGTTGCTTAGATATTTCCCATAAGAAAAAGCCTGGATTCGTCCATATGCACTGCACATCCTTGCCCCCACAATTGCAATGGACGGTCTGTCATCTTTCGGAACCTTTCCCATTACATACAACTTTTCCGGCATTCCCGGCAAAGAAGAAAGTCGTTTGGGATAACTGGAACTTCCTTTTTCAATGCAATATATCTTACTTTTTATTTCTTCCATATAGAATACCTCCCCACCGGCTTTTTAATTCCAATATTTTTTATCTAAGGCACGATAAGAAAGAGCTTCCCCTATATGAGAGGAGGCAATCGTTTCTGTTCCTTCCAGATCGGCAATCGTACGCGCCGTCTTTAATACTTTGTGATAGGAACGAGCCGTTAACTGCATTTTTTCAAATGCCATTTCAAGAAGGCGCTTCCCTTCCCCTGTGCATATACAATATTTTTTTATCTGACTATCATGAAGCTCTGCATTAAACTGAACTCCTTCTTTTTTATATCGCACTTCCTGTATTGATCTTGCCAGTTCCACGCGCTTTTGAATTTCTCTGGAAGTTTCCTGTTTCTTCTCTTCTGTTATTTGTGAAAAAGTAACAGAGGGGATATCCGCACAAAGATCAATTCGATCCAGCAATGGTCTGCTGACTCTTCCAAGATAATGTGTGACTTCCCCAGATGTACAATTACATCGGTTCATATCCGGATAATACCCGCACGGACATGGATTCATAGCAGCCACCAACATAAAACTGGCTGGAAAACAATACAGTCCGGATGCCCTGGACAATAAAATTTTTCGATCCTCCAACGGCTGTCGAAGAGTCTCCAAAGAAGCTCTGGAAAATTCAGGCAATTCATCCAAAAACAAAACACCTCTGTGAGCCAGTGTAATCTCCCCTGGTCGTGGATTTCTTCCACCCCCTGTAAGCGCCTGGGGAGAACTTGTGTGATGAGGATTTCGGAACGGTCGTTTCGAAATCAATGGTCTCTGAGAAGATAACAGACCTGCTATACTATATATCTTTGTAAGTTCCAACTTTTCAGCTTCTGTAAGTGCCGGCATAATCGTTGGAAATCTTTTGGCCAGCATGGTTTTTCCTGCACCAGGCGGACCAATTAAAAGAATATTGTGAAATCCGCTCACTGCAATTTCGGCTGCTCTTCTTGCACCTTCCTGTCCATAAATCTCCGAAAAATCTATTGTATTTTTTTCCTCTGATTCCTCCAGTTCTCCTTCTTTTACCAGAAATTTATGGGGATTTTTAAGGTAAAAAATCATTTCTTCCACAGTTCGAACTCCTATCACCGGTACTTTCTTTATCAGAAGTCCTTCTTTTAGATTTTCATATGGGATCATACAAAACCGAAGTCCCATCTCCCCTGCACGTATCACTCTGGGCAAAATCCCTGAAACAGGGTGGATTTCTCCATTAAGACTCACTTCTCCTACCATAAGGATCCCTTTTAGCAGATCCGGGTTCAAAATTCCTGATGCAGCCAGTACAGCAGCCGCAACAGGAAGATCAAATCCAGCTCCTTCTTTTTTTATATCTGCCGGTACAAAATTTATGGTGATCCTTTTTGGCGGCAAACTGATACCGCTGTTTTTTAATGCTGTGCGTACCCGATCCTGGGATTCTTTCACTTGTGCGGAGGCAAACCCTACCATAGTAAAAGAAGGCAGCCCGTTACTTACATCTGCTTCCACCTGTATCGGTGAAACTTCCATCCCGTGGATTGCAGCTGATAAAACACTTGCAAACATACCTGTCCTTTCTTCAGATTGCTCCCCGCTAAACATAATCTGACCTTCGTTATGAATTTATATAAACTGGAAATTCAGACAGGAATCTGTCTGTAATAGAAAAGTTGATTTTAGTATAGCCCATTTTGCTCTATATTTCAATAGTGCAAATCGTTCTGTTTTATACTTTCCTCAAAAAGAGGTGACACAAATGAAATTCCAGCGAATTCAGGATTTGCGTATAGATGCCGACCTATCACAAAAAGAACTAAGTGAAATTTTACACATCAGCCAGCGTTCTTATTCTCACTACGAAACAGGTTCCCGTAATATCCCTATTGAAATGCTTATCCGGCTTGCTAATTATTATGATACCAGCATTGATTACCTGGTAGGCAGAACAAATTCCAGAAAAACCGTAGAAAAGTCAAAAAAAAGAAAATCCTAGGTTATAATTCCAGGATTTTCTTTTTCTTTTTCAATTTCCTTCATTTCTCTTTTTTTCTTCCCACTCAGCAATCTTATTCACATTAGCTGACTCGAATTCATTAAAAACAGCATCTTGCTGTGCATCAAATTCTTCCGGGGAAATCGTTCCCTTATACCATGACTTGCTATTAAAATAATCTGCAATTCTCTGAGTTACAAAAATCCGACCATGTCTTGCATAAATTTCATTTTTGGCAAGTTCCAGATCTGAGGAAGAGTATTTAGAAATTTCCTCATCTGTAAGATATCGGGAATTGCTCTCTGGAAAATAAAATTCTCCTTTTTCCGTATTTTGCTGCGGCTTTTTCTCCGGAGCAGGTGTTGCTGTTGGAGATGGTTTCGGCTGCTCTTTCTTTTCTCTTGTCATAAGTCCGCTGATCTGCGGGCTTACCGGAATGCCTCCAGCCTGTTCCTCTGTCCGGATATTTACATAAAGCTTTCCATTGTCAAAAGTCAGACTTCCTCTTGCTCTGCTTCCAAAAGAGTCTGTAAAAGAAAATGTAGCCGCATTTCCTGCCACTTCTGAGGTAACATCTGCCTCTGACACATGAGCCCCGTCATTTCGGCTGCTCTGACTAAATGCGAAAGACACGCTCTCATGGCTGATGTTATATATATTCAGGCTTACCATTCCATCCGGACTATACCACATATCCCAGTAATCATCCGGATTAAAGGTCGCCCTTATAGTGATCACAGGAGTTGGCGTAGGTGTAGCAGTGGGTGCCGGCGTTGGTGTGGCTGTTACAGCAGGTGTTGGTGTGGCCTTCGGCATACTTTCCAGCCGATCCATTGCCTCCTGCTTTGCTTTTGCCTTTTCTACATGTTTTGAATATCCCTCAATAAAAATTAAGGAAATACCAAGCACAAGAAATATTGCGATCAAAATTACTAAAACTACTTTTAGTATGGCTTTTTTTCGTTTCATTTTGGATCACCCCTATTGTAGTATACTATCGCCCACTCCCTCTTTTGTAATCAAAAACAATCACATCTTATTCTTTTCCGCTCCAGCAATACGTACATAACTTGCATGGTTCAATATCAATAGATGCTACAAGGTCATCAAGACGATGATATTTCAGTGATGTAAAATTCAATTCCTTACGAATATCTTCCAACATTTCTTTATAGTTGGTAGAGTCAGGATTTGCATAATCTGCCAATGTTTTGGCATCTACATTTTCTCCTTCTCTCTTAGCAATGGTTCTTCTGGTAATTAAATCCATCTCTGATTTTGAACGTGAAAAATTCAAATACTTACATCCGTATAAAAGAGGCGGACACGCAGGACGAATATGTACTTCCTTAGCACCATTGCTATAAAGGAACTCAGATGTTTCCCGAAGCTGTGTTCCACGTACGATCGAGTCATCAATCATCAAAAGACTTTTATCTTTGATCAGTTTATGTACAGGAATCAGTTTCATCTTTGCAATAAGACTTCTCTGGCTCTGCTGGGTAGGCATAAATGACCTTGGCCAGGTAGGTGTATATTTAATAAATGGGCGGGCAAACGGAACACCTGAATGATTTGCGTATCCGATCGCATGTGCGATACCGGAATCCGGTACACCTGCTACGATATCAGGATTTACTTCTCCCATGTCTCTTTGTGCCAGCATATCTCCACACTTATAGCGCATGGCTTCTACATTGACTCCTTCATAAGTAGAAGTTGGATATCCATAGTATACCCAAAGAAAAGAACAAATACGCATCTTTTCTCCTGGTTTTTGAAGCGTTTCCACACCTTCCGGTGTTACTGCCACAATTTCTCCAGGTCCTAATTCTTTATAATCTTCATATCCAAGATTTACATATGCAAAACTCTCAAAAGATACACAACAGGCATCCTTCTTTTTGCCAATAATAAGCGGGGTTCTTCCCAGCTTATCCCTCGCGGCAATAAGTCCTTTTGGTGTAAGAAGCAACATTGTCATAGATCCTTCGATCATATCCTGTGCGTATCGGATTCCTTCCAGAATATTATCTTTCTGGTTAATAAGCGATGCCACCATCTCTGTAGGGTTTACACAGCCACCGCTCATTTCCAGAAAATGTGTACTTCCATTGCGGAAAGAATGGGCGATCAGCTCATCCATATTGTTGATTTTTCCTACCGTTGTAATGGCAAAATTTCCTAAATGTGAACGCACAAGCAACGGCTGTGGCTCATTATCAGAAATACATCCAATTCCCAGATTTCCTTCCAGCTCCGCAACGTCTCTGTCAAATTTCGTACGGAACGGCGAATTTTCAATATTATGAATGGCACGATCAAATCCTTTCTTTCCATCGTACACAGCCATGCCGCCTCGTCTTGTACCAAGATGAGAATGATAATCAATTCCAAAAAATAAATCCAGAACGCAACTGGATTTTGAAGCTACTCCAAAAATTCCACCCATTTTTTTGTCTCCTTTTTTTGTTCCCTTTATAAAAAGGGTAAGATAATCATACCCTACAATTATATAGAACCACTTAAAATAAGTAAAGACATTTTTATTTTTTCTCTTTTATAATGCCTTTTCGATATGCTTCCAATAACTGTGTCAGTTCCTCAATACGTTCCTTCAAAGCTCGTCCTGTATCGGTATCTCCCACAAGCCTCCTGTGCGTTGTATACCTTACTGCCACACGATTAGAAACAATATCGCTTTCTTTTGAAACAGCTTCTTCTGCTGAAGAAAATGGTTCGTGCGCACACAAAATCAAACCATAAGAATTATAAATAAGCGTATATCCTGCAATTCCTGTTACTTTTTGATATGCTTCCGAGAATCCTCCATCGATTACAATCACTTTTCCATTACATTTTACCGGGCTTTCCCCTTCACTTTGATGAACAGGAACATGACCATTTATAATGTGACCATTATTTGGATCAAGCCCAAACTCTTTCAGCATATTTTCTACAACCTGCTGATTTTCTAAAAGCCGATAATACGCATTTTTCTTTTCCTTATGCGTTTCTTTATCTGCAATAAAATATCGCTCAAATGTTGCCATTTTTTCTTTGCCAAAAAGTGGAGAATTGGGTGCTGCCCAAATATACCAGAGTATATCTCTGCTCTTTTCCAGTTCTTCTTCTTCCATTGAATAAAACGCTCTTCTTACATAAGTTTCAAGAAGATCGTACAGTTCTTTCCCTTTACATGTTTCTCCATAAATCTGTACCTCTTTAAAGGTTCCATCTTCATTCAAAGGAATGCTTCCATGAAACAGAAGATTTCCATTGTATACTTTATAAAGTCCTCCTTTATCAAGAAGCAGTCGTACATGATTCTGCAGTTTTTCACAATTTCGAAATGCGGAATCCAGGCGATTCATTACCTCCTGCTCTCCCTCCGTAAGCCTGTACGGATCTGACCAGTCAATAGTAGGGAAACCATCATCCAAAAGTGTATATTCTTTTCCGTCTGCTAAAGTAATGGTGCCTTTTTCCGGGTTGATCCTGTGAAGCATACACCTGTCTTCCATATGAAATTCCGGATTTCTTAAAAGAAGCTGTCCTTCTAGTTTAAACTGGATAATAGAAATTGCTTTGTGCATTTTTCTTCCCAATTCTTTTTCCAGAGAATGGTACCCTGCCTCATCGCCTTTTACCCGAAAAACAGAACAGGAATCTCCTTCATATGCCTCCATTGCAAAAGTTGCAAGAGGCATCATATTAATTCCGTATCCATCCTCCAGAATATCCAGATTTCCATAACGAAGACTGTTCCGGATCACAGTTGCAATACATGCTCTCTGCCCTACAGCAGCCCCCATCCATACTACATCATGATTTCCCCATTGAATATCAAGGGAATGATACTCCATCAGCCTGTCCATAATGAAATGCGGTCCTGGACCCCTGTCATAAATATCCCCTAAAATATGAAGATGATCCACCACCAGTCGCTGAATCAATTCTGCAAGAGCAATAATAAAATTTTCTGCTCTGCCAATCTGAATAATGGTGTTGACAATAGAATCATAATACGCTTCTTTGTCCAGAACCTCTGCCTTCTCAGTGATCAATTCCTCTATCACATATGCGTAATCTGCCGGAAGGGCTTTTCGCACTTTGGAACGTGTATATTTGGATGCAGTTGTCTTACATATTTCAATCAGTCGGTACAATGTAATTTTGTACCAGTTTTCCATATCTTCTTCCTGTTTCTTTACAAGTGCGATTTTTTCTTTTGGATAATAGATCAAAGTAGCAATCGATCGTTTATCCTGGTTGCTTAAGGTATGTCCAAATACATCGTCTATTTTTTTTCGTACCGCACCGGAACCATTGCGCAGCACATGAGAAAATGCTTCATATTCTCCATGAATATCCGACAGAAAATGCTCGGTTCCTTTTGGTAAATTTAAAATAGACTGAAGATTGATTATCTCCGTAGATGCCTTTCCTATAGTGGGATAAAGCTCTGCAAGCCGCTTTAAATAACGCAGATTTTCTTTCATAATTCCTCCTGTCTGAAACTTCCTGTCAGCCTGTAAAATCAAATAACGACATCTGATTAGACTGTGGAATATCTCCAAATAACTGCAGATCGTCCATTAAATCAATAACGGTTTTACTTACCTTGGTTCTGTCACGAAAATCATCTTTTGAAAGAAATTTACCCTGTTTTGCAGCTTCCACTACTGCATCTGCCGCTTTATCTCCAAGACCATCAATGGTAGCGATGGCAGGCATCAGTTTTCCATCTATAATCTGAAAACGATGTGCCTGTGCTTTATATAGATCGATAGGCAAAAATTCAAACCCTCTTGCGTACATTTCCTGTACAATACGCATATCCTTTAAAGTATCCTGCTCTTTCTTAGAAGCCTCATCACCTTTTTTTCTGATTTCCGCCATATAAAATTCCAGTCGTTCTTTTCCCATACACATCAGTTCGTAAGAAAATGCAGTTGCACGAATACTAAAATAAGCAGCATAATAAGCAAGAGGATGAAACACTTTATACCAGGCAATTCGATATGCCATCATAACATATGCCGCTGCATGTGCTTTCGGAAACATATACTTGATTAATTTACATGACCAGATATACCAGTCCGGAACATCGTGTTCTTTCATCGTCTCGATCCATTCATCACGAAGTCCTTTTCCCTTTCGGACACTCTCCATGATCGTAAATGCCAGTCCGCTTTCTACCCCTTTTCCAATAAGATAGATCATAATATCATCTCGAGTACAAATAGCCGTGGAAATGGTAGCTTTGCCCTCCTGTATCAGCACCTGTGCATTTCCAAGCCATACATCTGTACCATGAGACAGACCTGCAATACGGACAAGATCGGAAAAGTATTTTGGTTTCGTATCAATAAGCATCTGCATAGCAAAATCCGTACCGAATTCCGGTATTCCAAGGCAACCAAGCTTACATCCTCCTATATCTTCCGGGGTAATCCCCAGTGCTTTTGTACTTGCAAAAAGAGACATTACATCTTTCTGATCAAGAGGAACGGTTCTTGCACTGATTCCGGTAAGATCTTCCAGCATACGGATCATCGTAGGATCATCATGCCCCAGAATATCTAGTTTTAACAGGTTTCCATCTATGGAATGATAATCAAAATGCGTCGTAATAATATCGCTATTTACATCATTTGCAGGATGCTGTACAGGTGTGAATTTTTCAATTTCTTCTCCTTTCGGAAGTACAATAATACCTCCCGGATGCTGCCCGGTTGTACGACGTACCCCGGTACATCCCTTTACAATTCTGTTGATCTCACAATAACGTTTATGAACGCCGCGCTCTTCAAAATAATTCTTTACATATCCAAATGCTGTTTTTTCCGCAAGCGTACCGATGGTTCCCGCTTTAAACGTCTGCCCTTTTCCGAAGATTACCTCTGTATAACGATGCGCATTTCCCTGATATTCTCCGGAAAAATTCAGGTCAATATCCGGCTCTTTGTCTCCCTTAAATCCCAGGAACGTTTCAAAAGGAATATCAAATCCTTCTTTACTGAGTTTTTCTCCACATACCGGGCATATTTTATCCGGCATATCACATCCTGCCATTCCTGCATACGCCTTCACCTCAGGTGAATCAAAATCACTATATTTACATTTGGTGCAAATATAATGAGGAGGAAGAGGATTTACTTCTGTAATCCCTGACATCGTAGCTGCAAAGGAAGAACCTACGGAACCTCGTGATCCTACCAGATATCCGTCTTCATTTGACTTCCACACCAGTTTTTGAGCAATAATATACATAACTGCATATCCATTGGATATAATGGAATGAAGTTCTTTTTCCAGCCGCTCCTCCACAATTTGCGGCAGAGGATCCCCATAAATCTCATGGGCTTTAGCAAAACAGATATTTTTTAAATCCTGATCGGAATTTTCAATAACCGGCGGAAATTTATCCGGATGGATCGGGGATATTTTTTCAATCATATCTGCAATCTTATTGGTATTTGTAATAACTACTTCTTCTGCTTTTTCGCTTCCAAGATAAGAAAATTCTTCCAGCATTTCTTCCGTGGTACGAAGATACAGCGGCGCCTGATTATCTGCATCTGAAAACCCATTTCCAGCCATGATGATCCTTCTGTAAATTTCATCCTGGGGATCCATAAAATGGACATCACAGGTAGCAACTACCGGTTTTTTAAACTGCTCTCCCAGCTTTACAATCGTCCGGTTCAGTTCCCTTAAATCTTCTTCGGAATGAACCATATCATTTCTTTCGTCCGCGATCATAAAATAGTTATTTCCAACAGGCTGGATTTCCAGATAGTCATAAAAATTTACAAGTCTTGCAATTTCCGGCTCAGGTGCATTTCTAAGAAGAGCCTGATAAAGTTCTCCTGCTTCACAGGCACTTCCGATCAAAAGGCCTTCTCTATATTTTTCAAATACACTTTTCGGAACACGGGGGCGACGGTGATAATACTTTAAATGAGACTGACTGACCAACTTATATAAGTTGATTCTCCCTGTCTCATTTTTTACAAAAATAATCGCATGATAGGTAGGAAGTTTTTTAATCGTATCTACAGAAACAACACCCTGCCGGTTCAATTCATCTACATCATAAATATCTCGCTCTGCCAGCATTTTTACAAATGCCACAAATATTTCAGCTGTACATTCTGCATCTTCCACTGCCCGGTGATGGTTTTTTAAAGAAACTCCAACAGCTTTTGCAACTGTATCAAGCTTAAAACGATTTAAAGCAGGAAGAAGGAATCTTGCCATTCCCACAGTATCCACATATGTGAAATCATTTGGAATCCCCTGCCGATTGCAATTTTCTATGATAAAACTCATATCAAAGTCAGCATTATGGGCAACCATAACAGCGCCTTCACTAAATGCCAAAAATTTTGGAAGAACTTCCTCTATTTCCGGCGCATCCATTACCATGGAATCGTTAATGCCTGTAAGCTGTTCAATTCGAAAAGGAATCGGAACTTTCGGATTTACAAATGTGGAAAAACGATCTGTAATCTTTCCCTTTTCCACACGAACTGCTCCAATTTCTATAATTTTACACGTAAGTGGGGAAAACCCGGTTGTCTCAATATCAAATACTACAAAAGAATCTGAAAGTTTTTGTCCTTTTCCATTTGTAACCATTCCTTTCAGATCATCTACAAGATATGCTTCCATTCCATACAGGACTTTAAAATCAGAATCCTTTGGCACACATCCACCCCATGCATCGAAACAATGATTTGCCTCCGGAAACGACTGTACAACACCGTGATCGGTAATGGCAATGGCTTTATGTCCCCATTCATACGCACGCTTTACAAGAGATTTTGCATCTGTCACACCGTCCATATCGCTCA
This sequence comes from Blautia sp., assembly GCA_029257805.1. Lineage (GTDB taxonomy): Bacteria > Bacillota > Clostridia > Lachnospirales > Lachnospiraceae > Blautia_A. The sequence continues at coordinate 45,304 of JARIAR010000015.1, forward strand.
TTTTTGTATGGCAGTGTAATTCCACACGCTTCTGCGGACTTGTATCCATTCTGGCAGTTGTAAAATCTGAAATTTTTTTAATTCCCCATATAGAACCAATGGTAAGTTCACTGTCAAAACGATCTATGGTGGTTACACCACGCAATTTTAAAAATGCACCTTTTTTTACATACTCTGTGACTTCCGGAACCTGTTCATTCCTCAAAAACATCTTAACCACAATCGTATCTGTGAAATCTGTTACGGGAAAAATAAGAATTGTCTTCTCATTACGGATTTCTCTTGCCTCCATATCCAGAACCTGTCCCCGGATAACAACTTCTCCCATTTCTCCAGTGATAGACTCCAAGGTAATTGGTTCTCCTTCGAAATCTCTTCCATATATAACATCCGGATTGCTGTCCCTTCGAAAGCTGCCTCGGAACTCTCCTTTTTGCCCTTTCTTTTCTAATCCCTTTTTCTCCTGTTTTCCCTGTACCTTTTTTGTTTTTTCTTCCTTTTGAGAATCTTTTTCTTCTTTTCCTTCTTCCTGTATCTTGTCCTGTGCATTTACTCCCGCATGTTTCAGTACGTTCTCTACTTCCTGTTGAATTTGAAGCACTGCATTTTTACGATATTTGCTTTCCGGTGTTTCTTCAAATTTCATTTCTACTTTCAAATCCATACCGCAGCGTTCACAAAATACCTTATGAAGATATTCCACCAGAATTTCACTTTTTTCTCTGGCAATTACAGAATCCGGCAGAGTCATACACAATGTATGGTCATCTGGAAACTGTATTCTGGAACGCTTAAAAAGATTGTATTCCAGCATATTATAATTTCGTAGTTCCAGTTCCATACTGCTTTTATACGCATCCAGAAAATTTTTAGGCGTGTACTGTCTGGAAAGAGTAAATTTTTCTATTACAGATACCTCTATCACAATGCCTGGAAAACATTGCCGTTCAATTTCTTTTTCCAATTCCAGCAAATTTTTCTTGTGGATCCATCGTTCACTTTTAATATAAACACGAACGTGACTTTTCGCTGCATTACAGGATACTTTTGTTACCGATACCATATCCAGAAGTTCTTCCAGCTTTTTATTTACTTTTAAATTGGGAAATACATCAAAAAAGTCTTTTTCCATAAATTCATCTTCCTTTTATTTCCAGTTAAGAAGCTCTTCCCGAAGAGTATCAAGAAGCTGTGTTTCCGGTACTTTTTTTATAATTTCACCTTTTTTGATTAAAAGGCCTACTCCTTTTCCTCCTGCGATTCCTATATCTGCTTCTTTTGCTTCACCTGGTCCATTTACAACACATCCCATAACTGCAACCTTTATATCAAGAGGAATGTCCTGTACCATTGTTTCTACCTGATTTGCCAGACCAATAAGATCAATCTGTGTACGTCCACAGGTTGGACATGACACCACTTCAATTCCTCCCTTACGAAGTCCCAGTGTCTTTAAAATTCTTTTTGCTGATTTTATCTCTTCTAATGGCGCTCCTGTGAGAGAGACACGAATTGTATCTCCGATTCCCTGAGAAAGAATCATCCCCAGCCCTACAGCTGATTTAATATTTCCAGAATAAAGAGTTCCTGCTTCTGTGATTCCTACATGAAGAGGATAATTTGTTTTTTCTGCGATCTGTTCATGCGCTTTTGCACACATTAAAACATCCGATGATTTAATGCTGATCACAAGATTATCATAGCCCATCTCTTCAATGATCTTTACTTTATCAAGCGCACTCTCCACAAGACCTTCTGCAGTTACTCCATGATATTTTTCTACAAGTTCCTTTTCAAGTGAGCCACTGTTTACCCCTACTCTTATAGGAATATTCCTCTCTTTTGCAACATCCACAACTGCTTTAATCCGTTCTTTACTTCCAATATTACCGGGATTGATACGGATTTTATCAGCTCCGTTTTCCATTGCTGCAATGGCAAGACGATAATCAAAATGAATATCTGCCACCAGAGGGATATGAATCTGTTTTCGAATTTCGTTAAGAGCCTCTGCTGCTTCCATAGTTGGTACTGCACAACGGATAATCTCACAACCTGCTTTCTCCAATGCCAGAATCTGATCTACTGTTGCTTTCACATCTTCTGTTTTCGTATTTGTCATTGACTGGATCAAAATCGGATTTCCTCCGCCAATCTTACGTTCTCCAATTTTTATTACTTTTGTATGATCTCTGTACATCTTACTCTCCTTCTTATAAATATTTTATGGTTCCAGACCAGAAGATTTTTCTTTGCCGGTAATGATTTCAGGCACAATGGTAATATTTCGTCTGACCTCTTTTCCTTCTAAAATTTCCATTGCTGTATCAAAGGCAAGACTTCCAAAATCAGGACTTTGAATTGTTGCATTTAAAACTCCCTTTTCAAGAAGCTTTAATCCTGCACTTTCTCCTTCAAATCCATCAACACCGATACGTTTTCCATTTTCCTTTACCCGAAACTGCTGGCAGGCCAGATACGCACCATACGCCATTTCATCGTTAAATGCAAACACAATGTCCGGATTTTTATTCGTTACAAGATAATCTTTCATACGAAGTTCTGCCTGATCTTTCAACCAGTCTCCTGCATAATAAGTAATCTTCTCTTCCGGGATTTTATGTTTCACAGTATCCTGAAATCCTTTCAGACGCTTTTGGGAAATAGGTGATTTCTCCACTCCCTGCATAACCACGATTTCATTTCCTTCTTCATAAAGTTCTTCCAGAATATATTCTCCAGCCAAATGTCCGATTTCCTCATCATCTACCTGAATCACGGTTGTATAGGCATCTGTAGGGGGACTCACCCCTAAAACAACAATCGGAATTTTTTTAAAAACTTTCTCCATTACTGCATCAAGATCACTGCTGCCATCCGGTACAACAATTAACAGATCTACTCCATACTCCATTAGTGTTTCAATATCCTCCACCTGTTTTTCCGTACTGCCGGCACCATCCCTGAAAATAATATTAATATTCTCACTTCTTTCTACTTCTGCAGTAAGTACCTGTACCAGATGATTCAGCCACGGTTCCATAACATTTGTAAGACTCACTCCTATGAGATGAGGATATCCGTCTGTTTGTATATTTTCCTGACTGCTGCAGGAAGAAAAAGTCACAGTGCACACAAGCAACAGGATAAGCAGGATGATCCCCAGCCCTCTTTTTCTATATCTATATTTGTCCTTCACACTGTTTTCCTCCGTTACTCCTGCACAAGTGTCTTTCGAAATTCTGAAGGAGAAATCCCCTGACAGTTTTTAAATGCAGCTGAAAAATAATGCTGATTGCTATATCCCACCTGTTCTGCAATCTGGTTAAGAGAAAGCTGCGGATTGCGCATAAGGCGAATTGCATGGTTAATTCTCAGCATGGTAAGAAAATCTTTAAAAGAAATTCCCAACTCTTGTTTCATTACACGGCTCAGATAAGAAGGATTCAATCCTATTGCATCTGCCACCTCCGTAAGATCCAGATCACGCTTTCCATAATTAGCATAGATATAATTTCTGGCCTCCTGAACAACCGGTTTGCATTCCATTGCCTTACGGCCTCTTTCGTGAATTTCTGCATAAACGGATGGAACTTTCTCACGCCTGCATATTTCTGTGAAAATCCAGCACTTTCCTCCAGTTTCCTTTTCTATCCTTTCTGTTATCCTTCTTTGAAATGCCTCTATATCTTTAGGATATTCTCCTGAAAGCCCTACCCCTTCCTGACATGTGCTTACAAAAACCCACGCGTTTCCTGCACTTTTTAACTCTTCCTCCATTATAAATTCTACTGTCTGCTTATGCCTTTCTCTTTCTTTTTCATAGGAAAACTTTATCAGGATCACAGTTAAAAACAACTCCTGCGGGATACCCATTTCAAGAAATTCCGCCTGCTCTTTCCACTCATGTTCTGTCAGATTCCCCTGTAGCCAGTCATGAAAAAATTTTTCTCTTAAATACTGTCTGCTCTGCTTAAACTGTTCCTGCATCTTTTCCATAAATTTCCTATTTTTTCTTGTTTGCTCTAATGTTTTTACAACTTCTGCCAGAGTATTTTCCAGTTCTTCCTCTGCAATAGGTTTTAAAAGATAAGCACAAACTCCCAGTTTCATCGCTTCCTTCGCATAAGAAAATTCATTAAAGCCAGATATGATAATCGTCTTACACTCCAGATCCAGTTTTTGAAGTTCCTCTAAAAACGCAATCCCATTTAATCTTGGCATGCAGATATCCAGCAACAGAATATCCGGTCTGTACTCTTGCGCTTTTTCAAGAGCATCCAGACCATTTTTTGCTTCTGCACATACATGCAAAGGGAGGGAAAAATCATTTAATGTATTTTTTAATCCCTGCCGGATTTTAGGTTCATCATCCGCAATCAAAACTTTCCACATAACGTCTCCTAACATGTTCTTTTTAAACGCAGGGTTGCGATTGTCCCTCCGCCTGTCCTACTGGCATAAGAAAGCCCAAATTCTTCCCCGAAAGCAAGTTTTACTCTGTCATTTACATTAAGAGTCCCAAAGGCTTTTATCTCTTCTCCCCGCTCTCTGTGAGACAACCATTCATTTAAATTCCTGCACTGGATATCCGTCATTCCCGCCCCATCATCTTCTACCTGCAAAATCAAAATATCCGGTTTTTCCAAATATCCACGAATCCATATCGTTCCTTTTTCCTGATCAGATTCTTTAATCCCATGGTATAAAGCATTCTCCACAAGAGGTTGTAAACAAAGTTTCAAAACCTGACATTTCAACACTTCGGAATCAAATTCTGTCACATAATCAAACAATTCTTCATATCGGAATTTCTGAATATCCAAATAGCTTTTTACCATTTCCACTTCCTGTTCCAAAGTAATAAACTCTTTTCCCTGGCTGAGGCTGATTCGAAAGAAATTTGATAATGCCAATACAATATCTACAATCCCCTGGGCATGATAATCTTTTGCCATCCAGGAAATCGTATCCAGCGTATTATAAAGAAAATGCGGCTTAATCTGTTCATGAAGAATTTTTAGTTCTGCTTCTCTTTTATCTTTTTGTTCCTTATATACAAGATGAATCAGCTCATTAATTTTATCTACCATAGAATTAAACGAATCTCCCAGCTGTTTGATCTCACCTTTATAATGATTATCAAAATGCACGGACAGATCTCCTGTCTGTGCTTTTTTCATAAGCCGCGATAATTTAGAGATAGGTTTTGTAAAAGATGCTGAAAACACTATGGAGCATACCGCTGCAAAAGCCCCTGTCAGTACAGCGATCCAAATAGAAACTTTTCTCACCTGCACAGCACCTTCAATTGTCTTTCCCCAGTCAAACACGCCTACTGCTACCAGATTCGTATAATCAGAACGACTATATATCACATTATATTTATCTCCTCCGATCCTACAGCGTACCTGTCCGCTTTTTTCCCCGGTAAACCACTGCGGATCCATACGATATACAATTTTATTTTTAGGTGCAAATACTACTTTTCCATGACTATCCTGTATATATCCAAAGCCAGTCTGTCCCATAGTAATATCTTCAACCAGATTCTGGATACTTTTTAAATCCAGATCTACAAGAATAACTCCCAGAATTTCTCCTGTTTCTTCTTTTGATACCTGTTTCGCTACACTTATGTAACTGTCCACACTATAATTCTTCCAGCTTCTTAAGTTTCTTCCAAAACTTGTTGTATTTAAAACCATCTCTCCGTTGGCCTCTACAGCCTCCTGATACCAGTCTTCTGCACTTAGTGGCCGCTTTTGTATGCGATAGGAATCATTGGAAAGATACTGTCCTTTTTCACTTACCACTACAATATTCAGGTATTCCTTGTAGCATTCAGAGTATTCTGAAAGAATTTCTCTTACCTGACTTTCTAACTCTACTCTCTTTCCCTGCTCCCGTTCTGCATCTACCTGCATATAATTTTGCACTGAGGGATTTTTTCCTAATAATTCTATATTATCTGAAACAGACTGAAAGATCAAATCCAGAGACTTTAATACCTGATTTTGTGTTTCCATGGTATTTGCCGAGGAATACTCTTCAATGGAATTTTGATAAATTACATTTCCGGTTAAGGTAAGGATAGTTGTTACCACTAATAATAATCCGCAATTTAAGATAATCAGCTTGAACATCATATTTTCCGGCCGGCATTTTTCTTTCAGTCTTTTTAACATTCTGTTCTCCTCCAATATGTTTTATCATATGGCATATGAAAAGCCTTGTCAACACGTGAAAAAAGAGCTGCCAACAGCAGCCCCTTTTTCATTTTTTCCATGCGATTATTCTTCTGAAGAAGCACCGCCATATTTTTCTAATAATTCTTCTGCATTATCTGGTGTTACGATCTCAGATGTAAGAGTCAAAGTTTTTTCCAGTTCTTTTCCTTCTACCAATAACTGATGTGCACTTTCAATTGCTTCTGCTCCACCTGTTGGATATACCTGAGTCATGCTCAATCTTCCATCCATAACGCTTCGAATACCACCATCCGGTGTTGGAAGTCCATCAAATCCAATAAATTTAATGTCCCCTTCTCTGCCTGCATTTTTTGCAGCAATGTAAGCACCTTCTGCCATTGGGTCATTTAATGCAATAAACAGATCAATTTCATCATTTGTCTGAAGCATTTCTTCTGCTACTGTAATTGCTTTTTCACGAAGCCAGTCTGCATTATTTACAGAAACAATCTCAAGTTTATCATTTTTTTCAATTCCTTCACGGAAACCTTTATCTCTGTCAATTCCTCCGGAAGTTCCTTCCAGGCCTTTGATCTCACAGATTTTTCCACCATCCGGAAGAAGAGTATCTGCTATATATTCTCCTGCAATACGTCCCATATCTACATTATCTGCACCAATAAACTGGGTGTATTTATCTCCATCAATTTTACGGTCAAGAAGAATCACCGGAATCCCTGCATCATAAGCAGCGCTTACTGCATTTGTAAGAGGAGTGGCTTCATTTGGAGAAGTAATGATCAAATCTACTCCCATCTGTACAAAGTTTTCAATATCTGCGATCTGTTTGGAGTTATCCTGGGCAGCATCTGCAAACACCACTTCAAATTCCGGATATTTTTCTGCTGCTCTTGCAATCTGGTCATTCATAGCTACACGCCATGGCTCTCCAAGATTACACTGGGACATTCCAATTACATATTTGTCTTTCTTTTCTTTCTCCTCTGCCTGAGCAGTTACTGTGCCTGCTGCAAGACCGGATACCACAACTGCAGTTGTCAATAAAACGCTGATGATTCTCTTTTTCATAAAAACCCTCTTTCTCCGGCAGTTCTCATATTTTTTATATTTATTTTCCTCTTTCCCTGCCGGACGAAAAAGGAAAATACATTTTACATTTCTCAGTCTTTTACTTTGTCTGCCTGCATAAATACAGCAATGATGATCAAAAATCCTTTTACCATTAACTGAAGATTTGAATTTACACCTTTTAATCCAAGTACATTATCAAGCATTCCAAGAATCAAGGCGCCGATAAGAGTTCCAACGATTGTACCCTTGCCGCCTGCCAGGCTTGTTCCTCCAATCGCACAGGCTGCCACTGCATTTAATTCATATCCTACGCCTTCATTAGGACCACCCTGGCTAATCTGTGCTGCATGAATCATAGCCGCAATAGAAGATAAAACTGCACAGAGCATAAATGCGTAAATTTTAATACGATCTACTTTAATTCCTGATAAATATGCAGCCTGACGATTTCCTCCAATTGCATAAAGTTCTCTTCCGAACCTTGTTTTACTTAAAATAAGCTGGAATACAACAAGAAGCACAAGGAAAATAACTGCCGGTACAGGAATCAGCCCCCCTATACGCATCTGCAATACTTCAAAAGCAGGAGGTGCCATGCCTTCCCCTTTTCCATATGCCAGCGGAATTCCAATTCCATTTGCCCAAAATCTTGCAAGTCCCCTGGCAATATTCATAGATGCCAGTGTTACGATAAATGCCTGCAATTTCAGCTTTGTAATACAAAGTCCATTAAAAAGTCCAAACGCGGCTCCGATCAAAAGGCTTAAAAGAACTGCCGGTACAAATCCAAGACCGCTTTTTACCATAAGGTATGCACAGCCTGTAGAAATCAATCCTACTACAGAACCTACAGAAAGATCAATATCTCCAAGAATCAAAATAAGGGTCATACCGATTGCTATAATTCCATTTTCTGATACTGCCCTTAATACGTTCATCAGGTTTCGAATATCAAGGAAATTGTTTTTTCCATCTTTTACACAGATTGTAGAAGCTACTACAAATATGATAATCAGAGCTATCACACTTTGCATCTGCTTCAATACTGCCTTTACATTTGCTTTCTTCTCCATTTTTATCCCCTCCTCATTTTGTTGCACTCTGAAGCAGATTTTCCTGGGTTGCCTCTTCCTGCTTAAATTCTCCAGTTAATTCTCCCTCGCAGAATGTTACAATTCTGTCTGAAATACCGATTACCTCTGGAAGTTCTGAAGATACTACAATAATTGCCATACCTTCTTTTGCCAGATTATTGATCAGCTGATAAATTTCTGCTTTTGCTCCTACGTCAATTCCTCGTGTAGGTTCATCAAGAAGCAAAATTTTAGGATTCGTCATTAACCAGCGCGCCAGTACAACTTTTTGCTGATTTCCACCAGAAAGGGAACTTGCCAGGGATCTAACACCCGGTGCCTTAATCCGTAATGCCCCCATTTTTTCATTCCATATTTTTTTCTCTTCTCCATATTTCATGAAAAATGCAGGGCTAAATTTTTTCAAGAGGGGAAGGGACATATTTTCTCCAATACTTCTTTGAAGTACAAGCCCCGTTCCTTTTCGATCCTCCGTGGCAAAAGAGATGCCCTCTCTAATAGCATCTGCAGGCGTTTTTATCTGTACCTCTTTTCCTTCTATATAAATTTTGCCTTTTGTTTCTCCGTGATGTACACCTGCAAGGCATTCAAAAAATTCAGACCGTCCTGCACCTGCCAGCCCTGCAATTCCAAGAACTTCTCCATGCCGGACATGTAGCGAAATATTTTTCAGAGAACGACGGAAACTTCCTTCCGGAGGCGTATATGTAAGATTTTTTACTTCCAGAGCAATCCCGCCTTTTTCGGTGGAGTCTTTGGGATACTGTTCACTCATATCTCTTCCCACCATCATACGGATAATCTCATCTTTTGTTGTTTCAGAAGCATTTACTGTTCCAATATATGTTCCATCTCTCATAACCGTAAGTCTGTCTGCAATTTTAAAGATTTCTTCCATACGGTGCGTAATATAAATAATCCCTTTTCCTTCTTTTTGAAGCTGCCGGATAATCTGAAATAATTTTTCAGTCTCTTTTTCACTAATAGCAGATGTCGGTTCATCCATAACAATAATCTGGGAATTAAGAGACAATGCCTTGGCAATTTCTACCAGCTGCTGTTCTCCAATACGAAGATTTTTTAATTTTTCGGAAGGATTCACCTTTACATCCAGCATATCCAAATACTTTTTTGCTTCTGCCAACATTTCCTTAAAGTCTACAACAGGTCCGGCTTTTGCTTTCCATCTTCCCAGAAATATATTCTCTGCTACACTTAATTCCGGAACATTTTGCAGCTCCTGATGAATTTTAGCGATTCCCAGTTTCTTTGCTGATATGGGATCCGGTACATTTACCTTCTCCCCATTCACATATATTTCACCCTCTGTAGGCTGCAATGAACCACTTAAAATATTCATTAATGTGGATTTCCCTGCACCATTTTCTCCCATAAGGGCAAGCACTTCCCCTGCGTAGAGGTCCAGGGAAACACCTTTTAAAGCCTGTACGCTTCCAAAGGTTTTACTAATATTTTTCATATCCAGTAATTTCTTTTCCATAGCTCCTCCTTTACGTCCTTCACTTGATATCGTCATTATACACAAAAAAATATGGAATGTATTTCCAATTATCGTAGGTTTTTTTATGATTTTTTTACTATTTTTATAAAAATATAAATTTTCCATTGAAGTCATCAAGTAAAAGTTTTACAATATTAAACAGATAAAGCAAACAAAGAAAACGGAGGACGTTATTATGGAAAAAAAGAATATCGACTGGGCAAATTTAGGCTTCGGATATGTAAATACAGATTACCGCTATGTTTCCAATTTTAAAAACGGGAAATGGGATGAGGGTATTCTTACAACAGACTCTACTGTCACCCTTAATGAATGTGCTGGTGTTCTTCAATATGCCCAAACCGTATTTGAAGGAATGAAAGCATACACTACAGAAGACGGACGTATCGTTACTTTCCGTCCTGATTTAAATGCAGAACGTATGGAAGCTTCTGCTAAAAGACTGGAAATGCCGGTTTTTCCAAAAGAACTTTTTATTGACGCGATCATTCAGACAGTTAAGGCAAATTCCGCATTTGTTCCGCCTTACGGATCCGGCGCCACACTTTATATTCGACCTTATCAGTTTGGCACCAATCCTGTTATTGGGGTAAAACCGGCTGATGAATATCAGTTCCGTGTATTCACAACACCTGTAGGACCTTATTTTAAAGGCGGTGCAAAGCCTCTTACAATCCGCGTATGTGATTTTGACCGTGCTGCCCCGCATGGCACAGGACATATTAAAGCAGGATTAAACTATGCTATGAGTATGCACGCAATTGTTGATGCGCATAACCAGGGATTTGATGAAAATTTATATCTTGATCCTCAAACCCGTACAAAAGTAGAAGAAACCGGAGGAGCCAACTTCCTCTTTATAACAAAAGATGGGAAAGTCGTAACTCCTAAATCTTCCAGTATCCTTCCTTCTATTACACGCCGCTCTCTGATTCAGGTAGCAAGAGACTATCTTGGGCTGGAAGCAGAGGAACGTGAAATTTACCTTGATGAAGTAAAGGATTTTGCTGAATGTGGTCTTTGCGGCACTGCTGCTGTGATTTCTCCTGTGGGTAAGATCGTGGATCACGGAAAAGAAATCTGTTTCTCAAGCGGTATGACAGAAATGGGACCTGTCACAAAAAAACTTTATGAAACTCTTACCGGAATTCAAATGGGACGCATTGAAGCACCTAAAGGATGGCTGCAGGTAATTGAATAACAAAAAGCCGGAACGGTTCATTCAAACATAAACCGTTCCGGCTTTTCTTATTTATTCCACTCTTCACTTACAGGATTTACATGAACCATACAATGTTTTACATTGCGGAAATTTTTTTCAATAGAAAGATGTACTTTCTCTGCAATAGTATGAGCTGCATTTAAAGTTATTTCATCATCTGCTGCAATTTCTATATCTACATATATTTTAGAACCAAAAAGGCGGGTTCGCATTACATCTATACGTTTTACTCCCTCTACCTTCATAATCACATCCCGCATTTTCTGAACTGTTTCTTCATCACAGGAATGATCCACCATTTTATCAATAGCATCCCGAAAAATATCAACTGCTGCCTTTGCTATAAAAAGACAAATCACAACACTTGCAATCGGATCCAGAATTGGAAATCCTAATCTTGCTCCTAAAATACCTACAAATGCACCTACAGAAGACAACGCATCTGATCGGTGATGCCATGCATCTGCCATTAAAGCTCCCGAATTAATTTTCTTGGCTGCCGCTCTTGTATACCAGAACATCCATTCCTTCACAAAAAGAGAAAGAACAGCAGCTGCCAGCGCTAATTTTCCAGGAACCATCAGATTCTTTCCAGATGTGCCGGCAATGATCTTTTCTATTCCATTTATTCCAATTCCCACACCAGTAATCATTAAAAGTCCTGCCAGAAGAATAGACGATACACATTCTAATCTTTCATGTCCATACTGATGCTCTTTGTCTGATTGTTTGTTTGCCATATTGACACCAACCATGACGATCACGGTACTTGCAACATCTGAAGCAGAATGAATCGCATCAGAAATCATAGCTCCTGAATGTGCCAGGATTCCTGCCAGTAATTTAAAAAGGGATAAAAAAACATTTACAAAAATGCTTACCCCAGATACGTGCATTGCTACCTGCTGCTCTGTGTTTTTCACTTGGTTACTTTGTTTAATGTGTTCCATAATAGGACCTCCTTTATTTTTAGGCTCATCTTATGGCACATACATTTCAACAATTTACTTTCCTATTTTTCGAAAGCATCTGCTCCTGTGTGTTTTTCCTGCATAAGAAAAACACACCTGCGGAACATACACTGTCCCGCAGATGTGTAAATTTTACAATAGAAATCTCTATCGCTTCTATTTATATCACATCTGCTGCCGCTTTATGCAGCCCGGCTCCATGCCTTTCGACATCGCCTGCTCAGTTTGTACTGTTGATCTCGCATTCAATTTGAATGTAATGCAGTGCAAAGAGATTTATATGATATTACTATATCCATATGCAAAAGTCAAGAAAAAGAGACATAACTTTTTCATCCTGTGTAAAAGTTATGTCCCTTTTCATCTACTGTTTTTTTATATGCTTATCTACCAAACTGCATATCGTTGTTACCGGATTCTGTCTGCCACATTTCCAGCATGTTGATCGGATCATCATAATCTGCTAACCAGCCTTCACGGCAGAAGTCAAATTTACCCTGTTTTCTTTCATCCAGGAATACAGACCATTCACGTGTTTCTACAGTTACACTAATTCCGAGAGCATTTAAATCCTGCTGAATGGATTCTCCAATTTTTACATTTCCTTCAGAATCATTTGTCAGATATACCATGTTAATTGGTGTATCTGCAGAGAGCATGCCGTTTTCATCAAATTCATATCCAGCACCTTCCAGAAGTTTTCTTGCTTCTTCCAGATTTTCATCATATGCTTCCGGATCAAAATATCCTTTTGCATCTTCTACCGGATAAGTATACGCATCATCATTTGTACGGAACTCTCCACCATTTCCATCTGCCATTCCTGCCGGAACAAAGGTGTTTGCAACTTCCTGATCTGCCTGTGCAATAGTATCTACAATATACTGACGGTCAATAAGAAGGTTGATTGCTTTTCTCATATCAGCTGCCTGCTGTACAGTTTTTCCTTTGAACAGGTCACTGTTTACATTAAATCCTGCATAGTATGTTCCAAGAGTGGAGAATTTATGGAAATCATCTCTTTCTTTTGCAGTTTCCATCATATCTGTTGGAATCGTATCGCTGAACTGTAAGGATCCGTCTTCATATGCATTCCACACAGCAGTGTCATCTGCACTTAACATAAACTGGATCTTATCAAGAGATACTTCGTCTGCATTGTAGTAATTTGGATTTTTCTCATAAGTCATGGATTCATTATGTTTCCATTCTGTACATGTCATAGGACCGGAAGTAACAAATCCTGCTTCTGTACACCATGCACCCGGGTTTGTTTCTGCATCTTTTGCAGCTTCTACGCTCTGCTGCGGTACCGGGTAGAATGCCGGGAATGCACACAGATCAAGGAAATATGCACATGGGGCATTCAGATGAACTGTAAATGTTTTTCCATCTTCAGATGCTTCCACATCAAGGGTACCATCATCTTTTCTTGCAATTCCATCTGCCAGATAGAAATAATCCGCACCTGTCTCCGGTGTCACAAGACGATTCCAGCTGTAAGCAACATCTTCTGCATTCAGTTCTTCACCATCTGACCATTTTACACCATCTTTTAAAGTAAAGGTATAGGTAAGACCATCTTCACTTATTTCACAGTTTTCTGCAAGATCCGAAACTAATTTTCCTTCTGCATCATATTTGTAGAGACCAGCAAATGAAAGAATGGCAAGTGCACCACCATCAACTGTTGTATTCAGTGCCGGGTCAAGTTTATTTGGCTCAGAAGCAATCTGAACACTTAATTTATTATCTGGAGCCTTTGCAAATCCAAAATATTTAAAACCAAAACGGTTGGCGTAAATATTTTCTACATCTGTTTTCTGCATATATACATCATTATAGTAATATAACGGTATAATTGCCCAGGTGTTCATCAGCTCATCCTCTGCTTCATGCATAAGGGCTTCACGTTTCTCCAAATCCGTTTCTTTCTTAATTTCTTCGATTCTGGCATCGTATGCCTCCCATGCCGGAGCTGCTTCACTGGATGGGCCATGCTCTTCAGATGCAAAAACAGATACCCCTCCCAAACTACTTGCTGTCATGGTTGCTGCCAGCGCAAGTGCTAAGTGTTTCTTTCTCATAATATGTTCCTCCTTTAACTGGATTTTTTCACAGCTTTCACTGCGTCTATTCTACAAATGTTCCGCAGAATTCCGGAAACAAATTGTATTCCTATTTTATTTATTAAAACATGCTACCATATGACCGTTTCCTCTGTCTGTCAAAGACGGGCATTCTTTTGCGCATCTTTCCGTTGCATATTTGCAACGTGTACGGAACGCACAGCCTGTCGGCATTCTCAGAGGACTTGGAACATCGCCTTCCAAAATAATACGCTGACGCTCTTTCGCCATCTTTGGATCCGGATATGGCACAGCACTTAAAAGTGACTGTGTATATGGATGTATTGGATTGTCATTCAGATCATCCGCATCCGCAATTTCCACAATTCTGCCCAAGTACATAACAGCAATACGGTCGGAAATGTGATGTACTACAAGAAGATCATGTGCAATGAACAGATAAGCTACTCCCAACTTTTCCTGAAGTTCTTCAAACATGTTAATAACCTGTGCCTGAATAGAAACATCCAATGCACTTACTGCTTCATCACAGACAATAAATTTAGGATTTGTTGCCAGTGCTCTTGCAATTCCAATACGCTGACGCTGTCCGCCGCTGAACTCATGTGCATAACGTGTTGCATGCTCTGCATTTAATCCAACAAGTTCCATTAATTCCAGAATACGGTCTCTTCTTTCACCTTTTCCATGATACAGCTTATGTACATCAAGAGGCTCTCCTATGATATCCTCCACTGTCATACGTGGATTTAAAGAGGAATACGGATCCTGAAAAACCATCTGCATTTCTTTTCGCATTTCACCAATGCTGTTTTTGTCTACTCTTCTTCCATCAAAGAAAACATCTCCGGAAGTTGGTGTATAAAGTCTCAGAAGAGAACGACCTACTGTAGTTTTTCCACAGCCGGATTCTCCTACAAGACCAAGTGTCTCACCTGGCTTAATGTTAAAGGATACTCCATCTACAGCTTTTAACGGAGTTGTTTTCATAAAACCAGATTTAATAGGAAAATACTGTTTCAGATTATTTACCTGAAGCAGATATTCGTTTTTATTTGTCATATCACTCATGATTGCCTCCTTCTTGCTGTGCTTCCATCTGTTTTTTCACATTTAACCAGCAGGAAGCATAATGACCATCTGGCATCTGCATTTCCGGTGGAATCTCCTCAATACAGACTTTCATGGCATTCTCACAGCGAGGACAGAATGCACATCCTTTCGGCATATTTAAAAGGTTAATCGGTGTTCCCGGAATAGGAACCAGCTTTTCACCCATACGATCCACATTTGGAATGGATTTTAAGAGACCTTTTGTGTACTCATGGCTGGGACGATAAAAAATATCTTCCGCAGTTCCTCTTTCACAGACACGACCGCCATACATAACAATAATCTCATCGCACATATCTGCAATAACTCCAAGATCATGTGTAACCATGATAACTGCCATTCCAAGCTTTTTCTGCAAACTCTGAATCAATTCAAGAATCTGTGCCTGAATGGTTACATCAAGCGCAGTTGTAGGCTCATCTGCAATAAGAATATCTGGTTCACAGGCAAGAGCCATGGCGATCATTACACGCTGCCTCATACCGCCGGATAATTCATAGGGATACTGTTTTACTCGTTTCTCCGGCTCATTTACTCCAACAAGAGTCAGCAGTTCCACAGCACGTGCCTTAGCAGCTTTTCCTTTTCGTTCTGTATGCAGTTCAATTGCCTCTTTTAACTGATTTCCAATAGTAAATACAGGATTTAAACTTGTCATCGGATCCTGAAAAATAATCGAACAGCGCTCTCCACGGAATTTCTGCATCTGTTTCTCCGTGAATTTTGTAATATCCTGTCCTTTATATAAAACCTGTCCTTTTGTGATCTTTCCATTTTTTTCCAGTATCTGCATAATAGAATATGCAGTAACACTTTTTCCAGAACCGGATTCTCCTACAATTCCCAGTATCTTTCCTGCTTCCAAATTGAAGGAAACTCCGTTTACTGCCATTACTTCACCTCTGTCCGTAGTAAAAGAGGTATTTAAGTCTACGACAGAAAGTATATTTTCACTCATCTTTCTTCCTCCTTAATCTCGGCTCAATTTCGGGTCAAAGGCATCACGAAGACCATCACCCAGTAAGTTAAATGCCAGTGTGATCAGACAGATCATCAATGCCGGGAAAAGCAGCTTATAAGGATAAGTTGTCAATCCGGCACGACCTGCATTTGCCAGAGATCCAAGTGAAGGCATAGGTGCCTGTACACCAAGACCAATGAAACTCAAAAAGCTTTCTGTAAAAATTGCAGACGGAATTTGAAGCGCTCCGGCAACAATAATAACACTAATGCAGTTCGGAAGAATATGTCTGCGAATGATACGTCCTGATTTTGCTCCGCTGATCTTTGCTGCCAAGATGTATTCGTTCTGTTTGATGGTAAGGATCTGTCCTCGTACCATACGTGCCATACCCGTCCAGTACAACAAACCAAATACGGTAAACATAGACAACATATTCGTTCCAAGACTCTTAAGAAGAGGAATGGCATCTACATTCATCACTTCTCGAAGTACAACGGAAAGAAGGATTACCATAAGCATATCTGGAAGGGAATATATAATATCCACAATACGCATCATGATCAAATCCACTTTCCCACCAAAATATCCGGATATACTTCCATATAGAACTCCTATGAGCAAAACAATGATACTTGCAAACAATCCAACAGCAAGAGATACTCTTGTTCCATACACAACACGGACAAAATAGTCACGTCCCATCTCATCTGTTCCCATAATATGAGGGAAAACCTCTCCACCCTCTTCAATATATTTTTGTTCCAGCTTAGAATACTGAAATGGTGCCATATTTGCAGCGGTCTTATCTCTTCTTCCATTTACGGTAATGATCTGAGAATAGGAATACGGCACAACATGAGGCACTATAAAAATCATTCCAATAATAAGAATCAATACAATAATACTTCCCATTGCAAGCGGGTTTTTTCTTAATTTGCGAAGACCATCTTTCAAAAAAGAAGTTGACTCACTCATTACTTCCTGTTGTTTTTTTTCTTCATCTGTAGCTTTTTCAAATTTTTTCAAATCAATCTGAAAGCTCAGCGGTGATTTTTTTGGCATCGCATCCAGATTTTTATTGATGTTATCCACGTAAGTTCCTCCTTAATCCAGCTTAATTCTCGGGTCAACTGCTTTATAAACAATATCGGTGATCAGATTCATGGTTACCATAAGTACAGCCAGGAAAATGGTTGTTCCCATGATCAACGGGTAATCTCTGTTTGTAATCGCTTCCACGAATTTCGCACCAAGCCCTCCGATTGTAAAAATCTTTTCTACAACAAGACTTCCTGTAAGAATAGAAGCAGTCATTGGTCCCACGTATGTAATAACTGGAATCAAGGCATTTCTAAGCGTATGTTTAAAGATAACTTTAATTTTCGCAACACCCTTTGCCTTTGCTGTACGAACATAATCCTGTCCCAATACGTCAAGCATACTTGTTTTTGTTAAACGAGTAATGTAAGCCATTGGATAAGCAGCCAAAGCAATTACCGGCAATAAGTAATTCTGTTTATCAGGACTCCACACCGGAACCCAGTTTAATTTCACACAAAATACCAGCAACAGCAAGGAAGCAAATACAAAGCTGGGCAACGATGTAAACAAAGTCGAAAAGAAAATAATCAATCGATCCGGTAGTTTATTTCTGGTTAATGCTGCCAAACTTCCAAATATAAGCCCTAAAATAAGGGCTGTAATAATTGCCATTCCTCCAAGTTTTGCGGAAACACGGAAAGAATCAAAAATCGTTGTTTTAATATCACGCCCTGTTTTTGCAGAAACTCCAAAATCTCCATGGGCCAGATTTTTCAGATACAATGCAAACTGCTCTGAAACTGGTTTGTCCAAATTAAATCTTTTCTCCAACGCTTCTTTAACCTCTGGAGAAAGTGCCTTTTCACCATCAAATGGTCCGCCTGGGATTGCATTCATTGAAAAAAATGTAATTCCACAGACAATAAAAACGGTAGCAATCGCGAGCAGAACTCGCTTCGTTACGTACTTTGCCAAGTAAATACACTCCTTTTTTGTAGTTTTCTAACAATATTCAGGGTTTATTATAGTTTGAAAATTCAGGATATTTATTGAAATTGTAGAAAATTTTAATTATTTTTTCTTTTACCATGAACAACTGTCCTTATTACACGGACATATTTGATAAAAAAAATAACTCCCCTTCTTTCCACTTCTCCCCTTTATTGCATTTACTCATTATAGTATATTTTTCGAATATATTCAATTACTTTTTTACTTTTATTAGTTAAAAAAATACAGTGTCATCATTTTCCAGAGGAAAAGGATGACACTGCAGCTTATGAAGATACAATATTCTGTAGCCATACACCTTTTTTTACAAGTATAAAACCGATTATACACTTAATTAAATCAGCCATTTGTACAAATATATATATTGCTACGACAGGAAGTCCTGTAAAACGACTAAGAACAAATGCAATGGGAACGCTTACACACCATATAAATACACTGTCAAACAAAAATGTTACAATTGTGCAGCCTCCTGAGCGCAGTGTAAAATACGTCGCATGAAGGAATGCATTTTGCGGCATTGCCAAAGCTGTTACCATAATAAAATATTTTGCAAGTTCCCTTGCCTGTTCATTTGTATTATAGAACATCGGGAAGAAAGGCGCCATAATAAGCATAACCGCTGCGACTCCAATACAACAAAGTACAGAGAACATAATCATTTTATTATCGGTATCTCTTGCCTTTTTCATTTCCCCGGCTCCTAAAAGCTGTCCAACCACAATTGCTACAGAATCTCCCAGAGCAATAAACACAATATTAAATAAATTTCCAATTGTGTTAGAAATGTTCATTCCTGCTACTACATTGATCCCTCTTACAGAATAGCACTGGGCGAGCATGGCAATTGCAGCAGCCCACATTGTTTCATTTAATAACAATGGCGTTCCTTTTATCAGAATTTTTTTTGTAAGATTTAACGGAACTTTCATTGTATGATAAAGCCCCTCTGCAAATGGATTTTTTTCTGTATGTCTGTGGGTCCATGTTATCACAATCGCGGCTTCCACATAACGGGATAAAACAGTTGCGATTGCTGCACCTTTCACCCCCAGAACAGGAAAACCAAACTTACCATAAATTAAAATATAATTAAATAAAAGATTAATCAATACAGCCGCCACACCAGCTTTCATGGGAAGGACCGTTTCGCCGCATTCTCGCAGAGTACTTGCATATACCTGGACCATCATAAAAGCCGGAAGTCCCAAAAGCATAATCAACAAATACTGATTTCCATACATTAAAGTAGCAGCTAGCTCCTGAGAAGTCCCCTCGCCTCGAAGATACATACCAATCAGTGCTTCTCCACCACCTAAAAATAACATGATCGTGACTGCTGTAAGAATGACAGCCATCCACAATTTGTAACGAAATGTCTGACGAATCCCCTCATGATCTTTTTGTCCAAAATACTGTGCTGTAAAAATACCTGCACCGGAAACCCCGCCAAAAATACAAAGATTATACACAAATAGCAACTGATTAACAATTGCAGCTCCTGACATTTGCTCGGTTCCAATACGGCCAATCATAATGTTATCCAAAAGACTGACAAAATTTGTTATTCCATTCTGTACCATAATGGGAACTGCAACTGCAAGAACCATCTTATAAAAGTTTCGATCACCAAAAAATTTACTGATCAAAGCAGATTTTTTCTTTGCTGTTTCCATACCTTTCTCCTTCTAAATCCTTTGTTATTACCAACACTCTGTATTATCTATTCCTGCATTCTTTCCCCGGAAAACAGGATCTTTTCCTGCTTTTTTCTGTTTTTCATAATCTTTTAAAACACAAATCGCTTTGTTTCCCAACAACAAAATCACAATAATATTTACGGTCGCCATACATCCCATGGTAATATCTGCGATATTCCACATTATAGAAAAATCAGCCTGAGCTCCAAAAAATACGGCTAACAAACAAGTAATTCTAAATATAAATAACAGTTTCTTATTATTTTTAATAAATAAAATATTTGATTCTGCATAATAATAATTTCCAATTAAGCTGCTAAAAGCAAAAGCGAAAATCGATAATGTAATAAAATGAATCCCCCAGTTTCCTACATTTGCAGAAACAGCTTTCTGTACAAACGGAATCCCGTCCAGAACGCCAGTTTTTCCTTCCACACCAGAAAGAAGCAGCATCATAGCTGTTGCAGAGCAAATTAAAAGAGTATCAATAAAAACAGATAAGACCTGTAC
This sequence comes from Blautia sp., assembly GCA_029257805.1. Classification (GTDB taxonomy): domain Bacteria; phylum Bacillota; class Clostridia; order Lachnospirales; family Lachnospiraceae; genus Blautia_A. The sequence goes on from JARIAR010000015.1 coordinate 65,825, forward strand.
CATTCCCTGCTTTGCCGGATGGCTGACAGAAGCACTTGCGGAAGCATTGGGTGCACTTCCCATTCCTGCTTCATTTGAAAAAAGTCCTTTTTTAATTCCAATTACCACAGCACTCCCTGCCATTCCCCCCATAAAAGACTGAAAGTCAAAAGCCTGCGATAAAATCATCGAAAAGACATGAGGAATTTCCGAAAAATTAATAAGGATTGTATAAAGTCCGATCAGCAGATATGCACCTGCCATAATCGGCACAAGAACAGATGTAATAAAACCAATTCTGTGAACGCCACCGAAAATAACCAATGCGGTAGCGATTGCTAAAATACCGCCTACTATCATAGGATATACTGTTTTACTATACCCTGGAATGTAATATTCCAATGAAGAAGACATATTAAAAGACTGCAAACCGTTAAATCCATAGGCAAAACATATAATCAATAATATAGAAAATAAAATTCCGATGCTTCTTTTTCCAAGAGCCTTTTCCATATAATAGGAAGGACCGCCCCTAAATTCTCCACGATCTTTAATTTTATATACCTGAGCCAATGTACTTTCTATAAAAGCTGATGCACTTCCAATAATCGCCATTACCCACATCCAGAAAACAGCGCCTGCTCCACCAGCTGCAATTGCTGTAGCAATTCCTGCAATATTCCCGGTTCCTACTCTGGAAGCCGTAGAAATCATCAACGCCTGAAAAGAAGACACTTGTTTTTTCCCATTTTCTTCATTTCCCTTTTCTTTCAACACATGAAACGCTTCTTTTAAAAATCTTAATTGTACGCAGCGTGTCCGAATTGTAAAATAGATTCCTGTTCCTACTAATAAAAATAACAGTAAGTACGTATACATCCAATTATTTACTGTTTCTAAAAGCGTTTTAAACATACTATGTTTCTCCTTTCCTGTTATATATATTTTTTGGCAATAAAAAAACCGAGCAGAAGCCCGGAATTTATACATAAATTATATGAATTATATTTTGAATTATCGCTTCAAAACTACATACATGTGACATTTCCTTGAGAATTCTTTTACCTTGCGTTCTTGGTCAAGCCCTCACCCGATTAGTAACAGTCAGCTCCATGTGTTACCACACTTCCACCTCTGCCC
>JARIAR010000026.1 GCA_029257805.1 Blautia sp.
ATTTTATCCTACATACATACCAATAACATCTTTATGTCATTTCCTGTCAATTCCGGTTGTGATATATACAGCACATTTTACGATGGTCCTTCATTTCTTACATGAAAGTGTATCGCATTCATAAAACGATTGCATAAATATCTTCCAGAGATCGTTTCTGCAATTCTTGCACAATGGGAAGAATCCTATCTGTGCTATTAGGGCGATGGTATATATTTCTGTTTATCCAATCAAAATCACAACTTTAAACCATTCTTTATCATAAGAAATATCCAGTGTTCCATCATATTTATTTACAATTTCTTCTACAGAGGAGATACCAATTCCATGGGAATTTTGATCTTCTTTATCGGATAGGAAGTGCCCTTTTTTCTCATATATTTCATTAATTTTGCTGTTGATCAGTTCGAAGCTGAAATATCCATTTTCTGTGTAGCGGCATCTTAGCTCTAGCTTTCTTTTAGTAGGATCTGTTATTTTACAGCATGCTTCAATGGCATTGTCTAAGGTATTTGCAAAGATGGTACAGAGGCTTACATCGTCAATAAACAACATTTTATCTATATCAATGTTGAGAAAAGTGTCAATGGAAGCGTTAACCATCATCTGATATTTGGCATTAATGACTGCATTTATCACGCTGTTTTGGCAGTATTTACGATTGGCAATCTGCATATATCCAGAGAGATTGCTGAAATATTCTTTCGCTTCAGAAAGATTTCCGTCATCTAGAAGATTTCCTACTATAGAAAGATGATTATTCATATCGTGTCGGAATTTACGAATTTGATTTTGACTGTGTTCCAGTTCTTCATAATAATTTTTTTGAAGCTGAAGATTTTTACGTTCCAGATCAGCATGAAGTCCATCAGCCAGATATGCGGCAAGACGTACGCTTCCTATATTAGTGATCAGACAGGCAACGATACATGGCCAAATGAGGTAGGTTTTATGCTCCGGTGCAAGATAAATACAGCTAAATAGTGCAGAAAAAGAAGCAAGGCTGATTATATCCACAATGATCCATGCTTTATCGGTGAATATATTCTGGATTTTCTTTAAAGAAGGATTGAAAAAGTGATAGAAGATCATCCAGAAAACAGGAAGTATAACGAAAAAAATAGAAGAAAGAACAGCGTTTGCAACCGCATCTTTTTCTGTAAAAAACTGCATGAAGATATGTCCTCCAATATCTATATAAAGCAGATTAACAGAGGCGGCAATTGGCAGAAAAATAAGGATCATGGAAAGTTTTATAATCCATTTTCCTTTATAAATTATAAAGTTTGCCAGAGCGAATAAAAGAAGTGCAACAGAAATATTTGTCATATCCTTAGGAAAGATTACCAGAGTAGATACAATGGTATAAAGCACAAGACCCAAAAGAAATGGAAGCAGTCCTTTTCTTCTTTTCATCATACAGTCCATACATTTCAGAAAGAAATATCCGGTAACGAATTGCAGAATATTTGTGAGTCGGTAAAAGAGAAAGATTATAACAGCTGAATTCATAGAGATACTCCTTTTTTAGTTCAACATTGTTTTTGCAAAGGCTACTGCAAGGGTCTGTTTGTAAGTACGGCTTACGGGCAGATTTTCTCCGTTACAGATGCAGAAATTACTTTCCAATCTGGAAATACAGTTCATATTCACAAGATAACGGTTGTGAATGCGCTGAAAAAAATCGGGAAGTTTTTCTTCCACATCATTTAGTTTTTCGTAAAAAGAAGTCTGTTCTCCGTTTTTCTGTACAGCGTATATATTTCTCTTATCACTTTTAAAATAGGTGATATCTTGAAGGTTGAGACGGAGGAGACCAGATTTTTGCTGTACCATATAGAATTGATTTTCCTGTGAAGAAAGTTCTTTTATAGCGTTTTCCAGTACTTCTTTTAATTTCGTTTTTTCATATGGTTTTAAAATATAATGAAAGGCATGTACCTCATATCCTTGAAAAACATAGTCAGGATATGCAGTAATGAAGATGATCAACATCTTTTTACCAAGAGTTCGAAGGGTTCTGGCTGTATCCATTCCGCCTATTCCCGGCATTTCAATGTCAAGAAAGAGAATGTCAGGCTCTCTTTTATCAATATTTTTAAGCAGAGAAATTCCGGATTCGTATTCATTTATTTCATAAGTAAGAGCCATAAAATCAAGCTGGAGTTCGATTAAATGACGTAGGCTCTTACGGAGTTGTCTGTCATCGTCACAGATTGCTATTTTCATCATGCAGCTCCTTGATGTCTAAAAATGTTTTATTGTGGATTTATAATATCATACAAATTTTACAAAATCTATGTCAAAAATGACATTAGGAGAAGAGAGAGAATATGCTTCTTTTTTTATAATAGAATAAACAAGAAACAAGGGAGGAAAATAGTATGTTAAAGGTGGAAAAGTTGAATAAAAGTTACACAAATGGTGTGAGTACATATCCGGTCTTAAAGGATGTTTCGTTTCACATAAAAAAAGGAGAATTTGTGGCAGTTATGGGACCGTCAGGAAGTGGAAAAACAACACTTTTAAATTGTATTTCCTGTTTTATTTCTCATGATAGCGGAAAGATTCAATTGGGAGATATGGAAATATCAAGTTTGGACGAGCGCAAGCTTGCTCATGTGAGGAATGAAAAACTGGGATTTGTATTTCAGGATTTTATGCTTCTTGATGGTCTTACAGTAGGAGAAAATATATGTCTTCCACAGATTATTGCAAAGAAACCGATTGCACAGATGGAGGCAAAGTCAGAGAAATTGTGTAGTTTATTTGGAATCAGGAAAATTATGAATAAGTATCCGGCAGAGATATCAGGTGGAGAAAAACAGAGAACAGCAGTGGCAAGAGCCCTTATGAATCAGCCGTATATTATTCTTGCGGATGAACCTACAGGAAATCTTGACAGCAGATCTTGCAAGGCAGTAATTGACGCCTTTTTACAGGCAAAAGAGCAAATCGGGGCTACTATTTTTATGGTGACACATGATAGTTATGCAGCATCTTTTTGTGACAGAGTGATTGTTTTGAAAGATGGAGAAATCCATCAGGAAGTGAAACGAACAGGAACACGTCGGGAATTTATGGATGAGCTTCTGGATATTTTAAGAGAGCTGGGAGGAGATGAGCATAATGAATAAGATTTATAAAAAATTTCGGAAAAACACAAAGGGACAGTATTATTTATTAAGCTTTTGTGTAGCTTTATCGGTTTTTCTTGTAACTTCTTTTTCCCTAATGTATTTTGGACCTACAGTGCAGGAATTTCTTCCGGAAGGAGGAGATACCAGAAAAATGGCATCCCTTCTTTTGGGTGTAACTGCAGTGGGATGTTTTGTGTTTACGGTATATGCTTCCGGACTTTTTTTTCGGTTTAAGGCAAGAGAATATGGAATCTTAATGGCATTGGGAACAGAGAAGAAACAGTTGAAAAGTCTTCTTTTTCAAGAACTTTCTGTTGTGATCGCTCTATCTTCCTTTCTGGGACTTTTCTTTGCAGTTCCGGCATCTTTTTTGATCTGGAAACTGTTTGAGTTATTTATTATTTCCAATGAGCAGATGAGGTATCAATTTGGAATGGAGGGATTTCTTCCTGGAATTCTTTTTATATGTGCTCTTGCATGTGTGCTGTATATTTCCGGAAGACGATTTATAAATCGTTCGGATATTATGGAGATTCTTCGGACACAGCAGAAAACTGAAATGGTAAAAGAGGTGAAACGATGGACATTTCCAGTTGGTATACTCCTGACGATTCTTGGACTTCTTTTAGGGGCAGGTCTTCCTCAGGTGGCAGCAAGAGTATGGGGGATTGGACTTCCGGGAGTTATAAATCTGTTTTATCTGCTTTCCCTGATAGGTATCTATTTTATTCTTTTGTCAGCTGTTGCGCAAAGCCGTGCAAGGAAAAACAAGAGTAAATATTATGAAAATCTTATTTCTATTAGTCTTATGCGTTTTACAGCTAAGGCAGCGACAAAGAATATGTGTGTGATGACACTCCTTATATTCGTGTGCGGCTTTTCGGCTTTTTATGGGATGCAGTATGTCCTTTCAGGAGGTGCAGTACGTACAAAAAACAGTAAAGATTTTTCCTTTCATTCCCCTGTTGTGGAAAATCAGATCGGGAAGGAAGAGGTTGATTCTACATCCTTTGCTTACGGAATCGAGGTGACTGATTTTACCGAAAATATGGCAACAAATCTTGTGATTTCTTATCGGGCAAAGGATTTTAATGAGGAAACAAATAGGTATATCGAGGTTTACAGAGATAAAGAAACGGCAGCTCTTTTTGTTTCAGAAAGTGATTTTGAAACGCTTTCGGGACAGGATATTATGGTAAAGCCAGATACTTATCAGACAGTTACCACAACTGGATATGATGGATTTTTTGAGTATGAAGATGGCTTACAGGAAGTTATGAATCCAGATACAGGGAAAATATATTCTCTTACATATGGAGGAACTGTAGAAAGTGATGTGCTGGCGCCATTTAGTGAACCTTTTGCTTATGTTGTATGTGATGAGAAATATGAGGAGATGACGGAAGGGGTGGAAGATACATATAAAGAAAGTATCGTTTCTTTTAATGTGAAAAATCCAGAAGATTCTTATGACTTTGCAAAAGATCTTCTCTCACAATATGTATCATGTGCAACAGATTTTTCAAATCATATGGAGTACTGGGATATATGGGCGCAGAAAGTGGCAGATAAAGCAGGAAAGAAGTATATGTATGGAGATAAAATTAATATGACTACAGACAATAATATGCTTCTTGCAGATTGGAAATATGCTCCTGCATTTCATATTATTACTGCACAGGACAGAATGCAGATGATTAGTGTTTATGTAATGTTATGCCTTTATATTTTTATTATTTCCCTGACTGCAGTGAGTGTGATGGCATATGTTAGAAGTATTTCTGTGGCAACAGATAATAAAAGGCTTTTTGAAAGTCTTACAAAACTTGGCGCTGATGTGCAATACAAGAAAAAGGTGTTAAAAAAACAAATTGCACGTATTGTACAGTATCCGGGAATCAGCGGTTGTGTACTTGGATTTATCGTTGCTTTTGCTATGGACTTTATGAATGATGGAAGGGTCAGTGGAATAGAGATAAAAGCTCTTGCAATTCTGGCAGTGATATTGTTTGGAGTGGGAGTTTTCTTATATGGGATTTATAAATATGCAGTGTATAAGGCGGAAAAAATATTGGTGCCCGATAGCTTTTGGTAATAAAAAAATTGATACCAAAAAAAATTATGACTACTGTTATTTAGAGGAGGTGTGCGGTATTATCTAACAATAAATCTAGAATAAGAAAATCGAGGTGCGAATAATGAAGCGAGATTTGAATGCGATTCTTAGAGAAATGACATTAGAGGAAAAAGCAGGTATGTGCTCTGGAAAGGATTTTTGGCATTTAAAAGGGATAGAACGTTTAGGTATCCCGCAAGTGATGGTTAGCGATGGACCGCATGGCTTAAGAAAGCAGTCAGATAAAGCGGATCATCTTGGCGTGAATGAAAGTATTCCTGCAGTCTGTTTTCCAACAGCATGTGCAACAGCATGTTCTTTTGACAGAGAATTACTTCAGAAGTTAGGGGAAACGCTTGGAAAAGAATGCCAGGCAGAGGATGTTTCTGTGATTCTTGGTCCTGCAGTGAATATTAAGAGATCGCCTCTGTGTGGCAGAAATTTTGAATATTTTTCGGAGGATCCATATCTTGCATCTGAGATGGCTGCGGCACATATAAAAGGTGTTCAATCACAGAATGTAGGAACATCTCTGAAACATTTTGCAGCAAATAATCAGGAATACAGAAGAATGTCGTGTTCATCTGAAATTGATGAGCGCACATTGAGAGAGATTTATTTGGCAGCTTTTGAAACTGCTGTTAAAGAAGGAAAACCAAAAACGGTAATGTGTTCGTACAATCGTGTAAATGGAGAGTTTGCATCCGAAAATCATAAACTTCTTACAAAAATTTTAAGAGAAGAATGGGGCTTTGATGGCTATGTGATGTCTGACTGGGGTGCGGTAAACGACCGGGTGAAAGGTCTGGAAGCTGGAATGGATCTGGAAATGCCAGGAAATGAAGGTAGAGGAGATAGTAAAATTATAGAGGCCGTAAAGAGTGGGAAATTAAAAGAAGAAGTGCTTGATATTGCGGTAGAAAGAATTTTAAATGTTATTTTCCAGTATGTGGATAATCGTGTGCCTGGAGAATTTGATCTGGAGGAGCATCATGAGATAGCTGAAAAAATTGCAGAGGAATCCATCGTACTTCTTAAGAATGAGAATATTTTACCCTTAAATATTTCTGAACAGAAAATAGCGTTTATTGGTGAGTTTGCAGAAAAGCCACGTTTTCAAGGCGGCGGAAGTTCCCATATCAATGCATATAAAGTAGAAAGTGCGCTGGATGCCGTGAAAGGGAACGAGAATGTTGTGTATGCAAAAGGATATTCTTTAAAAGAGGATATTGTTCATGAGGAGTTAGTAAAGGAAGCAGTTCAAATAGCATCTGATTCCGATGTTGCTGTTATTTTTGCTGGATTGCCGGATTCCTTTGAATCTGAAGGATATGATAGAAGCCATATGAAACTGCCTCAAAGTCAGAATGCACTAATCGAAGAAATATTAAAGGTACAGCCTAATGTGGTTGTAGTTTTACATAATGGTTCACCGGTAGAAATACCATGGGCAGATAAAGTGAAAGGTATTTTGGAATTATATTTGTGTGGGCAGACATCCGGTCGGGCCGCAGTAAATATATTGTCTGGAAAAGTGAATCCTAGTGGAAAACTTGCAGAAACATTTCCAATTAAATTATCTGATAATCCATCCTATCTGAATTTCCAAGGAGATGGACAGAAAGTTCATTATGCAGAAGGTATATATGTAGGGTATCGGTATTACGATAAAAAAGATATGGAAGTACGATATCCATTTGGTCATGGGCTGAGTTATACAACTTTTGAATATACAGATATCCATCTTTCAAAAAATAAGATAACAGATACGGAAACTGTTTCTGTTGAGGTTACTATAAAGAATACCGGAAAAATGAAGGGAAAAGAAATTGTTCAATTGTATATTTCCGATAAAACCGGTGCAGTGGGAAAACCAGAAAAGGAATTGAAAAACTTTGTAAAAGTAGAATTAATCCCCGGGGAACAGAAAACTGTGGTAATGGAATTAAATAGAAGAAGCTTTGCATATTATGAACCGGCTGTAAGTGACTGGTTTGTGAATTCAGGGACGTATGAGATTATAGTGGCAGCATCTTCTAGAGATATAAGATTAACCCAGACCTTGGAGGTGGTTTCGGAGGATCGTCTTCCTATGGAGATTCATTGGAATACAACCATTAGTGAATTGTTGCAAAATGAAAGAACAAGACCAGTTATTATGAATCTGGTAGAAAACGAAGTGAAAAAAGTACGGGAACAGACACAGGAAGGAAGTGTAGCTGCGGAAGCGATTACTGCTGAAATGTCGTTAAAAATGTTTGAAAATTCGCCATTACGTTCTTATAGAAACTTTAATAATATGACAGAAAATCAGCTGGAAGAACTTATGAGGGTTTTAAAAAACGCATTAAATAATTAACAAAATGAAAGAGACCGATGGAGTGTATGATATGTTCCACGGTTTCTTTTTAATTTGGGGTTTCAAATAAAAAAGGACACCATAATAAAAAATGCTTACTTTAGAGAATACAACGGGAAACGTATAATGAATGCAGAATAAAAACAGGAGGGAACTCTATGGATCAGGAATGGAAAAAAATGAACGTTACGATAAAAGATCCTAATAATATCAGTTGTCTGTATTTACCGCTTGTGAATGATAAAGTGAAAAGTTGTATTACACCAGATGGACACGGAGACAACAAACTGTCTCAGGAGCATTTTTTATTAGAGCCTGTAAGTATCGAAAATCTCCATAGCAGTATGGTTACAAGAAACTTCTGGTGTAAGATCAAAGGATATGGGAGTTGGTCAGTGTTTGGGTATTCAGCCAAACAGAAGGCTGAACAGGGAAGGGAAGAGGCATCTCTTAGAATAGGGCCTTTTTGGCAGGAACTGGAGAGAAAAAATAAAGATACGGGAATCTCTTCGACAGTGTTGTCTTTTTGTCCGGCTGGAAATGAAGGTGTTGAAATTATGGTGGTAACTTTAAAAAACGAAGGTGATGAAACCTTGGAAATCACACCAGTAGCATCAATACCTATTTATGGGCGAGGAGCAGACCGGATTCGGGATCATCGTCATGTAACTTCTTTACTGAACCGTACCAGGGTAACAGAATTTGGTGTCATTATGACTCCAAGTATGTCATTTGATGAAAAAGGACACCATAAAAATGATTTTTCTTACAGTGTGTATGGAAAGGATGAGTATGGTGTGGGACCGCAGGGTGTGATTCCACAGGTTGATGAGTTTATTGGAAAAGGTGGAAGTTATATTCAGCCTCGTTCATTGGAAGAGAATGATGTATGCCTTAGAAAAGTAGGTTACGAGAAGGATGGTTATGAAACAGTAGGGGCTTTATGGTTTCCGGAAATTTCTATTTTACCGGGAGAAACTCATTCCTATGTACTTATTATGAGTTACAACAATGAAGGGATGGAATATCTTGAATTGTCCAAAGCTCTTGAGGCATTTGAAAAAATGAAAGAATACTGGAATAAGGAAAAATTAATATCAGTTCGAACCGCGGATAAAGATTTCGATAAATGGATGGATTGGATTAGTCTTCAGCCCAAATTGAGACAAATTTACGGTTGTTCTTTCCTGCCTTATCATGACTATGGAAGAGGTGGAAGAGGATGGAGAGATTTGTGGCAAGATTGTTTGGCACTGATTCTTATGAAACCAGAAGAAATTAGAGAAAGTCTGGCTGATTTTTTTGCTGGTGTTCGGATTGACGGTACGAATGCAACAATTATCGGCAGCAAATCAGGAGAATTTATTGCAGATAGAAATGCGATTGTAAGAGTTTGGATGGATCATGCTTACTGGCCGCTCAGGACGGTATTATTATATTTAGAGCAAACGGGAGACTGCGAATTCCTTTTTGAAAAAAGACCATATTTCAGAGATCAGATTATTCAAAGAGGAGAAGAAATCGACCATACATTCAGAGAAAGTGGTCAAAATCATCTTGTAACACAGGATGAAAATATATATTATGGCACTTTATTAGAGCATCTGATATTGCAGCATCTTGCACAGTTTTATGATGTAGGGGAACACAACCATATGCGACTAAGAGGAGCAGATTGGAATGATGCACTTGATATGGCAGATAAACGTGGGGAGAGTGTTGCTTTTACTGCTGCATATGGAGGAAATTTTCTGGAACTTGCAGAAATTTGCCAATTATTACTGGAAAGAGGATATGAAACGATTCCGATATTTGAAGAGTTGTCGGAACTTCTTTCTTCTGAGGAATCTATATATGAGGACAGAGATAGAAAGCGTCAGTGCTTGATGCAATATTACACCAAAATCCACCCTGCAATTTCAGGCAGGATAAAATGGATATCTGTAAATGAATTAGGAAAGATCCTGAGAAAAATGGGGGACTGGATCTGTAATCATATTCGTAAAAAAGAAATAGTAGGGGATGATAAAGGAAATAGTTGGTTTAACGGGTATTATGACAATGATGGTGAACAGGCAGAAGGTATGCATGGATCAAAAGTAAGAATGATGCTTACAAGTCAGGTGTTTGCTATTTTATCAAAAACTGCTGAAAATGAGCAGGTAGAACAAATATGTAAGGCGGCAGACTATTATTTATACAACGAAAAGGCTGGTGGATACAGACTAAACACAGATTTCGGAGAAAATCGCATGAACATGGGAAGGATGTTTGGATTTGCTTACGGACATAAAGAAAATGGAGCAGTATTTTGCCATATGGCTGTTATGTACGCATATGCCCTATATTCTCGTGGATTTGTAAAAGAGGGATACCGTGTATTGGAAGCATTAAAACAGTCAAGTATGGATTTTGAAACAAGTGGCATTTATCCTTCAGTTCCGGAATATTTTACACCTGATGGACAGGGAATGTATACATATCTTACAGGTGCGGGAAGTTGGATGGTACTGACTGTTCTAACTCAAATATTTGGAGTGCGGGGAATGATAGGAGATTTGGTGCTTGCTCCCCAGCTGTTGAAAAAACAATTTGATCAAGATGGGGTAGCTGAGATTCGTTGTGATTTTGCAGGGAAAATGCTTAATATCAGTTATATTAACAAGTCATTTAAAGAATTTGGTGATTATGATATTGAAGAAGTATACATAAATGGGAAGAAGTATGAAGTAATTGGCTCTGAAAATAAGATTAAGAGGAGCTATATAGAAACATTGCCGGAAAATGCAATAAACAAAATAACCATTACGTTAAATTAAAACAGTGAGGTATGGAATATGCTGGATAAAGAAATGAATTATGTAATAGAAAATTATCAGAAAAAATCAGAGTTTTCAAGTTTTCTTCCGGGTATAAGCGGAGCAAGAGGAATTCCTATGTGGTGTTATTACACAAACAGGGGACAGTGTGTGTCATGTTTTGGTGTAACTGATAAAGACCATTCTATTATGGAATTTTATCCTGCACATCAGGCATATGAGAGGACTCCGTTGATGGGTTTTCGTACGTTTCTTAAAGTTGATGGAAAATATATGGAAGCTTTTGTTAATCCAGAAGCAAAGCATCGTATGAACATAGGAATGAATAGCCTGAGTCTGGAAGAGGAAACAGTTCAGTATAAGATTCGCGTGGAATATGAAACTCTTCCATCTGAACCTCTTGCAGGATTAATGCGACAAGTTACCGTTACAAGTAAGTTGGAGAAGGAAACCAGTATAGAGTTGGTAGATGGTATGTCGGAAATTATTCCTTATGGAGTTACAGCAACTACAATGAAAGAAATGGGACAGACAGCAAAAGCATGGATGCAGGTTTTGGATAAAGATAGCAAATTACCAAAATTTAAAGTTCGTGCAAGCATGGAGGACAGTGCGGAAGTTACGGAGATTACAGGCATGAACTTTGCCATGGGTAAAGGGAGTGAAAACAATCTGCTTCCGGTCATTGTTGATAAAACTGTTTTGTTTGAATATGATCATTCATTAAGAAAAGCATACGGTTTGGAAACCAATACATTGGAAGAGCTGTTGTCTAAAACGCAGATTGACTGTAATGATGTACCTTGCTGTTTTTTTGCAGACAAAAGGATTGTAAAAAAGAATGAGATGTTTTCTATAAAAGAAATCTTTGGAATGTCAGAAGATAAGGGAGCATATGAGAATCTAAAAGAAATGTTTCTGACAGCAGACTGGTTTGAACAGAAACAAAGGGAATCAAAAGAACTGGCAGTGCATATTACAGAAAGAATTAAGACAGAAACCGGAGATCCAGTTTTTGATGCGTATTGCCGTCAAAATTATTTAGATAATCTTCTCAGAGGCGGATATCCAGTGAAGATTGGGAAGAAACAGATATTTTATCTGTATTCAAGAAAACACGGAGATATGGAAAGAGACTATAATTTTTATTCCATGCTTCCAGAATATTACTCGCAGGGAAATGGAAATTTCCGGGATGTAAACCAAAACAGGAGATGTGATGTGCAATTCTCGCCATTTGTAGGAAAAAGTGTTATTAAAACATTCTATAATGCTCTTCAGATTAACGGATACAATCCTCTTGTTATTGATAAAATTGTTTATCGGCTGAATGAAGGGGATGTAAAATTACTGGTTGAAAGTAGCGAAGAATTAGCAGAAATAAGAAGAATCCTACAAAGAGAATTTACACCGGGAAGTCTGTATCGTAGTCTGGAAAAATCCGGATTAAAAAATTTTAATGAAATATTTGAGCAAATTATGGATATTGCAGAGAGAATAGACAGCACGTTGTATGGAGAAGGTCATTGGAGCGATCATTGGGTATACAATTTGGATTTAGTGGAATCTTACTTATCTGTTTATCCGGAAAAAGAGAAGGAACTTTTTTACGATGACGCTTCATATATGTATACGCAGGCAGAAAAGCAGATTCTTCCTAGAAAGAAAAGATATGTCCGAACAGAAAAGGGCATTCGTCAATACGCGTTTTTAAAGGATAATGTAGACACGTCAAAAGAGGAAAATAGATATTTAAAAGATCAAAAAGGAAAAATTGTATGTACAAGTCTTATGACAAAAATGTTTACACTGTTATCCAACAAAATATCAGCGTTGGATCCATATGGAATGGGTATTGAGATGGAAGGCGGGAAACCTGGATGGTATGATGCACTTAATGGGCTTCCAGGATTGCTTGGATCATCTATGGCGGAAACGTATGAAGTTCTTAGAATGGCCTTGTTCATGAGGGAAATTGTAGAAAAAACTAAAAAAGATATTAGTCTGCCGGAAGAACTGGCAGTCTTTCAGGAAAAATTGCTCATAGCTTGTAGTCAACTTAACAACACAGCTGGGACAGGTCCGGAAATGGTATTCTGGAATCATATTAATGATGCAAAAGAGTGTTTCTGGGAAGCAACTGCACTAGCTATTTCTGGCAACTATACTATATACACATATGAACAGCAGAAAGTATATCTTGACACTTGTATTGCTGCATTGCAGCGTGGTGTGGAGAAAGCGGATTATGTGGCCGGGAGTGTACCTCCGACTTATTTTTATTATGAAGTGAAAGAGTTTGAAGAGGATAAAGAAGGGATTCTTCCGATAAAAGTACAGGTGAAAAATACACCAGATTTTCTTGAAGGGTCTGTTCATGCACTGAAACTTGCAGACAATGAAAAGAAAGAAAACATATATCAGGCAGTTCGTGAAAGTAAGCTTTATGACAGGATATTGAAAATGTATAAGGTAAATGCGTCTTTATCAGAGGCCTCTTTTGAATTGGGAAGAGCATGTGCTTTTACGCCGGGTTGGTTAGAAAATGAATCTGTATGGCTGCATATGGAGTATAAATATCTACTGGAACTTTTGAAGGCAGGATTGTATGAGGAATTTGAAGAAGATTTTCACAATGCGGCAATCCCGTTCTTGTCTGAGAATATTTATGGAAGAAGTTTACTTGAAAATTCTTCATTTATAGCAAGCAGCGTAAATCAAAATCCACGTATCCATGGAAAAGGCTTTGTTGCAAGACTTAGTGGTTCTACAGCAGAGTTCCTTCAAATGTGGCAGATTATGATGTTTGGTCAAAGACCATTTCATATTAAGGATGGAGAATTGGTATTAGAATTTGAACCCTTTATACCAAAGTATCTGATTGGAAAAAACAGAAAAATCAAGGCAGAGTTTTTGGGACAAACAGAAGTGACATATAACATATCCGGATTAGAAAGACTGGTGCCGGGACAATACAAAATGAAAGAATTTCAGGTATATGGTTCTAATGGAGAATGTTATAAAACAAAAGAATTGAAAGGTAAAGTAGCAGAAAATATACGCCAGGGAAATATAGAAAAAATTGAAATCTTTATTATTCCTGTGGATGAAGGAGAGAGGGTATGAAAGTAGTTATAACAGATCGTAAAAATGAAAAGATATGGAAAGAAGAGATCCTTCCTGAATGCGAATTATCCGCTATGAATAGAATATGTGTGTACCCGGATATTCAAAGACATAAAATCCAGGGATTTGGAGGTGCTTTTACAGAAAGTGCAGCTTACTGTTATAGTAAGCTTTCACCTGAACACAAAGAAGAATTATTGAATGCCTATTTTTCAGATAATGGACTTTTATATAATTTAGGACGGACCCATATAAATAGTTGTGATTTTGCGTTATCCAATTATGCTGCAGATGAAGATGATAGGGATGAAGAACTGGAAAAGTTTTCTATGGAAAGAGAAAAGAAATTTTTGTTTCCGTTTATTCATGACGCAGAAAAATATAGGAACAATGCAATAAAGTTACTGTTGTCTCCCTGGAGTCCGCCTGCCTATATGAAAACTAACGGAGATATGAATCACGGGGGTGCTTTAAAGAAGGAATACTATGAAAGATGGGCAAAATATATGTCCCGATTTGCTTTAGAAATGTGTAAGGAGGGTTTTACAGTAAATTGGATCAGTGTTCAGAATGAGCCGGATGCAGTACAGACCTGGGATTCCTGTAAGTATACAACAGAAGAAGAGGCAGAATTTGCAGGGGAATATCTGGGACCTGAGTTAAAGAAAAATAATTTGGAAAATGTGAAAATTTTAGCGTGGGATCATAATAAGGAGATTGCGTTTGAAAGAGCCAGAGGATTGTTACAAAATAAATCGGCAGAACAATATATTTCCGGAATAGCTGTACATTGGTATACAGGAGATCATTTTGAAAATTTAGCATTGATCAGAGAAAAGTTTCCTGAAAAAGAGATATTTTTTACCGAAGGATGTGTAGAGTATAGCAGATTTTCAGAGAGTAACGAAATACAAAAAGCAGAAATGTATGCTCATGACATGGTTGGCAATTTTAAAAATGGCGTGTGCGCTCATATTGACTGGAACCTCTTGCTAGATGCAAAAGGAGGACCAAATCATGTGGGAAATTATTGCGATGCTCCGATTATGTGCACGGATAATTTTGAGGGACTATATAAAAACTTAAGCTATTACTATATAGGGCATTTTAGCAGATATGTAAAACCAGGTGCGAGAGTTATTCCCGTTTCTTCCTATTGTCAAGAGTTAGAGAGTGTGGCTTTTTTAAATCCCAATGGTGAAAGAGTAGTGATTATTCTAAATCGAACAGAGGAAGAAAAGAAAGTGAATGTGGGTGAGTATGGAAAAGGTGCTGACTATACAGTGCCATCTCATGCAATTACTACTTTTTTATGGAAATAGCTTGTTGCTAAAAAAAAGATACCTAAGAAAAATTTGCACCATTATGACGAAGAAAATCAAAGATTATAATGATCATATCAGATAAAAACAAGGAGGAAACGGAAATGAGGAAGAGAAGATTTTTTGCACTTGCATTAGCTGGTGTGATGGGGCTGTCTATAGCGGGATGTGGAAGTAGTACAGAAAGTAATAGCAATACAGAAACAAAAGCAGAAGACAAAGCAGAAGACAAAGCAGAAGACAAAGCAGTAGCAGGTAATAAAGGGGCAAGTGAAAAACTTGTAATCTGGACATTGGCAGACGATCTGAAACAATTTGCTGAACATTATTGCGAACAGAATAAAGATGTACAGATTGAAACAGTTGTGATATCGCCGGCGGATTATCTTACAAAGATACAGTCCAGCATGAGAGGAAAGGCGAAGGAACCGGATATTATTGTGGCTGAGCCTCAGATGCTGGATACTATGTTTGAAGCTGGATATCTGGAGGATCTGAATCAGGATCCTTACAATGCCCAGCAGTATGCAGAGAATATGGTGGATTATGTATGGCAGGCAGGGCAGGATGAGGAAGGAATTCAAAGAGCAATTTCTTATCAGATTACACCAGCAGCAATTTTTTACAGACGTGATATTGCACAGCAGGTTCTGGGAACTGAAGATCCAGAAAAAATAGGTCAGTATTTTAAGGATTACGATACCATTTTAAAAACAGGGGAAACCTTGAAAAATGCAGGATATAAGATCTTTGCATCGGAACAGGAAATGGGATATTTTTCAGGTGAGTCTGCATGGGTACAGGATGGAAAACTTGTAATCGATCAGGATAGAAAAGATTATATGCAGCTTTGTATTGACTTATATCAGAATGATATGACAGCATATGTTCCTACATGGTCAACCACCTGGTATCAGGCCATGAGCGGTTCAATTCCGGTCATCGATTCCACTACCGATGCATGGAATGAAGAACAGATGGAAGATGCAGCTGCAAGTGGAAAGACAACAGAAGTATTTGCATATGGTCTTCCAAGCTGGGGTGTATTGACAATGAGGGATAATGTAGGAGATCTTGCTGGAAAATGGGGAATTTGTGCCGGACCTGCAGATGGATTTAGTGGTGGTACATTCCTTGGAATTAATGCAATGAGTGAAAGAAAAGAACTTGCATGGGATTTCATTCAGTTTGTAACAACAAATGAAGACACTCTCGACTGGTGGATTGAAGCATCGGAAGGAGACGTAGTGTCATGGATTCCGACAATTGAGAAACATAAAGAAGATACAAATGAGATATACGGTGGACAAAAGCTGTACGAGTTCTTCTTGGAGCAGGCGCAGGAAATTGATTATTCTAATATTACAAAATACGATAAAGTAATTAGTGATGCATGGGGAGCTGCTATTAACTCAATTAAAACGGGTGAGATGACAAAGGAAGATGCAATGAATAACTTCTATGACACAGTTCAGTCTACATATCCTAAAATTGAAATTGACAGAGAATAGTATAACCGAGGAGGATGTAAATCCTCCTCGCTCCATAAGGAAAGGAGAAAATTCAGATGAGAGAAAAAAAATCCGTAAAAAAAAGAGATATTAATAAAACAGGATATCTCTTTGTGGCTCCGTTTGTGATTGTTTTTCTGATATTTTGTGTTTATCCGGTTCTTAGAACTTTATATTTGAGCTTTACAGATTATCAGGGATTCGGAGAACCTGCACTGGTTGGATTTTCAAATTACACGCGTGTATTTTCAGATAAATTTTTCTGGAGAGATTTATGGAATACAGTGAAAATATGGGGAGTGAATATTGTTTTACAGTTAGGACTTGCTTTTTTGCTTACTATTGTTTTTAGTGACATAAAGTATAAAATTCGTGGATTAAGTGTATTCAGAGCATTGTTTTATCTTCCTAATTTAATTGCAGCCACATCGGTTGCGTTTTTGTTTAAGACGCTTCTTGATTGGAAATATGGAACAATCAACCAGATTTTTACTAGTTCAGGTATTTTAAGTAATGCAATTGACTGGTTGGGTTCCACATCAACAGCCCCATATGTGCTTTCAATAATCGGAGCATGGATGTGGTTTGGAAATTCGTTTATTATGTTAATGGCTGGTGTACAGGGAATCTCAAAAGATTATTATGAAGCGGCTGCCATAGATGGAGCGGGACGTTGGAAAGTATTTTTAAAAATAACATTACCTCTTTTGAAACCAATCTTATTATATGTGGGTATTACTTCTTTAATTGGTGGTTTGCAAATGTTTGATCTGCCATTCTTGATGTGTGGTGGAACAATTGGAAATCCAAGCGGTAGTACACAGACCGTAGTTATGTATCTATATAAATTCGGTTTTGAAACAAATCAGGTTGGATTTGCGTCTGCAATTGCATATACACTATTTTTGATCATTCTGGTAATTTCAGTCATTCAGTTTAAGATTATGTATAGAAAGGAAAAGGGGGAACAGAAATGATATACAGAAGTAAAAAAGCAATCCTGTATTTAGCATTGACTATATTGGCTGTAGCATGTTTGTTTCCTTTTTTGCTGATGATGGTAAATGCTACACGTACTGGAAGTGAAATTGTAAAATCATTTACGTTGCTGCCAGGTAATGCTCTTGCAGAGAACTGGAGTATTGTATCTGGATATTTTGATTTGTTTAAAGGAATGTCTAACAGTCTTTTTGTAGCTATTCCGGCTACCTTATTGACAGCTTATTTTTCTGCAATTACAGCATATGCCCTTGTGGTATATAACTTTAAAGGCAATAAAATCATCAGTATGATTATTGTCATTTTTATGATGATTCCAAGTCAGCTCAGTCTGTTGGGATTTTATGATCTGGTAACAAAACTGGATATGGTGGATTCGTATTTACCATTGATCATTCCTGCTATTGCGTCTCCGGGGACAGTTTTCTTTTTAAGACAATACTGTGAAGCTTCTCTTCAGCCAGCACTTTTGGAGGCGGCCAGATTAGATGGTGCAGGTGAGATTAAGATATTCCATACGATTATTCTTCCTCTTATGTCACCAGCAATTGCAACAATGTCTATTGGAGCATTTATTGGAAACTGGAACAACTATCTTCTTCCATTAATATTATTAAATTCTCCGGATAAATTCACATTACCGGTAATGATAGCCTCATTAAATTCATCAACAGACATTACAGCAAACCAGGGAGCAATTTATTTGGCTGTTGCTATATCCGTGCTTCCGATTCTGATTGTCTTTGCATTCTGTTCAAAATATATTATTAGTAGTATTTCGGCAGGTGGGGTAAAAGAATAAACAAAACAAAATAGAATAAAAACATAACAATAACCGATGATATCATGATATAATATGAATTATTGGTTATTGTTGTATTTATTAATAAGAATCAGGAGAAAGAGCAGCATGAAAAAAAAAGAAATGATAGAGGGGATTTCAGTTGCCGTTTTTCTTCTTATTTCACTTTTACTTGTGTGGAATGCGGATGTGCAGAATTTTTTTTATAAGGAACCATCTGAAAATATGCAGGAAAAGCAGATTGTGAAGTGGTATGTTAATTATTCGTGGATGCCATCAGAAGAGGAGAGTGCTGTAACAGAATATCTTGAAAATAAATTTGACATTAAAATCAAGTTTGTAATTCCAAAGGGAAATGAATCTAACAAGTTGCAGACAATGATAGATACAGAGAGCTTACCTGATTTGGTCACATTGGGATGGTGGGAACCAGAAAATCAGGAGTTGATAGACCGAAATCAGGTGTATGCCCTTAATCATCTGGCTGATAAATATGAGAAAGAATTTTATGAAAATGTAAATTCTGATACAGTAATATGGTACACACAATCCGATGAAAATCTTTATGGTTATCCAAGTTATTCGTATACTTATAAAGAATATAAGGAAAATCCGGATGTTGCTTCTAATGAAGTTTTTTTAGTCAGAAAAGATATTTATGAAGCAATTGGATCTCCGGATATGACAACTCCGGAGGGATTTTGTAATGCGGTACGAAAAGCGGCGGAGATGTTTCCTATTGTAGATAAAAAACCCTTAATTCCTGTTGGTGCAGACGAATTTACGAATACGGGAAATAATTCTTTTGATCTGTATTTGCAGAACTTTCTAGCGATACCATATGAAGTAAATGGACAATATTATAACAGAAATACAGACGAAGAGTATATTCGTTGGTTGAAAGCGTTCAGAAGTCTGGGAGAAGCAGGGTTATTGAAGAGCGATATTTTTGTAGATAAAAGATCTCAATTAGAAGAAAAAATGATGGATGGACGTTATTTTTGTCTGCTTTATCAGAGAAGTGACATTGAATGGCAGCAAAACATTATTAAAGAAAACAATCCGGAAAGGGTTTATATTGCGGTTGATGGCCCTCGAAATAGCAAAATGAATGATCCGGTCTTACCTTTGTCTGGTATAAATGGATGGACATTAACCTATGTTTCAAAAAATTGTCAATATCCCGATAAAGTTATTCAATTGATTTCTTTTCTGCTCAGTGAAGAAGGTCAGAAGCTAGTAAGAGATCAGGGACAGGATGAGTATTGGATGTTGCTTGATGAATCTCAGAAAAGTGATATAAGCGCTACTATGGAACAGATGGAAAGTTGGGCAAAACCGTATTCATATTATCTAGGCCAATATGAATTGAATTTTGGCGAAGATAAAGAAATGGCAAATATATATAAAAAACAACAGTCAATTTGGGGTGATACACTTCCAAGACTTTTACTTGCAAAATCTGAAGAGCAATTTGATTATGTATTAAATGAATACAAAAAGGAACAGATGGAAAACAGGTATGATGAGTTTGCTGAAGCAGCACATGCGCTATTTGAAAGCAATAAGGAGAAAATGGGTATCAGTGAATGAAAAGATTGATGGAAAAATATAAGAGCCTAAAATTAAATACTAAATTTTCGCTGGTAGTTGTTTTGCTGATTGCGATACCTATGCTGGTTTTTGTTATTCTATTTTTTAAATTTTTAAAACGTGGTGTGATGTACCAGATTGTTAATGCACTGGATAGCAATATGGAAGAGGAAACAAGGCAGATTGACAATATTGTAGAATTGTGCAGTATGACCGCTCAGGTATTTTTGGGAGATGTGCAGCTACAAGATTTTTTGACGGACTTAAGCCAGAAAAAGGAAATTTCAGAACAGGAATATTATTATTTTTCCAAAAATAATATATCCCTGTATGAGGGGATGATCAATAGCAATCCTTATATAGATTATATACATGTCTATGCGGACAACAATGAGTTTCCGGAGATATTACCGATATTGTTTCATGGAGATAGAGTAAAGCCGTTAATATGGGAGCAAAATGAGCTCTCGGGAGAATGGTATTTAAATCATAAGAAGTTGTCTTCTGATAAAAATGCAGAATGTATTTCTTTAGTCAGTTATATTGAAAACATTTTTGGAGAAAAAGTGGGAATTCTGGAAGTTGCTGTAAAGGAAGAAGAATTATTTTCCGGTATGTATTCCTTGGAGCAGGATGAGTGGAAGGGATTCGTTTCCGACACGGATGAAGTAATAAAAGGACAGAAATTTCCGTATCCGCAATTGGAATCTGAAATACAGACACTTATGGAAACGGTTGGATCGAACGGTGATTATCAATACAAGCAAGTAAAATCAGAAGGACATGAATATTTAATTGCAGTGCGAAGAATCGAGGCATTATCAGGAAACTATTTGTTTGTTGTGAATACGGATGAAAGACTACAGGATATGTCAACACGTCAGATTCAAGTAATGATTTCAATGGTGTTGTTATTTGTTGCAATGATTCTTTTGATAAATCTGACAGTAAACCGTTTGTTGAGAAAATTTTATGAAACCATTAAAGTAGTTCGCACGATACGTGATGGGAATATAGATACCCGCATACCTGATTTGGGAACAGATGAAATTGGTGATCTGAATCGACAGATTAACAAAATGTTAGATCGGATTCAGGAACTTATGAAGGAAAATATTGATCGTGAAGTTTTAATTAAAAATACAGAGATTAAGGCACTTCAGAATCAGATCAACTCACATTTTATATATAATGTTCTGGAGAGTATTAAAATGATGGCCGAAATTGATGAAGAATATTTAATCTCAGATGCAGTTACTGAGTTGGGAGAGTTGCTTCGGTATAATATGAAATGGGTATCTTATAATGTGACCGTTCGAGATGAAATAAAGTATATTAAAAACTACATTCAACTTATGAATTTAAGATATGATTTTGAGATAGTTTTGAATGTAAAAATTGAAGAGGCACTTTATAATCAGGAGATACCCAAGATGTCTTTACAACCAATTGTAGAAAATGCTATTTGTCATGGGATTGTGGAGACAGTGGAAGATGCGGTTATTTATATTAAAGCTGTTTCATATCAGGACAGATTTGAGATCTCTATCACTGATTCTGGGATGGGAATGAGTGAGGAACAGTTATTAAAATTAGAGCAAAAAGTACAAGGGAAAATAGAAGCAAGTGGAGGAGCTGGGAATGGTATAGGATTAAAAAATGTACAGGATAGAATTCGTATGCAGTTTGGTGAACCTTATGGACTCAAATTTTATTCCAAGGAGAAATGTTACACTAAGGTTTGTGTAATTCTACCATTGAAACAAGGGGGAAAAGATGAAAAGTTTACTAATCGTTGAAGATGAAAAGATGATAAGACGCGGAATTGCAACGATGGCGCAAAGATGTTCTGTTGAAATTGAGGAAATCATTGAATGCAGAAATGGCGAAGAAGCATTGGAGATTCTTAAAGAGAAGAGCATTGATGTAATGTTTACAGATATCAGGATGCCTAAAATGGATGGAATTCAATTAGTAAAAGAGACAGAAAATATAAAAAACAAACCTGATATTGTGGTAATAAGTGGCTATGATGATTTTAACTATGCTGTAGAAATGTTGAAACATGGTGTGTGTGATTATATACTTAAACCTGTAAAACGTGATAAAATAGAAGAAATACTTGTAAAATTAGATGCTCATCGTAAAGAATTTATTGAAAGTCAAAAAGATAGAAATAGTTTATTTATGGATTTGATGAAACATATCCTAAATTCTAAAGAAAATAATGATGAGTTTGTAAGGATGGAAAAATATTTTAGAGACTGTTTTAGCGATAATAGATATAGAGTTTTAATATTGCCTGGCGAAGAAGAAGTTTATGGTGAACACGAAAATTTATTTTATTTAGATATGGATGGACAGAAGGTAGTCATTATACGAGACAAAGACTGGCGAATGTTTCTCGAAAAGAATGATTTGAACTTTGTTGGAATTAGTAAAGCATATTCTGCATTAGCTGATTGTAGAGCGGCTTATCAAGAAGCTTATAGGGCGAGAATATATGCCTTTTTTTCCAGTTGTGATTATGTGGAATATACAGCTGAAAATGAAGCGCAAGAGTATGGTTACGATTATGAAGGGTTTGCAGAAAAATTTGTTTCTGCTTTTACAACAAAAGACTGGAAGCGATATGAGACGGAACTGTTAAATTGTTTTTTTGCTGCAAAACATGGAAAGAAAAATCCATTTTTGCTTTTGTCTGTTATTAATGATATTAGTGAACAGTTGCATAAAACATATGATCATGTTATTTCAGAGGATAAGCGTACGGTTCTAAAAAATCTGAATCCCTTATATGCAGGGAATATTGACGTGTTTCAAGAGGATTATATAGAACAGTTAAATATATTTCATTGCAGTTTAGAAGAACAGTTTGTACAGGATCAAAACAAAAGAAAAATAAAACAGGCAATAGAATATATTAAGAAGAATTATGATAAAGACTTGAATATGGCAGTTGTCTCAAATTATGTTTCAATGAATTATTCACTTTTTTCATTAAGTTTTAAAGAATATGCAGGAGTCAATTTTGTGAATTTTCTGAAAGAAATACGAATTAATCAAGCAAAGGAACTTTTAAAAAATACAGATTGGAAGATACAGGAGATTGCCTCAAAAGTAGGGTATGAAAATGAGAAAAATTTTATGAAAATATTTAAAAACACTTGCGGTATTTCACCTACAGAGTACAGAAAAAATATGCTCATAAAATGCAAATTTGAGGATCACGATTAGTTTATATTTTTTTATGGATATAAGAAAATTTTGCTATAAAAGTGTTTTTTATTATATACATTAGATGGTAATATATTGGCAGAACCCCGGTAACAGATTAACAAAATCTAGTTGATTTATGAATTTTGGAGGGAATATGAAGAAGCGATTGAAAACATTTTTATGGGCATTTCGTCTTGCGTGGAAATTGGATAAAAAAATGTTGCTTTGCTGTTTTGGAATAAATGCTGTTTTATCTGTTTTACCGGCAGTGATTCTGTATTATAATCAACAGATTATTGAAAAAATAACCACTTTTATAAACCTGAGGCAGGGAACTTTTCATGATCTTGCAGGAACAATCGTGATTCTGGGACTTTTTATGACAGTGTCCGGGCTTTCTAACCGGGTAAATGGGGATCTTTTATATATGGTCATGTATGATTCTTATTATATTGGCATGCAAGAAACATTAATGGAAAAGATACAGAAAATTCCATATAAGGCGCTAAAACAAAGAAAAACCCAGGAAGAATATGTAGCGGTCATTAATCGTGCCGGTTCGCTGACAGATTTAGCCAGTTCTGTCTGCGTGCTGTTTGGAAAATTATTGACAGCGGTGTCGCTTTTAACGGTGGTGTTACATCAGTCTTTTGGAAGTTTTCTGATCGTGTTACTGTATATGCTGGCTGCCATTTTTATTAGCAGCAGGTTTATTGGAAAGCAACGTGTGAATATGCTGGAAGTGAGAAAAAATGAAAATATTGCCGCATACTTTCAGGAATTGCCAATGAAATCCGGTGTGGCAAAAGAAATAAGAATTTATGATACATATCGCGATATTTTAATGCAGTGGGAAAAGGCATTTGAAAAGATTGAAAAGCAGGAAAGAGAATATGTATGGGGGAAGGAAGAGAAAAGTTTTTTTAATGGTTTAGGGCTGTATGTGTGCATGTTTGTTTTGTGTGTGTATCAGATTTATCAAATGGCATATGGAAGGATGTCCGTAGATGCATTTTTGACTATTTTTTTATTGTGTCAGAATTTAAGTGGAACGATCAGAGATATCACAAATAATCTTATTAGTTTAGACTATGGATTGTTTGCGCTGGAACGGCAGCGTTTGTTTATTTCAGATATGCCGGAGATGGGAAATGTAAAAAGAAAAGAAGAACAGAGAGAAAGCGCAGAAGATATGATTGAACTGAGAGATGTATCTTTTGCTTATGAAGATAAAAATGTTTTGAATCATATTAATCTTAAAATCAGAAAAGGGGAAATTGTTGCATTATTAGGACATAATGGAAGCGGAAAAAGTACGCTTTCTAAAGTAATGATTGGTCAGCTGCAGCCAAATTCGGGAGAATTGTTTTATCATGGACAGCCATATAGTAAATGGAGCATGCAGCAGATCAACAAAAATATTGGTGTATATTTTCAAGATTTCTTTTTGTTTCATATGAGTTTAAGGGAAAACATTGAGATTGGAAGTATTGAAGAAAAAGGGAAGACAGA
The DNA here is from genome assembly GCA_029257805.1 of Blautia sp. Lineage (GTDB taxonomy): Bacteria > Bacillota > Clostridia > Lachnospirales > Lachnospiraceae > Blautia_A. The sequence continues at coordinate 24,519 of JARIAR010000026.1, forward strand.
TTTGTTACAAAGAGCGGTGGAGTTGGGAGATGTGAAGAAAATTTCCGTTAAGCTTCCCAAGAAACTGGAAAATCTATTGAAAAAAGATGTGGACAAAAGCGGAGCTATATTATCTGGAGGTGAGCAACAGAAGGTTGGTGTTGCAAGAGCATTTTACGGAAATAAGGAGCTTTTGATTTTTGATGAGCCGGCGGCGGCTTTAGACCCTATAGCAGAAATACATCAATTTGAGAATATCCGATCTTCAATTAAAGACAGAACAGCAATTTTAATCAGTCATCGTATTGGCTTTGCAAGATTAGCAGACAGGATTGTGGTTCTTCAAAATGGCACGATAGCAGAAGAGGGGAATCACGAAGAACTTATGAACAAAAAAGGAGTTTATTATGACTTCTTTAACCAGCAGGCACAGTGGTATCAGGAATAATGGATATGGATGATAAGAAAAAAATTACAGTATCTGAGAAATTAAAAATATTATGGAAAGCATTGAAAGTAAGTTTTGTTATAAAAAGTAAAATGTCTCTGGCGATTTGTTTGATAGGGTTTGGAATGGCGTTCTTTCCGGCGATTATTTCTGTAGTGCTTGAGAGATTTTCAAACATCATTCAAAAGCTTTATGGGGCACCAGAGAATATGATAGTTGCCATAGAATTATTGATAATATTGGTGATATTTTATGTCCTGCAATTAGCGTACGATTTTTTTAGTGCATATACCATGGCTAAAGATAAAATTGCAACTACGAAATATATTAAAAAACAGATTTTGGAATGTACGTGTAAAGTTCCATATAGCCATGTGGAAAATGATGAAAAGTTTCGGGAGCAGATTGCTTTTGCAGAATCATATGCAGGAGGCAGAGTGGCGGAAAGCATCCAATCGGTTGTCTGTGTGCTGCAATATGGAATTACCTTTATAAGTACAGCCTGTTTACTGGCTAAAGTACATCTGCTGATCGTAGTAGTTTTGTTGGTAACGTGCATTCCTTCGGTAATTTTGGCGACCATACAAAAAGATGAAACATATAGAAATAGTGTAAAATGGATGAAAGAGGGAGTTTGGGTCATCCATCAGTTTTTTATGTGTTGTGGAACGGAATCTTTAAATGAAGTCAGACATCTTGGAATCTTTCCATTTTTAAAAGAACGTTGGAAACAATACGCGGATGAGTATCGGGAAAAGAAAAATGCGTTGACTAAAAAGCATGTTATTTATAATTCTCTGGCAGATATATTGCGAAATGTAGTTTATATTGCAGTACTCCTTCTTGCAGCAAGGGAGATATATTTACATCCAGACAAGGGCATTGGGACTTTTATGTTGGTGCTAAATGCATCGGTGCAGCTGCAGAATGCAACTGCAAGGATTTTTACATCTGCCATTCAGATTTATATGGACATCTATTTTATGGATGACTTTTTCAGATTGGAAAAACTGTATGAAAAAGTTGCGATAAAAGAAAAAGAATCCGTAGTGGATTATGATATTCGGTTTGAAAAAGTAAATTTTTCTTATCCGGGTAAAATAGAACCTGCCTTGCAGGATATTTCGGTGACCATTCATTCTGGTGAAAAGATTGCAATCGTGGGAGAGAACGGTTCTGGAAAAACAACTTTCGTAAATTTACTTTGTGGATTGTATACACCTCAGCAGGGAGAAATTTGTATTGGTGGAAAAACAGTAACCGGTAGGCTAGATGTGATAAGAGACTTTATTTCAGTGGTTTTTCAGGATTTTGGAAGATATGAAGAGAACATACGAAGAAATATTTCTATTTCAGATAGCAGAGAAGAGGGGATGGATGAGCATTTATACGAAGTGCTTAAAATGGTTGGAATGGATGAATTTGTTAAAAAGCTGCCAAATCAATTGGACGAACAGCTTGGGGTTTTAAGTGAAAACGGAAAAAATTTATCTGGAGGTCAGTGGCAAAGACTGGTGCTTGCACGTGCATTAAATAAAAGAGATGCCAAAATAATGATTTTAGATGAACCTACAGCAGCTATGGATCCAGTGGCAGAAACGGAGTTGTATCAGAATTTTACAGAAGTGACAGGAGGCAGGACTACTTTATTAATTTCTCATCGCCTGGGTGTTACCAGACTTGTAGACCGGATTTTGGTGTTTAAAGACGGCAGAATTGTAGAGAGGGGTTCTCACGATG
>JARIAR010000002.1 GCA_029257805.1 Blautia sp.
GGAATTCTGTTATCTACCATAAGAAGATTCAGTCCTTCTTTTCCATCTTCCTCGTGTACTGCTGAGATCAGCATACCGCAGGAATCAATGCCCATCATTGCACGTGGAGGCAGGTTTACAATTGCAATTGCTGTTTTTCCAATCAGTTCTTCCGGTTCATAATATTCATGAATTCCGCTTAAGATTGTACGATCTGTGCCTGTTCCATCATCCAGAGTGAACTGAAGAAGTTTCTTACTCTTCGGAACTGCCACACAGTCTTTGATCTTTACCGCACGGAAATCCGATTTGCAGAAAGTATCAAAATCTACCATCTCTTCAAAGAGCGGCTCAACTTTTACTTTAGAAAAATCAATTTTTTCTGCTGCTTTTTCCTGTGTTTCTGTCTGTGCCACATTGTTTGCTTCATTCTTGGAAGCACCCTGTGACTTCATTGTTGGGAAGAGAAGTACATCTCTGATTGCTGCAGAGTCTGTAAGAAGCATGCACATACGGTCAATACCGAAGCCAATTCCACCTGTCGGCGGCATACCAACTTCAAGGGCATTCATAAAGTCTTCGTCTGTTGTATTTGCTTCTTCATCACCCTGTGCAAGAAGTGCTTCCTGTGCTTTGAAACGCTCACGCTGATCGATCGGATCATTTAATTCAGAATAAGCATTTGCCATTTCCCAGCCATTCATAAAGAACTCGAAACGTTCTGTATATTCCGGATTTTCTGGTTTTTTCTTTGTAAGCGGTGAAATTTCAATCGGATGATCCATAACAAATGTTGGCTGGATCAGATGCTCTTCTACATATTCTTCAAAGAACAGGTTGAGAATATCACCTTTCTTATGACGTTCTTCAAATTCTACATGATGTGCCTGTGCAGCTTCTCTTGCTTCTTCAAGAGTATGGATTTCATTAAAATCAACACCTGCATATTTCTTAACGGCATCTACCATAGTAATTCTTTCAAATGGTTTTCCAAGATCCATTTCTACGCCATTATAAACAATCTTTGTTGTTCCAAGAACTTCCTGTGCTACATAGCGGTAAAGATTTTCTGTAAGATCCATCATGCCATGATAGTCTGTATATGCCTGGTATAATTCCATTAAAGTAAATTCCGGGTTATGACGTGTGTCAAGACCTTCATTACGGAATACACGACCGATTTCATATACTCTTTCTAATCCGCCTACGATGAGTCTCTTAAGATACAGTTCCAGTGAAATACGAAGTTTGAAATCTTCATCCAATGCGTTAAAGTGTGTCTCGAATGGTCTTGCTGCTGCTCCACCTGCGTTTGCCACAAGCATTGGTGTTTCTACTTCCATAAATCCCTGCTGATCAAGATATTTACGGATTGCACTTAAAATCTTGGAGCGTTTAATAAATGTATCTTTTACTTCCGGATTCATGATCAGATCCACATATCTCTGACGATAACGTAAATCTGTGTTTGTCAGTCCATGGAATTTTTCAGGAAGTACCTGAAGGCTCTTAGATAACAGGGTAACCTCAGAAGCATGGATAGATGTTTCTCCTGTTTTTGTTTTAAACACCTCTCCCTTTATACCGATAATATCGCCTACGTCCAACTTTTTAAAATCTTTATAAGATTCTTCTCCGATACTGTCTCTTGCCACATAAGACTGGATCATGCCTTCCAGATCCTGTACATGACAAAAAGATGCTTTTCCCATAACACGTTTGGACATCATACGTCCTGCGATTACTACGGATTTGCCCTCCAGCTCATCAAAGTGATCTTTTACTTCCTGGCTATGATGTGTTACATCAAACTTTACAATTTTGAAAGGATCTTTTCCATTCGCCTGTAAATCTGCCAGTTTTTCGCGGCGTACTTTCAGCAGCTGATTTAAATCCTGTTCCTGCTTCTTCTGCTCTGCCATTTCTGTACCTCCTTACTTTTATTTTCCTTTAAAATTAAATATTTCTCTCAATTTCCAGTACTTTATACTGCATAACTCCTGATGGCATTTCCACATCTACAACATCTCCTTTATGCGCACCGATCAGTGCTTTTCCTACTGGAGATTCGTTGGAAATTTTGCCCTCAAGACTGTTTGCTTCTGTGGAACCTACGATCTTAAGCTCAATTTCTTCCTCAAACTCAAAATCATAAACTTTAATTTTACATCCCACGCTGATTTTATCCAAATCTACTTCATCCTCAACAACGACTTCTGCGTTTTTCAGGATCTTTTCAATTTCCTCGATACGTGCTTCAATGTCTCTCTGCTCGTCCTTTGCTGCATCATATTCCGCATTCTCGGATAAATCGCCCTGCTCTCTGGCTTCTTTAATTTTTTCTGCTACTTCTTTTCTTTTAACTACTTTTAAATCATGCAGCTCTTCTTCTAATTTTTTAAGCCCTGCATAAGTAAGTAAGTTTTTCTTTTCTTCCATTTTCCTTACTCCTTTTCAGTATCCGGCGCCTTGTTTTCACCGGATATTCCATATAAAAATTAGGTTTTGGAACACCTTTTCTCAAGAAAGAGTATAGGTATTCTATGATATTCACAATTTCAGTATTATACCGAAAATCACAAAGGTTGTCAAGCATATGATCCCGTCATCCCAACCGCTCCAGTAATTTTTCCAGTTCCTCATAACTTCCTATAAGATTGGACTCTCTGCGAAGGGCTGCGCTGTGACGCATACCTGATGTATACCAGGCTACATGTTTCCGCATTTCCCGAATACCGGTAAATTCTCCCTTCAGTTCAATCTGCATTCTTGTATGGCGAAGAATGGTTTCTTTTATTTCCTCTATGGAAGGCGGAGGAAGAAGTTCTCCTGTAAGAAAATAGTGATTCATTTCCCGAAAGATCCATGGATTCCCTCTTACGGCTCTTCCCACCATCACTGCATCACACCCCGTCTCTTCCAACAGCGCTTTTGCTTTTTCCGGAGAATCTACATCTCCATTTCCAATAACCGGAATGGAAACCGCTTCTTTAACACGACGAATTGTTTCCCAGTCTGCTTTTCCTGCATAATACTGCTGTCTTGTCCTTCCATGGACCGCTATGGCTGCAGCGCCTGCATCTTCTGCTCTTTTTGCGATTTCCACAATATCAACAGGATGGTTTTCAAATCCAATCCGCACCTTTACTGTAACCGGCTTGGAAACTGCAGAAGAAACACTCCGGATAATTTCCACAATACGATCCGGATCTTTTAACAAAGCAGACCCTTCTCCATTATTTACAACCTTGGGAACCGGACATCCCATATTTATATCCAGAATATCAAATGGACGATCTTCAATTTCTGCTGCCACTTCCCCCATAAGCTGAGGTTCGCTCCCAAACAGCTGCATGGATACCGGATGCTCGCCTTTATCTATTTCCATAAGCGCTTCTGTGTTTTTATTATGAAAAGAAATTGCTTTTGCACTGACCATTTCCATGCAGATCAGACCAGCTCCCTGTTCTTTGCAAAGTTTTCGAAAAGGAAGGTCTGTCACTCCCGCCATGGGAGCAAGAACGAATGGATTTTCTATTTTAACATTTCCGATTTCCCACTGCATCTTCATGATCATTCCCCGTCATCTGTTTTCTTTTTTAAATCTTCTTCTGAAAGATCTCCAAGGAAAAATACCTGATAATACATTTCAAGAGATTCCAGAAGTTCTCTTTTTTCTGTTTGCAGTTGTTTTATTTTTAATGCACTTCCAATTTCATCAAACCTTGCATCTGCTTCCAGCGCTTCTGTCTTAAACTGAAGCTTTCCATCTTCATCAAACTCCAGAGTAAGAATCCCGCCTACATCTTCCGTAAAAAGAACACACATAATCTGAAGTTCCTTTTTTACATGATCCGGAAGAGCATTAAAATCCTGATTAAAATAATACTTCTGCTCATATGCACTTGCGCCGCAAAGCACTACATTTTCCTCATACATATATTTCCTCTTTCTGCACACCGGATGTGCGTTTCTTAATATTATACATAGCTGTAAAGTCCCCGGACAGAAACTTCTCCGGATCCTACTGCTGATACTTCTCCATCTTCTTTTTTTACAAGAAGCTCTCCCTGCTTATTAATTCCAAGGCAGATTCCTTCATAAGGGTGGTTATAATCTAAAACACGAACCGGCTCATGAATATTTGCAAGAATCTCTTCATATTCCTCTTTTAAAAGACTAAGATCACAAGTCTGTACAAATTTTTCGTAATTTTTTTCAAATTTTTCAAGAACAAGAGCCAGTACCTTATTCCGGTTTATTGCTTTTCCGGATTCTATCAAAAGGGATGTTGCTTTATCCTGAAGTTCTTCAGGAAATTCCCGTATATTCACATTTATTCCTGTTCCAATTCCAATATAACGGATTTTATCTCCATTAAGGCTCATTTCCGTAAGAATCCCACAGATTTTCTTTTTTGAAATCACCACATCGTTTGGCCATTTTATTTCTGCTTCAAAGCCCAGACTTTTTACTGCCTGTGCAACAGAAAGTCCCATTACCAAAGTAAGCATTGAGCCATACTCTGGTGCAAAATCCGGCCGGAGCAAAAGCGTCATCATAACAGCGCTCTCTGAAGGAGATACCCAGCTTCTTGAAAACCGTCCTCTTCCCGCTGTCTGGAACTCCGTTACTGCCACCGTTCCATGTTCCGCCCCTTCTCTTTCCAACCTTTTTATCCACAAATTTGTAGAATCTGTTTCTTTTGCAAAATGGACGGTTTTGCCCGCCCATTTTGTTTTTATTGCTTCTGAAATTGTCTCTTCGTTATACAAAACACTCATTCTTTTCCAGGCTCTCCCAAAGTCGCAACCATAACGGCTTTAATCGTATGCATACGATTTTCTGCTTCCTCAAATACTTTCGACTGTGCAGACTCAAATACTTCATCTGTTACTTCCATATCAGAAATCTGGAATTTTTCTCCTATTCCTTTTCCAATCTTTGTATTAAGATCATGAAAAGCCGGAAGACAATGAAGGAAAATTGCATTCTGTCCTGCATTTCTCATTACCTGTTTTGTTACTTTATAAGGAGTAAGATCATGAATTCTCTCTTCCCATACTTCATCCGGTTCTCCCATAGAAACCCATACATCTGTATAAACAACATCTACATTTTTGGTTGCACTTTCCACATCTTCTGTAAGCACTATAGTTCCACCTGATTTTTCCGCATATTCCCGGCACTGTTTCACAAGCGCTTCATTTGGAAAATATTTCTTATTTGTGCATGCAGTAAAATGCATTCCCAGTTTAGCGCAGGCGATCATAAGGGAATTTCCCATATTGTAACGGGCATCTCCCATATATACAAGACGGATTCCTTTAAGCCCTCCGAAATGTTCACGTATTGTCAACATATCTGCAAGCATCTGTGTTGGATGGTACTCATTTGTAAGACCGTTCCATACCGGAACACCTGCATCTTTCGCCAATTCCTCTACTATTTCCTGTCCAAAACCTCTGTATTCAATTCCGTCATACATACGTCCCAGAACTCTGGCTGTATCTGCAATGCTCTCTTTTTTGCCAATCTGGGAACTTGCCGGCTCAAGGTATGTGCTTCCCATACCAAGGTCATGGGCAGCTACTTCAAATGCACATCTTGTCCTTGTACTTGTTTTTTCGAAAATCAGGGCTATATTTTTGCCTTTGTAATATTCATGCAGTTCCCCGTTTTTCTTTTTTGCCTTAAGATCTGCTGCCAGATCCAGAAGATATACGATCTCTTCCGGTGTATAGTCTTTTAATGTAAGAAAATTTCTGCCTTTCAGATTCATAATCATGCCCCTTTTTACAAAACACTTTTTTGCCTTATTTTTCAGCTGTATCTTTATCTACTATTACTTCTTTTAAAGAAGCTGCCAGTCCTGCAATCCCCTGTATATCAGAAGGAATAATGATCTTTGTAGATTTGCCGTCTGCTGCTTTGGCAAATGCTTCAAGACTCTTTAAGGTAAGAACGGCATTATCTGCACCTGCATCTTTGATCATGCGCAGACCTTCCGCTGTTGCGCTCTGAACTTTCAGAACTGCCTCTGCCTGACCTTCCGCTTCTTTGATCATTCGCTCTTTCTGTGCTTCTGCACGAAGAATAGCTGCCTGTTTTTCTGCTTCTGCATCCAAAATAGCGGACTGTTTTTTACCTTCTGCCACAAGAATTGTAGAACGCTTTTCTCCTTCTGCGATCAGGATCGCTTCACGACGTTCACGTTCTGCTTTCATCTGTTTTTCCATTGCATCCTGAATTGCTGCCGGAGGAATAATATTTTTTAATTCCACACGGTTTACTTTAATTCCCCACTGATCCGTTGCCTCATCAAGAGAAGCTCTCATTCTTGTATTGATCACTTCACGTGAAGTCAGTGTTTCATCAAGTTCCATATCACCAATAATATTACGAAGAGTTGTTGCAGAAAGATTTTCAATTGCCATGATCGGATTTTCTACACCGTATGCATAGAGCTTCGGATCTGTAATCTGGAAAAATACAACTGTATCAATCTGAATTGTAACATTGTCCTTTGTAATCACAGGCTGAGGCGGAAAATCCACTACCTGCTCTTTTAAATTAACTTTTCTTGCAACACGTTCTATAAACGGAACTTTCATGTGTATTCCTGTTCCCCATGTTGCACGGTAAGCGCCAAGTCTCTCAAGAACAACTGCATATGCCTGCGGTACGATCCGAACGCAGGATGCCAGGATCCATAAACCTAACAGAATAATTATAACCAAAAAAAGCATACCTTTCATAGATCAGCCCTCCCTGACTTCTTTTACTATAAGTTTTACTCCATGTATCTCTTCAATTTCCACCACTGTATTTTCCGGGATTTTTACATGGTCATTGGACGTACGCGCCATCCATTCTATGTCGCGAATCCGAACGTGCCCTGTCTGGGCAAGGTTATCAATTTCTTCAATTACAACTGCCTTTTTCCCTATCAAGCTATCTGCATTTGTTTTTTCCAGATCCGGATTCATATATTTTACTGCAATAGGTCTTGTAAAAATCAAAAGCACAAGGGATACTGCCACAAATAAACAAAATTGCAATCCTACACCTGCACCACAGTACGCGGCAATTGCTGCTACAAGAGCACCTCCCGCAAACCAGATAGTTGTAAGTCCTGCGGTAATTGCTTCTATAAGAAGAAGCACCGCCAATACTGCCAGCCACATCATAGGTTCCATAAAAATCCCCCTTTCCTGTTGTGCCATTCCTACGTGATGGCTTTATACTGTCATTCAGCCCCGGCGCTGACGAGCAGCCTCATACATGAGAATCCCCGCTGCCATGGCAGCATTTAAAGATTCTACTTTCCCACACATGGGAATTCTGATCAGACAATCTGCTGCTTCTGCAGCCTGATCTGTCAGTCCTTTTCCTTCATTTCCTATAAGAAATGCAGTTCCTCCAAGATATGATTCCTGATCATACATATTCCGCCCTTTTAAATGAGCTGCATATGTATGAATCGATTTTTGTTTTAATTTTTCTTTACATGATACCACATCTTCCACATACAGAAAAGGCATTCTGTATATAGATCCCATTGTAGAACGGATCACTTTTGGATTTGTTACATCCACACATGTTTTTGTAAGAAGTACGCCTGTGATTCCCGCCCCTTCTCCTGTTCGAAAGATTGTTCCTACATTTCCGGGGTCCTGAAGATCTTCCAATACCATCAAAAAAGGATTTTCTCCTCTAAAAAGTTCCTCTTCTGTATAAACAGGCTTTTTTAAAACTGTAAGAACGCCCTGCGGTGTCTGTGTGTCGCTCATCTGACGGAACACAGATTCTGCTACTGTTTCATACGGAAGTGATTCCTTCTTTATTTTACCCATGATTTCTTCATCAGCAGAAAGTGATTCTGCTATATAAACTTTAGAAATCCAGTCTGAGGGAGCTTCACCAAACATTTTCCGGCCTTCTGCCACAAAAAGTCCCTGCTCCCTTCTTGCCTTTGCTTTCTGATTCAGCTGTATGATGTTTTTTACCTGACTATTATTTATACTGGTAATCATATACCTCTCCACTTTTATCGCATAAATATAGGATCCGTGTTTAAATCCTGATTTTTTCCTATTGCAATTACAGAGCATCCGGCCGGAAGTGTTTCATCCGGTTTTATATTTACATCTACCTGCTCATTCTGTTTAATTCCAATAACATTAATATGATATCTTTCTCTGATTTTTAATTCCGGAAGTGTTTTTCCTACCCACTCCTCCGGTATTTTAAACTCTGCAATACTAAATTCGGCAGAAAGCTCAAAGGCATCCAGAAATCCATGGGACATTAAATTTCTTGCTGTACGAAATCCCATGTCCTGCTCCGGATATATTACTTTATCTGCCCCGATCTTATCAAGAATACGCCCATGAAGAGAATTGGTTGCCTTTGTCATAACAAAGGGAACTCCCAGCTCTTTTGCCTGCATGGTAGCCACAATACTTGCTTCCAGGTTTTCTGAAATAGCCACTACTACTACATCCACATTCTGTACTCCAAGAGACCGCAAAACACCAGAATCTCTTACATCCGCTTTTGCCGCATATGTAACTTTCTCTGCGATTTCCTGTATTTTTTCCTCATTTTCATCAATAACCAAAACATCACAATTAGATTGTGCCAGCGTAAGAGCCAGCGTCATTCCAAACTGCCCCAATCCAATTACTGCAAAGGATTTATTTTTCATGTTGTCCTCCAAATACTGCTTTCTTAACCTATCATAATATCTTCTTCTGCCAGCTGTGTACATTCCGGACGTTTCTGTGATCGGGAGATCACTGCCGTTCCCAGTGTCAGCGGGCCAATTCTTCCTAAGTACATCGTTGCAATAATGATCCAGCGTCCCCATGTAGACAGATTGGGGGTAAGCCCCCTGCTAAGACCTACCGTTCCAATAGCAGATGTTACTTCATAAAGAACATCTTCCAGCGGAACTCCCGGTTCTGCTGCTGATAACAACAATGTCATAAAAAGAAGTGTTAAAAATCCAATTCCTGTTATTACAACTGCAGATCGGATGTATCCATCCCGGACTTTTCGCCCATAAGCTTCTACGTCTCTTTTTCCTCTTAAATTAGATACAAGAGTCAGAACCATTACCATAACACTTGTGGTTTTGATTCCTCCTGCTGTACCCATAGGGGATCCCCCAATGAACATCAAAACAAGACACAAAACAACAGAAGCATTCCCGAAAGCAGACTGGTCAATGGTAAAAAAGCCTGCTGTACGTGTTGTAACGGACTGAAATGCTGCAGCCATAAGCCCGTTCCCAAAAGATTTCCCCTGAAGGGTTGCCGGATTATTGTGCTCAAAAAGGAAAATCAGGATGGTACCTCCAAGGATCAGCACGGCTGTCATGGTAATAACAAGCTTACTGTGAAAACGAAGCGTTTTAAACATTCTTTTTACAGGCATTTCCTTTTTCAGAACTTTTTTTATTTTATCTCCAATATCCCACCATACAACAAATCCAAGACCTGCTGAAATGATCAATCCCATGGTTGTAAAATTTATAAGGGGATTGTCCACATATGGAGCGAGGCTTGTTTCTCCTAAAAGGTCAACACCCGCATTACAAAAAGCGGAAACTGCTGTAAATACAGACTGCCATATTCCTTTTACCAGACCAAATTCCGGTACAAAGCAGAAAGAATAAAGAACAGCGCCTATTGCTTCTGCTCCAAATACACAGAGGATCACTCTTCTTACTACTTTTACCAGCCCGGACATCTGATCCAGATTATAAGACTCCCGGATCATACAACGATTTCTCATGGAAATTTTTTTATGAAGACTCATAAAAATGATATTAGCAAGAGCAATGACTCCAATTCCGCCAATCTGGATTAAAATCAGGATCACAACTTTCCCGATCATTGTCCAATGAGAAGCGGTCACTACTGTTACAAGACCGGTTACGCAAATGCAGGTCGTAGACGTGAACATGGCATCTGTAAATGAAGTCGTTTCTCCGGGAACCGTACAAAACGGCATCCACAGAATTAATCCGCCTATAAAAATCACCCCCGCAAAACCGAGGGTAATTATTTGTGATGTATTTAATTTATAGAATTTTTTAATAAACTTTTTAAAAATTTTTTTAATGTCCATTATTTTCCTGTATTTTTGTCATAATTATGAGAAAGAGAATTACAGATTTCCCACTGATATTCAGAAACATTTTTCTTCATGGCAAGTGCTTCATTAATATCAAAATCAACAAATTCTCCATGACGATATCCAACTACACGGCAGGTTTTGCCCTGAAGAAGGAGATCTACTGCCATTGCTCCCATCATAGATGCATATACACGGTCTTTACATGTAGGGCTTCCGCCTCTCTGCATATGTCCAAGAATCGTCGCACGTGTCTCAATTCCTGTAGCCGCTTCAATACGCTGTGCCATTGCTTCAGAATGTCCAATTCCTTCTGCATTAATGATGATATGATGTTTTTTGCCTTTTTTACGGCTCTCAATAATATTATTGATCAGTTTCTGTTCATCATAATCATATTTTTCCGGAATCAGAACGTCTTCTGCACCGTTTGCAATTCCACACCACAAAGCCAGATAACCCGCATTTCTTCCCATTACCTCAATAATACTGCATCTTTCATGAGAAGTAGAGGTGTCACGAACTTTGTCGATTGCTTCCATTGCAGTATTTACTGCTGTATCAAATCCGATGGTATATTCGGTACATGCAATATCAAGATCGATCGTTCCCGGTACGCCAATGGTATTGATTCCCAAATTAGCCAGCTTCTGAGCACCGGCAAAAGAACCATCTCCTCCGATTACAACAAGACCGTCGATTCCATGTTTTTTGCAGACCTCTGCACCTCTTCTCTGACCTTCCTCTGTACGGAATTCCTGACAACGTGCAGTGTAAAGAACAGTACCGCCTCTTTCAATGGTATCGGATACATCCTTTGCACTTATATCTACGATCTCTTCATTTAAAAGACCATTATATCCTTTAAAAATTCCTTTTACATTTAATCCGCTGCTCAGTCCTCGTCTGACAACAGCACGAATTGCGGCATTCATTCCCGGTGCATCTCCTCCACTGGTCAGAACACCTATCGTCTTAATTTTTTTCTCTGCCATTTTATTTTCCTCCATCTTCTGAATCTATCAGTTTATACACATATTCGGTTATAGTGTATAGCATTTTTACAAGTTTTTCAATACTCTTTGGACAACTTTAACGTTGGACTCTCCATATTTTCCACGCATACTTTCCAACCAGAAATCTGATATTTTTACATGGTACGGAGCCGGAAGCTTCTTCATGGCTTTTACGTCTTTCAAAAAGATCACAACACTGTCATTTCCGGGAAACTGACGTAAGTCTTCAAGAAGTTCTTTTTCTTTTTCCCCATAATCCTCTTTATTTGCAAACTGTATCCACACTTCTTTCGGGATATCCTCAAAAGATCTTATTTTTTCCAAAATCAGTTTGCTGGCCTTATCATCCTCTGCAGAAACTCTTCCCTGCACAAATACCTTTTCTTCTTCTTTTAATAGCAACTGGCTTTTTTCATAATCTTTTGGAAAAACCACAACTTCTACTGTTCCCACAAGATCTTCCAATGTAAGAAATGCCATTACTTTGTTATTTTTTGTATACTTAATGGTTTTTTCCGTGATCATGCCACCTACGATCACTTTCTGCCCATCGTATACTTTCGGCATTCCGGTTTCCTCATCCGGCTGAAAATCTGCTGTTCTGGAAGTAATTGTTTTTTCCATTACCTCTCGATACCGTTCCAGAGGATGTCCGCTTAAATAGATCCCAAGTACTTCTTTTTCAAAAGCCAGTATCATTTCTTTATCGTATTCTTCTATATCCGGCATGCGGATTTCAAATTCTTTTTTATCTTCTTCACTTACAATATCAAAAAGACTGATCTGCCCTGCCATTGTATTTTTTTTATCCTGGTTGATCCCGTCTATGATCTGGGAAAACGTAACCATTTTCTGACAGCGGTTTCCTTCCAGACAATCCAACGCCCCGGCTTTAATAAAATTTTCAATAGCCCGCTTATTTATCTGTGAAATATTTCTCTCGATAAAATTCTGAAGATTTGTATAAACGCCATGTTCTTCCCGCTCTTTTACAATTGCCTCAATAACAGGACGCCCTACACTTTTAATGGCAGACAATCCGTATCGAATGGCATCTTTATCTACAGAAAATCCATAAATTCCACAGTTAATATCCGGAGGCAGGATTCTGATTCCCATTTGGCGACACACAAAAATATATTCCGCTACTTTATTGGGCATTTCAATTACGGATGTCATAAGAGCCGCCATAAATTCTACAGGATAGTAATATTTTAAATATGCTGTCTGATACGATACAACTGCATAAGCAGCTGCATGGGATTTATTAAAAGCATACTTTGCAAAATCTGTCATATCATCATAAATCTTATTTGCCGTCTGTTCAGAAATTCCATTTGCAATACAGCCCGGAACTCCTTCTTCCTTGTTTCCATAAACAAAGTTCTGTCGTTCCTTTTCCATAACAGACGCTTTCTTTTTGGACATGGCACGACGCACCAGATCACTTCTTCCCAGGGTATATCCTGCCAGGTTCCGTACAATCTGCATAACCTGTTCCTGATAGACAATACATCCGTACGTAGGTTTTAAGATAGGTTCCAGCTGTGGGCAGTCATAACGAATGGTATCCGGTCTGTTTTTTCCCCGGATATACTGGGGGATAAAGTCCATTGGCCCCGGTCGATAAAGAGAAATTCCTGCAATCACATCCTCAAGACTTTTTGGCTTCAGTTCCTTCATAAAGTTCTTCATGCCGGCACTTTCCAACTGAAATACACCTTCTGAATGACCGGTACCAAGAGAATCCAGAACTTTCTTATCATTATAATCTATTTCCTGCATATCCAGCAGGACTCCTGTATCCCTCTGTATAAGTTTTACTGCATCCTGAATGACCGTAAGGGTTCGAAGTCCAAGAAAATCCATTTTCAGAAGACCCAGTTCCTCCAGAGTTGTCATGGTAAACTGCGTTGTAATAGAACCATCCTGCGCTCTTGAAAGAGGCACATACTCATCTACCTCTTTCTGACTGATCACAACACCTGCCGCATGCATGGAAGTATGACGCGGCAGCCCTTCCAGCCTTTTTGCCATATCAATAAGATAATGGACATCCTCCTGCTCCTCATAAACTTTTCGAAGTTCCGGATTCATAGTAAGAGCCTTATCAATAGTAATGTTCAGCTCCTGGGGAATCATTTTTGCAATAACATCCACCTGGGCATACGGCATATCAAGAACACGCCCTACATCACGTATTACCCCCCTTGCTGCCAGCGTACCAAAGGTAACGATCTGTACGACCCTGTCTTTTCCATACTTTCGTACTACATAATCAATGACTTCCTGCCGCCGTTCAAAACAGAAATCCACGTCAATATCCGGCATGGAAACACGTTCCGGATTAAGAAATCTTTCAAACAGCAGATCATAACGAATGGGATCAAGTTGCGTAATTCCAAGCGTATAGGCAACAAGACTTCCTGCTGCAGAACCTCTCCCGGGTCCTACCATAATATCATGATCTCTTGCATATTTGATAAAATCCCAAACGATAAGGAAATAATCCACATATCCCATGTTTTTAATAGTAGAAAGTTCATATTTTAAACGGTCTTTTAATTCTTCCGTAACCGGCTGATATCTTTCCTCCAGACCGTCAAAACACAATTTATTTAAATATTCCCAGGAAGTATAGCCTTCCGGAACATCATATTTAGGAAGTTTCGTTACTCCAAACTCAATTTCCACATGACATCTTTCTGCAATTTTATGTGTATTTTCCAGTGCCTCCAACGCATATGGAAAAAGTCTTTCCATTTCCTCAGGGGATTTTACATAATACTGCCCGCCTTCATAGCGCATACGGTCTTCATCTGAAATCTTCTTTCCTGTCTGAAGGCAGAGAAGAATATCATGAGGGTCCGCATCTTCCGCTGTTGTATAATGAACATCATTTGTTGCCACAAGGTCGATTCCCGTTTCCTGATGCATGCGAAGAAGCTGTCTGTTTACATCCTGCTGGGCTGCAATGCCATGATCCTGCAGTTCCAGAAAAAAGTTTCCTTTCCCAAAAATGTCCTGATATCTTAATGCTGCTGCTTTTGCGTCTTCATACATTCCTCTTGTAAGATAACGTGCCACTTCACCGGCAAGACATGCGCTTAAAGCAATAATCCCTTCATGATACTCTTTTAAAAGTTCAAGATCCACTCTTGGCTTATAATAAAAACCTTCCACAAACCCTTTTGATACGATTTTCATAAGGTTGCTGTAACCCTGATTATTTTCTGCCAGAAGCACCAGATGATAGTAACGGTCGTCGCCGCTTCCTACTTCACGATCAAACCTGGAACCTGGAGCTACATAAACTTCACAGCCCAGTATGGGGTTGATCCCAGCTGCTTTTGCCGCACGATAAAAATCAATCACTCCATACATAACACCGTGATCTGTAATGGCAGCACTATCCATGCCCAGTTCTTTTACTCTGGCCACGTACTCTTTTATTTTATTGGATCCATCTAACAGACTGTATTCTGTATGAACATGAAGATGTGTAAACTTCACTGTCTTTCTCCTTCCGGTAATCTTCCTTTACAATTTGTAAATGCGACGCTCTCTGATTTCAATTTTCTTTTCCTTCAAAAGGTGTCCAACTGCACGTTTAAAAGCATTTTTGCTTAATCCAAATTCTCTTTTGATCACTTCCGGGGATGCTTTGTCATCAAAAGGAAGTACCCCTGCAAATTCCTCTATAACCCCCATCACCATCTCTGCATCTTCATCGATCTGCATATAAGCTTTTTGTCTGTCGCTTACATTCATTTTTCCATCTTCTTTTACTTCTGTAACACGCAGATCCAGAATTGTTCCCGGACGATATTTTCCTGCTGCTTCTCTTGCAGGGATCAATGCTGAATATTTATCATCAACAGCCACAAACACTCCAAATTTCTGGCTGATCTCATACACTCTTCCCTTTACCTGATCGCCTACTACATATGGTGTTCTTTTGGAAAGATAATGGTACACTTTCATTGTGGCACAAAGACGGCTGCTTTTATCTAAATAGAGCGCCACAAGACAGTCTTCTCCTTCTCTTACACGAAGAGTCTGCTCATGATAAGGAAGAAGGAGATCCTTCTCCAGCCCCCAATCGAGAAATGCACCGATCTTTGTTACCTGCTTTACTTTAAGAACCGCTGTCTCCCCTAACAGGATCATTGGTTCTTTTGTTGTTGCAATGGGACGGTCTGCTGAATCCCGATAAAGAAAAACAGAAATTTTATCTCCTTCTTTCGTTCCTTCCGGAACCTGTTTTCCAGGAAGAAGCACTCTGTCTTTTGGATCTGCCTGAAGATCTTCTGCAAGATATACGCCAAATTCCACTTTTTTTACTACAGTTAATATTTGTTTTTTTCCTAATTCTATCATAAATTTCTCCTCTTATTTTTCTTACTCTATTTCCGGAATTTCATATCCCCAGGATTCTCTTATCTGATCCATAAGTTCCATGATACAAATCGTTTCTTCATGCGGCATTTCCGGGCATTCCAGCTCCCCGTTTTCCATTGCGCGAACACAGGCTTCTACCTCATACTCATATCCGCTGATCTGTTTCGGTGGAAAGTAAGATGCTGTTTCTTTATGATCTTTATCATAAACACGGATCATCTCCGGATTGTTAATATTCGTTACCTCAATATAGCCTTTTGTCCCGAAGATAACTCCTTTTCTATCTAAAACTGCACGGCCATTGCTTTGCAAAGTCGCCATTTTTCCATCTTCATAGCTGAAAACAATACTGTTTATCATATCTACCCCATGTTCAAAAACAGCCTGTGCACTTACTTCTTTTATATTAGTTCCCATAACCATACGGGCAAAATTAATAGGATAAACGCCAAGATCAAGAAGGGCTCCGCCTGCCAGCTCTGGTTTTATCATCCTTTCCACATGATCCAATACATAGCCCAGATTTGCTGTAAGAGATGTGACTTCCCCGATCACACCGCTTTCTATCAGATCATTTATCATATTTCTGGATGGCATATATCTTGTCCAAATTGCTTCTGTAAGAAGAAGATTTTTTTCTTTTGCAAGATTCAAAAGCTTTCTTGCCTGCTGCGCATTTACAGTAAAAGCTTTTTCACAAAGAACATTTTTTCCTGCCTCCAGGCACATTTTCACATGTTTATAATGATGCGAATGGGGTGTTGCAATATAAACAAGCTGCACTTCTGTATCTGAAAGCATTTCTTCATAAGAACCATATGCCTTTTGAAAACCATATTTTTCTGCAAATTTTTCTGCTCTTCCCAACTCTCTTGCAGAAACTGCATATGCCTCTACACAATCCATTTCATTAATGGTTTTTGCCATTATTTCTGCTATTGTTCCAGCTCCGATAAAGCCCATCTTTACCATCTATCCATTCTCCTTTTTCATTTTGTAAATTCTACTACTGCATATGGATGCTTTTCTTCATCATTTAAAAGAACGGTTACCTTTTCCTGCCCATAACTTACAAGCGGATAAAATACATCGTGTAGTTTCGCCTGCTTTTTATATTCCGCTCTCATCTGGCGAACTATAAATCCCTCCGGAAGATAATCCTGTGCCATTCTCACATACTGACAGTTATTCACATGATGATTCGTATCAAGATGATGTTTCTGTATTACAAACTCCTGCTCTGCTGTATATGCTCCTGTTATTGCAATTTTTCGCGGTGCATAATCCATATCCAGCTTCGGCTCAATCTCATATCCCTGTACATCTTCATCTGTCAGCTTTTCCGGAAGACCTGTTTCTTTATTAATATTACTCCAGTATGTATTTGCCCATGCAAGAGGTTCTCCACTTTCTGTCTCCATAACAAAATTACGCAATCCCAAAAACCCCTTAAATTCATAAGCTGCTGTTGTTGTTTTTATATGTTCCCCAAGATTGGGATAACGTTTTACAACCACCTGCCAGGATGATAAAACCCATATACGATTTCTTTCTTTTACCTTCTTCATTCCCTGACCTATCGCCTCTGAATGAAAAGTACTGCAATCCTGAAAATAATTCAAAATCCCCGGTAATGTTAAGCATCCATCTTCTCCGATTTCACTATATCGGACACGACTATCAAAACTGTATCCCATTACGCTTCCTCGTTTTCCATTTCAATTTTTTTCTTATTATACAATACTTTTTCCACATAATACAACATATAAAAAGAACTGTCCTTACATGAACAGTTCTTCTGTTTCCTCTTATTCCCAGCAACCCTGCTGTGCAGGTATAAATTCCAGGTATTCCACCTGTAATTTACGATCCCTTTCTCTTTTTCGCACATTCACATTTACATGAAAAATATCTCTTATATTTTCTGGTGTTAAAACTTCTTCCGGTGTTCCCTCTGCCACAACATGTCCTTTATTTAATAAAATAATTCTGTCACAATACCATGCAGCAAGATTGATATCATGTACAGAAGTAAAAATCGTAACGTCCTTACGTGCTTTCATCGTTTCCATCATCGCCAGCTGATATCCTATATCAAGATGATTGGTAGGCTCGTCCAGAATGATCAATTCACTTTCCTGAGCAAATGCCATTGCAATATAGATCCTCTGCTTTTCTCCTCCGGACAGACTAAGAAAACTTCTTTTTTCCATTCCTTCCATCCCGACAACTTTAAGAGCATCTCTGCATACCGCCAGATCACCTGCATTATCTTTTTCAAAAATCTTTTTATGTGCATACCGGCCCATCATTACCATTTCCAATACGGAAAAATCAAAATCCGGCTGATTTTCCTGGGCAACAACTGACATTTGCTTTGCAACTTCCTTTGTCCCCATTTGCACAATATCTTTTCCGTTTAAATAAACCGTCTGCTTTTCTGGCATAAAATGACGGTATATATTTTTTAATAATGTTGATTTTCCTGAACCATTTGGTCCGATCAGACCTACAAATTCATTTTTCTCCACATAAAGTGAAATTTTATCAAGAATTTGTGTATCACCGGCTTTATAATCAAGTTCCTTTACATGAATCATCGTATTTCCCAAACTTCCTTACCTCCTACCGCTTAAAAGAATATCTGCTTTTTTTCAGCATGATCAGGAAAAACGGTGCTCCACATAAAGAAGTGACAACACCTACCGGTAATTCTCTTGGCGATACTAATGTTCGTGCAACAAGATCCGTCCAGATCATAAATATTGCACCAATAAATGCAGAAATAATAATCATTCTTTTATGAGCAGCTCCAACTATACTTCTTGTAATATGAGGGATCACAAGTCCAACAAACCCAATCACTCCACTAACAGAAACAAGAACTGCTGTAAGAAGTGTACTCATCAAAATAAGAATCCATTTTACCGCCGTTGTATTCACTCCCGCATTCCTTGCAATATCCTCTCCCATAAGTAAGGCATCTAATTCTCTTGACATAGGATAAGCTACAAGAATCCCAAGCAAGGTAACTGCCATTGCCAGGGGAACATCTCCCCAACCGGCTCCTGCAAAAGATCCGCTCATCCAGAACATCGCATTTTGCACTCTCCTTGAATCCGGTGTCAAAAAAATAATCAGACTGGTAGCAGAAGAGAATAAGGCAGAAAGAGACATTCCAACCAACACCATTTTTGTCGTGTCAATGCGTGTCCCATTACTTCCAATTATAAAAACAAGAATAGAAGTAAGCAATGCTCCTGCAAATGCACCTTCTGCCAGTGGAATGTGTCCAACAACAGGAAGCGTCCCTATCAGCAGAGACAATACCGCACCTGTGGAAGCCCCTGAAGAAATTCCTAGAATATACGGATCTGCCAGGGCATTTTTTGTAAGTGCCTGCATTAAAATACCAGCCAGTGCAAGCCCTGCACCTGTGCAGGCTGCTACAAGAACTTTTGGATATCTTAAAGACCAGACAATACTGATTTGATTTTTACTAAATTCCTTTAAAATTTCCGCATCAAACATTTTTCCATAAATAATTTTAAAAACGCTGGATGGGCGGATATCCACAGCTCCCATATTGATCGCTGCCACAATCGACATAAGAAGCCCTGCCGCCAATAGGAAATATACAAATAAAAGAGTTGATTTTCTAGCGTGTTTTAACATATTCACTCCATCTTAAAAACAATTCTCATGGAATTTCTCTGCCATCTTTTCCACAGCATCAACACTCTCATAACATCCTGTCATATCTGTAAGGCCCATTACAAAGAAATGGTCATTTTCAATAGCACTGATTCCTGCAAGCGCTTCATTGTTTTTCAAAAACTCAATTTTGGAATCGATTGGGTCTGATCCATTGTAATCCATAATAATGATATATTCCGGATTTTTTGCAATCACATCTTCCCAGTCAACATTCATCCAGTTTGTTTTTGTATCTTCAAAAATGTTTTTACCCCCGGCCAGACGTATCATATCTGTTGGAAGACCTGCGCTTGCAGTAAGGGGCGCATCTTCACCTGAATCATAAATAAATACAGATACTTCCTCTTCTCCTTTCACTGCGTCCTCAACTTTTTTAAGACGGTTCTGTATATCTGTCACAATCTCATCTGCTTTTTCTTCCACACGGAAAATTTTTCCAAGATTTTCAAAATCCTGGCATACCTTTTCCATGGATGCCGGCGGATATTCCACCTGCGGCACATATGGTTTTATATCATTTTCTTCACAAAATCCTATAGGAAAGTTTTTTTCTGAAAATGTAGAAACCCATCCTGTAAGGAAATCCGGCTCTACTTCCAAAAGACTTTCCTTCGAAGGATTCCCTTCTGACAGACAGGTAAGCCCTTCAAACGCTTTTTCATATTTCTCCGGAACCGGATTATCCATATACCCGTATCCAACAATTTTATCTTCCAGTCCAAGCGCCAGCATCATTTGTGTGGTAAAACCAGCTAATGTAACTGCTTTTTCCGGAGCTTTTTCAAAAACTTCCTCTGTCCCCACATCTCCAACTATATTTTCAATTACTACCTTGGAATCTGTCTTTTTTTCTGCAAAAACACCTGTTGTCATATTTAATGCCAGTACAGTTCCTAAAATAACACTTACTACTCTTTTTTTCATTTCGCTTTCCTCCCCCATTTATATTTCTGCTAAATAAAAAAAGTGCCACTATCTGCAGCACTTGATAAAAGTTCGGTATTTCCGGCTTCTATCCGGGAATATAAACTCCACAATTTGTAAAATTTCTGTCTCTCGCAGATTTGTTTACAGAATATGGCAGGTCTTCTGACTTATGCTTCAACGGGATTTTCGCCTTCTCAAAATATAATATTTAATGGCTAAATGAAAACCACTCTGCAATTACAGCAGCGGGACTGTGCAAGACTTTCACTTGCTTCCCTTTTAATCATCTCTTTTATTTTAAATAAAATGAAATGAACCATATACTTCTTCTTTATTTTATTATTTTAAATATTCAGATACTTCATCTTACTTTAAATATTTTATACTGTCAATAGTTTTATAAAAACAAAAAGAGCATCTTTTTATCAAAGATGCTCTTAAGCAGGGCTACAAGGATTCGAACCTTGAAATGACGGAGTCAGAGTCCGTTGCCTTACCGTTTGGCGATAGCCCTATGTTTTTATTTCTTATCGCTGACGACAAAAGCTATTATATACTATACTTTTTAAAAATGCAACCCTTTTTTTTAATTTTTTTTATTTTTTTCAAAATAAGATACCAGAATTTACATTCCCAAATATTGTGCTATAATAAAACACGAAAACTTAATTTAATTAATTGTAATCAGAGGAGAAAACCCATGAGAGCAAACAACCTTACTCTGCTCACGGATCTTTATGAATTGACCATGATGCAGGGCTATTTTAAAAACCCCACAGACAAAACCGTTATTTTTGATATGTTTTACCGCACGAATCCATGCGGCGGCGGCTTCGCCATTTGCGCAGGTGTGGAGCAAATGATTGATTATATCGAAAATCTTAAATTTACAACTGAAGATATTTCCTATCTTCGAAGCCTTCATATTTTTGAGGAGGATTTTCTGGAATACCTGAGTAACTTCCGCTTTACCGGCGATATTTATGCTATTCCGGAAGGTACTGTTATTTTCCCGAGGGAACCAATGGTAAAAGTGGTAGCCCCTATTATGGAAGCCCAGCTTGTGGAAACAGCAATTTTAAATATCATGAACCACCAAAGTCTTATTGCAACAAAAGCAGCCCGTGTATGCTATGCAGCAAAAGGGGATGGTGTGATGGAATTTGGGCTTCGCCGTGCTCAGGGACCTGATGCCGGAATTTTCGGTGCACGTGCAGCTGTGATCGGCGGATGTGCCGGTACTTCCTGTGTCCTTACAGGTCAGATGTTTGACGTACCGGTTCTTGGTACACATGCACATTCCTGGATCATGAGTTTTCCGGATGAATATACTGCTTTTAAAACATATGCAAAAATGTATCCGGACTCCTGTACCCTTCTTGTAGACACATATGACGTTCTTAAATCCGGTGTTCCAAATGCCATCCGTGTATTTGAAGAAATGCGGGAAGAAGGCATTATTCCGAAAAAATACGGGATCCGTATCGACAGCGGCGACCTGGCTTATCTTTCCAAAGAAGCATATAAAATGCTGGCTGCTGCCGGTTTTGATGATGCCATTATTTCTGCTTCCAGCGATTTGGATGAATACCTTATTGAAAGTCTAAAAGCACAGGATGCAAGAATTAATTCCTGGGGTGTTGGTACACGCCTTATTACCTCAAATGACAATCCTGCTTTTGGAGGCGTTTATAAATTAGCAGCTGTTAAAGATGGCGAGAACGATGCATTTGTTCCAAAGATCAAACTTTCCGAAAACACTGAAAAAGTAACAAATCCGGGAAATAAAACTGTTTACCGTATTTATAGCAAAAATACAGGAAAAATCAAAGCAGATTTAATCTGCCTTGAAGATGAAGTTCTTAATCCGGAAGAGACCATGGTCATCTTTGATCCTGTTGATACATGGAAAAAAACAAAAATCTTAGGCGGAACTTACGAACTTCGTGAACTCCTTGTTCCTGTCATTAAAAACGGAAAACGCGTATACACATCTCCATCTGTTATGGAGCTTAGAGAATACTGCCAGAAAGAACAAAATACTCTGTGGGATGAATCCAGACGTTTTGTAAACCCACAAAAAGTATATGTAGACCTCTCCCAGAAATTATACGATACAAAAAAAGAACTTCTGGAAGAAATGAGCAAAAAATCTCTGGAATAAAAATCATAAACCTCCTTTTCCCTTCATAAACATAAAAGGGAAAGGAGGTTTTTTCATGGACACCCAGCAATATATCCGATTAATCAATAAAACCCACCCCCTTCCAAAGGAATTTGTTCCTTCCTGTCTGGTGGATGCAGGACTCCCTTTTGATATCCCCGGACAAAGTGAAAAACGGTTGTTGGAGGCCAGCGCTGCAAAAGCTGCCCTCTCTCTTATAAAGGCATCCCGCCTGGAAGGGATCAATTTGTACTGTATTTCCGGCTACCGATCTTATCACAGACAAAAACAGCTTTATACGGGAAATCCTTACGTTGCACCCCCAGGAACAAGCGAGCATCAAAGCGGTCTGGCTCTTGATCTTTCCTGTCCTTCCGTAAAATTGCAACTTACAGAAGCCTTTTCTTCTACGAAGGAAGGAAAATGGCTTGCACGCAATGCCTCCCTCTATGGTTTTATTTTGCGATATCCAAAAAACAAAGAGCATATTACCGGTATTCCTTACGAACCGTGGCATATTCGTTATGTCACAAAACCTTTATCCACTTATCTTTCCCTTACAGGAATGGTACTGGAAGAATATCATGAACTGTGCAATTACTGTTCCATCTGACGCCCCAAAAAACCGGCTGCTGTCTGAACGAGAAGGCGTTCTGCATTCCCCATAACGTCTTTCTCACTTTTTCCCATAAGAACAACAGCACCTATGGTATCTCCCGCACAGATAATTGGCTGGACTGCCTGTGAGTACATGTTTTCCATCTGGTCATCTACTACGGGAACTTTTCCCTTTTCTTTTCCATTGACACATGTCCCTTCTCTCTCTGTAATAACAGTTTCAAGCTCTTTGCTGATCTCTTTTCCCACAAATTCTTTACTTCCGGTCCCGGATGCTGCTACCACCTGATCATGATCTGTAATACATGCCAAAAAACCGGTTGTCTGGGAAAGAGCTTCTGCATACTCCTTTGCAAAAATACTTAATTCTCCAATAGGCGAATATTTTTTTAAAATAATCTCTCCTTCCCTGTCTGTAAAAATTTCCAGAGGGGTTCCCTCTTTTATACGCAATGTTCTTCTGATTTCTTTTGGAATCACGATTCTTCCTAAATCATCAATACGCCTTACGATTCCTGTAGCTTTCATATGAAAATTCCTCCGTTTACAGATTTTCCTGTGTTTCTATTGTCTGTAAAAACCGGAAAATTTATACTTGTTTTTTTTAATATTTATGTTATAGTATTCGTATATACATTATGTAGTATTTAAAACTACATATAGATTTAAAAATTTTAGGAGGCAATTCATATGAAACTTAAACTAAAAGATCCCGGAAGCGCCATTACTCATGGAATTGCTATAATTCTTGCAACAGCAGGTGCCATCCCTCTTTTATTAAAATCTGCAAAAACCGCCAATCCTGTACATATTGCTGCAATGAGCATTTTCATCATCACTATGATACTTCTGTACACCGCAAGTACCCTTTATCATTCCATCGATTCTACAAAATCCATAAATAAAATATTGCGAAAAACAGATCATATGATGATCTTTGTTATGATCGCCGGGAGCTACACTCCTGTATGCCTTATTGCCTTGCATAACCGTACAGGCTATATTTTATGTGCTCTTGTATGGGGCATTGCTCTTCTTGGAATCATTCTAAAAGGATTCTGGATCACCTGTCCTAAATGGGTTTCTTCCGTTTTATATATTAGCATGGGATGGCTTTGTATTCTGGCTTTTGTTCCTATTTTTCATGCAATTCCAGGAGCCGGATTCTGGTGGCTTCTTGCCGGCGGAATCATTTATACAATAGGAGGGATTATTTATGCACTAAAACTTCCTATTTTTAATTCCCATCATAAAAATTTTGGTTCCCATGAAATATTCCATATTTTTATTATGCTTGGCAGCCTGTGCCACTTTATCGTTATGTATTTTTTTATTGCAGAACTTCCCTGAAAACAGAGGGTCTTTCCCTCTGTTTTTTTACTAAAATTCCATCAGAGAACGCTTTTTTTCCCTGGACATTTGTTTAATCTGCCATTCTCTTCTCATGGCCTCTTCTTTTGTGGCAAACCCTTCATAATAAACAAGCTCCACCGGCCTTTTGGCTTTTGTATACTTTGCACCGTTTTTACCGCTATTATGTGCTTTTAATCTTTTAGAAAGACAGTTTGTCCATCCTGTATAAAAAGTACCATCTACACAACGCACAATATATGTGTAATTCATATTTTGCTCCTATTATCTATGTAAAGAACAGCTATCCTGTCATACAAGGGACAGCCGCTCTATTTTCTATAAAAAGCAATCGGTTTAATACTCTGTATTTTCAAAAATGTTAAAAAAGCAGGTAGGCAATACCGACTGCGAATTTTCTTTCCCACCTGCTTTATTATACGTATTTTTTACGGTTCTGTGAATGTCCTTTTTACCCGATGTTCTTTTATGGAAGATACATAATGGGATCAATAGGGTTCCCGTCTTTTTTCATAGCAAAATAAAGGTTACTTCCTTCTTCACTATAATATTTTGTAGGCGCACTTACATATCCTATTGTCGTTCCTTTTGTAACGGTTTCCCCCTCTGATACATTAAGATCCTTCAACTGTCCATAAACAGCCTGATACCCATTTCCAAGTTCCATAGTTACCGTTGTACCTGTTTTTGCATCTTCTTTAATCGAATAAACGGTTCCATTTACTGCCGATACAACAGGCGCTCCTTCTACTGCCTGAACTGCAATGGCCGGACTTAATCTGTACTGGTCTAATGTAGGAAAATAAGTAGTTCCCTCCATATTATAATCTACAAGTATATTCCCATTAACAGGCCATTCCATCAATGTTTCTTCAGAAAAATTTACTTCCGGAAGGTTTAAAGCCATTGCCTGTGGATTTACCGCTTCTTCTGACAAAGAATCCACTTCCTGTTTCTGTACATCTGGCTGTTCTGAAATTTTTTCCGTTGGCAGCTGCTCTTCCATCTGTGCCTGCACATGTCTTGTTCCCGCATCAACTAAAGTTTCTTCTTCCGGTTCTTCTGCCAACTCTTCTTCCGGTTCTTCCTGTTCAGACTCATCCTGCACTTCTTCAAGCAAAACTTTCTCTTTTGAAGGAGATGTACCAAGCTGATACACGGTAATTCCCATTGCTGCCATTACTGCCAAAACCACACCATTAACGATGATTTTTGTTTTTTTGTTTTTCATCATATCCCTTTTCACCTCTCTGTCTTTGTATCTATAGGGTGTCCAGAATATGGGAGTCTATTCATTTATTTCAAAAATCTCCGCTTTTTCTATCACAAAACTTTATCAATTTCCGTTTGCTCCATTTCTGGAAAATATACAGACAGGATTTCCTGAAAGGTCTTCCCTTTCTTTGCAAGTTCATTTCCTCCGTATTGAGAAAACCCAAGTCCATGTCCTTTTCCTTTACATAAAAAACGATATTGATCTCCTACTTCCTGTATCGTAAAATTAGACGAAGAAAGATTCATCCCCTGTCGAAATCCTTCCCCTTCCAGAATATTTCCATCTGCACAAATGCTCTCTACATACCCCGCAGTATCTCTTTTTTCTATTTTAAATTCTTTGGGAAGCTTTTTAATGTCCATATAAAAACTAGAAAGATATTCCGGAGACTCCTTATCTACATCGCTGTCTACAGACTTTAAATATGTATATGCTTTGTCATGAAACGCTTCTTCCCCATCTCTTGTTTTTCCCCCACTTACAGCATGATAAGGCACCAGTCTTAATTTTCCCTTCCATGTTAAAATCAGATCTTCTGTCTCTTTTGCTGCATCTGTAAATCGTTCTGTTTTTTCTGTTTTTTCATCATTCCCTTCCTTTTTTAAAATATCGTATAAACTTTCTCCTTCCTCTATCCTTCGATAAATATTGGTTCTTGCAATGACAGCCTGTGCTTTCAACGTCTCTTTTTCCTTATTCCCATCAATTTCCCGTGATAAGATTACCGGCAGACAAGATTCTACATTCGGAATACGATTGACGATTGCTTTGTCCACTCCATGAAAAGCCATTACCATAAAATAAGGAATCAAAAGAAATACGGGCATTTTTTGAAATAAAAAAGAGATTTGATTTTTCATATCCAAATCCTGCTTTTTTTCCCTATTATATGATTTTTTTTAAATTAGTATTCAAATCTGCCCGTCCTTATTTTCTCTGTTCGCACTTTTGCCTTTTCCATATACATGTTGTATACTAAATGCAATTATATGGATCAGGAGGCATATATATGGCTGCTTTTTTCTTAACTCCAATTTATATATTCATTAATATATATGTAGTGCGCTGGATGCTTCTCTGGATGGGTTCCTGCAGCTACATTTTCCAGAATACATTTTTCTGCGCTGCTTTTATTATATTATATATTTTTTTATCCACTTCTGTTCTCACAGGATTTCTGATAAAAAAACCTCCGGCTCTCCGGCGTTTTCTGAAAAAAACAGGAGACTGTTTTCTGGGAACTTTTTTTTACATTCTTCTTGTAATCTTAATAATGGATGCCGGACGTCTAATCTTAAAATATATATTTCATGCAAAATGGATCAATAATAAATCTTCTTTCGTTATATCAGGTGGTATCTGTATACTGGTAATCATCACTTTAAGTATTCATGGTATCGCCCATACCTGGCACCTTAAAACAACCTGCTACGAAATAAATATTCCTAAAAAGGTTTCCAATCTCAATTCCTTAAAAATTGTCCTTGTTGCAGACACGCATTTTGGATATGGAATCGGACATATTCATGCACAACAGATTGTAGATGCCATCAATAAAGAAAAACCTGATCTAGTCTTTTTTGCCGGAGATATTTTTGATAATGACTACACTGCCATTCATTTTCCCGATACTATAAAGAACAGCTTAAAATCTATCCAATCTAAATACGGAGTTTACGCCTGTTGGGGAAATCATGATTTAAACGAACCTATTCTGGCAGGTTTTACATTTAAACATAAAAAGCCCGATTATGACGATCCACGAATGAAAAAATTTTTAGAAGATGCCAATATCTATCTTCTTGACGATGATTCTGTTCTTATCCATGATTCTTTTTATTTAATAGGTCGAAAAGATAAAGACAGAGCGGAAAAATTACATGAAAAAAGAAAAACTCCGGCCCAGCTTACCGAAAAGCTAGACCAGAGCAAACCTATATTTTTATTAGATCATCAGCCAAAAGAACTTGTAGAAGCCTCTAAGGCAGGTGTAGATGCTTCTTTTTGCGGTCACACACATAATGGACAAATTTTTCCTGGAAATCTCACTATAAAACTTTTCTGGGAAAATCCATGTGGTTATATCAAAAAGGGAAACATGCACAACATTGTAACTTCCGGTGCCGGTTTATGGGGACCTGAAATGCGGATAGGAACACATAGTGAAATTTGTTCGATTACCGTTTCCTTTTCCACTGATTAATAAAGTATCCACATTTACTCTTTTATTTCCTGATACATATCCACTTTTTACACAAGCAGACAGTGGATTTATTACTGAATTCACTGTCTGCTCTATCTTAACACAATTGTCTAAAAGAAGATTTCTTATAAAACATAAACATATTGAAATTACCAAATAAAACTGATCTTTTAAAGTCTTCATAAAAATCCTCCTTTTCTTATAGCCTGTCCGATATTAAAGTGCGCATCTTCTATATCTTTTTTAGCTACTATTATTTTATGCTCTTATTTTTTTATTTAGAACAAAAAAATACTGGAAACCATAAATGATTTCCAGTATCTAACAAATGAAGCATCGGGGATTCGAACCCCGGACAACTTGATTAAAAGTCAAGTGCTCTACCGACTGAGCTAATGCTCCTTATTAAATTTTATTTCTATCTGTGAGATATCTTGCAGATAGAATGCCCAGAGCCGGAATCGAACCAGCGACACGAGGATTTTCAGTCCTCTGCTCTACCAACTGAGCTATCTGGGCATAAGTAGCGGGAATAGGATTTGAACCTATGACCTTCGGGTTATGAGCCCGACGAGCTTCCAGACTGCTCCATCCCGCGGCAATATAGACTTTTAAGCCGATGATCGGACTCGAACCGATAACCTGCTGATTACAAATCAGCTGCTCTGCCAATTGAGCCACATCGGCATAATGGATGGAGAAGGATTCGAACCTTCGAAGGCGTTGCCAACAGATTTACAGTCTGCCCCCTTTGGCCACTCGGGAATCCATCCATGAATCGTGATTAATTATATAGGAATTTTGAATAAAATGCAAGTACTTTTTTATGTAAAATAGTAGACGAAATAGGGAGAATCTGGTAAACTAAAAACAAATGGAGATGCGTTTCCGTATCGCCAAGAAAT
>JARIAR010000012.1 GCA_029257805.1 Blautia sp.
TAAGTGGAGCAGGTAAAAATTCTAACATTTGTCTGTGTCTTACTGTAGGAACTGGAATCGGAGGATGTATTGTTATAAATAAAGAAATTTTTCATGGATTTAGCAATAGTGCCTGTGAAGTAGGATATATGTGTTTAGAAAGGGGGGCTTTTCAGGATCTTGCATCCAGTCGCAGCCTTGTAGAAAAAGTTGAAAGCAAAAAAAGTTTACAGTCTGGTCAATTAAATGGTAAAATAATCTTAGAAAAAGCCATAGCAGGAGATCAGACCTGTATCCATGCTACGAAAGAGATGGCAGATATCCTTGGTAAGGGAATTGCAAATATTTGTTACGTGCTGAATCCGGAAATGGTAATTCTGGGCGGAGGAATTATGTCTAGGAAAGACTACTGGGAGCCTTTACTTACGGAAGCATTAAATCGATATCTGGTATCTGGCATTGCGGAGAAGACGACACTAACATTTGCTGAACATCAAAATAATGCAGGTATGCTAGGCGCATTCTATCACTATCAAAACTGTAGAAAGTGAAGGTGTCAGTAAGTGAAATATTACGAAAAAACAGTTATACCGGTAATTGAAAGCCACTATGAAAACATGTCTTCATTGGAGAAGACAGTTGCAGATTTTTTTATTAAAAACAGGGTGAAAATGGATTTCTCTTCTAAAAATATCTCGGAGCATCTTTTTGTATCGGAGGCAACTTTATCACGGTTTGCAAAGCGTTGTGGATTTAAGGGATATAGAGAGTTTATTTTTCGGTATAAGGAAACTTTTAATGGTACCGATCAAATCATTACAGATCAGGTAAGGACTGTTTTTGAAGCTTATCAGGAGATTCTGAATAAAAGCTATAATCTTGCAGCCGAAGAACAGCTTCGCCGAATTGTAGATCATATGGCAGAAGGAGCAAGAGTGTTTGTGTATGGAAAAGGGAGTTCAGGCCTTGCTGCACGGGAAATGCAGAATCGTTTTATGCGTTTGGGACTTGATATTACAGCAATGGAAGACAGTGATTTCATGCCCATGATAATGGAGCGTATACAGTTCTGATCACAGCATATAACCGTGGGGAATATCATGGATTTTGTGATGAAGTGGTATTAACGGCGGCACGTCAGAATCTGAATTATGGAAATCATGGAAGTACATTGGCTGCTTTGCATCACCAGTAAAAAAATTCCATACATAATAAAAAAATATAGAATATAATTTTTTATAAATATGCGTTATAATCGGAAATGTGCCAAAGAAATCATTTGGTTATATAGAAGTGTGCAAAGAAATTTTTAATGGGTGGAAAAAGAATGATTTCAGTTTTACTTGTTGGAAATGAAAAGAGTAAAATGGATCGGGAAGGCTTTGAATTAAGAAAAGAGCCTTTTGTGAAACGCATATTTACAGCTGGATCCGGAGAGGAGGCTGTGGAACTTTTTTTCAGGGAACGTCCGGAACTTGTGTTTTTAGAGTTGGAGCTTTCCGGAAAAGACGGTTTAAAGATTGCAGAGCAGATACATGCAGAAAGTCCACAGACAAAGCTGATTTTTTTTAGTAAAGAAAAATCTTATGAAAAACTAAAGGTAGCTTTGCAATTACATGCAGAAGGGTATTATGCTGAAGGTGAACTTTCCAGAGAAGAATGGAAAAAGATACTGCCTGAGATTGTGAGAAAAACAGAGAATCAAAAAGCTTTGCGGGAATGTGTGATGCAGTGCCAGATTAGCAATTATTTTTTGGGAAAAGCCGGTTCCAGTCAGCAAATGGTTTCTTATTTGTTTCCTGGGAAATTAGATTTTATGGTATTAGAGCAGGATCATATTCTTCCGGCAGCAGAGCGAGTAGTAGAAAAAGCGGGAAGGCTGGTAGATGAGCAGTTGGTCATGCAGCTGATACAGGAACAGGGAGAAGTAGCAGGAGTTGCCCATCTGTCGCCATATCGCTATCTTTGTTTTTATGAGAGCGGTGGGGATTTAACGCAAAGAGGAAGCTGTTTGAAAAAAACGCTATTGGAGGCAACGGGAGAAAGTTTTTCTGTCTTTTTTATTTGCAGACAGGCGGATATGTCGCACTGTAAAAGAGAGTATCAGAATAAGGAATGGCTGTTTTCTCAAAGATATTTTGAAGGAGAAAATATGGCTTTGGATGCTTTTTTTTATGAAAAGCCTAAGACAGTAAAAAAAATCCCATCCCTGGAAAAATTTGAGAGTTACCTGGAGCAGGGATGGGCGGATGCCTGTCTGGAAGAATTTTCAGAAATATTTGTTCAGGCTGAAAAGAGCAAGAACTATGAGGTTTTTTCCGAATTAACAGATCAGGTATTAGATATATTTTATCAGTATGAGAAAAGACTTTTTAACATTCAGGAAAAAAAGGTATTTACTCTTGGCGAAGAAGAAACAAAAGAATTTTTTACTGTTTCAGGAATGAGCGCTTGGATGGGAAGAAAATGCAGGGAAATTTTGGAATATAAAAAAGAAGAGCAGACAATGGGATGTTCCAGACATGTGAATTATGCAGTTCGTTACATTATAAAAGAATATGGAAAGCCGGACTTAAGTATTGAAGATGTAGCTGCATATGTTGGAATGGGAGTGAATCGCCTAAATGATCTGTTTAAGGCAGAGATCGGAGAAACGGTTGGACATTTTCTTACAAAAGTTCGTATGGAAAAGGCAAAGCAGCTGCTTCAAGATGGAATGCGTGTAAAAGAATTAAGCAGTCAGATTGGATATTACTCTTCTTCCTATTTTTCCAAAGTATTTAAAAAGACATATTTGTTATCCCCTAAAGAATATCAGCAGGAAATAAAATTTGGAAATATTTCTTTGAAAAGTTAATGAAAGGAGCCGTCCATATTAAATTTGATGGACGGCTCTTTTATTTTAATCTTCTTTGTGACGGATTTCACTATGAAGTTTCTGAAGTGATTCTACATCCTGAGATCCGTGTGATTTCACATACTGAATACCTTTTACAGTTGCTTTTGCTGCTGCGATGGTAGTCATGTAAGGAACTTTTGCTTTAATGGCTGCTTTACGAAGGTAGCTGTCGTCATGAACGCTGTCTTTTCCAACAGGGGAGTTCAGAATCAGATCTACTTTGCCGTTTGTAATCATATCGAGGATATTTGGACGGCCTTCATAAAGTTTTTTTACTTTTTCTGCCGGTATTCCAGCTTCGCTGATAAGTTCAAAAGTAGTTCCTGTTGCCAGGATTTTGAATCCGTTTTCATGGAATCCTTTGGCTACTTCTACAACTTCTTCTTTATCTTTACGATTTACAGAAATTAATACCGTTCCCTCAAGAGGAAGTTTGGACTGTGTTGCTTCCTGTGCTTTATAGAATGCTTCTCCGTAAGATGGAGATAAGCCAAGAACTTCTCCGGTAGAACGCATTTCCGGTCCAAGGATCGGGTCAACTTCCTGGAACATATTAAACGGGAAGACCGCTTCTTTTACGCCATAGTATGGAATAATCTGTTCTTTTAAAGCGGAAACAGGGGAAGGACGTCCTGTAAGCTCGGAAGTAATAATATCGGTTGCAAGAGGAACCATACGGATGTTGCATACTTTGGAAACAAGAGGTACTGTTCTGGATGCTCTTGGATTGGCTTCAAGAACGTACACTTTATTATTTTCAATGGCATACTGCATATTCATAAGACCTTTTACATGCATTTCTTCTGCAATCTTACGAGTATATTCTTTAATGGTTTCTACGTTTTCAGCAGAAATATGAGCAGAAGGGATAATACATGCAGAGTCACCGGAATGTACGCCGGCAAGTTCAATATGTTCCATAACAGCCGGTACAAATGCATGTGTACCATCGCTGATCGCATCAGCTTCACATTCCAGAGCGTGGTTCAGGAAACGGTCGATGAGGATCGGACGATCCGGAGTCACCCCTACTGCAGCTTTCATGTAGTTTGTCATGCTGTCTCTGTCGTATACAACTTCCATGCCTCGTCCGCCAAGAACGTAGGAAGGACGAACCATAACAGGATAACCAATTTTTTCTGCAATAGCAATGGCTTCTTCCACTGTTGTTGCCATTCCGGATTCCGGCATTGGAATTTCCAGTTTTTCCATCATAGCACGGAACAGGTCACGGTCTTCTGCAAGGTCGATAACGGAAGGGGATGTTCCCAGAATTTTAACACCGTTTTTCTCAAGTTCTGCTGCAAGGTTCAGAGGTGTCTGACCGCCGAACTGTGCGATTACACCCAGAGGCTTTTCTTTTTTGTAGATGCTTAAAACATCTTCAAGAGTAAGAGGCTCAAAGTATAATTTGTCAGAAGTATCGTAATCAGTGGAAACAGTTTCCGGATTACAGTTTACAATAATGGTTTCAAATCCAAGTTTTTTCAGGGCAAGGGAAGCGTGTACACAGCAGTAGTCAAATTCAATTCCCTGTCCAATTCTGTTTGGACCGCCGCCAAGGATCATGATCTTTGGTTTTTCAGCAGAAACAGGGTTTTTATCCTGACCATTGTATGTGGAATAATAGTAAGCGCTGTCTGGAGTTCCACTTACATGAACGCCTTCCCATACTTCTTCTACGCCAATGGAAATACGACGGTTACGGATATCTTCTTCCGGAACTTCCAGAATCTGGCTCAGATATTTATCAGAGAAACCGTCTTTTTTAGCAGAAGTAAGCATCTCGTCAGATGGGAGACTTCCTTTGTTAGCAAGAAGTTCATTTTCTTCGTCTACCAGTTCTTTCATCTGTTCGATGAAATATGGTTTGATCTTTGTAAGTTCGTGAAGTTCTTCAATAGAAGCGCCTTTTCTAAGAGCTTCATACATAACAAAATGACGTTCGCTGGATGGAGTACCAAGAATATGAAGAAGTTCTTCTTTTGTCATGGTATCGAAATTTCTGGCATGGCCAAGTCCATAGCGTCCTGTTTCCAAACTGCGGATCGCTTTCTGGAATGCTTCTTTATAAGTTTTGCCGATACTCATAACTTCGCCTACTGCACGCATCTGTGTGCCAAGCTTGTCTTCTACCCCTTTGAATTTTTCAAAAGCCCAACGTGCAAATTTAATTACTACATAATCTCCGTCCGGTACATATTTATCAAGTGTGCCGTATTTTCCGCAAGGAATATCTTTCAGTGTCAGACCTGCTGCTAACATGGCGGATACAAGAGCAATTGGAAATCCTGTTGCTTTCGATGCAAGTGCGGAGGAACGGGAAGTACGAGGGTTGATTTCGATTACAATAATACGATCTGTTACAGGATCATGAGCGAACTGTACGTTTGTACCACCAATTACCTGAACAGATTCTACAATTTTATATGCCTGTTCCTGAAGGCGTTTCTGACATTCCTCAGAAATGGTGAGCATAGGTGCAGAGCAGAAAGAGTCTCCGGTATGAACACCAAGAGGATCGATGTTTTCAATAAAACATACAGTGATCATGTTATTGTCTGCATCACGTACAATTTCAAGTTCCAGTTCTTCCCAGCCAAGAATAGATTCTTCTACAAGAACCTGTCCTACAAGACTTGCCTGCAAACCTCTGGAGCATACCGTTTTCAGTTCTTCGCGATTATAAACAAGACCGCCGCCGGCGCCGCCCATTGTGTAGGCCGGACGAAGAACTACAGGATAACCAAGATCATCTGCAATTTTCAGAGCTTCGTCTACAGAGTAGGCAACTTCGCTTCTTGCCATTTCAATGCCAAGTTTGTCCATGGCTTTTTTAAATTCTACACGGTCTTCTCCACGTTCAATGGCATCAACCTGTACACCAATTACTTCTACATTGTATTTTTCCAGAATTCCGGCTTTGTTCAATTCAGAGCAAAGATTTAAACCGGACTGTCCTCCAAGGTTTGGAAGAAGAGCATCCGGACGTTCCTTTGCAATGATCTGTTCCAGACGTTCTACATTTAATGGTTCGATGTAAGTAACATCTGCTGTTTCCGGATCTGTCATAATAGTTGCAGGGTTAGAGTTTACTAAGACGATTTCGTATCCCAGATTACGCAGTGCTTTACAAGCCTGTGTGCCGGAATAGTCAAATTCGCAAGCCTGTCCGATAATAATAGGACCGGATCCAATAATGAGTACTTTATGTATATCATTTCGTTTTGGCATGTTTTTTTCCTCCTTTGTTACCTAATATTATATGGAAAATTTGAAAAAGCTCAAGGTTTTTTGCGCTTTCTTAATAATTTGTTGGTGCGTACAAAAAAAATAAGGGTAAATTGTGTTAAAATTTAAAAAAATTAAAAAAAAAGCAAAAAAACTTGACAAAAATAATGAAAAGGTATAATATCCTTTGCAATAAAGTTCTTAATAGAACTGTTTGGCATAGAACAGTATTTGGGAAGAGGGGGAGCAGAATGTCTACGACGGATTATCTTATGAATATACGCCGTGTAATAAAGCTTCATGAAAGTATGCTGAAGCAGGTGTGCTTAAAGTATGAGTTATCTTTGCTGGAGGCAAACATCGTAAGTTTTCTTTATAACAATCCGGGGAAAGACACCGCAGCTGATATTGTAGAACTTCGAATGCTATCAAAGGGGAATGTTTCTCAGGGTGTGGAGTTGCTTGTGAAAAAAGGATTCCTGCTTCGATATCAGGATAAAGAGGACAGAAGAAAGGTGCATCTTAAACTTTCTCAGAAAGCGAAGCCTGTAACGGATGCAGTAGAGTTGAAAAAACAGCAGTTTCATGAAGAGCTTTTCAGTGGATTTACAGAAGAGGATAAAAAGCTTCTGGAAGAGTTAAGCCAACGTGTTATGGAGAATACAAAAGAGGCACTAAAAAGGAGAGAGAAGAAATGAAAGAAGACAGAGATTTTCTTGCAAAAGAGCCCATAGGCAAACTTTTGCTTAAGCTTGCTGTTCCTACAGTGGCAGCACAGATTATTAACATGCTTTATAACATTGTAGACAGAATTTACATAGGCCATATTGAGGGAGTGGGAGCCCTTGCCCTTACAGGTGTTGGTGTCTGTATGCCCATTATTATGATCGTAACGGCTTTTGCTGCACTTGTAGGAAACGGTGGAGCACCGCGGGCCTCGATTTTTATGGGAAAAGGGGAAAAAGATTACGCTGAAAAAACGCTGGGAAATTGTTTTACATTGCAGATTATTATTTCCGTTATTCTTACGGCGGTTCTTCTTATTTGGAACGAAAAGTTTCTTATGGCTTTTGGTGCCAGTGAGAATACCATTACATATGCCGTAAATTATATGAATATCTATGCAGTAGGTACTATCTTTGTCCAACTTACCCTGGGAATGAATGCGTTTATTACTGCGCAGGGATTTGCCAGGACAGGAATGTTATCTGTGTTAATTGGTGCAGTTTCCAATATTATTCTTGATCCTATTTTTATTTTTGGATTGAAACTTGGAGTGAAGGGTGCAGCGCTTGCAACCATTATTTCGCAGGCATTTTCCTGTATCTGGGTTCTTTCTTTCCTTTTGGGAAAGAAAACGGTTCTTAAGATTCGAAAAAGAAATCTCGGTCTTCAGAAATCCATTATTCTTCCAAGTGTTGCACTTGGTTTGGCTACCTTTATTATGCAGGCAAGTGAAAGTGTGATTTCTGTATGTTTTAACTCTTCTCTTTTAAAATATGGAGGCGATATTGCAGTTGGAGCTATGACGATCCTTACAAGTGTTATGCAGTTTGCCATGCTGCCTCTTCAGGGACTTGGACAGGGAGCGCAGCCAATTATCAGTTATAATTACGGCGCTAAAAATGTGGAACGTGTAAAAGGTGCCTTTCAGCTTCTTTTAAAAGTGAGTTTAAGTTATGCTTTTTTGCTTTGGCTTTTTATTATGGTATTTCCACAGGGATTTGCCGGAATGTTTACTCCGGATCCGACACTTCTGGAATTTACGAAAACAGCGCTTCGTATTTATACAGGCTGTCTTTTCCTTTTCGGTATCCAGATGGCATGTCAGATGACATTTACTTCTTTGGGAAAGGCAGGGTCTTCTATTATCGTAGCGGTTATGCGTAAATTTGTACTTTTGGTGCCGCTTATCTATATTATGCCTCATGTGATCCGTGATAAAACAATGTCTGTTTATATGGCAGAACCAATTGCGGACTTTTTGGCAGTAACGTTTACCGCAATCTTATTTTTCTTCCAGTTCCGTAAGTGTTTGAGCCAGATTGAAGGTACGAAATAAGAAGCAATAAAATTTCTTTATGAAAAAGACAGTATAGACTGTCTTTTTTTTTGAAAATATGTATAATTGTAATGAACTATAAAAATGAGGGAAGGACAGGTGAAAGCTTTTACATGGAAGAGAAAAAAATTATTGAATTTCGAAATATTGTAAAAAATTTTGATGGACAGATTGTGCTGAAGGGAATTAATCTGGATATTTATGAAAATGAATTCGTAACCCTGTTAGGTCCGAGTGGATGTGGTAAAACGACACTTCTGCGTATTTTAGGCGGATTTCTGGATCCGGATGAAGGAAAAGTTATTTTTGATGGGGAGGAAATCAGCAAAAAGCCTCCATATGAGAGGGAGCTGAATACAGTGTTTCAGAAATATGCACTGTTTCCTCATTTAAATGTATATGAAAATATTGCTTTTGGATTGAAATTAAAGAAAGTAAGTAAGGATATTATTGATCAGAAGGTCATGAAAATGTTAAAACTGATTGGCCTGGAAGGTTATGAAAAAAAGAATACAACACTTCTTTCAGGCGGACAGCAGCAGCGAGTAGCCATTGCCCGGGCGCTTATCAATGAGCCGAAGGTTTTGCTTCTCGATGAGCCGCTGGCAGCGCTGGATCTGAAAATGAGAAAAGAAATGCAGTACGAACTGAAGCGTATTCAGCAGGAAGTAGGAATTACTTTCATTTTTGTTACGCACGATCAGGAAGAGGCGCTTACCATGTCAGATAAGATTGTGGTTATGAATAACGGTGAAATCCAGCAGGTAGGATCGCCGGAGGATATTTATAATGAGCCGTCCAATCGTTTTGTTGCAAACTTTATTGGAGAAAGCAATATTCTTCCGGGAGTGATGTTGGAGGATTATAAAGTACAGTTTGACGATCTGGTGTTTGACTGTGTGGATTTTGGATTCAAGGAAAATGAGAAGGTGGATGTGGTGATCCGTCCGGAAGATATTGATATTGTAGATGTGAAGGATGGAAAACTTACAGGAGAAGTCTGCAGTGTGCTTTTTAAAGGTGTTCATTATGAAATTATCGTAGAGACCGTTCCAGGTACAAGCGTAACCGTAGATATGCGTGTGATACGAAATCAGGATGTGACAAGTGAAGATGGAAAAGAAAAGATAAGTGCCAATAATTTCTACGTGGATGTTGACGATGTGGAAAATCTTGATGATAAAGAAGTAATCGCTCTTTCCAATGCGCAGGCATGGACAGTAGAAGATGAGGAATATGTTTCCATTGCAAGAGTAGATTATGAAGTATCAAAAGAAGAAGGGCATTATCCGGTTGTATTTACTACGGTAAACGGAACGAAGATTGAAAGGATGATCTATGTTGTGGATCAGCCTTTTGTGAAAAATGAAAAAGCGAATGAAGCCGTTATGGCATTTAATTTTCAGAAAACAGTAGATGAGATCCTGGAATCTCAGGCGCTTGATACAGATCTTAAAACCTGGGCAAATGCGCAGGGATGGAAATTAAGTGATGAAAATCAGAGCGTAGACTTAAGTGTGGATTATGATTTTGAGCCTGAAAATGTGACAGAGGGAATTTATAAGATTACCTTCCAGACAGCAGGTCGTGAATTAAAGATCCATACAACAGATTATTCGGAGGAAGGTCAGGAGGTCGGACTGACATTTTTACCGGAAGATATCCATGTAATGTCAAAGGTGGGATACTAATGAAGAAATTTTCGCAGCTTGCGCTGCCATATATTGTCTGGGCGGTTTTGATGCTTCTTCTTCCCATGGGGCTGATTGCAGTCTATTCCTTTATGGATTCCGGGAACAGCATTATTCCGTTTAGCTTTACGCTGGAGCATTATATCACTTTTTTTACTGACCATGATTTTTTGATGATTCTCTGGCGTTCTATTTTAATTGCAGTAAAAACTACCGTAATCTGTCTTCTGCTTGGGTATCCTGTGGCCTATTTTATAGCAGGAAGCAGAGAGAAGGTACAGAACATTTTGATTTTATGTATCACCATCCCCATGTGGATCAACATGCTTGTAAGAACATATGCTTGGATCGGACTTTTAAGCGAAGGGGGACTGGTACAGAAGATTTTAGGATTTTTAGGATTTGGAAATGTAGAACTTTTGTATACAGAAGGGGCAGTTCTTCTTGGAATGGTATATAATTTTCTGCCTTTTATGATTTTACAGATCCAGACATCTTTAAGTAAGATGGATGGCGCACTTTTACAGGCAAGTGCAGATTTGGGAGCAAGACCTTATCAGACTTTCTGCAGGGTAACGCTTCCTTTATCCATACCAGGTGTAATAAACGGGATTACCCTTGTTTTTCTCCCGGCGGTAAGTTCCTTTTTTATTCCAAAACTTCTTGGAGGCGGACAGTATTTCCTTATCGGAAATATGATTGAAAACCAGTTTATTACAGTTGGGGAATGGAACTTTGGAAGCGCGATCTCCATGATCATGGCGATTATCATGATGCTTCTTATGATGGCGGTACGCAGGGTGGAAGTGCGTAATCATGGTGGGAAGGAGGAATAATGGAATGAAAAAAAAGAAACATTCCTTTGGGAAGATCTTAATGATCCTGATTATCATATTCTTTTATCTTCCTATTGCCTATATGATTGTGTTTTCCTTCAATGAAGGAAAATCCCTAACACATTTCAGCGGATTTTCTCTGCGGTGGTATCGGCATATGCTGGAATCAGGGGATATGATGGAGGCTTTATATACAACCTTTGGGATTGCCCTGATCGCTACGTTTGTATCGACTATTGTGGGGACTATTTCTGCAATTGGTCTTAGTAAATCAAAGAAGATCCTGCGCAGACTGGTAGAGCAGATCAATAATCTCCCTATGATGAATCCGGAAATTGTTACAGCGATTGGATTGATGCTTCTTTTTATTACCTTTCGTGTTGAGAAAGGATATATGACGATGCTGCTGGCACATATTGCATTTTGTATCCCGTATGTAATGCTGTCTGTTATGCCAAAGATTCGTTCTCTTGATCCCAATCTGGCTGATGCGGCGATGGATCTTGGGGCAACACCATGGAAAGCTCTTGTAAAAGTTGTGGTTCCGCAGATTACGCCAGGGATTGTGTCAGGTGCTCTCATTGCCTTTACCATGTCAGTAGATGATTTTATTATTTCCTACTTTGTAACAGGGCGAGGAGTTAAAAACTTAAGTATTATGGTCTATACCATGAGCAAGCGAATGAATCCAAGTATTAATGCGATTTCTACACTGGTGGTTGTACTTATTACCATTGTTCTGGTTGTGATCAATGTTGTGCCAATATTTGCGGCAAAGCGTGAACACAGGGAAAATACCAGAAGGAGACATGCTTTTCCGGCAGTGGCCGCAGTTCTTGCCGTGCTGATCGCCGTAGTGTCTGTTGTACGATTTGGAGGAAAAGGTGTGGCACGTCCTTTCGAAGGGCAGACGTTGCATTTATATAACTGGGGCGAATATACAGGGGAGAATATCCTGGCAGATTTTGAAGAGGAAACAGGTGCTACTGTTATAATGGAGAATTTTGAATCCAATGAGCAGATGTATATTAAAGTAGCAAACGGAGAATCCTATGATGTTCTTGTACCAAGTGATTATATGATCCAAAGGATGATAGATGAGGATCTTTTGCAGAAACTGGATTATGATAAGTTAAACTGTATGGATCTTTTGGTTGAAGATGTAAAAGGACTTCCTTATGATCCTAAAAATGAATATTCCGTTCCGTACTTCTGGGGAACGGCAGGTATTGTATATGACAAAACAAAGGTTGATGTAAAAGACCTGGAGGAACAGGGGTATAATATTTTCCTGAATGAGAAGTATAAAGGCGATATTTATCTTTATGATTCAGAGAGAGATTCTTTTATGATGGCCTTGAAAGCCCTGGGATATTCTATGAATACAGAAAATGAACAGGAAATACAAAAAGCTTATGACTGGCTTGTGAAATGTGTGCAGACAATGAAGCCGGAAATTGTAACAGATGAGATTATTGATAATATGGCGCAGGGGAGAAAAGCACTTGGTCTGATCTATTCCGGAGATGCTACCTATGTAATTTCTGAAAATGAAAACATGGGATATTATCTCCCGGAGACAGGGACAAATCTTTGGTCTGATGCTATGGTCATTCCTAAAAATGCTAAAAATCCGGAACTTGCACATGCCTTTATTAATTATGCTTCCAGTTATGATGGGGCATATGATAACTCCAGTTATGTGGGCTATACATCTGCAAATAAAGAAGTTATGGAAACATTGTATGGAGAAGGCGGTGATTATGAAGGCGCTAACTCCTATATTCCGCGGTCAGGAAATGAGAAAGACGAAGTTTTTGTTTATAATGAAAAGACGAAAAAGATTATCAGTAACCTGTGGAGCAGAGTAAAAATAGCAGCAAGCAATGCATAAAACAAACAGGCAGAGAGCGGTTTTCTAAGCTCTCTGCCTGTTTAGTTTATTATTAATTATGCTTCTTCTCTGTCGTTTGTAAGATGAAACTTATCCAGAATATAGAAAATAAGACTTAAGATCATGGCAACAATACATGCAAGGACCATACCTGTAAGTTCTACATTTCCAAATTTTACAGAAATACCGGAAAGGCCGGTAACAAATACGACGGAAGTAAGGGTCAGGTTTCTGGAACGTCCGTAATCCACTTTGGAATCTACCAGGATTCGAATACCGGAAGCTCCGATCATACCATATAACAGGAATGAAATACCACCGATAACAGGTCCGGGTACTGTCTGGATCAGCATAGAAAGTTTCCCCACAAAGGAGCAGATGATGGAGAGAATTGCAGCACCGGCGATTACACGAACACTGTATACTTTTGTAACAGCCATAACTCCAATGTTTTCTCCATAAGTTGTAGTTGGTACAGATCCGATCATACCGGAAAGCATGGTGGACAGGTTGTCGCCCAGCAGAGAACGGTGCAGACCAGGATCTTTTAAAAGGTCTCTTCCTACAATTTTACTTGTTACAACCTGATGTCCAATATGTTCAGAGGTAATAACGAGAAGTACGGGAAGGATGATGATAATGGCAGTCATATCAAATTTTGGAAGCTGGAAATTAGGAAGAGCGAACAGAGGAGCAGATGCTACTTCTGCAAAATCAA
Organism: Blautia sp.; assembly: GCA_029257805.1. GTDB lineage: Bacteria > Bacillota > Clostridia > Lachnospirales > Lachnospiraceae > Blautia_A. The sequence goes on from JARIAR010000012.1 coordinate 13,311, forward strand.
CAATTCCACAGCAAAGAGCTGCAACATATCCTGCGATTACGGCAATTAAAATAGGGATAACCGATAAGAAACCGCGGAACAGGATGTTTCCAAAAACAGCGACGCCAAGGGTAACAAGAAATACGATTACGTTCTTTGGATCAATAACTTCATCAAGAAGTCCAGCATTGCCGGCTGCACTTCCGGAAAGCTCCAGACCGATCAGGGCAACAACTGGTCCCATTGCTGCAGGCGGCAGTACAATGTCAATCCAGGAAGAGCCGAATTTATAAATGATAAATGCCAGGATACAGCCGCAAAAACCAACAGCTACAAAGCCGCCAAGGGCATACTCGTATCCCATCTGGCTGATTACAATACCGGCAGGAGCCAGGAATGCAAAACTGGAGCCAAGGTAGGCAGGTGCTTTTCCTTTTGTGAGAACGATGAATAAAAGTGTCCCAATACCGTTCATAAAGAGTACGATAGCAGGGTTGATTCCGAAAATGAAAGGAACCAGAACCGTAGCGCCAAACATGGCGAACATATGCTGGATACTTAAGGGAATCAAAAGTTTTGCAGGTACTTTGTCTTCTACTTGAATAATTTTTCTTTGTTCCATTTTTCCTCCTCAAAAAGTGAATTTATAGATTGTGTAATAGCAAGGGATTTTACAATCGGCTTATTCTAACATATTCTTTATTCTGATGGAAGCAATATTTTATAAAAAAAGCAAGAATCTTAAAATGGAAAACAAGATATGAATAGAAAAAACCAAAGGAGATATAGTATAATGTTTTTTATAGAAATTGCTGAGCAGAAATAAAAAAGAATAATTCAGTGAAAAACGGAGGAAAAAAGATGGAAAAAAAGAGAGGGCGTGTAACGATTCCTACAGATTTAAATGTAATCCCTCAGACATTAGAAATTCTGAAGAAATGGGGTGCAGACGCAGTTCGTGACTGTGATGGAACAGAATTTCCGGCAGAGCTTAAAGAAGTGGATGCAAAAGTTTATGCAACTTACTATACAACAAGAAAAGATAATGAGTGGGCAAAGGCACATCCGGAAGAAATTCAGCAGATGTATATTATGACAGATTTTTACAGCGCAGTTTCTGACAGTCTGTCTATTCATCTGATGGACCATATTTATCCGGCTATGTTAAAAGTAAACACCCGTGATGATAAAAAACGCTGGTGGGAAGTTATGGACCGTACAACAGGAGAACCTGTTCCTGCAGATAAATGGGACTATGATGAAGAAAGCGGAAATGTAGTCATCCAGGCAGTACCTTTCCATGATTATACAGTAAGTTTTCTTGCTTATATCATGTGGGATCCGGTTCATATGTATAATGCAGTTGTAAATGACTGGAAAGATGTTGAACCGCAGATGACATTTGATGTACGTCAGCCTCTTACAAGAGAATTTTCTCTGAAAAGATTGCGCCGTTTTCTTGAGACACATTCCTATGTGGATGTAGTGCGTTTCACAACATTTTTCCATCAGTTCACATTGATTTTTGATGAACTTGCAAGAGAAAAATATGTAGACTGGTACGGATATTCTGCATCTGTAAGTCCATATATCCTGGAACAGTTTGAAAAGGAAGCAGGGTACAAGTTCCGTCCGGAATTTATTATTGATCAGGGATATATGAACAATACATATCGTATTCCTTCCAAAGAATTCCGTGATTTCCAGGCTTTCCAGAGAAGAGAAGTTGCAAAACTTGCAAAAGAAATGGTAGATATTGTACATGAATATGGAAAAGAAGCCATGATGTTCCTTGGAGATCACTGGATCGGAATGGAACCATTTATGGACGAGTTTGCTTCCATCGGTGTTGATGCGGTTGTAGGAAGTGTTGGAAATGGAGCAACTCTTCGTCTGATCAGCGATATTAAAAATGTAAAATATACAGAGGGACGTTTCCTTCCATACTTCTTCCCGGATACCTTCCATGAAGGTGGAGATCCTGTAAAAGAAGCAAAAGTAAACTGGGTAACAGCAAGAAGAGCAATTCTTAGAAGCCCGATTCAGAGAATCGGATACGGCGGATACTTAAAGCTTGCTCTGGATTTCCCGGAATTTGTTGAATATATCGAAAGTGTATGTGATGAATTCCGTACTCTTTATGACAACATTACAGGTACAACTCCATACTGCGTAGAACGTGTAGCCGTATTAAACTGCTGGGGGAAAATGCGTGCATGGGGCAATCATATGGTACATCATGCAATTTATTATAAACAGAACTACTCTTATGCGGGAATTATCGAAGCATTAAGCGGTGCTCCTTTTGATGTGAAGTTTATTAGCTTTGAAGATATTCTGGAAAATCCGGACATCTTAAAAGATATTGATGTAATCATTAACGTAGGAGATGCAGATACTGCCTACGGTGGTGGAGAATACTGGACAAATGAGAAGATTGTTACCGCTGTTAAGGAATTTGTTTACAGAGGCGGCGGATTTATCGGTGTAGGTGAGCCGGCTGCTCATCAGTGGCAGGGACGTTTCTTCCAGCTTTCTGATATTCTTGGAGTGGAAGAAGAACATGGATTTAACCTTAACAGAGATAAGTATAACTGGGATGAACATAAAGATCATTTTATTCTTTCCGATTGTACAAAAGATGTAGATTTTGGAGAGGGAAAGAAAAACATTTTTGCACTTCCTGATACGGAAATCCTGATTCAGAGAGAACAGGAAGTACAGATGGCGGTAAAAGAATTTGGACAGGGACGTGGTGTTTACATCAGCGGACTTCCATACAGCTTTGAAAACAGCCGTATTCTTTATCGTGCAATTCTCTGGTCTGCAGGGGATGATGAGAAGCTTCATCGCTGGTTCTCCACAAACTTTAATGTGGAAGTTCATGCGTATGTGAAGAATGGAAAATACTGTGTTGTAAATAACACTTATGAGCCGCAGGATACAACTGTTTACCGTGGTGATGGAAGCAGTTTTGATCTTCATATGGAAGCAAATGAAATCAAATGGTATGAAATTTAAAAAGTAAATATTTTATAGGGAATCCCTCCGGAAATGTTGTATAATGTTTTCGGAGGGATTTTTATTTAGAAAATATTTATTTGATAAGGAGCAAGAATAAAAAATGGATAAAAAAAACACAGAGCGTTCTTTATATTTTGGCGTGGGTATTTTATTATTGTTTAGTGCAATGATGAGACAGAATTATACTTTTTATGTACTGGGATTTGTTTTTATTATTTTAGGTTTTATGAAGAAGAGATAAAAATAAGCTTATAACAGGAGGTATGTATGGATCTGGAACTTATATTATTTATGTGTGTTTTTTCTTTAGCATTTTTCATTCCGGCTTTGATCTTTAGAAAGATTTTAAATAGCAGGGGTAAAAAATGTACAGAAAGCGCAGAGGCTCTTGTCATTGATATAAAAAGAAAATACGGAGGCGGAGGAACAAGTTCTCACCCTGTGTATGAATATTATGTAAATGGAATCCGATATACAAGAGAAGGAGCATATATGTCAACTTGTGTACCGAAGAAAAATACATTGGTTCCTATAAGGTATAATCCCTGTGAACCCTCCCAGTCATATATTGTAGGGTATGATGATAAGGTTTATCGCATTTTAAGTGTTGCGTTTGGTATTGGAGGACTTTTTCCAATTATTTTATGTATTATTTTGATGATTTTTGTGTAAAGATGAAAAGAGGTATTCATGAAATCGAAAACAATGCGGGCAATTTTGCATGCTCTATCTTACAGCAATATGGAGGTGGAATCAGCCAGGCGGCTGGCTGATCTGAAACGGCTGGATCCAATGAGGATTTTTTATAAAAAATTAGACACGAAAATTTATAATGGAGATCATGAAATCCCGGTGCGTTTATATTTTCCTACAGAGAGAGCAATGAAAAAAGGAACGGAAGAGGGACATCCTTATTCGGTATTATTGTTTTTTCATGGAGGAGGATGGGTAACAGAAAGTGTAGAAAATTATGACAGGGTGTGCAGCAGGATGGCCCAGTCTACAGGAAGGATCGTTGCTTCCGTAGAGTACAGGCTGGCGCCGGAATATCCGTTTCCAACAGGACTTATGGATTGCTATGAAGCTGCAAAGGCATTATATACAAATCGTTTTCTTCTCAATACAGAGCCGGAAAAAATTGTGATCATAGGTGATAGTGCAGGAGGCAATCTGGCGGCAGCCGTTTCATTGATGGCAAGAGACAGAGGAGAGTTTCTGCCGTGCAAACAGATTCTCATTTATCCGGCTTTAAATAATTGTTATACGGAGCAGTCTGTGTATCCTTCTGTAAAAGAAAATGGAGAAGGGTATCTTTTAACAGCTGCAAAGATGGAAAACTATCTTACGTTATACCAGAGTAAACCGGAAGATCGTGATGATCCGTATTTTTCGCCTCTTCAGGAAAAAAATCTCGAAAATCTTCCGGCTACTTTGATTTTAACAGCAGAGTTTGACCCTTTGCGGGATGAAGGGGAAGTATATGCAAAAAAGTTAAAAGAAGCAGGAAACTATGCAGAAGTGCATCGTATTCCCGGAGCACTTCATGGATTTTTTGCCCTTGGGATTCGGCTTTTTCATGTGCAGGAAAGTTTTGGGATCATGAATGAATTTTTGGAAAGGGAGATAGAAAATTGTTAGAATTTGGATATTCTCACTGGCGCAAACTGGATAATGCAGCACTTGTATATCCGGCTGTGACAGGAAAAAATAATACCCGGGTATTTCGTTTTTACTGTCAGCTGAAAGAGACGGTAGAACCGGAAATTTTACAGAAAGCTCTTGATGCCACAATGGAAAAATATCCTCTGTTTCAGGCGGTTTTGCGAAAGGGATTATTTTGGTATTATCTGGAAAGACGGGATATATGGCCGGTTGTAAAAGAGGAAGAGGATCCGCCATGTAGTACCCTTTATATCCCGGATAAGAAGTCTTTGTTATTTCAGGTGACATATTATAAAAAACAGATTCAGTTTGAGGTATTTCATGCCCTGACAGATGGAACGGGGGCAATGCATTTTATACAGGAACTGGTAAAAAACTATCTTATGCTGGTGCATCCGGAAGAGAATCTTCCGGAGTTTGATGTGGATGGAGACAGTACAGGGCTGGATCAGGAAGAAGACAGTTTTGCCCAGCACTATCAAACAGAAATGCCGAAAAATAAGGAAAAAAAGCGTCCTTCTGTTCAGCTAAAAGGAGAAAGAACAGGGCAGTACGGGATGCATGTAACAGAGATTATTCTTCCGGTGAAAGAGACTCTGGAATTTGCCAGAAGTCAGGGGGTAACACTTACGGTATTGATTGCTTCGGCTTTTTTATGGGCAATACATGAGGAGATACCGGTGAGCCGTCTTGGTAAGCCTATTACCCTTATGGTCCCTGTAAATCTCAGGAATTATTTTTCTTCAAAATCCATGGCGAATTTTTTTGGATGGATTGAAGTTGGATATGTATTTAAAGAAAGTACAACATTTGAGGATGTACTTTGCCATGTAAAAGAAACTTTTGAAAAAGAACTTATGAAAGAGCGGATTGCTATGCATATGAATGATTATGTAAGGCTGGAGAAAAATCCTTTTGTCAGAGCCGTTCCTTTGGAAGTGAAGCGGTTCGGATTACGTGCAGGAGCAAGATATGGAGGAAGAAGCATTACGTCAGTATATTCGAATATTGGTGTGATCCGTCTTCCGGAAGAATACGGAGATTATATAGAGCGCTTTGGATTTCTTGCGGGAACAAATTCCATGCAGCTTTGTTCCTGTTCTTATAAAAATGAACTTGTACTTGAGTTTACCTCCAGATTTTCGGGAGATAGTATTCAGCGCAATTTCCTTCGTGTTCTAAAAGAGAGAAATCTTCCTTATCAGGAAATGGAAAATGATTTTCCGGGATATAAAAAAGAAAAATCAAATGTTCCTGCAAAAGTATTTCAGGCATTTACATTCCTTTGTATAGCAGCGGTAATAATATGCGCCATGGCGAATTATATGTTTTCAGGACATCTTACCTGGACATGGATGGCTGCGGCGGCGGGGATCAGCGCATGGATCATTGTGGCAGTTGCCTATGGAAAAAGGAGAAATATTTTAAAAAATGAAATGTGGCAGCTGCTTATCATTACTCTGATCGGTACAGGGTGGGATGGTTTTACAGGGTGGCACAGATGGTCTGTAAATTATTTAATTCCCATTGCCTCTCTTGTGGTTTTATGTTCTATGCCTGCAGTGGCCAGGATCCAGCGTCTGGAAATGGCGGAGTACTTGTTTTATCTTGTTCAGGCATGTGGATTTGGATGTATCCCACTTGTTTTGCTTGCAGTAAAAGCTGTGACAGTTCCCCATTTATCGGTGTTATGTTCGGGGATCAGTCTTCTTGTATTAGCCGGATTGTTTATCTTCCAAAGAAAAAATACTATGCGTGAATTTCATAAAAAATTTCGAATGTAAACTAAAAAAATATACAAAATCAAATATTTTTGTAGTATGACCTAATAAAAACATATGTACTTTGTCAGAATAGGTTGTTATAATTCCATTAGTTTTGTGGAAATTGGCAGAACGGAAATGTGTTTCAGGTTTACATGTTCCGTGATCCACAGAGTCGTAGCAAGGTCAGAAAGGAGGGCAGAGTAAAGGCCAAGCCAAAATTAAAACAACCTGGTGATGGAGGTAGATATGAAAAAGTTATATAAAAAAGGGATAGGAGTTGCGTTAGCAATAACAATGGCATCATCCGGTATGGGTGTTTGTGCTGCGGAAGCAACAAAGGATGGTTCTGGTGCGGCAGGACTTTCCAAAGAAGCTGCTCCAGAAGAAAAAGAAATAGACGGAAGCCAGTTTAAGGGAGAAGAATGGTATGATCAGCGTGGAACATATCAGGTGAATCGTGAAGATGCACATACAAGTTTTGTATCTTTTGCAAATGTAGAAGATGCAAGAGTACGTGATAAAGAAAAATCACCTGCTTATCAGTTGCTGAATGGTGACTGGAAATTTGAGCTTGCAGATAATCCGGAAGGTAGAAATCAGGAATTTTATAAGAACGATTATGATGTAAGCGGATGGGCAGACATTAAAGTTCCATCAAACTGGCAGACAGAAGGATATGACCATCCAAAATATACGGATACAAGGCTTCCGTGGGAAGGTGTGGAAACACCGGAACTTGGTGTTGCACCAGTGAAATATAATCCGGTAGGCTCTTACAGAAGAGATTTCACAACACCTGCGGAATGGGACGGAAAAGAAGTATTCGTATCATTTCAGGGGGTAGAATCTGCATTTTATCTTTGGGTGAACGGAGAATATGTAGGTTACAGCGAAGATAGTTATACACCTTCAGAATTTGATATCAGTCCATATCTGAACGCACCGGGAGAGCAGAACAATATTTCTGTACAGGTATATCGCTGGTCAGATGGAAGCTATCTGGAAGATCAGGATTTCATTCGTTTAAGCGGTATTTTCCGAGACGTATTTTTGTTCTGTAAAGACAAAAATGCTTCCATTTTTGATTTTAATTACACAACAGATCTGGATGAAGAATATAACAATGCAGTTCTGAATGTGGAAACAACACTGCGCCGTTATACGGAAGACGGAGGAGAAGGATATACAGTTGATGCAACATTGTTTGATGCAGAAGGAAAGGAAGTATTTACAAAGCCTGTAGAAGTTGCCTTTGATGGAAAAGAAGCAAAAGGACAGGTTCAGGTAGATGTGGAAGCTCCGAAGAAATGGTCGGCAGAGGATCCAAACTTGTATCAGCTTGTACTGGCTCTGAAAGATGCAGAAGGCAATATTGTAGAGACCGCAGGATGTAACGTAGGTTTCCGTGAAGTGGAGATCATCAATAAAGGAACTACGCAGTCTCAGATTATTGTAAATGGAAAACCGATTATGTTTAAAGGTGTAAACCGTCATGAGACATCCGGGGAAACTGGAAGACACATTACGGAAGAAAGCATGATCGAAGATATTAAGCTGATGAAACAGCATAATATTAATGCAGTTCGTAACTCTCATTATCCGAATGAGGCAAGATGGTATGAACTGTGTGATGAATATGGTTTGTACATGATCGATGAAGCAAATATTGAATCTCATGGCGTAAATGATTATATTCCACAAAGTGATCCGGAATGGATTCTTGCATGCAAAGATCGTATGACAAGTGCGATCCAAAGAAGTAAGGTACATCCATGTATTCTTTTGTGGTCTCTTGGAAATGAGTCCTATAATGGAGATACATGGGCAGAACTTGGAAAACTTTGTAAAGAATTAGATCCAACCAGACTGGTTCATTATGAAGGACATCGTGATATTCCGGAAGTGGATGTATGGTCCAGAATGTATCGTCGTGTAGATAAGCCAAATGAAATGGATAAATATTCCAACCCGCTTGTATGGTGGGGAAATTATGGAACAAAACCGGCGTTCCAGTGTGAGTATGCACATGCAATGGGAAATGGTATTGGAAACCTGAAAGAGTACTGGGACGTTTATGAGAAATATCCAAATCTTCAGGGTGGTTTCATCTGGGATTGGGTAGACCAGACGATTTATGTAGATACACCTACCGATCAGATTCTGACAAATGAAGGAAAAAATATTGAAGTACGCCTGAATGGCAGTTTGTCAGAAGAAGGAAAAGATGGTAAGGCAATGGACGGTTACGCACAGTGCTATAATGATAAGGCATTAAATTTCCGTGGACACAATGCATTTACATTAGAAGCATGGGTAAAACCGGAAGCATCTGAAGAGACATCTCCAATTATTACAAAAGGAAACGACGAGTGGATGTGCACAGAATCCTATGGACTTCAGAGAAAGGTTATTTTTGATGAAGAAACAGGAGAAAAGGCAGAGGACTATCTGGAATGCTACATCTACAACAGAAACTGGGATGATGAAAACGGCGTTTATGAAAAAGTTTCTGCATCTGTTCCTACACCGGAAGACTGGGCAGATAACTGGCATCATGTAGCTGGTACATATGATGGAAAAACCTTAAAATTGTATATTGATGATGAAGAGGTTGCTTCTGTAGAAGATGAGGCCGGCATTGCAGGCGGCGGAAATGCAGTGGGAATCGGTGCAGATATTACATATGATGCACAGAATCCAAATGTTCCGGCAAACTTCAAAGGTCTTATTGACAATGTGCGTATTTATAAAACAGCTTTAACCGCAGAAGAATTAAAGGATGAAACCAGAGAAGCTGATGAAAATGCAGTTGTATGGCTGGATTTTGAAGAAACAACAGAAAAGAATTACAGCCAGGAACAGTATAACAGTTTCGGTGGTGACTGGCAGAATATTCCGGAAGGAAATCCAAATAATAAAAACTTCTGTGCAAATGGACTTGTTTCAGCCGATAGAACGGTTCAGCCTGAACTGGTAGAAGTAAAGAAACTGTATCAGAATATTGGTATTACAAACCATGATATTACAAATGGAACGGTTAAACTGGAAAATAAATATCTGTTCACAAACCTTAATGCCTTTAAGGGAACATGGGAACTGATAGAAGATGGTAAACCAATCCAGAGTGGAGAATTTACAGATGATCAGCTGAATGTTGAACCACTTACAGAAACTGTTTTGGAAATTCCATTTACAGAACCTGAACTCAAAGCAGGATCTGAGTATTTTGTAAATCTTAATTTTGCATTAAAAGAAGATACTTCCTGGGCTCCGGCCGGATTTGAAGTAGCCAAAGAACAGTTTAAGCTCTTTTATGATGTTCCGGCAGTTGAGGCTATGGAGGACACAGCGGTTCCGGCACTTACTGTAAAAGATGAAGAAGAGACAACACTTGTAACAGGTGATGAATTTGAACTGAATTTCAACAAGAAAAAAGGAACCATTGATTCCTTTACTTACCAGGGTGTACAGCTTCTGGAACAGGGACCGACTCCGAACTTCTGGAGAGCGCCTACAGACAGTGATCTGGGATATTATTCTGCAAATACACTTTCTGACTGGAGATATGCAGGAGCAGGAAGAAAAGTGACGGAAGTTTCTGTGGATACAGAAACAGAAAATAAAGTTGTATTTACCGTGGAAGCGAAACTTCCTACAAGCGTGAAATCTGACTGGAAACAGGTTTATACAGTGTATGGAACAGGTGATGTGGAAATCACAAGTACATTGAAACCGGGAAGTGCAGATCTTCCAATGATCCCTGAGGTAGGAAACCTTCTTGTTCTTCCGAAAGAATTCCATAATGTAGCATGGTATGGAAGAGGACCGGAAGAAAATTACATTGACAGAAAAACAGGATATAATGTTGGCTTATATCAGAGTACAGTAGAAGATTTCTTTGTAGATTATATTAAACCACAGGAAACAGGAAACCGTACAGATGTAAGATGGGTTAGTATGACAAATGATGATGGCGTAGGTCTTCTTGCAAAGACGTCTCATCCGATGGAATTTAACGCACTTCAGTATACACCGGAAGAACTGACCAATAACCTGCATTCTTATATGCTTCCGGAAAGTAACCGTGTGATCTGGAGACTGAATTACAAACAGATGGGTCTTGGAGGAGATAATTCATGGGGTGCAAAGCCGCTTGAACAATATCAGATCCCATCTAATGAAACATATGAATATACTTATACATTAAAACCTGTATCCACAAATGATATGGATGCTTCCATGGCAGAGTCAAAAGTAGTGCTGCCGAAGTGATAGCATAATTTACAGGTAAAAGGGGCTGCCCTGCAGATGGTATTAAAACTGTCAGCAGGGCAGTTTTATTATATATGTGAAACCAGCTATTGACAAAAAAAAATAGTGTGATATACTTTGAAAGTCAAAATACTTTAAATTAAAATAAAAATGGCGGGAAGAAAATATGGTAGGAAAAATTTGCGGAACAGGTTCCTGTCTTCCTCAGATGATCTGGGGAAATGAAAAATTGGAAGAGATGGTAGACACAAGTGATCAGTGGATACAGGAAAGAACCGGTATATGCAGAAGGCATATTGCCTCTGAGGAAGAAACGACAGCTTATCTGGCATCAAAAGCTGCAAAAAAAGCATTGCATGATGCAGGAATGAGCCCAGAGGAAATTGAACTGATTCTTGTGGCAACCATTTCTCCGGGAAACATTATGCCGGGAATAGCCTGTGAGGTACAAAAAAATATTGGAGCAGAAAATGCCACATGTTTTAATCTGAATGCTGCCTGTACTGGATTTTTGTTTGCACTGAATACAGCTCAGGCATACATTGCCCAGGGGATTTATAAAAATGCGATTGTAATAGGTGCAGAAACCTTATCGAATCTTACAGATTGGAAAGACCGCAGCACAAGTATCCTGTTTGGGGATGGAGCAGGAGCGGTTGTTCTGAAGAGCGTAGACGAGGGGACTTATATACAGGTTAGCCGTTCTATTGGGAACAAAGGCCATGTGCTTACCCTTACAAACAGAAATCAAAAAAAGTATGAGCAAAATCCATTGGCAGAAGAAACATACATGAGAATGGATGGGAAAGCAGTTTTTCAATTTGCAGTAACGAAAGTTCCGGAAATGATCAGTGAAGTTCTGGAAAAAGCAAAAATGTCAAAAGAAGAAATTACATGGTACATTTTGCATCAGGCAAATGCCCGTATCATTGGGTCAGTAGCAAGGAGACTTGGAGAAAATAAAGAGAAGTTTCCAATGAATATAGAAAATTATGGAAATACTTCATCTGCCAGTATTCCGATATTGTTGGATGAATTAAATAAAAAAGGTGCATTGAAGCAGGGAGAATGGCTGGTTTTGGCCGGCTTTGGTGCAGGACTGTCCTGTGGGGCAAGTATTTTAAAATGGTGAAAAGGAGAATAAAAATATGTTAGACAGAATTAAAGAAATTACAGCAGAGGCATTAGGAGCATCCGTGGACACTTTGACAGAGGAGACTTCTTTTAAAGAAGATCTGGGAGCAGATTCCCTTGATCTGTTTGAAATGGTTATGACCCTGGAAGAAGAATTTAATGTGGAGATTCCCTCTGAGGATCTGGAAGAAATAAAAACGATTGGTGATGTGGAGGCATACATCCGAAAATTACAGTAAACCAGAGAAACAGGAGGCAAACCTTATGAAAACGGAAATTACCCGGTTACTTGGAATCGAATATCCCATTATCCAGGGAGGAATGGCATGGGTAGCAGAATACCATTTGGCAGCAGCTGTGTCACAGGCGGGAGGTCTGGGATTAATTGGAGCGGCAAGTGCTCCGGCAGACTGGGTCCGCCAGCAGATTCAGGAAGTGAAAAAAAGAACAAATAAACCGTTTGGCGTTAATATTATGCTTATGAGTCCCTATGCAGAGGAAGTGGCAAAGGTAGTAGCAGAGGAAGGGGTTAAGGTAGTTACAACAGGTGCCGGCAATCCCGAAAAATACATGGAAATGTGGAAAAAAGCTGGAATAAAGGTAATTCCGGTAGTTGCTTCTGTAGCTCTTGCAAAACGTATGGAACGGTGCGGAGCAGATGCTGTTGTAGCAGAGGGCACGGAATCCGGAGGACATATAGGAGAAACCACTACCATGGCACTGGTTCCTCAGGTGGCAGATGCAGTACAGATTCCTGTCATTGCAGCTGGCGGAATTGCAGATGGAAGAGGGATTGCAGCAGCTTTTATGTTAGGGGCGCAAGCAGTACAAATGGGAACGCGTTTTGTAGCAACAGAAGAATGCTGGGCACATGAAAATTATAAAAATCTTGTGTTAAAGGCAAGAGATATTGATACAAAAGTTACAGGAAGAAGTACGGGACATCCTGTACGTGCCATTCGTAATCAAATGACAAAACAGTATACGGAAATGGAAGCAAAAGGTGCGTCTTTTGAAGAACTGGAGCTGCTGACCCTCGGAGGATTGAAAAAAGCAGTGGTAGATGGAGATGTAAAAACAGGAAGTGTGATGGCTGGTCAGAGCGCCGGTCTTGTGAAAGAAATTGTAACCTGTGAAAATCTGATCCGGGATCTTGTAAAAGAAACAGAAAGAGTGCTGAAAGGAGCATTGGCTTATGAGTAAGATCGCATTTGTATTCCCAGGCCAGGGCGCTCAGAAAACAGGAATGGGAAAAGATTTCTATCAGACTTACGATACAGCAAAAGAAATTTTTGATCAGGCCTCTAATTGGCTTTCTCTTGACATGAAGGCATTATGTTTTGAAGAAAATGATCAGCTGGATCTTACAGAGTATACGCAGGCTGCACTTGTTACAACGTGTCTGGCAATGGCACATGTAGTATGTGAAAATGGTTTGCTTCCGGATGTAACGGCAGGATTAAGTCTTGGAGAATATTGTGCCATTGAGATGGCAGGAGGAATGTCTCTTGAGAACGCTATAAAAACAGTGCGAAAAAGAGGGATTTTGATGGAGAAAGCGGTTCCGGCAGGAATAGGAGGAATGGCTGCTGTTTTAGGAATGGAACAACAAAAAATAGAGGAAATCACAGATTCGATAGAAGGTGTGGGAATCGCAAACTATAACTGTCCGGGACAGATTGTAATTACCGGGAAAAAACAGGCGGTTGAAGAAGCTTCTAAAAAACTAAAAGAGCAGGGAGCCAGGAGAGTGCTTCCTTTAAATGTAAGCGGCCCTTTTCACAGCAAAATGCTTGAAGAAGCGGGAAAAGAGCTTGGAAAAATTTTGGAAGAACAGGAAATTTTTCCGCTAAAAATCCCATATGTAACAAATGTGAGTGCAAAGTATATAGAGGACAAAAATGGTATTAAACCGCTTTTGGCACAACAGATTTCTTCCCCGGTAAAATGGCAGCAGAGTGTGGAAAATATGATCCTGTCAGGGGTAGATACTTTTGTGGAAATCGGACCAGGCAAAACCCTTGCCGGATTTATCAGAAAAATCAACAGAAATGTTCAGGTTTATAATATCCAGACAATAGAGGATATGCATCAGGTGTTAAAGGCAATAAAGGAGCAAAATATATGACAGATAAAAAGATTGCGGTTGTAACAGGTGCTTCAAGAGGAATTGGAAAGGCCATTGCGCTGGAACTTGCAGAAGCAGGGGCATTTGTTGTGATTAATTATTGTGGTTCTGAAGAAAAAGCACGGGAAGTAAAGATGGAGATTGAAGCCAAAGGCGGTTTGGCAGAAATATACAAATGCGATGTTTCCGATTTTACGGAAAGTGAAATTTTCTTTAAGGATATCATAAAGAAATATGGAAAAATCCACATTCTGGTAAATAATGCAGGAATCAATAAAGACGGTATTCTTATGGGAATGAAAGAAGAGGATTTTTCCAGAGTAATAGATGTAAATTTAAAAGGAACCTTTCATTGTATGCGCCATGTTTCCAGACAAATGCTGCGTCAGAAATATGGAAGAATTGTTAATCTTACTTCTGTTGTAGGAGTGAGGGGCAATGCAGGACAGGCTAATTATGCAGCTTCCAAAGCAGGAGTAATCGGACTTACAAAGTCAGCTGCAAAAGAGCTTGCATCAAGAGGAATTACGGTAAATGCCATTGCACCGGGATTTATCTGTACAGATATGACAGAAGCTCTGCCGGAGTCTGTTAAAGAATCTGCAAAGACGGAAATTCCAATGGGAAATTTCGGAAAGCCGGAAGATGTGGCAAAGGCGGTAAGATTTCTGGCATCAGATGAGGCAGGATATATTACAGGCCAGGTGCTTTGTGTAGATGGCGGTATGGCCATGTAACAGGAGGGATGATATGAAAAGAAGAGTAGTTGTAACAGGGCTTGGCGCTATTACCCCTATTGGAAATAATGTGGAAGCATTCTGGGACGGGATCAAAGAAGGAAAAGTTGGTATTGGTCCGATTACACGATTTGATACGTCTGATTATAAAGTAAAACTTGCAGCAGAAGTAAAAGAGTTTGTAGCAAAGGATTATATGGATTTTAAGGCTGCAAGAAGAATGGAGTTGTTTTCCCAGTATGCGGTGGCAGCTGCATTGGAAGCAGTAAAAAATGCAGAGCTTGATATGGAAAAAGAAGATGCGTTTCGTGTAGGGGTAGTAGTTGGCTCAGGAATCGGAAGTTTGCAGGCAACCGAAACCGCAGTGAAAAAAATGATAGAAAAAGGACCGTCAAGAGTAGATCCTCTTCTTGTACCAAAGATGATTTCCAATATGGCGGCAGGGAATATATCCATTGCAACAGGAGCCAGAGGGAAATGTACAAATGTGGTAACAGCTTGTGCAACAGGAACACATTGTATTGGAGATGCTTTTCGTGCCATACAATATGGAGATGCAGATGTTATGATCGCAGGAGGTACAGAAGGCGCGATCTGTCCGGTGGCAGTAGCAGGGTTTACCGGTTTAACTGCACTTACTACAAGTACGGATCCGAACCGTGCATCCATTCCTTTTGATAAAGAAAGAAGTGGCTTTGTTATGGGAGAGGGAGCTGGTGTTGTGATTTTGGAAGAACTTGAGCATGCTAAAAAAAGAGGAGCCAAAATTCTTGCAGAAGTAGCAGGATATGGCGCCACTGCAGATGCTTTTCATATTACTTCTCCTGTGGAAGACGGAAGCGGCGCAGCAAGAGCTATGAAATTTGCTATGGATGAAGCCGGTATAAAACCGGAAGAGGTTGACTACATCAATGCACATGGAACGGCAACTCATCACAATGATCTTTTTGAAACAAGAGCCATCCGGCTGGCATTTGGAAAGGCAGCTGAACATGTAAAGGTTAATTCTACAAAATCCATGATCGGTCATCTTCTTGGAGCGGCAGGAGCAGTAGAGTTTATTGTATGTGTAAAATCCATTATGGAAGGGTTTATTCATCAGACAGTAGGAACCCAAAGCTGTGAAGAAGAAATGAATCTGGATTATGTGATCGGAAAACCTTATTATGGGAAAGTGCGTGTGGCAATGAGCAATTCTCTTGGATTTGGAGGGCATAATGGCACACTTCTTGTAAAAGAGTACGAAGCTTAGGGGAGGTACAAAATGGAGTTTGAACAGATTTTGCAGTTGATCGATCATGTATCGGATTCAGAAGTAACTTCCTTTCAATATGAGAAAGAGAATGTGAAAATTTCCGTAAAATGTGGAAAAAAAGAAGTTTCCGCACCTGTATTTGTGGATACATCAAATGTAGTTCCCGGACAGATTTCCGGAAAGCAGGAAATTATAACAGCAGAAGAAAACGAGGGCGGGAAAGGAAATATTATCAAATCCCCTCTTGTGGGAACCTTTTATAAAGCACCGGGAGAAGAAGAAGCCCCTTTTGTAAAAATTGGCAGCAGGGTGGAAAAAGGTCAGATTCTTGCTATTGTAGAAGCGATGAAGCTTATGAATGATATTGAAAGTGATTTTTCGGGAGAAGTTGCAGAAATTTATGTGGAGAATGGGCAGCCGGTAGAATACGGACAGCCATTATTCCGGATTGTATAAAAGTTCTGGAGGTGTGGAGCATGAATCATTTAAGTATAAAACAAATTGAAGAAATTATTCCTCATCGACACCCTTTTTTGCTGGTGGATTATATTGAAGATTATAATCCGGGTGAGTTTGCAGTAGGATACAAATGTGTAACATTCAGAGAAGATTTTTTTAAGGGGCATTTTCCACAAGAACCGGTTATGCCAGGCGTTTTAATAATAGAAGCACTGGCACAGACAGGGGCGGTGGCCATTTTATCAAAAGAGGAAAACAAAGGAAAAATTGCATATTTTGGTGGGATTGATAAATGCCGATTTAAAAATAAAGTTGTTCCAGGTGATAAGCTGCGCCTGGAAACAAGGATTATCCGCCAAAAAGGACCTCTTGGGATAGGAGAGGCGGTTGCAACGGTGGATGGAAAAATTGTGGCAAAAGCAGAACTCACATTTATGATCGGATGAAAGGAAGCTTATGATTCAGAAATTATTAATTGCCAACAGGGGAGAAATTGCAGTGCGGATCATCCGCGCATGCAGGGAAATGGGCATAGAAACAGTTGCAGTTTATTCAGAGGCAGATAAAGAAAGTCTTCATACCCAGCTGGCAGATGAAGCGGTATGTATTGGCCCGGCTCCTTCTGGACAAAGCTATTTAAGTATGGAGCGGATTATGAGTGCCGCATTGGTAACCGGTGCGGATGCCATTCATCCGGGCTTTGGTTTTCTTTCTGAAAATGCAAAGTTTGCTGAATTTTGTGAACAGTGTGGAATAACATTTGTCGGTCCGCCTTCCGGTGTTATACGCAGTATGGGAAATAAACAGGAAGCCAGAAATACTATGATAAAAGCCGGGGTTCCTGTTATTCCGGGAACGGAATCCCCTGTTATGGATGCAGAAACAGGAGCTTTGGAAGCAGAAAAGATTGGGTATCCGGTTATGATAAAAGCTGCGCTGGGAGGCGGAGGAAAAGGAATGCGAACTGCTTTTTCGCCGGAAGAATTTTCACGGTCTTTTAAAACCGCTCAAAAAGAAGCACAGGCAGCTTTTGGGGATGGAACAATGTATATTGAACATTTTGTAGAAAATCCCCGTCATATAGAATTTCAGATCCTGGCGGATCAGCAGGGAAATACCATTCATCTGGGAGAGAGGGATTGTTCTATTCAGAGAAATCATCAGAAAATGATAGAGGAATCTCCTTCCGCTGCGGTTTCCAACGCTCTTCGCAGGAAAATGGGAGAAGCGGCGGTAAAGGCAGCAAAGGCAGCCCATTATGTAAATGCAGGAACGATCGAATTTCTTCTGGAAAAAGATGGAAACTTTTATTTTATGGAAATGAATACAAGAATTCAGGTAGAACACCCTGTAACAGAATGGGTAACAGGTCTGGATCTTATTAAAGAGCAGATAAAGATCGCTTCCGGAATACCGCTTGCCCTTACTCAGGAGAAAGTAAAAGTGCAGGGCCATGCCATTGAATGTCGTATTAATGCGGAAGATCCCAGAAAAAAATTTCGACCGTCACCAGGAACAATTTCAGAACTTCATCTTCCGGGAGGACAGGGAATTCGTGTTGATACGGATATTTATCAGGGTTATACCGTATCCCCTTATTATGATTCTATGCTGGCGAAAGTAATCGTTCATGGGGAAAACAGAAAAGAAGCCATTGGAAAAATGCAGAGTGCGCTTGGAGAGGTATGTATCGACGGGGTAGATACCAATATAGATTATCAGTTTGAAATTTTAAGTCATCCAGAATATCAAAGTGGAAATTTTGATATTGAATTTCTTAATACTCATGTGATTGCAGGAGTGAACAACAATGAAATTTAAACATATATTGAGAAACAGAGGAATGGAACATTCTCAGAATTCCGGAGAAAAAAAGCCGGAAGTTCCTCAGGGACTTTTAAAAAAATGCAATGCCTGTAAAGCAGCGGTGTTTGTAGAAGAAGTAAAAAAGAATGGATATATCTGTCCTTATTGTCATAATTATTTTCGGGTGCATGCTTACCGCAGAGTAGAGATGACAGCTGATCCGGGAAGCTTTGAAGAATGGGATACAGAGATGGAAATACAAAACCCTCTTCATTATAAAGGATATGAGGATAAGGTCAAAGCTCTTCGGGAAAAAACAGGTTTAAATGAGGCTGTTATAACAGGACGGGCGAAAATCCATGAAAATCCCGTAGTGCTGATTGTCTGTGACGGACGATTTCTTATGGCAAGTATGGGAGAAAATGTAGGGGAAAAAATTGTCAGAGCAGTTGAACGGGCTACAAAGGAAAAACTGCCGGTTGTACTTTTTGCATGCTCCGGAGGGGCGAGAATGCAGGAAGGGATTGTTTCTCTTATGCAGATGGCAAAAACTGCAGCGGCATTTAAGCGCCATAGTGATGAAGGACTTTTATATGTGACTGTTCTTACAGATCCGACAACAGGAGGAGTTACAGCAAGTTTTGCTATGTTAGGCGACATCATTCTTGCGGAACCAAATGCCCTGATCGGATTTGCGGGTCCAAGGGTAATTGAACAGACAATTGGGCAGAAGCTTCCGAAAGGATTTCAGCGGGCAGAATTTCTCCTGGAGCACGGATTTGTGGATAAAATTGTAGAACGAAAAGAACAAAGACAGGTTTTAGGTGAAATTTTAAAGATCCATTGCGGATCTGATGAAAGAAAAATAGAAAAAGCAGCATCTGTAAAAGGATATGCGTATGCTTTTTCCGGAGAAGAGAGTCTTTTAAAGAAAGATGCCTGGGAACATGTATTGCTTGCAAGAGCAAAAGAACGTCCTACAGGAAAAGATTATCTTCAGCTTTTATTTCCGGATTTTATGGAGTTTCACGGGGACAGATGTTTTAGGGATGACCCTGCGGTTTCCGGAGGGATTGCAACTTTTAACGGGGTGTCGGTAACGGTCCTTGTGCAGGAAAAAGGAACGGATACAAAAGACAGCATCGCCAGAAATTTTGGAATGGTTTCTCCGGAAGGCTACAGAAAATCGCTGCGTCTTATGAAACAGGCAGAAAAATTCGGGCGTCCTGTAATCTGCTTTGTAGATACACCGGGAGCATTTTGCGGACTTGAGGCAGAGGAACGCGGGCAGGGAGAAGCGATTGCCAGAAATCTTTATGAACTTTCCACTCTTCGCGTGCCGGTTCTTTCTATTATAATAGGAGAAGGCGGAAGCGGAGGCGCACTTGCATTTGCAGTGGCAGATGAAGTATGGATGCTGGAGAATTCTGTTTATTCCATTCTCTCGCCAGAAGGATTTGCTTCTATTATATGGAAAGACAGTAAAAAAGCAAAAGAGGCTGCTTCGGTGATGAAGCTTACAGCAAAAGATTTGAAAGACCTTGGAATCGTAGAGCATGTATTGACAGAGGAAAAACCGCTTACGCGACAGAATATGCGGGAATACAGAGAGCGCCTGAATGAGGGGATTGGAACATTTTTGGAAAAATATCAGAAATATGAGATTCCGCAATTACTGGAACACAGGTATGACCGTTTTCGAAATATGTGAGAATAAAAGAAACACTGGAAATAATCAGATATACATGGTACAATATGCACGAAACAAACAGGTCATGTAAAAAGATTACATGGCGAATATTCAGAGACAGGAGTAAGGAACGTGGATAACCGGGAAGTGATCAATGATGTATTGGTTCATTTATTTAACGAAATCCTGCAGCTAGAAGAAGAAGCAATTATTACAAGTGAGTATAAAGATATTTCCAATAACGATATGCATATCATAGAAGCAGTGGGACTGGGAGGCGGAAATATGTCTTCTATTGCCGCTAAGTTGAATATTACAGTAGGATCTCTTACGACATCCATGAATGGGCTTGTAAAAAAAGGCTACGCAGAGCGCAGCCGTAGTGAAAAAGACAGAAGAGTTGTTTATATTCATCTTACGGGAAAAGGACGCAAGGCATATCACCACCATGCAGAATTTCATCATCAAATGACGAATGCTGTGTTGGATTCTCTTACAGAAGAAGAGTTGCCGGTGCTGATCAATGCACTTGACAGCCTTTCCAGATTTTTCCGTCAATATAAAAAATAAGCAGGATTATTCATCCCATCCATCTGTAAGACGGATTGTTACTGCAATATTGCGCACCACATCCCCTTCTTCCAGATGGAGATCGCTTTCGTCTGAAATAGAGGGAAGATCCCAGTCTTCCTCCATAAGTTCTGCATAGATCCAGTTATAGGCGGCTTCATTGGCGTTATCAACCGCCTCTTCTAAAGTGTCGCCTTCTGCATAGCAGCAGTCCAAATCGGGAAAATGTGCCTGATATTTGCCGTTTTCCGTTTTATGGAATACAGCAGGATAAATAAATCTCATGGAAGTGACTCCTTTCTTTTGTTTAGAAATTTTAAAACAAAATCAGTATATAATAATTTGATGGATTCATCAAGGGGGAGAGTTGAGGCATTACAAATGATAACATTGGAATTGGAACATTTTGATCTGGCACAAATATGTGGATCCGGTCAATGTTTTCGAATGGAAAAGATGCAGGAAAACAGATATAAGGTTCTGGCAGCAGATCAGTATCTGGAAATAGAACAGCAGGGAAAAATCGTAACCTTTTGTTGCACACAGGAGGTTTTTTTATGTTTCTGGCTTTTTTATTTTGATTTGGATTGTGATTATCAGACATATCTGGACAGAATTAATCCCAGGGATAAATACCTGAATGCAGCAGCTGAAAAAGGAGAAGGAATTCGAATTCTTCAGCAGGATTTATGGGAAATGATTGTTTCTTTTTTGATTTCTCAGCAAAACAACATTGTGCGTATTCGAAAATGTATTGAAAATATATGTGAAAGATATGGAGAAAAAAAACGGACACCGGAAGGCACAGAATATTATGCATTTCCCACACCGGAGGCATTGGCTGGAGCAACCGAAGAGGAATTACGAAACTGTAATCTTGGATATCGCGCAAAGTATGTTTTAAAAACAGCAGAAGCCGTTGCATCAGGAGAAGTTTCTTTGGAACGAATCCAGGATATGTCGTATAAGAAAGCAAAACAGGAATTAATGGGATTATATGGAGTGGGAGAAAAGGTGGCGGATTGTATCTGTCTTTTTGCCCTGCATCATATCGATGCATTTCCTGTTGATACCCACATCCGTCAGGCATTAGAACAACATTATAAAAGAGGATTCCCCAATCGGAGATATAAGGGGATCCGGGGGATTATGCAGCAGTATATTTTTTATTATGAATTAACGAAAACGGAGTCTGAATAGTACATCAGACTCCGTTTTTTTTGCATATGTCTTCCAGACAGCATTTATCACAAAAAGGTTTTGTCCTGGCAGTACATACGTCTCGGCCATGGTATACAAGGCGGTGGCAGAAATCGCTGCCTTCTTCCGGGGGAACAAGCTTCCAAAGAGCCATTTCTACTTTTTTCGGTTCTTTAATATTGTCTACAATGCCTATGCGGTTTGTAAGACGGATACAGTGGGTATCTGTTACAATGGCAGGCTTTCCAAATACGTCCCCCATGATCAGATTCGCACTTTTTCGTCCAACGCCGGGGAGCTTTAAAAGGGAATCAAAATCTTCGGGGATATTTCCGTTATATTCATCACGGAGCATTTTCATACAGGCACTAATATCCCGCGCCTTGCTTCTTCCAAGGCCGCATGGCTTTACGATTGCTTCGATTTCTTCCGGTTCTGCGGCAGCAAGAGCATCTACACTTGGATATTTTGCAAACAGATCCTGTACCACTATATTTACACGCGCATCTGTGCACTGGGCAGCCAGGCGGACACTTACCAGAAGTTTCCATGCCTGATCGTAATCCAGTGTACAGTCTGCATCCGGATATTCTTTTTTTAATCGCTCAATTGTTTCAAGAGTTCTTTGTTTTTTTGTCATCTGTATTCCTTTCTGCGGAACTGTATCCGCTTTTTAGAAAATATTGTTATACATCTAATCTCTGGCTGACACGATGGAACGTAAAGTAGAAAACAATCCCTTTTGCAACAGAGGATATGGTAAGTGCCCACCAGATTCCATTTAAGCCCATTCCTGCATGAGAAAGAAGAAGGGCAAGAGGGATACGGGCAGCTGTCAGGATAACGGTAATGATACTTGCAATTTTTGTTTTTCCAAGACCGGAAAGTGCTCCTACTGTTATAATTTCCGCACACATAAATGGTTCGCTTAAACCAATGATAATTAAATAGTCTTTTGCAATGTTTATAACTGCTTCTTCATGGAAAAACAGTCTTGCCAAAGGAACAGGAAACAGAATAAAGGCAAAGGCAATAAACAGTCCCCATACAGAAATAATACGCAGAGAAGTATGGTAGCCTTTTCGGATACGCTCCTGTTTTCCGGCGCCGTAATTCTGTCCTACAAAGGCATTTAATGCAGCTGAAAATCCGTCTGCCGTATTCCATGAAAGAGATTCAATTTGTCCTCCTACCCGCTGGGTCGCAATAGCACCAGGTCCAAAAGAAGATACCATTCGTGTAAGGATCATGGAAATTCCACAGTAGACCATTCCCTGACATGCCGTAGGAAATCCGATACGAAAGACAGAACGGTAGAATTCGCCCTGCATTTTCTGGAAAAGAGGCATGTGACGCATGACATTTTCCACACCTTTCTGGCGGAAAATCCCAAGGATCATAATGAGCATTACAAGGAACTGAGAGCCAACCGTGGCAACGGCTGCACCTGCAACGGAAAGTTTTGGAAATGGACCGATTCCAAGGATCAGGAGAGGATCCAGGATCATGTTTAGCAACAGTCCTGCAAGATTGGCCTTAAATGGTGTTTTGGAATCTCCCTGTGCAGTATACAGTCCGGTCAGGGTCAGGTTCATAAAGGAAAATAAAATCAGACCACAGGTAATGCGCATGTATATGAGCGCATCTCGATAGGTTTCTGCATCATTTAAATTAAAAAAGGAGATAAGCGGACGGGTAAAGGAAAGGCTTACGGCAGAAAAAAGCAGTCCGAATAAAATAGTAATCTGAATGGCAGCTCCTGCGTAGTTTTGTGCATCCTGTCTGTTTCCACGGCCGCAGCTCTGGGCTACATTTACCTGTCCTCCCATTCTTGCAAGAGAGACGAGACCTTGTGAAAGCCATACATACATACCGCCAATCCCTACTCCTGCAACCGCTTTTGCTCCCAGCATGCCGATCCATGCCATATCTGTAAGATTATATGCAGTGCCTAAAAAGGAAGAGGCCATAATCGGCAGAGCAAGTTTTGTTAAAGTTTTTAAAATAGGACCAGAAGTCAGATCTAAATATTTTTCTTTATTCATAGCATTAAAAATCCTTTTATATATTGTGGCATAAAGCACTGAGACTATCTTAATCGCTGGGAAAGGATTTGGCAAGAAAAATCTTTTGGGAAAAGGCCGGTAATCTTCCATATAGTAAGCCTTGTATTTATGAGGGCTGTATATTAAAATAAAATAAAGACAAAAGAAAAAACGTAAAGAGGAAGACGGGCTATGGAAATAAGAGAAACAGCGGAAATGGTGAATATAAGACTGGCAGAAAAAGATGAAAAAGAAATTCTTGCAGAGATAGAAGGAATATGCTTTCCGCCTGAGGAAGCAGCAGAGAAGGAAGAAGTTTTTAAAAGAATGGAAGTTTTTCCGGAAAATTTCCTGGTAGCAGATTTGGATGGGAAAGTGATCGGATTTATAAATGGATGCACTACAGATCGTCCTGTTTTGGGGGATGAATTGTATCATGATGTATCTTTGCATAAAAAAGATGGTTCTATTCAGACTGTGTTCGGGCTGAATGTGCTGCCGCAATATCGAAGGAGAGGGGTTGCGAGAAAACTGGTAAATGCTTTTTTGGAACTTGCCAGACAACGCAAAAGAGATGGAGTGATTCTTACCTGTAAAGAACATATGATTCCTTTTTATGAAAGTTGTGGCTTTGTCATGCTGGGAAAAGCAGATTCCAATCATGGAGGAGCTGTGTGGTATGATATGCAGCAGTGGTTTACGGAAAAGGAGAATTGTGGAAGGAAGGGGCAGCCATGAAGATACGTATGTATAATGTAGGATACGGAGATTGTTTTTGCCTGCGCGACCGAAAAGGAAGTCTTCTTGTGGATTTTGGGACTACAAACAGCCGGATTGAGGGCCATCCCAGAAAAGAAACATTTGATGTGATCATCTCGGATCTTACAACTATTGATAAAAAGAATCTTCTTCTCACGCATTTCCATTTGGATCACCTGTCAGGGCTTTTATATATGATGAAACACCGTAACAGTTCTTATGAATTTGGGAAGATTTATCTTCCGGATGTGTTTTCGGAAGAAACGATGAGCCGAACCCTTACCCTTCTTCTTCTGGCGGATCTTGAGAAAGATTCCTGTCTTCCCAGCAGGCAGGTAAGTTTATTTGCACTTGTGGAGGCACTTTGCAAAAAACCACAGAAAGTAGAACTTTTAAGCAGAGGGAAGATTTTTGAAGATAAATATCAGGCATTGTGGCCGGATAAAAATGTGATACGGTATGAGACGGAGCAAGTATATAAAATTCTGGAGCAGGAGCAGGCAAAAGGTCTGGAAATGCTTTTGGCATTTGCAGAAAAACTTCGGAAGATTTTATTTTCCATGACAGTGGATAATGAAAAAGAGGAAGTGTGGGATCCCCGTCATCTTGAGAGAGAGTTTCGGGAACTGCGTGCCACTGAAGAATTTAAAGAGCTGCTGCTTTTTCTGGAAGAAAAGAAATTATTCCTCCGTCGCTTTAAAAATAAGATAAGTGTTGTATTTCAAAATAAAAATGATGGAGAATTAAATCTCCTTTTTACAGGTGATGTGGAAAAAGAACATCTGCATAGGATCGTGGAAAATTATGATCACCGGATTCCTCTTTTTGAACATTACTGGTGTATTAAAGTTCCCCATCATGGTACACAGGATCATTATTTTGATTTTGGAAAATTTACACCGGAAAATATGTTGATTTCTAATGGGATTCATTATGCCAACAGCAAAAAACAGTCAAAAGAGCTTCGGACTTCTTCTCAGTACGGGGGCCTTTTCTATATAAATGATGCGCATATGTATTGTTCCAATTACGACTGTTGTGACGGGTATGAAAATGGATGTACATGCAAGGAGTGTGATGTAATCTCTCCGGCATATTATAAAGATATTTAAAAATAGGATGGTGCACGTTGCTGTGCAGGAAAGGAAATTTATATGAAACGTTTACTTGTAGTTGTGGATATGCAGAAAGATTTTATTGATGGTAGTCTCGGGACAGCAGAAGCACAGAAGATTGTGCCCAATGTTGCAGAAAAGATAGAAAAATATCAGGCAGCCGGGGATGAAGTAGTGTTTACGTTTGATACGCATTACGAAAACTATATGGAGACCCAGGAAGGAAAACGCCTGCCGGTTCCTCATTGTATAAAAGGAACACCGGGATGGGAACTGGATAAAATGTTGCAGAAATTTTCAGGAAAACAATTTGAGAAACCGGCATTTGGAAGTAAAGAGCTGGCTGCCTGGGCTGCAGATCAGGAATATTCCGGGATTGAACTGGTAGGACTTTGTACCGATATCTGTGTGATCTCCAATGCACTTTTACTAAAAGCATATCTTCCGGAAACCCCTGTTTCTGTAGATAGTACCTGTTGCGCAGGGGTAACTCCGGAAAGTCATAAAAATGCCCTTGAAGCAATGAAAATGTGCCAGATTGATGTACACTAATATAAGAACGTATGAAACAGATTGCAGATTTACATATACACTCCAGATATTCCATGGCAACAAGTAAGGATGGAAATCCTGAAAACCTGGATTTATGGGCAAGAAAAAAAGGAATTTCCATAGTTGGAACAGGAGATTTTACACATCCTGCATGGAGAAGAGAATTAAGAGAAAAACTGCAGCCGTCAGAAGAAGGGATGTATTGCCTGAAGAAGGAGTACAGACATCCGGATACCGTGTTTATGGAAGAGAAGGCTCCACGGTTTGTAGTTTCCGGGGAAATTAGTTCCATTTATAAAAAAGACGGAAAAACAAGGAAAGTTCACAACCTTGTTCTTCTTCCGGGATTGGAAGAAGCGGATCTCCTTTCAGAGAAATTAGAAAAAATTGGAAATATCCACGGAGATGGGCGACCGATTTTAAAGCTGGACAGCCGGGACCTTTTAGAAATGGTTCTGGATGTTACACCGCGGGGAATCTTAATTCCGGCGCATATTTGGACCCCTCATTTTGCGGTTCTGGGAGCAAAGTCCGGATTTGACAGTATAGAAGCCTGCTATGGCGATATGGCTCCTTATATATATGCACTGGAAACAGGATTGTCTTCTGATCCGCTTATGAACAGGAAGCTGACAGCCCTTGATTCGTATTATCTTGTATCTAATTCCGATGCCCATTCTCCTTCTAAGTTGGGGAGAGAAGCAACCCTTCTTGATATCCCGTTCTCGTATGAGGGAATTTATCAGGCGTTTCGAGAGGGAAAAGGTCTTCTTGGAACATTGGAATTTTTTCCAGAAGAAGGAAAATATCATTACGACGGACATCGGAAATGCGGAGTCATGCTAAGTCCTGAAGAAGCGGCGGCAGTGGGAGGAATTTGTCCTGTTTGCGGAAAGCCTCTTACAATGGGAGTTGCCCATCGTATTCTGGAGCTTGAAGAAAAAGAAAGAAAGGCTGTATCCAAAAAAGAAGCCAAAAAAGAAACGTATCGTCCCTATGAAAGTCTTGTTCCTCTTCTGGAAGTGACGGCAGTTTGTGCAGGATATTCCGTAACAAGCAAAAAAGTACAGGGAATGTATGAGCGGATGATACAAACTTTAGGATCAGAATTTAATATTTTAAGGGACATTCCTCTGGAAGACATAAAAGTTCAAGGAAATTCTTCGGTGGCAGAGGCAATAGGAAGGCTTCGCAGAGGAGAAGTGGAAAGAATTCCGGGATATGATGGAGAATATGGAAAGATTCAATTGTTTCCTTCTAAATAGAAAGGGATAAAGGTATGGCAAAAAAAATTGGAATTATTTCAGATACTCATGGCCTTTTACGGCAGCAGGTTGCAGATATTTTAAAAGACTGTGACTGCATTTTTCATGGAGGCGATATTAATAAGCAGGAAATTCTTGATGAACTGGGAACCATGGGAAGTCTTTATGCAGTTCGTGGGAATAATGATAAAGAGTGGGCAGAAGGTCTTGCAAAAACTTTAAAGTTTACCATAGAAGGCGTGCATTTTTTTATGGTGCATAATAAAAAAGATGTTTCATGGGAACTGGGAGATACAGATGTGGTGATTTTTGGACACTCCCATAAATATTTTGAAAAAGAAATAGACGGACGTATGTGGTTAAATCCGGGAAGTTGCGGCCCTCGTCGGTTTGATCAGGAAATTACGATGATTCTTATGTATGTAGATGGAACAGAGTACCGCTTTGAAAAAGTGATAATCGATCCTGAACCGAAGAAAGGAGATGTGAGATGGAAAAAGAACCAAGAGACTGGAAAATGATCATAGGGATTGGGATTCTTCTTGTTGTATTTGCAATAGTAGGAGGTTCTTTCTGGAAAATGGTTGGAAAGCAGGCGGAGCTTGTGGCAGAACAGGAGAAAAAAGAAGAAGAGGAAGCAATCACAGCTATTTATATAGAAGCAGGAGAAACATTGAAACAACCTGTATTTGTAGATACAAAAACAGAGACAGTCTTTACGGCAAAAGTTCCGGAAGATGGAATTTATAATAAAAAGGGAACTCTTATAGAAGGGGATGTTCTGGAAGTAGGAGATGTTGTTAAAGTTTATGGAGATGGTATTATGACACTTTCCCTTCCGGGAAATTATCCGGGAGTTACAAAAATGAAGCGTGTACGCAGGGCGTCTTTGGAGGAAACGGAAAAATATAAAAAAATGATAGAGGAACTTATGGATTCTGCAGTTGCAGAATAATACGAGGAGAGAAAAAATGAAGTACGTGAGACAGTTTGGAATTATTTTGCTGTTGTCCACTTTGGGAGAAGTATTGCATGTTTTGCTTCCGTTCCCTGTTCCGGCAAGCGTATATGGTCTTGTACTTATGCTGGGCGCCTTAATAAGTGGAATTCTGAAAATAGAGCAGGTAAAAGAGGCAGCAGATTTTCTTATAGAGATCATGCCGGTGATGTTTATTCCGGCAGGAGTCGGACTATTGACTTCCTGGAGCGTTTTAAAACCAGTGTGGTTTCCCATTGCAGTTATTACGGTACTGACGACAGTGATTGTAATGGTAGTGACAGGTCATGTTGCACAGTTTGTAATTCGCAGGGAGAGGAGCAGGAAGAAAAGTGATTGAGTTTATTGAAAATTCTGTATTTCTGGGAGCCCTTCTTACACTTGGCGCTTATGAGATAGGACTTCTTTTAAAGAAAAAATTTAAAATGGCGGTGTTTAACCCACTTTTGATTGCTATATTTTGTGTGATCGGTATTTTGTGTATATTAGATGTAGATTACGAAACCTATGAAGAAGGAGGAAGGTATGTTAGTTATCTTTTAACTCCGGCTACCGTATGTCTGGCAGTTCCTTTGTATCAGCAGCTTCAGCTTTTAAAGAAGAATATAAAGGCAATTATGGCAGGGATTGCTGCGGGAGTGCTGGCAAGTCTTGTAAGTGTCTTTGCACTGGCAAAGTTATTTTCTCTTTCTCATGAGCAGTATGTTACCCTTCTTCCAAAGTCCATTACCACTGCTATTGGAATGGGAGTTTCAGAAGAACTGGGAGGAATTGTTACAATTACAGTTGCCGTGATCATTATTACGGGTGTTCTGGGAAATATGATAGCAGATGTGGTATATAAAGTAGCAAAAATAGAAGAACCTATTGCAAAAGGATTAGCGCTTGGCACGTCCGCCCATGCAATTGGGACGGCAAAAGCTATGGAATTGGGACAGGTGGAAGGTGCTATGAGTAGTCTGGCGATTGCTGTGGCAGGGCTTCTTACTGTAATCGCATCTTCTATATTTGCAGGGCTGGCATAAAAAGAACCGGAAAGGTTCTTTTTTTGTGCATTTTTCATAAAAATAAACAAATGTTCGATAAAATATCGAAAACCTATTTCCTTTCTGTTTAAACATGTTATAATAAAGAAAAACGAAAACATGTTCGGAAAACATGTTCGATATAAATAGGGAGGAAATGAAATATGTGGAAGACAAAAGATAAGAAAAAGTTACCGCCTTCTATGGCGATGATTATTGGAGCGATTGTAACAGCAGAGATCATGGTAATGATCGCTATGATTTTGAATATTGATTTTTTTCGAGGGGATATTATTGCCCTGATATTTGCTTTTATGGTATTATATTTTGGAGTAGTAGCAGTATTAACAGATAAATAGGAGAAGTGCTATGTCCAAATCATTCCAGCAAAAACAAAAAATTTTATACGTTGCGCAGATGCTTATGGAGGAAACGGATGAAAAGCATCCTCTGAGCATGCGGGGAATGATTGCTTATCTGAAACATAAGGGGATAAAAGCAGAACAGAAAAATTTAAGTGAAGATCTTACGGTCTTGCAGGATATGGGAATGGAAATAAAATACCGCAGATGCAGACCTTCCGGATATTATCTTGTTTCACGAAAGTTTGAAATGGATGAAGTACGGATTCTTTTGGAACTTGTGCATTCATCAGCACTTCTTGCAGACAACAGAAAAAAGATCCTTTTACAGAAACTGGAAACGCTAACAAGCATTCACAATGCGAGGGAATTGAAAGAACATCTGATCATTGATAAAAGCAAAAAAACCGGAGCAGAGGAGACTTATGAGTGTTTGCGGCTGGCGTATGATGCCATGGATAAGGATTGTCAGATCAGTTTCTGGTATTATAAATGGAGTCTGACAGAGGAGAATCAGCTTACAAGAAGCGGAGAGCGTCTGTTATTCAGTCCATGGGGGATTGTCAGTCGGGATGCACGTTATTATATGATCGGAATAGATAACAGAAGCGGAATTGTAAAAAACTGCCGTTTGGACAGAATGAAAGATGTCAGGCTGGAAAAAGAAAACCGTACAGGAGACAGTTTTTTTCGAAATATAAATGCGGTAGAGTTTGCTACCAAAACATTTGGAATCCTGGGGGGAAATGAAGGGGAGGTCTTTCTGGAGTTTAAGAGAGAACTTTTGGGAAAAGTGGTGGATCACTTTGGAGAGAATATCCAGATCGTTCAGGCAGGGGAAGAAAAATTTACTGTTAGTGTACAGGTAAGAGCAGGAAAAGAGTTTTTCGGGTGGCTTACAGGAATTGGAACCGATGCGAAGATTATACAGCCTGAAAATATCTTGGTAGAATATAAAAAATATTTGAAAAAAATATTGGGAAATTATGGTGTATAACCGGTTATGTGGAAGGATGGTTTTGTGCAGGAGGAAACATGACAGTAAAATCAAGATTGTTGGAAATTTTAGAACAGAATAAAGGAAAGACCTTATCCGGAGAAGCTCTGGCTGAAGAACTGGACTGCACAAGAGCAGCTGTTTGGAAAGCTGTGAAAGGATTGCGGGAAGAAGGATATACGATTGAAGCTGGTCCAAATAAAGGTTATATGTTGTCGCCGGAATCCAATTTACTGTCCGCAGAAGCAATTCGTCTTCATTTAGACACTCCGTCTAAAGTTATGGTGTATAAAGAAGTAGATTCCACAAACAGAGAGGCACGAAAGGCGGCTATGGAGAGAGAAGCCGGAGAGGGATCGGTGATTGTGGCGCATCAGCAAAATGCTGGAAGAGGAAGACGAGGAAGAACCTTCTATTCTCCGAAGGATGCCGGATTATATATGAGTATTATACTGGAGCCAAAAGGGAAGCTGAAAGATAATCTGTTTCTTACCACTTCTGCTGCAACTGCGGTATATAGAGCGGTAAAAAAGGTATGCGGCATTTCTCTTGAAATTAAGTGGGTAAATGACTTGTTTTTTAATGGAAAAAAAGTATGCGGTATTCTGACAGAAGCAGTGACGGACTTTGAAAGCGGCGATATTGAATTTGCCGTTGTGGGGATTGGGTTAAATCTTTATTGGGAAAAAGGAAAATTTCCCAGAGAACTTGAGAATGTAGCAGGTGCTCTTTGTTCGAGTAAAGAGGAAGCCGGGAGAATCGACCGAAATTTTCTTGTGGCAGAGATTGTAAATTGTCTTTTGGAAGAAGTAAAAGAGCAAAAGATTTCTCAGATATATGTTCGTCATAATATGGTTCCTGGAAAGAAAATTCGAATTCTGGACGGCGAAAAGATCAGAGAGGCAGAGGCGATTCGGATTTGTTCAGATGGGAAATTGTTGGTTCGTGAAAAGAATGGAGAAGAAACAGCGCTGTCTTATGGGGAGGTTTCTATCCTTGTAGAAGAAAAATAAATATGAAAGAAAAAAACTCCAGCTGCACTTTTCATACAGCTGGAGTTTTCCATTTCTTATTCCTGAATCTGTTGAGAAGGAGATTCGGTATTATCTGAGTCTTCCGTTGCTTTTTTTGCAGGTTCTTCAGAAGCGGGCTCCATATTTTCTGCTGGTTCAGAAACAGGAGCTGGCTCTTCCGGCTGCTGATATGGGGGATAAGGTTCCCAACGATATTCAGATTCCTCATAGTAGTCATCATTACTATGTCTTTTGTTGTTAAGCAAATAAAGACCTGCGATTAAAAGGAAGATGCCAATTACAATTTGAGGAAGCCTGTATCCAAAAGTGTCGAACATATTTGCAAAAGGTTCAGGAATGATCCAGTATAAGATATCAGAAAGTCCTCTCCAGATAACGGAAATACCAAGGAGTGTCAGTAATATGGCAACAGCGAAATGGTATTTCTGGAAGAAGGTTCCGGCTTCTCCAATCAATTCGTCCAGATGAAGAACATAGTTATCTTCTAAAGAATAAAATTCCTCATCAGACAGGGATTTCAGATTGTGTACATTGTAAAAACTGTAAAACCATACGATTGGTGCAAATAAAATCAAAATATCTAATCCTGTTCCTGCGCCGATTGCAAAAATCAGGAAAAAGAGAAGCATGATACTGATTCCCTGTTTTTTAAATCCCAGATACATTTCTCCGGCTCCTGGAATAAGAGAAGAAATAAAAAGTAATAGTCCTTTTTTCTTTTTTTGCATAATAGTTGCCTCCGTTCTATAAATTATTTGAAGAATTCATTTAAAGATTTTATAAAATTGTTTGTTCCGGCAGATAAACTTCTGTTAAACTGCTGAGAAAAATCGTCAAGATAATTGGGACTGGGACGATTTACAGCAGTCTGTTTGGATTGGCTTTTTGGAAGTGCAGGGGACAAAGTTGAAAAATCCACCTGCCCAATAGAAAAGAGAAGGAACAGTGCCATGATCAAACCAGCCGTTGTGCGCAGGCTATATAAAATTCTCTGCATTCTGTAAGAGGTATTTCTGACAGCTTTTGATGCCTGTATTTCTGGAGAAGATGCTGCATTTAGGATTTGATGTTTCAGATAAGCAGGGGCAGAAACGGAAGAATGTTTTTCTTCATTTTCAGCCAGTTCCTGCAGGCAAAAGCTGCAATGATCCAGATGTTCCAGAAAAGCAATGACTTGGTTTGTGGTCATAGTGCTGTTTTTGAAAGCTTCTTTGTCTTTTTCCGTTATGTGCATTTACTCACTCCTTTCCAGCATTTTCTTCAGCATGGCTTTTGCACGGTAAAGTTGCGTTTGAATCGTTCTGGGATTTTTACCTTTTTGTTTTGCGATTTCCGTTACCGAAAGGTCATCACAGAAATGGGCAGATGCAACTTCCCTGTAAGGGCTTTTTAATTGCATACAAAGTTTTCTTATTTGATTTCCGGAATCTTTAAGCAGAACAGCATCCTCCGGGGAAATATTTTTGTCGGCAATTTGTGCAAAATAAATATCTTCCGTGGGAACTGTGCGCCTTCCGGATGCCTTTAGATAATCCAGACATTTCCGAACAGCAATCTTGCTCAGCCATGCCTTTTCATAGGTGCCGTCAAAACGGGATAAATTTTTGTAGGCAGATAAAAAAACTTCCTGAGTTAAATCTTCAGCGTCAAAAGGGTTGCCAATGGATTTCAGGCATATAGAATATATTAAGTTTTGATATTGTTGAATTAAGTATGCCAGATATTCTTCCTGTGAAATATGATCAGCCCCCTTTCTGTACCCGTTCATATATTATAACGTATAAAGAAAGAAAAGTACTTCAAAAAGAAAAGAATTTTATAAAATTTTCTCAGCTTGCGAAGGTTCTCCGGATGGTCTATACTGATAGAAATATAGAAAAGAGGACAGGTAAATGATAGAGACACAGCGTTTATATTATGAAGATGCATATAAAAAAGAATTTACAGCAAAAGTTATGGAATGCAGAAAGTCAGGAGCCGGGTATGAAATCCTCCTGGATAAAAGTGCGTTTTATCCGGAAGGAGGAGGTCAGCCATGTGATCGGGGTGTTCTTGGAGAAGTGGAAGTGCAGGATGTGCAGGAAAAGGAAGGGGAGCTGCTGCATTATACAGATCAGCCGCTTTTGCCGGGAAGCGAAGTATGTGGAAGGATCAATTGGGAACGGCGGTTTGATCTGATGCAGCAGCATTCCGGAGAACATATTGTCAGCGGTTTTGTTCATGAAGCATACGGATACAATAATGTAGGGTTTCATATGGGACATGATGTGATTACGATTGATTTTGATGGAATATTAGACGAAAAGCAGCTGATGGAAATTGAAAAAAAGGCGAATGAAAAAATCTGGGAAAATGTTCCGGTAGAAATTACATACCCATCAGAAGAGGAGCGGAAAAGTCTTCCCTACAGGAGCAAAAAAGAGCTTACCGGAAAAGTGAGGATTGTATGTTTCCCAGGAGCGGATTTGTGTGCATGCTGCGGAACTCATGTAGCCAGAACAGGAGAAATAGGAGCTGTGAAATTTCTTTCTGTTGTAAAGTTTCGTCAGGGTGTGAGGATTGAGATGGTAAGCGGAAAGCGTGTTTTGGATTATTTTACAAAGATCAGTGAACAAAATCGCAAAGTGTCTGTACTTCTTTCTGCAAAGCCGCAGGAAACATCTCAGGCAGTAGAACGTCTTCAGGAGGAAAATTCCCGCCTAAAAGGGAAAATTATTAGAATGGAAGAAGAAAGCTTTAAGGCAGAGGCTGAAAAATGGGAAGGAAAAGGAAGTGTTCTTCTTTTTCGTCAGGATATGGATGCAGATAGTGTGCGGAAACTGGCAGATGCAGTAGCCCAGACCTGCTGTGGATGCTGTGCTGTTTTTTCAAAAAATGAAGATGGCACTTATAAATATGCCATGGGAGAAAGAGATGGGGATCTTCGTGAATTTACAAAACAGATGAATCAGGCATTAAATGGACGGGGCGGTGGAAGACCGTTTTTTGTACAGGGTTCTGTAAACGCTACGGAAAAAGAAATCAAAGACTTTTTTGAGAGGTGACAAACATGTTTGGGGAATGTCATGCTCATATTTTTATGGATGGCATAAATTATAAAAAAGCAGCAGCTCTTCATAAAAATGAAGTACAGGATGTGGTGATCCGGAAACATTTTCAGAAATATGCAGATCTGGGAATTGGTTTTGTCAGAGATGGAGGAGATGCTCTTGGAGTTTCTAAAAGGGCAAAAGAACTGGCTTCGGAATATAAAATTGATTATCGTACCCCTGTTTTTGCTATTCATAGAAACGGATATTATGGAAGCATTGTAGGTCGTGGATATACCACAATGGGAGAATATTACAATCTTGTTCTAGAAGCGAAAAAGCAGGGAGCGGATTTTATCAAGATCATGACAACCGGCATCATGAATTTTAATGAACAGGGAAACATAACAGGGAATCCTCTTCCGAAGGACGAAGTGAAGGAAATGGTGCATATCGCCCATGAAGAAGGAATGGCTGTTATGAGTCACACAAACGGGATATATGGAGTGCAGGCTGCCATAGAAGCTGGTGTGGACAGCATAGAACATGGAAATTATATAGATGGGGAAACGATAAAAATGATGGCAGAAAGCAAAACGGTCTGGATTCCAACTCTTGTTACAGTAAGAAATCTTCTTGGATGCGGACGCTATCAAGATGCTGCCCTTTTACCAATTGTAAAGCAGGCAGAAGAATCTCTTTCTATGGCATGGGAAGCCGGAGTGCAGACTGCATTAGGCAGCGATGCGGGGGCTTATCAGGTGATGCATGGAGAAGGAATCCGGCAGGAATATGAAGCATTTCTGCAAATTCTGGGAAATGTGCAAGGGATAGATCAGTGGCTTTTAAATGGAGAGAGACAGATTCGGGAACGATTCCAAACAATAAATTAAATCCCAAGTAAAACAGAAGCGTTTTCCCATAGAATCTGTTCTTTTTCTTTTTGGGAAAGACCGGTAAGCCCCCTGAATTTTTCGATGCAGTCTTTCTGGCTGCTCCATGGAGCATCGGTTCCGAAAAGAATTTTATCAGCGCCATGTACATGGATCATATGAACCAGCTGTTCTTCGGGCATGCGCATAAGGGAATAGGAAGTATCCATATAAACGTTTCTGCCGCAGAGTTTCTTTTCCGATTCTTCATAGTTCTCATTGTTTCCCATGTGTGCAAGAATCAGCCGCGGTGGTGCAACTTCTTCAAGAACACGGAGAATCATATCCGGTGAACAGTAGAGCTCGCCAGGAGTGTAGGGATCTGCACCGGCATGTACAAGGACGGACAGACCAAGCTCAGATGCTGTATAGATAATACGCATATAGCGGATGTCATCAAAGTAAAGTCCCTGGTAATTAGGGTGAAGTTTGATTCCTTTAAATCCTTCCCGGGCAATGAGCTGAAGCTGTTGTTTGTAGTGGTCGCATACAGGATGAAGACCTGCAAAAGAGAGAAGTTTTGGACCGGCCTTTTGGGCATTGGATTCGTTGATTTCAGAGGCAAAACGGATAACAGAATCAAACTGGTGGGGATCTGTAACAACGGGAAGTACGACGCTTAAATCCGTTCCGCTTTCTTCCATAGATGCTAAAAGTCCGTCAGTTGTTCCGTTCATACTGGGGGAATACTGTATCACAGAGGCAAGCTTTGGAATGGCATGTCTGGCTACTTTATCGGGAAAAATGTGTGTATGAAAATCAATAATCATAAAAAACCTCCTGTTTAGAATAATATAAAAAAACAAACCGGTTTCTATTATACGAGAATTTATTTTGGGTTTCAATGAAGAAAATCGGAAAGTTTTTTCTTTTTGGAGAGGGAAAAGCAATCAATATACATTGCGGGAGAAAATATGGATAATAAAAAAACATCAAATTATGAAAAATTAATAGAAACATGGAGACAGAAGTTTCTTCAGATGGATCAGGAGAAACTAATAAAAAAATTTACTCTTGAGGCGGATGAGGATAACCTTTATATTGTATATTTTTCAAGAAAACTTCGGATCAGCAGAACGGATGGAAAAATATGGGACCTGCAGCATCCGGAAAGAAAGTTAGGATTTAATACAGTAATCACCATATACAATATGTTTTATTATGCAATGGAGAATCCGGTAGAATCAGGGCGTCTTGTGCCATTTCGGGAGGTAAAGCGTGTATATCCATTTGAAGCAGCATATAAAAGGACGATCTTAAAACGATTTGCAGATACATTTTCCGGTCATGTACAGGAGCTTTTAGGAGCCTGTGAAAAACTGGGAGGAATCAGGATGCCGCAGGGAGATGCAGGGTATATTCTTCCGGTATTTCCCTTTCTTCATATTGCAGTTTTGTTCTGGGATGGAGATGAGGAGTTTGAAGCTCAGGGAAATATGTTGTTTGATTCCAATATTACGGATTTTTTCCACGAGGAAAATGTTGTGTGTATAGCAGCAGATGCTGTTTATTATCTGGCAGCAGAGGCGGGACTGGAAGGAGAAGAAATTTATGTTTCTGATGTTTCCTGAGATATTAATAAGATGTTTGAAATTATATAGCTCCAGTGGTATCATGGTATCGTTTACAATTTTATAATACGAAAGAAGAAAGGAAGGTATCCTCATGAAGAGCGAGAGTTTTAAAAGAGGATTAAAGGATGGGATACCTGTTGGTCTGGGGTATTTTGCAGTATCCTTTACATTTGGTATGATGGCAACAGCCGGCGGTCTTAGTATCTGGCAGGCTGTACTTATATCTCTTACCAATCTTACATCTGCAGGACAGTTTGCCGGGTTGGATATAATTTTGGCAGGGGGGTCTTATTGGGAAATGGCACTTACCCAGCTTATTATCAATCTTCGTTATAGTCTTATGTCGTTTTCATTATCACAAAAGCTACGCAGAGATGTGCCATGGGCGCACAGATATCTGGTAGCTTTTGGAGTGACAGATGAAATTTTTGGAATTAGTGTAAGCCGACCTGGTCAGGTTCATCCGTTCTATAATTATGGGGCAATGTGTGTGGCAATTCCTGGATGGACATTTGGGACGCTGGCAGGAGCGATATCCGGTAATCTGCTTCCGGATTTTATGATGAGTGCATTAAGCGTAGCTATTTATGGAATGTTCCTGGCAATCATTATTCCGCCTGCAAAGAAAAATCGTGCTATTTTGGCAGTGGTAACAGGCGCAATGGCTGTCAGTGGACTGTTTAAAATTGTTCCTGTCCTTAGTCGGGTATCCTCCGGCTTTGTGATTATTTTAACTACGCTTCTTGTAGCAGGGATAGCGGCATATTTTTGTCCGGTACATGAAGTTGGAAAGGAGAGAGAAGCACATGGATCATAATATTTACTTCTACATACTTGTAATGGCAGGAGTAACATATCTTATTCGTATGTTACCCCTTGTTCTTGCTAAAAAAGAAATTTCCAATCCTTTTATAAAATCTTTTTTATATTATGTACCGTATGCCTGCCTTGCTGCAATGACGTTTCCTGCAATTTTATCTGCCACAGCAAGTACGATTTCAGCAGCGGCCGGATTTGCAGTAGCTCTGCTTGCTGCGTATAAGGAAAAGAGTCTTCTTATGGTGGCATTGGCAGCGTGTGGAGCCGTATTTATTGCAGAACGTATTTTGTCATTCCTCTAAATTTATCTTATGCTTCCCCTAAAAAGGAAAGATCAATCTCCCCGTCATATACAGTTGTGGCGGGGCCTGTCATATATATAAGATTTTCCTGTCGGTTCCAGAAAATTTCCAGATCACCTCCCAGGAGTTTTACAGTAACAGGCCTGTCTCCATCTACATGATGATTTAAAATGGAGGCAACGGCAACTGCACATGCACCGGTTCCGCATGCCAGAGTTTCGCCGGAACCGCGTTCCCATACACGCATTTGAACCGTGTGGTCATCCAGTACTTTAACAAATTCAGTGTTTACACGGTCTGGAAAAACAAGATGGTTTTCAAATTTTGGACCGATTGTTTCGATGTTAAGATTTTCTATATCATCCATAAAAACAACAGCATGCGGATTTCCCATAGAAATACCTGTAAAATACCAGGTTTTTCCTTCGATATCAAGAGGTGTATTTATAACTTCTTCAGTTTCTGATACAACGGGAATCTGTTTGGCTGTAAGAATGGGAGATCCCATATTTACACGAACCGTTTCTACTTTTCCGTCTTTTACATTTAAATCTAGATATTTAATGCCGCTTTTTGTGGCAACAGAGATATTTGTTTTATTTACGATTCCGTAGTCATAAGCGTATTTTGCAACACAGCGGATTCCGTTTCCGCACATGGCACCCTGGGAGCCGTCCAGATTATACATATCCATTTCGCAGTCTGCAATTTCTGATGGCTTAATAAGGATCAAACCGTCAGATCCGATGCCGAAATGGCGGTCACTTACAAATCTGGATACTGCAAATGGGCTTTTTATCGTTTCTTTAAAACAGTTTACATATACGTAATCGTTACCGATTCCATGCATTTTTGTGAATTTCATAATGATTCCTCCTAGTGTATTTAGATTATCATAACGAAAAGATGTTATGAAAACGTGAAAATCAGGTGAACAATTTCAATATTTTTGGAAATGGTTCCAGACTTCGTTTAAGAATACCATTCATCTGTGCAATGAGAATACCATAATTGGTAATGGGAATTCCCTGATCCTGTGCACAGGAAATACGGTATTTCATTTCCCGTTCATTTAACATACAGCCGCCACAGTGAACAATCATCTTACAGGAAGAAAGATCATCGGGAAATTCTGTGCCGGATGTGAAGATAAAGTTTAACTGTTTTTCTGTATATCTTTGAATCCAGTTTGGCAATTTTACACTTCCGATATCATTGCACTGTCGATGATGGGTACAGCCTTCTGATATTAGAATGGTATCTCCGTCTTTTAAGTCATCAAGGGCTGTTACTCCTTTTACCAGTGTTTCCAGATTGCCTTTATAGCGGGCAAAAAGGATAGAAAAAGAGGTAAGCATAATGTCTTTTGGCGTATCGTGAGAAATTTGGGAGAAAACCTGACTGTCTGTTATAACAAGCCCTGGTTTTATACCATGTTTCTGAAAGCGGGAAAGGGTTTCTGCAAATTCTGTATCCCGAACAGTTACAGAAACCGCACCATGTTCCAGGATATCACGGATGGTCTGTTGTTGTGGAAGAATGAGCCGCCCTTTTGGGGCTGCTTTATCAATAGGGACAACAAGTATAA
Organism: Blautia sp.; assembly: GCA_029257805.1. Lineage (GTDB taxonomy): Bacteria > Bacillota > Clostridia > Lachnospirales > Lachnospiraceae > Blautia_A. Next base: position 53,388 of record JARIAR010000012.1, read on the forward strand.
CGAAATCCATAGGCTGGATCAGATCACCGACAATGGGATATCTGTGGGGATTTGAGGGGATAAGAGATGCTAATTTTTCTTTCAGTTCCTGAATATAAAGGTTATTTTTGGCGCTAACGGATATGCCGGGCAGATTTTTAAAATCTGGACGGACGGAAAGGCTGCTTTTTAAGTCGCTTTTATTATATACAAGCAGAAACGGAATTTCTTTTTTGTGAAAAAGAGAAATAAGTTCTTCTTCTATAGAAGTGATGCCTATCGTACTGTCTATAATGAGAACGGCAATATCTGTTTTATTTAATACCTGAAAAGTTTTTTTTATGCGAAGAGCCCCCAGTTCTCCTTCATCATCAATACCTGGTGTGTCGATGAGCATAACCGGTCCAAGAGGTAATAATTCCATGGTTTTGTATACAGGATCGGTAGTTGTTCCCTTGACAGGGGAAACGATGGCTAGATTCTGTCCGGTAATGGCATTGATGATACTGGATTTACCGGCGTTTCGTTTTCCAAAAAACGCAATGTGCACTCGTTCAGAGGCAGGCGTCTGATTCATTTCCATAATTCCTCCTTAATGAATATGCAAAAAATATTCGTCTAAGTGTTGTAAATAATTATAAAAAAAAATTAATTATTATGCAAGTATACTCTTGCATTTTAGGAAAAACATGTTAGAATATAAGCACAGTAGAAAATATACAAAAAACTTGCATAAATTAAATATTTATTCATTTTAACATATTTCAAGGAGGACGGAAAAATGAAAAACATGAAAAAATTTACAGCACTTGCCCTTGGAGTGGCAATGACAGTGGCAATGGCAACAGGAGTTCAGGCAGAGATTAAATCAAAAGATGACCTTGCTGGAAAAAAGATCGGTGTTCAGCTTGGAACAACAGGAGATCTGGAAGCATCTGAGTACGAGATGGATGGCGCAGTAGTGGAGCGTTACAGCAAAGGATCTGAAGCAATCCAGGCATTGAAAGCAGGACAGATTGATTGTGTGATCATTGATTCTCAGCCGGCACAGAAATTTGTAGAAAATAATGACGATCTTAAAATTCTTGATGAGCCGTTTGTAGAAGAAGAATATGCAATTTGCCTGAAAAAAGGAAATAAAGAGCTTCTTAAAGAAATGAATGAAGCATTAAAAGAATTAAAAGAAGATGGAACCGTAGACAGTATTATGGATAATTATATTGGAGACAATATTGGCAAAACACCTTATGAATCTCCAAAAGATGCGGATCATTCCAAAGGAAAACTGATCATGGCTACAAATGCAGAGTTTGAACCATACGAGTATCACGAAGGTGATGAAGTTGTTGGAATTGACGCAGATATTGCGTTAGCAATCTGTGATAAGCTGGGATATGAATTGGAAATTGATGATATGGAATTTGATGCGATTATTGCAGCGGTAAATTCCGGAAAAGCAGATTTTGGTCTTGCTGGTATGACAATTACAGAAGATCGTCAGGCAAGTGTAGATTTCACAGACACATACGCAAATGCCAGCCAGGTTATTATCGTAATGAAATAATTTGGAAGAAACAAGTACACAGAGCTGTTGATAAAGGCAACAGCTCTATTTTAAAGGTGAGGAAGATTTCATGAACCATATGTTTTTAGCAGATATTAAACAGGATATATACCTGAATTTTATTAAAGATGACCGTTACATGTGGCTTCTGAACGGTTTAAAGACAACATTGATCATTACAGCATTTGCTGTTGTGATTGGAATTATTATTGGATTCCTTGTTGCAATTGTCCGTTCCGCCCATGATAAAACCGGTTCTTTTAAAATTTTAAATGCCATTTGCCGTGTTTATCTTACGGTAATCCGCGGTACTCCCGCAATGATTCAGCTTTTGATCATGAACTTTGTTATTTTTGGTTCTGTAAGTATGAATAAAATTATTGTAGGCGGGCTTGCGTTTGGTATTAACTCCGGCGCCTACGTTGCAGAAATCGTTCGTTCCGGTATTATGTCCATTGACCAGGGACAAACAGAGGCCGGAAGAAGTCTTGGATTCAGTTATGCACAGACTATGCGTCTTATTGTGGTACCGCAGGCATTTAAAGCAGTGCTGCCTGCACTTGTAAATGAATTTATTGTACTGATTAAAGAAACATCTATTATTGGATATATTGGAATGATGGATTTAACAAAAGGTGCAATGCTGATTCAGAGCCGTACCTATAATGCGTTTTGGCCATTGCTTGCAGCTGCAGCAATCTATCTTGTACTTGTCATGGTTCTGACATTTGGTATGAATAAGCTGGAAAGGAGACTGAGAACAAATGAGCGTTGAGAAAAATCAGGTATTAATTGAAGTAAAAGAACTGAAAAAAGCATTTGGAACCAACCAGGTTCTTGATGGAATTACGACAGATATTCATCAGGGCGAAGTGGTTGCGATTATCGGTCCCTCCGGTTCAGGTAAGTCTACGTTTCTTCGTTCTTTAAATTTGCTTGAAAAGCCTACAGGCGGACAGATTCTTTTTGAAGGGGCGGATATTACGGATCCAAAGGTAGACATCGACCGCCATCGTCAGAAGATTGGAATGGTTTTTCAGCAGTTTAATCTTTTTCCTCATAAAACAGTAAAAGAAAATATTATGCTGGCTCCTGTAACCTTGAAACTTATGACAAAAGAAGAGGCATCCCAGAAGGCAGATGAACTTCTTAGTCGTGTAGGACTTCCGGACAAAGCAGATGCTTATCCCAATATGCTTTCCGGTGGACAGAAGCAGCGTATCGCCATTGCAAGGGCTTTGGCAATGAATCCTGACGTAATGTTATTTGATGAACCTACATCCGCTCTTGATCCGGAAATGGTAGGGGAAGTTCTGGAATTAATGAAAGAACTGGCGCAATCCGGTATGACTATGGTTGTGGTAACTCATGAAATGGGATTTGCAAGAGAAGTTGCAACAAGAGTTGTATTTATAGATGATGGAAAAATTCAGGAGGAGAATACTCCAAAAGAATTTTTTGAGAATCCTCAGAATCCGCGGTTAAAAGAATTTTTATCCAAAGTGTTATAAGAATGAAAACCTCCGGCAATTGAAAAATCAGTTGCCGGAGGTTTTTTATTTATCTGACGGGTTTTGTACTTTTTGAAGTTCCCCGTAGCAATACTTCATAATTGCTTTTCTTGTAATGATTCCAATAAAAGACCCTTGATCATCTACAACGGGAACGTAGTTTTGATTAATGGCACGATCTAAAAGATCTTCCATTTTAGAATTCGCATGAACCGGTTTATAGGTTGCCCTTCTTGGAATTGCCATAATGGAAATTTCTTCCGTATCTTTCATATCTGTGATATTCAGGTGTTTCATACCCCAGAGAAGATCTCCTTCTGAAATGGTTCCCATGTATTTTCCGTCAAGAGTGAGAAGCGGAATACAGGAGAATTTTCGATGCTCCATTTTTTCAAGAGTCTGTCGAAGTGTTTCATCCTCAAATATGTATGCAACTTCACTTTTGGGAATCAAAAAAAATAAAATATTCACGATAATACCTCATTATTATTTATAAATCTTGAGTGCCACTGTTTAAAAGAACCAATAATTTGCACTATAATCATGATAGTATCTACAGGTGTTTCTGTCAATAAGATGAATTATTAAATTTTTCGAAAGTTCTTTTTTCTTTATAAAACAGGAGACTGTTGTTGTAACTCTTCGATAATGGCTTTAATAAAATCTCCGGTTTCCTCAGGTGTATAAAAGCAGGCATCTTCAAGCGACTGGAGATAATCCAGAAAAACAGAGAGAAGTCCTGTTTCGTTAAACATCAGGTAAGTAGCCTGATTGTCTATGTTATCAAAAGAAAAATATCCCATATTATTGTTTATACAAAGATGGAGATTTATAGGAAGCTGGTTTAAAGGAGCTTTTATCATACGGTAAAGTCCCTGGTAGCAGTATGGTAACAGGGATTCCAGCATCTGCACTTGTTCCTGGGGAAGGAATGGCCGGTAAAAATCTTCTGGTATTTCCTTAAGTCGCCGTGTTTGAATAAATCTGCGGATTCCACTTTCTGTAAAATAAACATGCATACCAGGAAGGTTTTTTGTATTTGCACTGAAAAAATCACTAAGAAGTGCAAGCATATGATTTCTGTCCGGTAAATTTTCTAAAAGGGCAGATTTCAAAATCTCTTTTGAGATAAAAGGTGTCATACATGGTTCTGGCTGAAGCAAATAAGTTTCTGCAGTGTTTAAGGCTAGATTCTGAATCATATGCACTTTATCCGGAGTAAGGGTGAACACCTGAAAAAATGGTGTACACTTTTCCTGAAAAGAGTGAAAAAGATTCCAAAACTGTGATACAACGGTAGGATCTGTATAGAAAATTCCGTATTGGTAGTCAGAGGAAAAAGAAACTGCATATTGCGAAGTTAATACAAAGTAAGGTAATACATTTAGGTTAAAAAAATGTGAGTGTATATTGTCGTAGAAATAAAATATTTTGGAATTTGTGTTGCGAAGATAAAGAGGAAAAATATTTTGGAAATAATTTAAGTTGTACGATTCATGTTCCGGAGTCAGTGAGGTATCGTTATTAAGGCAAAAAATCTGTTGGATTTCCAGCGAATGACCGAGATTTAAATTGGAAAGCAGACTAAAGAGATATTCGCAGTCCGGTTGTAAAAACAGAGCAATTTTCCCCTTTTTTATTTGAGATTCTTTTAATAGGATACTGCGAAGAACGTAGTTTAGTTCTACGTGGGTCTGGATGGCTGCACAGGCAGGGATGTTTTCGGGAATCTGAAAAGAAGAAAAGTCAGGAATGCTGACAGGTGAAGAGATAGTAAAATTGTCTGGAAAATTCATAAGAAAATCCTGGGCATTTTTTCTTCTATAGTAATTTTCGGCACCTATTTTAGTGATTTGATACGCTTCTTCAAAACATGCATATTCAAGAGGTGTCAGATGCATAAAATCTCCTATTTTTTCTACTATATCTTTTGAAGGAGGATTGCGTTTTCCGTTTATGATTTTGTACATTGTAGAACGGTCAATGTTACAATATTTAATAAGAGAATAAACTTTAATATTTTTTTCGTGAATAAATTGGCGTAGTATATTTGAAAATTCAGACATGATACGTTACCTT
>JARIAR010000024.1 GCA_029257805.1 Blautia sp.
AGATTGGATATGAACAGGCAGAACTCGAGGTGATTGCGAGTACAAATCTGCGGTTGGTTTATATGAGAAACTCGGATTTAAAATATATGGAATCTTTCCGAATAGCATGAAGTATGGGGAGGGTTCCTATGTAGATGCGTATTGGATGATGAAAAAACTTGGAATTCTTCTTCACCTATATTTGCAACTGTTCCTATTCGATATAATCGTCACCGTTGTTCTCAATATGACTTTCAGGAAAAAGAAGTTGCAAATTTCGGATTACTATCCCAAGTATGTGCTGTGGACGGACGTTTTTACCAGCAGGAATTATGAGGAAATTTGTTTTTTTGTAACCGATAATAGTAGATAAATTAGAATTTGGAGAAAGAAAAATGATTAGAGATTTAATGTATATTGAACTGAAAACAGGATATTCTGATGATGGTCCGGCATGGATTGGATATGTGAAAACTTCAAAAACTAAGAAAACTATTTATTTTAACGATCATGCTTTCCAGAAAAGTATTGGTGGATGTTCAAATTATATAGATATTGAAAATGGTGATGAATATTGGATTTCTGGATTAAAAAAGAAAGAAAGCAACCGCCATTGGGACGGACATGGGAAAATTATGATTGATCGCAGAGCGGTTAGTGAATATCTCGCGCTAATTGAAGAAAAAGAATTGCCCTTAAATTTATTTGAAATAGTGGATATTGAAGATAGATTTCCAATTGAAAGAGTCAATAAATTGTTGAATGAGAAGGAATGAAAGGTTCCGTTTGCTGGAATTACGCAGTATATTAATCTGTAAAACAAGTTTTACAAAATAGAAATCCGAGGGTATACAATGAAAATAAATGATATGTCAGGGGGTAGGGAAAATGAATTACAGGAAATTAACAGCAGTATTTATGGTATTGGGGATAACAGCAGCCAGCTTGTCGGGATGTGGATTTGCAGAAAGTGGAAAAAAGGCAGAAAACAGTAAAGTGACAGCTACGGCAACACCGGAGCCAACAAAAACTGTGGCTGCAGTTACAGTGACAGAAGCGCCTGTGGCTGCAGTGACAGAAACGCCTGTACCTGTGAAGGAAGAAGTGCAAGAAGAGTCAGACAATCACACAGAAAATACTCCTTCCGAGAACAGCACTCCGTCAGAACCGGAAAAAGAAATCACATATATAAGCGGAGTTCTTACAGATTCCGATGAGAGCAGTGTGACAATTGAATATGGATCAGACGGAAATTTTAGTCAGACGACGTTTGATATTAGTCATGCAGATATTCAGATTGGGGGAAGTCAGAAACAGGGTGGACCATTGGCGGCAAGTCTGAATCTGGAAATTGGATATTATGTACAGGATGGAAATTACATTGCTGTTTCTGTATATGGAGATGGAAGCGAGAGTATGACTCCAAGCTGGATTTATAATTATGAACAGGAAAGGGCAGCAGAGGAGGAATAGACTTTCGGGATGAGTCAAAATCAGCCCGAAAGCTATAGCCAGTTTTTCAAAACAGGAATCTTTTTCAAAAGGCCTACGAGAATACAGCCTGTGCCAACGCATACAGAAACGTATATGATACAGGCTAATAAAGCAGGCAGAAAGGATTTTAAATCGTTTAGAACAAAAGCCAGTTGGTAACGGAGAACTGCTTCAAAAAGATAAATCCCAAAGGTTGTACTTCCAACAAAAATAATAATCTGTTCCAGGCGTTTGTTTAAATTTATATTCATAAAAAGCAGTTTCAAGCAATAATAGACAGTAAAGCTTGGAATCATGATCAGCTTATTATGAAAAATCTGAGATGCATCTTCTGATAACTCACCGGTTATGTTGGCATTCCATTGTGTCATGAAACAGCTAATTACAATACAGCATATACTAAGGAGAATCAGGGAGCATGCAATTTTTCCAGTGTAATATTTTTTATCGAGAATTTTTTCAAAAAAGTACCCCATGATTGGATATATAATAGAAGAAACAGTTAGCAGGGGTACGGAAAAATTACGGTTTAATTCTATGGCGCTGCCATTGAACAGAAAGGAAAGAATGGGGATAACTCCGGATATGATTATGGATGCAGCTGCAAGATATACATAATCTTTTGTTTCCATGGCTTTAACCATTTTTCGCAATAATGGCAACATGACCAAAAAGCCGATATAACTATATAAATACCAAAGGGCTACAGAGATATTACTGCTGTATAAGGATCTTATAAAATCAGCAAGACTCATAATGGTACCTCTTCTGTAGCCTAAATAAATATAATAAAATAAAGAAATACCTATTAAAATTATGATAAATTTCAAGACTCTTTTTTTATATAAATCTTTATAGTTTTCTTCTTTTCCAAGGAGAAGCGCTCCGCCAATCATAAAAAATACAGGAACGGCTACTTTGCATGCAACAGAGAGAAACATATAAAACCAATAAAATGGGGAAGTTGTTGCAACAGAAAAAAGAAAAAATCCATTTGTTTTTGTATGGTTAAATATAACACAGAAAATAGCTATAATTCTTAAAGCTTCTATATAAATCTTTTTTTCTTCTTTTATCATATCTATCATTTCTCCTTTTTGTTTGATCGATATTGGCGATATGATTTGAATACATTATTATATGAATACAGCTCTGTGTCAAGAAAGAAAACCTTTCGCAAAATCAACAGGTTATGTTTAAGCAATTGAAAATTAAGGACAATTATGCTACCATAATGTTAGCGAAAACTAACCAGATAAGGAGGAACTGCTATGAAAAGCAAGGATCATTTATCTATTTATGGAATTGGACCATTATATGTAAGTATTTCCGGAGGCATGACAGTTGTTGTCTGCTTGCTGGAACATTTCCGAAATCTGCCTTATTTTGCTATTCCGGCAGTTTCTGTGCTGTTAAAAATCATTGGTGGTATATGCTTTTTGATTGCGGCATCGCTCTGGCTGAACGCACTGTTTGTTCAGAGGATTGCGAAACATATTGTGGAAAATAAGCTGGTTACAACAGGAGCTTATGCCTGGGTGCGAAACCCGATCTATTCCGCTATTATGTTTATTATGTGGGCAGTTCTGGCCTGGATGGGAAATCTATACTTGCTGCTTTTATTCCCTGTGTATCCTCTGCTTATGACGGCTCTTCTTAAGCCTACAGAAGAAAAGTGGCTGGCACAGCAATATGGACAGGAGTACCTTGCCTATTGTAAAAATGTAAACCGTTGTATTCCGTGGATTCCGAAAAGATAAATATAAGAGAAAGGATTTGCTATCTGTATAAAGCTGATGGCAGATCCTTTAATTTGTTTTGGGAAAAATCTTGAAATTGTTGTGCATATCTTATAATAAGAGGTGAAAAATCATAGAAAAATAGATAAATTTATAGAATAAAAGGTTTAAATAGAGAATGCCTATATTTATAATTTAGTTATCAAAAGGAATTCCTGAAATGTATATATTAGGAAAAGGAGGAATTATAGTATGAAGAAAAAAATATTAAGCACATTATTATGTATGACTATGATGGCAACTATGGTAACAGGGTATGGTGTAAGTGAAGTTTTGGCAGATGACGGACAAGAATTAACAATTATGCATATGTGGTCGGATGATATGGCAGAGCAGAAAGTTGCAGAGGCAGTTGCTGTGCGTAAGGCAATTGATAGTTTTAAAGAGAAACATCCGGATGTAAAAGTGGTAGAGGAACAGATTAGTCAAAATGCCGGATATGAATCTAAAATTAAAACACTAGCAGCTGCGAATGAACTTCCGGATGTTTTTCTGGCACTGCCGTCGATGATGTCGATGTTTTATGACAACGGACAGATTATGGATCTGGCACCTATTCTTGATGAGGAAAAAGAATGGAATGAAAGTTTTTCTAATGGCGCATTTGGAGATTATACATTTGGAGAAAATATACTTGGAATTCCAAGATGTGCCATTATGAATCATGTTTTGTATTGGAATGAAGAGATTTTTTCAGAGTGCGGAATAAATGAATTTCCCAAAAACAGTACAGATATGCTGGAGGCAGTAAAAATATTAAAGAGCAAAGGATATATTCCTATGGCATGTGGAAATAAAGGTAAGTATTTGCTCGCTTCTCAGATTATGCCGGGGATTTTATTTAAGTCAGTAGATAATGAATGGTATGAAAGTGTGAAAAATTACGATGGAGGTAGTTTTGAAAATCCAGAGGTAGTTGAGGCAATTACATATTTGAAAGATTTAATAGATGCAGGATTTTTCAATGAAGATGTAAATAGTATAGATGAACTTCAGGCAAGAGAATTATATTATGCTGGAAAAGCCGCAATGTATGTAGAAGGTTCATGGAGTGTTTCCGGTTTTATCAATGATACTACCCAGGAAATAAGAGATAAGACTAATATAACAGTTATGCCTCCTATGGAAGGAAAAGAAAACTTAGATGATCAGATTGTAACGGGACAAGGTTGGGGATTTGCGTTAAACGCAGACCTTGAAGAAAACGAGCAGGATTTAGCTATTGATTTTCTTAAAGAGCTTACATCTCCTGAGATTCAGGCAGAAGGTGTTGAGAATGGATTATTATCTGTATTGAAAGATACACCTTATGATGAGAAAAAATTAGATCCATTTTATAAAGAGTTCCTTGAATTATATAATTCAAAAGATGTGAGAGTTGGTTGTCCTGAAGTTCAGCTTTCAGTAGCATATATGGATGCAAGTTATACTGGATATCAGGAACTGTCAGTAGGAGATATGACTCCTGAAAATTTGGCAAAATCTTTACAGGAAGCACATGAAAGTGCAGAGTGGTAATGGAATGCCGACAATTAAGGAGGAAATGAATGAAAAAGAAATACAAAAATCCATTGATGCCTTCAGGAAAAACGTTATTTTTTTATTTGAGTATTCCGGTATTAATTTATATTTTCATTATGATCATTCCAACCATTGTAGCATTTGGATATAGTTTTTTTAAATGGAGCGGTGGACCACGGCGGAAATTTATAGGAATAGAAAATTATATTCATCTATTCAAAGATAAAATTTTTCTGACATCTTTTAAAAATACAATTATATTTACTTTGTTGATGATGGTTGGTCAGGTGGGAATCGCCTTTATATTTACATTGTTATTTACAATGAAATGGGTAAAATTTGTTGAGTTGCATAGAAGAGTTATGTATCTGCCGTGCATTATTGCACCAGTTGTAATAGGTCTTGTTTGGCAGATTATTTATAACGCAGATTATGGTTTGCTGAATCAGATCTTAGCACAATTGGGTTTAAGTAAATGGATAAAACCATGGTTGGATGATCCGAATATTGCTA
>JARIAR010000062.1 GCA_029257805.1 Blautia sp.
TCGATAATGTTTTTTTCTTCATTGTAAAAACCCCTCCTTATATTTTTTTCACACGCAGTTTTTACTTGGCAATGATAATAGCATACAAATTCTCTTTAATACATACAGTTTTTTTGTATTATATATCAATTTTTTTCAGTTTTTTTGTGATATTTTTGTCAAATTGTATAATATGTACATTAAAATAGCTCTAAATCAAGAAGTAGAAAAAATTGGCACTTTTACTACAACTAAATTTAGAGCTCATTTTTATTCTTCGCTTTTTACAAATCTTTGATAAATGTAATCATTGGCTGATTTTTCCTGACTATCATCAAGAGAACTCAGTTCTATATCTTTTCCGTATTTTTTTCGAAGCGCACGAAGGATTAATTCATCTGCAAGCTGAGGATTTTTAGGAAGCAGCGGACCATGGAGATATGTCCCGATTACATTTCGATAAACAACCCCCTCATATCCTGACTTTCCATCATTTCCAGAGCCATATAAAACTTTTCCAAGAGGCTTATTGTCTCCAATAAATGTCCTACCTCCATGATTTTCAAATCCTACCACAGGCATTTCAAACAAATCACTTTGCAGCACAATATTATCAATTAAACGCGAGTCTCCCTGTTCTGTATACATATCTACAAGAGAAAGTCCCTGCATCATACCCTGCGCTGTTTTATAATATTTTCCTAAAAGCTGATAGCCACCACAAATTCCAATGACAACACCATCTTGTTCTACATACGCTTTAAAATCTTCCTGTATTTTTTTCAGTTTCTCACACACCAGCATCTGTTCTCTATCTGATCCGCCACCAAGAAGAACGATATCAAGCTTAGAAAAATCGATGGTATCATTTAACTCAAACGCAATTGTTTCTGCCTCGATTCCTCTCCAAATACACCTTTTCATAAGACACTGGATATTTCCTCTGTCACCGTAAAGATTCAGAAGATCCGGATATAAATGTCCGATTGTAATTTTCATTTCTTTTCCTCCTCCAGTTTCTTCAATATATTTCTGGTTGCAAATAATGCAGTATAGTTAACAAGCACATAAAGATTACCTGTTCCGTCTTTCACACGATCTCTAACAGCTTTTTCCAAATCTGATTCAAGAATAGACGGAATATCCACATATTTCAGACGCAGACGCATATCCTCGCATCGAATTCCACTTACTGTAATGGATTTTATACTCTCTTCTTTCAGTAAATCAAAATCTACGTCCCATAACCATGAAATATCTCTTCCATCTTGAGCATTATCGTTAATTACAATAATAATATCTTTAGGTGCTGTATCCTGCATAACTGCCGAAATATTTTGATTAAAACCTGCCGGATTTTTCGCCAGATTCAACATAACTCCTGTACCCTGAATCCGAAATTGTTCCATACGTCCATTTTCAGGATTAAATTCCCGAAGCATATCATTGAAATGCTCTCCGGAAAAGCCAGCTGTACGGAGAGCTGCATACGCTGCCAGAATGTTATAAACATTATAAAATCCTTTATAATTTGCTACCAGCAAATTATTTTCTACCCGAAAAGAAAGCTGTTCTCCAACCTTCACGTCTCCTGCGTCATACTGAATATCCGGTCTCCGAAAACCACACCCCGGACATTCATAATCGCCCAACTGACTATAATGATAAAAACTATATTGCAAACGCTCTCCACATTTTTTACAAAATCTTCCTTCCCGAATCTCATTTGTGGCAGAACGCATCACCGGTTTACTGATTCCATATGTTACATACGGATTGCCACTGTCCATTACAAGATAAGTAGAAAGCGCATCGTCACCATTTACAATCACTTTCATGTCAGGAACCTTTTTTATCATTTCTTCCAGAATATTCATAGTAATGTCAATTTCCCCATATCGATCTAACTGATCCCGGAATAAATTTGTCATTACCATGTAATCAGGATGAATTGCCGGAAAAACATAACGTGTAGAAGCTTCATCCACTTCAATACAAGCGTAATCTGCATCCAGAACACCATTCCACTTTGCCCCCAAAACAAAAGCTGCCACCACTCCATTTAACATGTTTGATCCTGTATGATTACAGATAACTTTCTTTCCCTCTTTTTCTAAGGCTGCACACAGCATATTATTTGTTGTGGTTTTTCCATTGGTTCCACATACTACAAATATCTTTTCTCTAACTTGAGAGGACAACTGTTCCAAAATATCAGGACAAAGCTTTAATGCTATTTTTCCAGCCCATGTCACACCTTGCCGTCCCATTTTTTTACACATATAGCCTGTAATCTTTGCCGCCATTACTGCGGCTGCTCTTCTTATTTTCATTCTTTTTTCTATTCCTTTGTACTTGTTCTTTATCAGATAGTATATCCTTTTTCTTAGAAAATAAAGGATTTCATTATCCATCTTACTTCTCTATATTTTTTAATTTTTGCAGTTTATTTCATAAAGATTTTACGCTAAATCTGAAAAATAATCAAGTAAAAAAGAGGCATCTGCCAATTAGCAGACACCTCTTATATGGAAAAAATTAAACTAATTCGATTAATACTTCCATTGCTGCATCGCCCTTACGCGGTCCGATTTTTACGATTCTTGTATAACCACCGTTACGTCCAACGTATTTCGGAGCGATTTCTGTAAACATTTTGTTTACCATATCAACTTCTTTTGTGTTTTTCTTTCTTCCAGCGCCTTTTGCAGGAACTTCTGTTACCGGATAGAATACTTTCATCATCTGACGACGAGCGTGAAGTCTGGATGGAGCATCTTTTGTGATTTCCTTCTGAACTTCATCATATACAGTTTTCTTCTTTCCGTCTACAACTTCTTTCACTCTTTTGCCTTCTGCATCTTTACGTGCAACTTTAGCAGTTACTGTTACAGTTTCAAAGTTGTCTTTTTCGCGAACAGCCATAGCGATCAGGCCTTCTGCAATTTTACGAATTTCTTTTGCTTTTGCTTCTGTAGTAACAATTTTACCATTGTATAACAGGTTTGTTACCTGATTTCTCAGTAATGCTTTTCTCTGAGCAGAAGTTCTGCTTAATTTTCTATATTTTGCCATTTTGTTTTCCTCCATCTGTGGGACAGCAAAGCACGCTTGTTCGGTCTTACTGCTTCACTGCTTAGCAAATCCCCACTATATTTCATCTATACGGATTCTTACTCTTCTGTAGGCTGAAGCTGTAAGCCCAGCTCTTTCAATTTTGCAAGAACCTCTTCCAATGATTTACGACCAAGATTACGTACCTTCATCATATCATCTGAAGTTTTGTTACATAATTCTTCTACTGTATTAATTCCGGCTCTCTTCAGACAGTTATAAGAACGAACAGATAATTCTAATTCGTCAATACTCATTTCAAGAACCTTTTCCTTCTCATTGTCTTCCTTCTCAATCATAACTTCTGCAGTTTTTGCATTTTCAGAAAGATCAATGAAAAGACTTAAATGTTCACTTAATACCTTAGCAGCAAGACTTACTGCTTCATCCGGATCCAGTGTTCCATTTGTATATACATCCAATGTCAGCTTATCGTAATCTGTAACCTGACCTACACGAGTATTCTCTACGATCATATTAACTCTGTCTATAGGAGTATAAATTGCATCTACTGCAAGAACCCCAATAGGCATGTCATCTGTTTTACCTTTGTCCGCGCTTATATAACCGCGTCCTTTGGTAATAGTAAGCTCCATAGCAAGTCTACAATCTTTGCCACCATTTAAAGTTGCAATCACCTGATCCGGATTCATAATTTCAATATCCTGATCTGCCTGAATATCTGCTGCTGTAACAACACCTTTTCCTTCACATTCAATATATGCAGTTTTCGGTTCATTATCGCTGCTGTTATTCTTGATTGCAAGGCTCTTCAGATTCATAATGATCTCAGCTACATCTTCCTTCACTCCCGGAATAGAACTGAACTCGTGAAGTACACCGTCAATCTTAACCTGGCTTACAGCTGCTCCCGGCAGGGAGGACAGCATAATTCTACGAAGAGAGTTGCCAAGTGTGCTGCCATATCCTCTTTCCAGAGGTTCTACCACGAATCTTCCGAATTTCTTATCTTCAGATAATTCGGTAATTTCGATTTTTGGTTTATTGAAATCAAACACTATAAAGTCCCTCCTTCTGGGTTATTCAACGTTTGAGGGTAAAATCATGCTTTATTATTTAGAATACAGCTCGACGATAAGCATTTCGTCTACAGGAACATCGATTGCTTCTCTGTTTGGAAGTTCTTTTACAGTTCCTTTAAGGTTTTCCTGATCAGCTTCCAGCCATTCCGGTACAAGTCTTCCACCTGTTACTTCCAGAATTGCTTTATATCTTTCAGAACCTTTTGCATTTTCTTTGATTTCGATTACATCACCAGCTTTTACAAGGTAAGATGGGATATTTACAGATTTACCATTTACAAGAATGTGCTTGTGATCTACGATCTGACGAGCTTCTCTTCTTGTTCTGGCAAAACCAAGACGGAATACAACATTGTCCAGTCTGCTTTCAAGCATGATCATCATGTTTTCACCAGTCTGTCCCGGCATTCTATCTGCTTTTTTATAATAATTACGGAATGGTTTTTCCAGTACTCCGTAAATGAATTTTGCTTTCTGTTTTTCTCTTAACTGTAAACCGTATTCAGAAACTTTACGATTTGCACGTTTTAACTGTCTTGTGGATTTTTTATCAATTCCTAAGTAAATTGGATCCAGACCAAGGGATCTGCATCTTTTCAGAACAGGCACTCTATTTACAGCCATTTCAAACTACCTCCTAATTAGACTCTTCTGCGTTTTGGTGGACGGCATCCGTTATGTGGAACCGGTGTTACGTCACGAATACTTGTTACTTCCAGTCCGCAAGCCTGAAGGGCACGGATTGCAGCTTCACGACCAGAACCTGGTCCTTTTACCATAACATCTACTGTTTTCAAGCCATGTACTAACGCAGCTTTTGTTGCTGTTTCAGCAGCCATCTGTGCTGCATAAGGAGTAGATTTCCTTGAACCTCTAAATCCCAGACCGCCTGCACTTGCCCATGAAAGAGCGTTTCCTTCACTGTCAGTCAATGTAACAATTGTATTGTTAAAAGAAGACTGAATATGTGCCTGTCCGTGTTCAACGTTTTTCTTGACACGACGTTTTGTCGTTTTTTTAGTCACTTTTGCCATTTTAAAACTAACCTACACTTTCCTTTTTATAGATATATTATTAAGTTATTATTTCTTCTTATTTGCAACAGTTCTCTTAGGACCTTTGCGTGTTCTTGCATTTGTTTTGGTCTTCTGGCCACGAACCGGAAGTCCTTTACGATGACGAATACCTCTGTAGCATCCGATTTCCTGCAGTCTCTTAATGTTCAGAGCGATTTCTCTACGAAGGTCACCTTCTACTGTCATTGTTTCATCAATAACAGAACTGATATTTTTGATTTCTTCGTCTGTCAGATCTCTGACACGAGTATCAGGATTTACTCCTGCTTTCTCAAGAATTTTTGTTGCACTTGGTCTGCCGATTCCATAAATATAGGTCAAACCGATTTCTACACGTTTTTCTCTTGGTAAGTCTACACCAGCTATACGAGCCATGTACTGTTTCCTCCATTTTCTTTGTTTGAAAGTCCGGCTTCCGTACACCACTTGCACTTATGTACAAGGTGAAATGGGGTGCATCTGTCCGCTGCTTTCTTTTTTAGTTCCTAATTGGGGTGCCTCGGTAAACACCCAGCCGCTTCTGGCGAATAACGGCCTTTCCGAAATTTTTGACCAACAGGTCAACGTTGCCTCTCGGTATTAGGCAATACATGCTGAAAACTTTTCAAACAGTATGAACAACCTTTCCGGGTGTTTCACACTGCAGCCGCACGTTTCACAAACATCACCTCTGTGATTTACAAAAATCAACCCTGACGCTGTTTGTGTTTTGGATTTTCACAGATTACTCTGATAGATCCTTTTCTTTTAATGATCTTGCATTTTTCGCAGATCGGCTTTACAGATGATCTTACTTTCACTGGAAATCCTCCTTCCGTAAATATAGCATTAAAATCTGCAGTTTCCAGGCGCACGTGTACTATATACACGCGCGCTTGCAATATATTCTATCACTGCTTTATGGTAAATGCAAGAGATTTTTTTAATTCCCTTCAAAAATTTTTGCAATAGGAGAATCCTGTGAAAGAATTACGGTTTTATCCTGCCCCTTCATAGACTTTTTCAAAGCATCAAGACTTCTTACAAATGAATAGAAATCACTTCTTCCTTCTTCCCCATAAGCCTGGGCAAGAGTTTTCATATAT
Source organism: Blautia sp. (assembly GCA_029257805.1). Classification (GTDB taxonomy): domain Bacteria; phylum Bacillota; class Clostridia; order Lachnospirales; family Lachnospiraceae; genus Blautia_A. The sequence goes on from JARIAR010000062.1 coordinate 6,298, forward strand.
TCCTGCTCTCCTTCTGCTTTTAAAATCTCAGCCTGTTTTTCTGCTTCTGAAATTTTAATTGCAATCTCTTTATCTGTAGTATTTCGAATTACTTTTGCCTCAGAACTTCCCTGTGCTTTAAATGTCGCAGCAATATTATCTCTTTCTGAAATCATACGCTCATACACTGCATCCTTATTATCTTCCGGAAGATCCAGCTGCTTTGTTTCAAAAAGAAGTAACGAAACCCCATACTGTTCCATATTATTTCCAATTGACTCCATGACTGCTTGTGACAATTCACCGTCACGGCTTGTAATAACCTCATCCTGCGACATGCTACTGATCACATTTTTAGTTGCATTATAAACAGCTGTATTAATTCGGCTTTCCCCATTCTCTACAGAAGAATTCAATGTTTGTGCAAATTTTAACGGATCCTGTATTTTCCATAGAACATAGCTGTCCGAAATCATTGTTTTTTTATCCTTTGTAATTACATCAGAAGGCGATAGGTCATACAGCAAGGTTTCTTTCGGAAGCGTAGCTGTTGTTTCCAGGAAAGGAATTTTCAGACTGATTCCCGGAGAACTAATAACACGTTTTACTTTTCCAAACTGCCGTACCAATTTATACTCATTCTGTGCTGTAACCGTAATGGATGCAGCCGCCCCCAGAAGAACTGCTACACTTCCTAATATGATAAATAATTTTTTATTTTTCATTGGTTCTCCTCCGTATTTTCTGTCTCTGTATTTTCATTCGTACTTTCCACTGCTGCTTCCCCTTGATCTGAAGCGTCTTCCTGAGAAATAAACGGATCTAAAGGAAGAAGTTTTTGCACACCATTTCCACTGTCAATAACAATCTTCATATCCGGCAGTACGTCTTCCATTGCTTCAAAAAACATACGCTGTTTTGTAACAACCGGATTCTTGCTGTATTCTTCATACATAGCATTAAAACGTGCAACCTCTGCTTCTGCTTCGTTTATTCGCATCTGCTTCTGAGCCTCCGCATCCTGAATTACCTGATCCGCCCGAGCTTCCGCTTCCGGCATTTTTTCGTTTCTATACTTGTTTGCGTTATTGATGGCTGTCTCTTTTCCCTGTTTTGCTGTTTCAACTGCCTTAAAAGCTCTCATAACTTCCTGTGTTGGTGGCTCTGAATCCTGTATGGTAATATTCACAAGCTGAATTCCCATATCCTGTTCTTCGAGCCCTTTCATGATCATTTCCTTTATTTTTCCCTGTATCTCACTTTTTCCTGTTGTAAGAACGTCATCCACTCCATAATTTGCAATCACTGTACGAATACAGCTCTGGGCAAGATTTTTTAATATATTTTCCGGTTCTTTTGTCTCATACAAGTATTTCACAGGCTCTGCAATGCGATATTCCACAAAGAAATCAACATCTATAAAGTTATAATCCGCAGTGATCATCAGCCCTTCCTGCTCCACCGTCTCATTATTTTCAAGACTGTATCCTATAGGAAATCCCTGAATGGTAGTATTAACTTTTTCCACTTTTTGAATAAATGGAAGCTTAAAATGAAGACCTGTTTCAGATACGGCTTTTGGAACTCCAAAAGTTGTAAGAACCGCCTGCTCCTGCTCCTGGATCTGATAAGTGGCATCAGTAGCCATCACTGCTACAAGTGCAATACCTGCAACTCCTATTGCAGCTTTTTTAAAATGCTTTCCTGGCTTTGGTACTTTTGAAAATATGTTCGTTTCTCCATTTTGAAATTCTCTCACTGTGCTCCTCCTTTATGTTCTGAAAACTTTTTGTTTTGCATTTTTAAAGAAAAGAAAAAGACTTTCGTTTCGGACACGTACTCTTCATGTCTCAAAACAAAAGTCTCGCTGATTATCTCATATTGCGGGTCATTCTATGTACCGTTCTGACGCATATATGTACCACTTTTCTGCGAAAACAAACTATGTCTTTCAGATAATGGCCGCTACTCCCTTTTCTTTGTACAAGATATTATCATACTCATTTCTAAAAATCAAGTATTTTTTTTGCTATTTTCAGAATTTTATAGCTGCAGCTTTTTATTTTAATGTAAATGAAAAAGCTCCTTTTATACATTCCAATTTTCGACTTCTTCTCTTAACGGAATAGATGCGGTTGCTCCTGGTCTGGAAACGGCAATAGCAGATGCTTTGGCAGCAAGCCGGAGTCCTTCCTGAACAGGAAGTCCTTCTATAATAGAAGAAATAAAATATCCTGTAAACGTATCTCCTGCTGCAGTGGTATCTACTGTTTTCACTTTATAAATTTCCTGATGATATGTTCCTGTTTTATCCTGATAAACAGATCCGTCTCCTCCCAGGGTAAGAACAATTGCTGCTTCCGGATATTTCTCTTTTATTTTTGCCAGAATTTTTTCCGGCTCTTCTTCACCTGTGATCTGAAAGCCTTCGATTTCATTAATAAGAAAAAGACTCACTTTAGACAAATCGCAGGTCTCTAATGCTTGATCATATGGCGATGGATTTAAAACAATCATCATTTCTTTTTCATATGCACGATCTATAATATAATCCAGTTCATTTACTTCATTCTGAAGGAGTATAATATCACCTTTATCAAACGCATCCAAAACTTCATCTACAAATGCCTTTGTCATACAACGATTAGAACCTCCAAAAAGCAAAATACAATTTTGCCCGTTTTTATCCACCTGGATCACAGTATGCCCACATGGCCCCTTAACTCTATGCACAAATTCTGTATTTACATCGTTCTGACGACAAGCATCCAGAAGCGCATCTCCACCTTCTCCTACCAATCCGGCATGATAAACCGGAATTCCAGCTTTTGCAAGCGCAATAGACTGATTCAGACCTTTTCCTCCGCAAAAAACATTTCTTTCTTTTGATGCAAGCGTTTCCCCCGGAATTAAAATATGATCTACCTGATATACATAATCTACATTCATGGACCCAAAATTCAATACCTTCATAGCGTCCTCCTTTTATATGATACGCATATTATATCTGTATTTCCTTTGATTTTCAATGAATATTCCGAATTTTCCCACACGCTCCTAAATGGAAAAGCACAAAAATATGTTTTCTTACATAGACTATATAGAAATCCCCTTTGAGGCAGAATTTTGAAGACTTTTTTAAAACCTTTGACTTCTTCGGAGGAACAACTTTATCTTCAACGATACCGTGAGGGCGATTTAGAAGCAAAAAATGTCTTAATCGAACGTAATCTTCGTCTTGTCGCACATATAGTTAAAAAATACCAAAACACAGACGAAGATATGGATGATTTGATTTCTATCGGCACAATCGGACTGATCAAAGCAATTTCTACCTTTGACACAAAAAAATCTGCACGCCTTTCCACTTATGCAGCCCGGTGCATTGATAATGAGCTTCTGATGATGCTTCGCTCTAAAAAGAAACACACAAGGGAAGTTTCTCTTTACGAACCTATTGGTACTGACCGAGAAGGAAACGAAATCAATCTTCTTGATGTTATAGAAAGCGAACCCGTAGATGTAGTAGAAGAATGTTTTATCCGTGAAAACACTTCCCATTTACTTCATTCCATGAAGGACGTACTTTCCCCAAAAGAATACACGGTTATTTGTTTCCGATACGGACTTTTTGGTTCAGAAGAAAAAACGCAACGTGAAATCGCACAAAAACTTTCCATCAGTCGTTCTTATGTATCTCGTATTGAAAAAAATGCACTGCAAAAACTTCGAACACTTTTTCCCGCAAAAACATAACCGCTGCCAACAGAAAAATCTGTTGGCAGCGGCAATTATTTTTTATTCTTTTTCCGGTCTTCGAAGAAGATCATATACTTCCATTTCTACTCCCAAATCTACAAACAACCTTTGCTGCGGATGAGGTGCACTATCAACCTTATTTCCTTCATCATCGTAAATTGCTTTTACGATAACTGAAAGATTTCTTCCATCCGGCTTCATAACCTCAATGGATTCCCCTTCCACAAATTTATTTCTCTGTGTGATCTGAACCAGCCCACGATCATCTACTTTTTCTACAAATCCAAGATACGTATATTCTTTCACATACGTATTATTATCATAAATCTGCGTATTTTCATCTGGTTTTCCATAAAAGAAGCCTGTAGTAAACTGACGATATGTACAATTTGAAATCTGCTCCTTATACCAATCCATATTTTCCCGATATTTTTCCGGACTCTCCAGATAATCGTCAATGGCTTTTCTATAAGTTCTTGCCACAGTTGCCACATAAAGGGCCGTTTTCATACGCCCTTCAATTTTCAAGCTGTCAATTCCGCTATTGAGAATATCATCCATATGCTCTATCATGCAAAGGTCTTTTGAATTGAAAATATAAGTACCTCTTTCATTTTCAAAAACCGGCATATACTCTCCTGGTCTTTTTTCTTCCACAATAGAATATTTCCAGCGGCATGGATGGGTACACGCACCTCGGTTTGCATCTCTCCCTACAAGATAATTGCTTAACAGACATCTTCCGGAATAAGAAATACACATCGCTCCATGAATAAAGGTTTCGATTTCCATATCATCCGGAATATGGGCACGTATCTCTCTTATTTCCTCTAAAGAAAGTTCTCTTGCAGTTACTACACGCTTTGCTCCAAGACGGTACCAGAATCGATATGTCTCATAGTTTGTATTATTTGCCTGTGTGCTGATATGGCATTCGATTTCCGGACAGATTTCCTTTGCATACGAAAAAATCCCGGGATCTGCAATAATCAGTCCATCCGGCTTTAATTCTTTCAATTCCTGTAAATATTCCTGAACCCCTGACAAATCTTCATTATGAGCAAGAATATTAACGGTTACATATACTTTTACACCATGTTCATGAGCAAACGCAATTCCTTCCTGCATATCTTCACGTGAAAAATTCTTTGCTTTTGCCCGAAGCCCAAAAGCTTCTCCTCCGATATATACAGCATCTGCTCCAAAAACAACAGCAATTTTCAAAACTTCAAGGCTGCTTGCCGGAACCAATAATTCTGGTTTTCTCATAACTTGTTTTTCACTCCTGTTTGATACTGACTGTGACTCCGTCTCCCACTGGAAGAACAGAAGTAACAAATGACGGATTGTGGGTAAGTTCATACAAATATGCCCGCATCCTTTTATAAATAGTACGGTTACGGCGCTCCACAAGATAATGGGATTCAATAATATCCCCTTCCTGAAGCACATTATCTGATACAAGAACGCTTCCTTTTTTCATGAGCCGCAAGATATCCGGCAGCCAGTGAATATACTGTCCTTTTGCTGCATCCATAAAAATAAAATCAAATGTCCCGGAAAGCGTTTGCAATATCTCTCCTGCATCGCCTTCCAGAAGCTTTATCTGCGTCTCCCGTCCAGCTTTTTTAAAATTTTCTTTGGCAATAGGAATTCTTTTTTCATAATTTTCTATTGTAACGATTTCAACATCTGCAGGCCCGTATTCACACATAAGAAGTGTGGAGAAGCCAACGGCTGTCCCCACCTCCAAAATACGCTTTGGCTGCTTTAATGCCAGAAGCGTCTTTATAAAACTCTGCATTTCTTTTCTTATGATCGGAACATGATTTTCAAGAGCCTCTTTCTCCAGTGTATCCAGAAACAGCGTATTTCCTGTATTAAGAGAATTAATATACGTCTGCATTCTTTCCTCTACGATCACGGACTTTCGACTCCTTCCTGTTCCTCATCCCCGGAAAGAATTCCCATAATCCTAGCCGGGGTATATGCCGTACTTAACAGGTATGTACCCGGCTTCATCTTTCCATGATAATTAGAAAATTTCTCTTGTATATAAAAAACAAGCGCATCTTCTACAAGACCCTTTTTCTCCAGTGTCCTGGCAACTTTATACGGGGAGGAACCTTCCTGGATTACAACCGTAACCTCCTGTCCGTTTCCCGGACTCATTGCCTGCTGATTAAACACACTATAACCAAACTGATACGCAGATTTCCCAAGCCAGAAAATCAGCACTGCCACGCAGACATACAGGGCAGTCCGAAAAAAGCCGCCGGCCAGAATCACGCCTGCTTTTCCCACATTGTCTCTCGTATTTCCCATCGCTCGCTCCTTTCTTTCATAACGCCGGCGAAATTGCCGTCGTCATTCCATCTGCTATAATTCCGGAATTAACATATCAATTTCTTCTGTTACAATTCTCCCTACTCTCTGCAGAAGCTTACATAAAGCAAGCTCTGCATCCAGATAGGCATTTACCTCCGGAATCTTACGAAGCTGTGAGGACTCTTTGATCAATTTATCTGTCACACGAAAAAGTCCCTGACTTTCTGCTTCTCTCTGAAGATGATAATTATTTGCCCGAAACTGATTGACTCTTTCCATAAGTTCCGGATTCAGGCAGAGTTTTTCTTCCTGTTCTTTATACTCTCTGTAAATGTCACTTCCTCTGACTGCCTGAAGAAGCATTTCTACACTCTTATCAATTTTGTCCATTTTTTCTCCCGTTTTTCACAAAAGCTGTCTCTTATGCTTCCATAATTATAGGCAATATCATAGGACTTCTCTTTGTTCTCTTCCATAAATAATCACTAAGTGCATCTTTTACTACTGTCTTAATCTTGCCCCAATCTGTGATATTACGATCCAGACAGGAATCAAGTGCATTTTCCACTACTTCTCTTGCATGATCCATCAGATCTTCCGACTCTCGTACATATACAAAACCTCTTGATACAATATCAGGCCCTGCCAGCACAACATTACTATGACGTTCCAGCGTCATTACAACGATCATAATCCCATCTTCTGCAAGATGCTGACGATCTCTCAAAACAATATTTCCAACATCGCCTACACCAAGTCCATCTACAAGAATTGCACCTGTATGAACCTTTCCTGTTACTTCTGCACTTTGTCCATCTATTTCTAATACATTTCCTGATGAAAGAATAAAAATATTTTCTTTCGGTATTCCAAGATCTTCCACCACATGTGCCTGCGCCATAAGATGTCGGTATTCCCCATGAACAGGAATGGCATATCTTGGGCGAACAAGAGAATAAATCAATTTTATTTCTTCCTGACAGGCGTGTCCGGAAACATGTGCATCCTGAAAAATAACTTTTGCACCTTTCATGGAAAGTTCATTGATTACTTTTGATACTGCTTTCTCATTTCCCGGAATTGGGTTCGAACTGAAAATAATAGTATCATTCGGCTTAATTGTAATTTTTTTATGAATACTTGCAGCCATACGTGATAAAGCAGCCATGGACTCACCCTGACTTCCGGTTGTGATCAATACGACTTTTTCATCCGGATAATTTTTCACCTGATCGATTTCTATCAATGTCTGATCCGGAATCTTCAAATATCCCAGTTCAGATGCTGTAGAAATAACGTTTACCATACTGCGCCCTTCCACTGCTACTTTTCGGCCAAAGCGATATGCTGTATTGATAATCTGCTGTACACGATCCACATTGGAAGCAAACGTTGCTATAATAATACGGGAAGTTTTATGTTCATTAAAAAGATTATCAAAAACTCTTCCTACTGTTCGTTCTGACATTGTAAATCCCGGACGCTCTGCATTGGTACTGTCACACATCAGTGCAAGTACGCCTTTTTTTCCGATCTCCGCAAAACGCTGCAAATCAATGGCATCTCCGAATACCGGTGTATAATCCACTTTAAAATCTCCTGTATGGACAACGATTCCCACCGGAGAATAAATTGCCAGTGCTGAGGCATCCTGAATACTATGATTTGTTTTGATAAATTCAATGGAAAAATCACCAAGATTAATGACCTGTCCATGTTTTACTTCTTTCAGTTTTGTCGAACGCGTGAGATTATGCTCTTTTAATTTATTGGAAATCAATCCCAATGTAAGTTTAGTAGAATAAATCGGAACATTTACTTCTTTCAGAATATAAGGTAATGCACCGATATGATCTTCATGACCGTGGGTAATCACAAAGCCTTTTACCTTGCTGATATTATCTTTTAAATACGTAACATCAGGAATCACAAGGTCAATTCCCAACATATCGTCCTCCGGAAAAGAAAGGCCGCAATCTACTACTACAATACTGTCTTCATACTCAAATGCGGTAATATTCATTCCAATCTGTTCCAAACCGCCCAATGGAATGATCTTTAATTTAGAAACCGGTCTTCTTCCACGGCGTACCGGCATTTTCCCGGAATTTCTTGATGAATTTTTAAACACCGGTTTGGATGGTTTTTCCTGAAATTTTCCATTTCCTGATTTCTGCTGGCGGTTATTATATTTATAATTATGATTTTTTGTTCGTCCTGTTTGTTTTCTATAATTTCCGGGGCGTCCCTGTGTTTGGTTACCACCCCTTGGTTTACTGTTATTTTCGTTATTTTTTTCGTTGTTCAATCATTGCACCTCACATTTCAAAATCCACATCTTCCATCATTTGCTCGAAGACTTTAAATACAGCCTTCAGCTCTTCTTCATCCTCTACCATCTCATAGCAGGCTTCCTGATTTTCTGCATCAGATACGTCTTTTAAAATATACGCCTCGGCTTCGTCTTCCATAGAATCAGAAACAAGAAGATATGAGATTCCTCCAATGCTTGTCTGTTCCTCTACATAAAACTCTACAGATGTACCGTCCTCTGACTGAAATTTCACTTTTTCCATATTATACCCGTCCTTATCCGATCCTCAGGGAATCTAAATATCCCTGCAAAATAAAAATGGCTGCCAACTGATCCATATGCTGTTTTCGATTTTCCCTGCGCACGCCTGATTCCATCAAGGTACGATTTGCTTCAACAGTTGTAAGCCTTTCGTCCCACATAACAACAGGCAGGCCTGTACGTCTCTCCAGCATTTCTTTAAATTCCAGAGATTTCAAAGCCCGCTCCCCAATGGTATTATTCATGTTTTTTGGATACCCAAGTACAATCTTTTCTACCTGGTATTCCGCAACAAGTTCTTCAATTCGCGCCAATGTCTGACGCATCTTATTTTCCTGTTTCCGCCATATGGTTTCCACGCCCTGAGCTGTAAGACCCAGAGGATCGCTTATTGCAACCCCCACAGTCTTAGAGCCATAATCCAATCCCAGTATCCTCATTTCAGCGTTCCCAGGATCTGTTTTTAATATACTCATTTAAAAGTTCTTCCACCAGTTCATCACGCTCTACTTTCATGATCATACTTCTTGCGCCTTTATGACTGGTAATATAAGTAGGGTCTCCGGACATAATATATCCCACTATCTGATTTACCGGATTATAGCCCTTCTCATCCATTGCATTGTAAACCAGATCCAACACTTCTTTTACCTGAAGTTCCTGGTCCGGTTTTGTCCTGAAATATTGGGTATTTCCCAGATTATTTTCTGCCATTTTCTCTCACGTCCTTACAATTACTTCATTTCTATTTTAATATAATTCCTTGTAAATTACAATGAAAACTTTGTGTCCTGCAAAACCTCTTTCTTATATCTTTCCAAGAATCACATGTTTTCCCAGTAAACTATCCGCTTTTACAGAAACAATATCGTTTACTTTTAAATCTCCCTGCTTTTCCACAGCTGTTTTTACATACTCCCTGCTGTGTCCCACATAATACTCTTTTCCTTCCAGCACACATTCTTCTTCCAACAGGACTTCTAAAGTTCTGCCCAACATATGTTCTTCATACTCTGCTGCATGCTTCTGATGCATAGCAAGCATTTTTTCACTTCTGCTCTTTTTTACAGATTCCTGAATCTGCTGATCCATAGCTGCCGCTTTCGTCCCTTTTCTCCTGGAATAGGGGAAAACATGTGTTTCGTAGAATTGAATTTCATTTACAAATGCGAAAGAGCTTTCAAACTCTTCCTCGGTTTCTCCTGGAAATCCCACGATCACATCTGTAGTAAGCGCCGGATTTTCATAATATTTCCGTAGAATATCACAGCGTTCTTTATACTCTCCACTTCTGTAGCGCCTATTCATTCTCTCCAGTGTAGCATCACATCCGCTTTGAAGAGATAAATGAAAATGCGGACACACTTTTGGAAGCATGGAAATTCTTTTTGCAAATTCCTCTGTTATAATTCCCGGTTCCAGCGAACCAAGACGAATTCTTTTGATTCCTTCTATTTCATGTACTGCCTCAATTAGAGTAAGAAGATCTGCTTTTTTATCTTCCGGAAAATCGATTCCATAGGAACTCAGATGAATACCTGTCAGAACCACTTCCTGATATCCTTTATCTGCGAGCGCGCGGGCTTCTTCCAAGACACTTTCCAGTTCCCTGCTCCGCACTCTTCCCCTTGCATAGGGAATAATACAATACGTACAAAACTGATTGCAGCCATCCTGAACTTTCATGTAAGCCCGAACGTGTTCGGCTGTTCGATTGATTGTAAGCGGTTCGTACTCTTTCGTTTGATTTATTTTAATAACTCTGGATAATTTTTGATGCTGCTTCTGGTATTCTTCCAGAACCTCTACAATATTTTTCTTCTGATTATTACCCAGTATGAGATCAACTGCTTCATCCTTGTCTAACTTTTCTGTATCTGTTTGTACATAACATCCTGTTGCAACTACAATGGCATCTGGATTCATTTTTTTTGCTTTGTGAAGCATTTGTCTTGATTTACGGTCTGCGATGTTAGTAACCGTACAGGTATTAATAACATATACATCCGCTCCCGGTTCAAAAGATACGATCTCATATCCTGCATCTTCAAGAAGCTGCTGCATCGCCTCCACCTCATAGGCATTAACTTTACAGCCTAAATTATGTAATGCTGCTTTTTTGCTCATATATTTTTTCATCCTTCTATATCTTTTTTAGGAAATTTATACAATTTCACTAAATCTTAAACTATTTTTTATCTCTTTTCACCTTGACTTTTGATAGGGCTGCGGGTAAGATGAAAATTGTAAACAAACCAATATCCAAGGGAGGTTATCACAATGAAAACAGCAAAAATCTCACTGAACTCTATTGATAAAGTGAAAGCATTTGTAAACGAAATCAGCAAATTCGACTGTGACTTTGATTTAGTATCCGGAAGATATGTAATTGATGCAAAATCTATTATGGGTATCTTCAGTTTAGACTTATCGAAACCAATCGATCTGAACATCCACGCTGATGGTTCTGCACTGGACAATGTAATGGAGATAATCAACAAATACACAATCGAATAATCATTCTGTGTATACAGGAGGAAACCATGCGGTTCCCTCCTTTTTTCATTTTCCCCTTCGGATTTTATTTTTATGAAATTTCAATTACTTCTGTTGTTTTTAACGCTTCTTCCATCAATTCATCAATTTTTTCTTCCAGTTTCATTTCTGAGCGATGAATCACCTTAAGATTTGGTTTTGTAACAGGGTGTTTTGCCACAAAAATAGTACAGCAATCTTCAAACGGAAGAATTGAGGTTTCGAATGTATCAATCTCTTTTGAAATTTCTACAATTTCCTGCTTATCAAATCCAATAACCGGACGATATACCGGAAGTGTACACACTTCATTTGTAGCTGCAAGACTATGAAGCGTCTGGCTTGCAACCTGCCCAATGCTTTCCCCGGTAATCAGTCCAAGGCATCCTGCCTCTTTTGCAAAATGTTCTGCAATACGCATCATATAACGACGCATAATGATCGTCAATTCCTCATGAGGGCACTGATCATAAATATAAAGCTGTATATCTGTAAAGTTCACAACGTGCAGACGGATTGGTCCGCTGTACTTTGCTACAAGTTTTGCAAGATCCACTACTTTTTGTTTTGCTCTCTCGCTTGTATACGGCGGTGCGTGAAAATAAACAGCATCTATTTTAACACCTCTTTTTGCGATCATATATCCTGCAACCGGACTGTCTATTCCACCGGAAAGAAGAAGCATTGCTTTCCCATTTGTACCAATCGGCATTCCACCCGGTCCTTTGATCGTTTCAGAATATACATAGATCTTATCACGTATCTCTACAGATAATGTAAGATCCGGATCATGTACATCTACACAAGCCTGTGGAAATGCTTCCAGAATTTTTCCGCCAATCTGTGCGCTTACTTCCATTGAAGTAATTGGATATGATTTTTTCGCACGACGTGTATATACTTTAAAACTTCCGGAAAAATCAGGATATCTATTTTGCATATAAGAAACCACATCTTTTTCCATCTGTTCAAATCCCTGATCCTCATAAATAACAACCGGACATATTCCTACAATTCCGAAAACTTTCTTTAAAGCTTCTACTGCCTCTTCAAAATCATATTCCTCCGGGCAGAATACATATACTCGTCCCTGCTCCTTTTTTACTTCAAACTCTCCCTCCACATTTGAAAGAGCAATTCTCATTTGTTTTACAAGGGCATCTTCAAACATGTAACGGTTTTTCCCTTTAATTGCAATTTCTGCATACTTAATCAAAAATGCGTGAAATATCATTTCTGTTCTCCTTTTCCTAGTGGCGTGCATATCTTCGAAGCATGGGCACTACTTCCCTCAATACTTCCAGACAATAGTCCACTTCTTCAAATGTATTTTCTTCACAAAAACTGATTCGCACAGTACTTTCTTTTTGTTCGGAAGAAAGGCCCATAGCCGTTAAGGTTCCGCTTGCTTTTCTTTTATGACTGGAACATGCACTTCCGGCTGAAACATAAATCCCCCGTTCTTCCAATGTATGAAGAAGTACTTCACTTCGAATTCCCATAAAACTTACACTTAAAATCTGGGGGGCACCTTCCCGAAGAGACATTCCGTTGATCTTTACATTTTCAATGGAAGAAAGGCCTTCTGCCATACGTTCTTTCAGCTGATACATATGTTCTACATTCTCTTCGAAATTCTTATAAATTCCTTCAATCGCTGCACCAAGCCCTGCAATTCCCGGAACATTATCCGTACCGGAACGCATTCCATTCTGCTGTCCACCTCCTAAAATCTGAGGTTTTACTTTTGCTTTTTCATTAATATATAAAAATCCTACACCCTTTGGTCCATGAATCTTATGACCACTTACAGACAAAAGATCAATCCCCATCTTCTTCGGATAGATCCTGTACTTTCCGAATGCCTGAATCGCATCTACATGGTACAACGCCTTTGGAGACTTTTCATGTACCATCTTTGCTATTTTTTCTATCGGCATCACAGAGCCGACCTCATTATTTACAAACATCGTAGAAACCAAAATCGTATCCGGACGCAAAGCTTTTTCCAGTGCTTCTATTTTTACTACGCCACTTTTATCCACTGGAAGAATCGTCACTTCAAACCCCTGTTCTTCCAGAAAAGCTACTGGCTGTCCCACGGCAGGATGTTCTACTTCTGTTGTTATAATATGATTCCCGCTTCTTTTGTTCGCCATAGCGCTTCCAATTAATGCAAGATTATTTGATTCCGTACCTCCCGAGGTAAACAAGATTTCTTTTTCATTTACCTTCATAAGGCGGGCAATGATAGAAGAAGTATTTTTTAAATACTGTTCTGCTTCTACACCTTTTTTATGCATGGCAGAAGGGTTTCCAAAATCTTCTGTCATTGTTTTACAGACAATTTCTTTTACTTTCTCATAGCACTTTGTTGTAGCTGAATTATCAAAATACGCTTCCATAATTTTTTTTATTCTCCTTCAAGATGAAACATAAGGACAGAAAGGATTGCCAGACCTGCTGTTTCTGTACGTAAAATACGATGTCCCAAGGTAATTGGAAATGCACCTGCTTTTATAGCCATTTGGACTTCTTCTTCTTCAAAGCCACCCTCTGGTCCAATAAAAATCCCTACAGATTTTCCTGGTGAAAGTTCCCTGATAATCTTTTTGGTTTCTTCCATTCCTTTGGCCAATTCGTATGGAACAAGACAAATATCCAGCCCTTTCGCTATTTCCAGTGCCTCCTGAAATTTTATAACAGAATGCACTTCCGGCACAAGCATTCTTTTAGACTGCTTTGCTGCACTTTCTGCAATCTGCTGCCACCTTGCTTTTTTTTTCTCTGCTTTTGCACCTTCCAATTTCACGACACATCTTTTCATAGAAACCGGTATTACACTATATGCCCCTAACTCTACTGCCTTTTGAATAATCCATTCCATTTTATCTGCCTTTGGCAGCCCCTGAAACAAATAAATCTTACTTGGCAGCTCATAATCCGGCTGCTGAGCATATCTTATATGTAAAATCACTTCTTCATTTTCAAATGATTCAACAATACAGGAATACTCTTTCTCCTGTCCGTCACTGATCCACAGCTCATCCCCTTCTTTCATCCGGAGAACATTTCGAATATGATTTACGTCATTTCCCACAATGGAAATTTTATGATTTTTTTCATCAATCTGGTGAGGTTGTACAAAAAAACGCAGCATAATCTCAATCCTTTCTGGCTGTTACAGAAACCCATTCCCCCTGATGCGTTACTTCTACAACTGTAAGACCTGCATCTTTTACAGCCTGTACAACAACCTCTTCCTTTACATCCAAAATTCCGGATGTAATATAATATGCACCTTTTTTCATTTGATTTACAATAACCGGGGTCAGAGGCAACAATACATCTGCCAGAATGTTTGCTGTTACGATATCATATTTTTCATATCCAACTTTATCCTGTACTTCTTTATCATCAATGATATTTCCGATCATCATATCAAAGTCTTTGTCCGGAATTCCATTCGCTTCCTTATTTTCTGCTACTGCCGGAATGGCACATGGATCAAGATCTGTTCCCACAACATGATCTGCGCCCAGTTTTAATGCAACAATTCCCAATATTCCGCTTCCGGTTCCTACATCAAGAAGTTCTGTATCAGATGTGACATATTTTTTCAGCTGACGAATAACAAGCTGTGTCGTTTCATGCATACCTGTTCCAAAAGCAGTTCCCGGATCTATGTGAAGAATCATTTTACCTTTATCTTCTTCTTTTACTTCCTCCCAGGATGGTACAATAAGAATATCGTCAACATAAAACTGGTGAAAATACTCTTTCCAATTATTGATCCAATCCTTATCTTCTGTCTGAGATTCTTCAATTGTTGCCTCACCAATATCCATAAAAGTGCGCAAATCTTCCAGTGCCTCTTTTACATTTTTTAACATTTCTTCTTTATCAGCGTCTTCTTCCAAATAAAAATTAAGATACGCAATGCCGTCATCTTCCGGACCTTCCGGCATAATGTCCACAAACATCTGTGCCTTATCCTCTTCTGTCAACGGCTGTTTATCCTGAATTTCCACTCCTTCTACTCCGACTTCTGCCAGAGTACAGATTACCATATCTTCCGCTTCTGTTTTTGTTTTAATCGTAAAACGATTCCATTTCATATCTTATACGTCTCCAATCTTTTCTTTCCAGATTTTTCTGTTCCAATACTCAAACAAATCCATTATTTTTTTATAACGAGCTTCTTTCTTAAAAAAGTGCCATGCCGCTTCTACGAGCACTACCCCTGCAATTGCATCTATAATATAATGCTGCTTTAACACCTGTGTTGAGATTATAACAAGAATGGCAAATATAAAAGAAAATCTTTGATACCATACCGGTATTTCTTTGGCACCTTTAAGCCCTCTGTAGCAAAGCCAGCTTACATAACAATGTATGGAAGGCAGAAGATTCGACGGTGTTCTTCCCCCGTCCATCTTATACACCAGTAAAAGCAGCTGTTCTGCAATTGTATCTCCTGTAATTTCCGGTCTTATATTTGTTGTGGGAATCAACATAAATATCAGAAAGCACGCCATATGAACGGTTATATCTGTAGCAACAAAACGATAAAACATTTTTTTTCCTCTTTTTGCCGCCATCATATAATTCATTACCCAAAATGGAAATGCAAGAATATAGACCCATACAAATTCCGGAATCAGAGGCACCGCTCTGTCAAAGCCAAATGTAAAATCAAAATGATACCGGCTCGCGGTAAGAACACTGCTTCCCCAATATACAAAGCAGTTTATTGCTACAATAGATAAAAGAGGCAGGATTTCCCATACAGGAATCCATTTTTTCCATTTCTCTGAAAATTTCAAAAATAAACCTCCTCCCATTTTCATTGCGATTATTGTTACCATACGATATACAGCTGTAATTGTCAAGATATCCACGAAAAAAAGACTCCGGTACACAGACCGAAGCCTTTTCATTTATTCTTCAAATGTTTCTTTTAATTTATCCATGAAACTCTTTTTCTTTTTTTCCGTTTTCTCTGCAGGCTCACTTTTTGGAGCAGCCGCACGGTTTCCACAAGCTTCATCAAATTTACGAAGCGCTTCCTTGGCATCTTCATTCAAATTAGTAGGAACCTGTACCACAAGAGTCACATAATGATCCCCTCGAATGTTCTTATTTCGAAGAGACGGAACTCCTTTTCCTTTAAGACGGATTCTTGTATCTGTCTGGGTTCCCGGTTTCACTTCATACGCAACTTCACCATCTACAGTGCTAATACGTACTTCTCCTCCAAGCGCAGCTTGTGCATATGTGATCGGAGCCGTAGAAAAAATATTCATATCCTGTCTTTGGAAAATTGGATGACGAGCTACATTTACTTCTACAAGCAAATCTCCTCTTGGGCCTCCATTTGTTCCAGGCTCCCCTTTTTCCCGAATACGAATACTTTGTCCATTGTCAATACCGGCTGGTACAGATACCTGGATTTTCTTTCTGGAAGAAGTATATCCGGTTCCACGACAGGAACTACATTTTTCTTTAATGACCTTTCCAGTTCCGTGACATTCCGGACACGTCTGCACATTACGCACCATTCCAAACATAGACTGTTGTGTATATACAATCTGACCTTCTCCATTACATTTTGGACATGTCGTCGGAGATGTTCCCGGTTTTGCGCCGGTTCCATGGCAGGTAGTACATTCATCTTTCAAAACAATTTCCAGCTCTTTCTCGCATCCAAAAACTGCTTCTTCAAATGTAATATTTACTCGTGCACGAAGATTTGCCCCTTTCATAGGTCCATTATTCGTACGTCTGCCCCGGCTTCCGCCTCCGAAAATATCACCGAAGATGTCGCCAAAAATATCTCCCATATCTGCGCCACTGAAGTCAAAGCCACCAAAGCCGCCTGCACCACCTGCACCGCCATTTTCAAATGCAGCATGCCCGAACTGATCATACTGTCTTCTTTTATCAGCATCACTTAAAATAGTATAGGCTTCTGTTGCTTCTTTAAACTTTGCTTCTGCATCTTTATCACCCGGATTTACATCCGGGTGATATTTTTTGGCTAATTTACGATATGCTCTTTTTAACGCTGCGTCATCGGCGTTTTTGTCCACGCCCAGGACTTCATAATAATCTCTTTTATCAGCCATGATCCTTATTCCTATTTTTGTTTATTATTAAACTTCTTTGTAATCTGCATCCACTACATCATCATCGTGTCCGCCCTGAGAAGCAGCACCGCTCATATCCGGTCCAGCCTGACCAGCACCAGCATTCTGTGTCTGCTCATACATCTTTGCGAACAGTTTCTGTGCGCTTTCCATCATCTTTTCCTGTGCAGCCTTAATATCTGCAATCTGAGAATCTGTTAATTCTTCAGCATTTGCATTCTGCGCAAGAAGATCTTTCAAAGCGTTCAGATCAGCTTCTACAGCTGCCTTATCATTTGCCTCCAGCTTATCGCCAGCTTCCTTCAGTGCATTTTCAATCTGGAACACCATAGAATCTGCATTATTCTTTGTATCAATTGCTTCTTTACGTTTTTTATCCTGTGCTTCAAATTCAGCCGCTTCTTTTACAGCTTTATCAATTTCAGAATCAGACATATTGGATCCAGCTGTAATTGTGATATGCTGTTCTTTTCCTGTACCAAGATCTTTTGCAGATACATTTACGATGCCATTTGCATCAATATCAAATGTAACTTCAATCTGCGGAACACCACGACGTGCTGGCGGGATTCCATCCAGACGGAACTGACCAAGGGATTTATTATCTCTTGCAAACTGACGCTCACCCTGAACAACATTAATATCAACTGCAGTCTGATTATCTGCTGCTGTAGAGAAGATCTGGCTCTTCTTTGTCGGAATTGTTGTATTTCTTTCAATCAGACGTGTTGCAATTCCGCCCATTGTTTCAATAGAAAGAGAAAGCGGAGTTACATCAAGAAGAAGAATATCTCCTGCACCGGCATCTCCAGCAAGTTTACCACCCTGTACAGATGCACCTAAAGCGACACATTCATCTGGATTCAGAGTTTTGCTTGGCTCTTTACCTGTAATCTGTCTTACTTTATCCTGTACTGCCGGAATACGTGTAGAACCACCTACAAGGAGAACCTGACCAAGTTCAGAAGCTGTAATACCGGCATCAGAAAGTGCACGGCGTACTGGTTCTGCTGTTCTTTCTACAAGATCATGTGTCAGTTCATCAAATTTAGCTCTTGTAAGGTTCATATCAAAATGTTTTGGACCTTCTGCTGTAGCTGTAATAAACGGAAGATTGATATTAGTAGTTGTTGCAGAAGAAAGTTCTTTCTTTGCTTTTTCAGCAGCTTCTTTTAATCTCTGAAGTGCCATTTTGTCATTGCTTAAATCAACGCCTTCTGTTTTCTTAAATTCAGCCAGCATGTAATCTGTGATTTTCTGGTCAAAGTCGTCTCCACCAAGACGATTATCACCTGCTGTGGAAAGAACTTCAATAACACCATCTCCAATTTCAATGATGGAAACATCAAATGTACCACCACCTAAATCGTATACCATGATCTTCTGCTCGTTTTCATTATCAAGACCATATGCAAGTGCAGCTGCTGTAGGCTCATTAATAATACGTTTTACATCAAGTCCTGCAATTTTACCTGCATCCTTTGTTGCCTGACGCTGTGCATCATTGAAATAAGCCGGTACCGTAATAACCGCTTCTGTAACGGTTTCTCCCAGATATCCTTCTGCATCTTTTTTCAGTTTCTGAAGAATCATTGCAGAAATCTCCTGAGGAGAATATTTTTTATCATCAATTGTAACACGATAATCTGTTCCCATCTCTCTTTTAATAGAAGAGATTGTTTTTTCAGCATTTGTAACTGCCTGACGTTTTGCAGGTTCACCTACAAGACGTTCTCCTGTTTTTGTAAAAGCCACAACAGATGGTGTTGTTCTGGCTCCTTCTGTATTTGCAATAACAGTTGGCTGTCCACCTTCCATAACGGCTACACAGCTATTTGTTGTACCTAAGTCAATACCAATGATTTTTCCCATGATTTTTATCCTCCTGAATTCAATATCTTCAACTATAATTATTATTAATTTGCAACTTTTACCATACTATGACGAACTACAAACTCTTTATAAGTATAGCCCTTTTGAAACTCTTCTACGATGATATTTTCTCCTGCTTCCTCATCTTCTACATGCATCACTGCATTATGAAAATTAGGATCAAATTCTTTTCCTATTGCTTCAATGGGCTTTACTCCCATCTCGTCTAAAGTTGTCATAAGCTGTTTATAAATCATTTTGATGCCTTCTGCAAAAGGATCTTCTTCTGGAGCCTGTGCCAAACCTCTCTCAAAATTGTCTACTACCGGAAGAATTTTTTCTACAATATCTTTTGCTCCGATAATATACATACTGGCTTTTTCTTTTTCCGTACGTTTACGGAAATTATCAAATTCTGCCATATTTCGTTTCAGTCTGTCTGTTAATTCTTCAATCTGCTGCTCTTTTTTATCTTTTTCTTTTTTCTTTTTACCAAAGAAAGAAGTTTTTGTTTTGCCTTCAGACTGTGTCTCTTCAGACTCCTCATCTAAAACATCAGAAGTTTCCTCTGCATTTTCCATTTCCTCAGAAATTTCCTCTGCACTGGCTTTTCCTTCTTCTGTTTCTTCTGTCACCGGATTATCTGCTGTTTCTTCCTGAACCTCAGATGTGTTCTTATTTTCTTCTGACACGCCTTTTCTACCGCCTTTCTAAGTTTTCTTCTTTATTATTGCATCAAGCTGGACCTTTAAAGTCTTCAGACTGTCTACTACATTTTCATAATCCATACGTTTCGGTCCAATGATTCCAATTGTCCCATGCATTCCCTGTCCAAGCTCATAAGTAGCTGTCACAACACTGCAGTCCCTCATGGTCTGAATAGGCATCTCGTCTCCGATATACACCTGCACTCCTGTATTCTCTCCATCAGCCATATGTTCTTTAACAAGATCCACAAGCTGCTGTTTTTCTTCAAAAGCCGATATCAATTCACTTGCCTTACTTTTATCTGCAAGTTCCGGATACTTAAAAATATTAGTTGCTCCCGATGTATAGATTTCCATATCTTCCTCTTCTACATGAATGGTAGCTGCTACAGCGTCAAGAACAGTTGCCACTACCTGGCTGTGCATTCCTGCCTGTTCTTTTAATCTGGCTATCATCCCCAGATTTATATCCTGTATCGCAACTCCATTAAGATTTGTATTTAAAAGAAGATTTAACTTTAAAATGGTCTGATCATCCATCTCTTCGTTAAGATCAATAATCTGATTTCGAATCACATTATTATCACTTACAACTACTGCCACAAGCTGTAATGGATTAACCCGAGAAAGCTGGATAAATTTCAATTTATTCCCGCTATATTGGGGAACCGAAATCATAGTTGCATAATTTGTATTGTTAGCCAGTACTTTTGCCACCTGCTTCAGAACTTTATCCATTCTATCTGTTTTTTCAATCATCAGATCTCGAATTTCAGCAATTTCTTCTTCTTTTTCCTTCATAAGTTCATCTACATAAAGACGATACCCTTGATCGGATGGAATCCGTCCAGCTGAAGTGTGAGGCTGTATAATGTACCCCATATCTGTAAGATCAGACATTTCATTTCGTATTGTTGCAGAACTTACATTTAAATCCGTATACTTGGAAATTGTTCGGGACCCTACCGGTTCTCCGGTTTCCATATAAGTCTTGATGATTGCTTTTAGAATCTTTCTTTTGCGTTCATCCAATTCCTTGTCCACGGCCCCATCTCCTTTCTACGCTTTAACTTTATTTTTAGTTTGTTAGCACTCAATTATGTGGAGTGCTAACATCTATGGTCTTAAGATAGCACTGTTGTTTTCGTTTGTCAATATCTTTCACAAATTTTCCACGAAAAAAATAATTGACAATCTTATACGTTTATGTTATCTTTTTTAAGCATTTTAGAAAATCTTATATATAAAACCCTTATAGGGTGTGGATTTTTCAAATTTATATACTAAATTTTTTTCGCCACACAATTTTCCTGGAAAATTGTGTGTTTTTTTTGTCTAAAATTCAGGAGGTCTTTTATATGGAAACATTTTCTACAAAACAAAAATCACTTTTTTGCCTGGTAATGACTATGTCCATTCCAAGTGTTCTATCTATGCTTATTAATTCTCTCTATAATATAGTAGATAGTTTCTTTGTTGCGCAAATCAGTGAAAATGCCATGACGGCGCTATCTCTTGTTTTCCCTGTCCAAAATCTCGTTATCGCCATAAGCGTTGGCTTCGGTGTTGGAATCAATGCCCTGATTGCCTTGCGTCTCGGCGCCAGAGATCAGAGATCTGCCAATGTTTCTGCATCTTTTGGGCTTGTTCTAAGTGCTGTTCACGGAATTCTTCTTATGCTTGTATGCATTGGAGGTATTCCATGGTTTCTGAAACTTTTCACACAGGACCCGGATGTTCTTTCCCTTGGAACTACATACTCCACAATTGCATTTTCCTTTACTTTCTCTGTTAATGTTGGTATTACACTGGAAAAAATCTTCCAGTCTGTTGGACGTATGAAAACCAGCATGTTTATTATGTTTGCCGGATGTTTAACAAATATTATCTTAGATCCTATGATGATTTTCGGTATGGGGCCATTCCCCAGACTTGGAATCGCAGGCGCTGCACTGGCAACAGGAATCGGACAGACAATCCAGCTTTTTCTTTATATTGCCATTGCTATCTCAAGACCACTTCCTGTATCTATGAATTTAAAATTCGCAAAACCGGAAAAAGATATCGCAAAACAATTATATTACATTGGCGTTCCTGCAACATTAAATCTTGCACTCCCTTCCCTGCTGATTTCCATTTTAAACAGCATTTTATCAGGATTTTCTCAGATTTATGTTGTAATCCTTGGAATTTATTACAAGCTTCAGACATTTGTATATCTTCCTGCAAATGGAATTTTACAGGGGGTACGCCCTCTTATTGGATATAATTACGGAGCCGGCGAATATAAAAATGTTAAAAAGATTTACAGGATCACCTTATTTTTAAGTCTTTTCCTTATGTTAATCGGAACCATCCTGTGTATGTTCTTACCGGAACAGCTTATCTCCCTGTTCGCATCCAACAAAGAAACTATTGCGGCAGGCTCACAGGCATTACGTATCATTAGTCTTGGTTTTCTGATATCCGCTGTTTCTATCACGACTTCCGGCGCCCTTGAAGGATTAGGCAAAGGTTTCCCCTCCCTGATGATCTCTCTGCTGCGTTATGTATTATTTATGATTCCTTCTGCCTTTTTATTAAGCCATTTTCTTGGTGCTTCCGGTGTCTGGCATGCATTCTGGATAACCGAAGTCTCTGCCGGTCTTCTTTCTTACTTTGTACTTTACAAAAAATATTTTACCCAGCTTCTTGCAACAAAATCTAAAAATTAACAAAAATAAAAATCCGGACTGTCTAAAATATACAGTCCGGACTTTTACTTTATTTAATCACACGTACTTTTGCAACACCCTCTATTGTTTTTAATTCCTCTACAACTTCCCTGGATGCTGTTCGTTCCAAATCAATTAAGGTATACGCAAATTCCCCTTTACTTTTGTTTGTCATATCCGCAATATTCAAGCCTTCACTTCCTAGAACTTTTGTAACCTGACTAATCATATTGGGAATATTTTTATGGGTGATTGCAATTCTTCCCTCTGCCACACATGCACCCATATCACAATTCGGAAAATTCACAGAATTCTTAATGTTTCCATTCTCCAGAAAATCTCTTATTTCTTTCACTGCCATTACTGCACAATTCTCTTCCGACTCTTCTGTTGAGGCGCCCAGATGAGGCGTTACAAGTATGCCTTCTCTCCCTGCTACAATAGGATTGGCAAAATCTGTTACATATTTTTTAATTTTCCCACTTTCCAAAGCCTCTATTAAGGCCTCTTCATCCACAAGCAGATCTCTTGCAAAGTTTAAAAGTACCGTTCCATCTTTCATCTTTTGAAAGGCATTTTTATCTATCATCTTCTTTGTACTTTCCAAAAGGGGGACATGGACTGTAATATAATCACACTGAGAATAAATTTCATCCAGAGATTTGCTGTGCCTGATTGTCCTAGAAAGATTCCATGCCGCATCTATAGATATGTAAGGATCATATCCATACACTTCCATACCAAGACCGGAAGCTGCATTTGCCACCATTGCCCCAATGGCACCCAGTCCGATAATTCCTAATTTCTTTCCACTGATTTCGCATCCTGCAAACTGTTTCTTTTGCTTTTCCGCTAACTTATCAATATCTTTCCTGTCTTTTTCCTTTTCTACCCATTCAATTCCTCCCACAATATCACGTGAGGCAAGGAGCATTCCGGCAAGAACCAGTTCTTTTACTCCATTTGCATTTGCGCCTGGTGTATTAAAAACAACAATTCCTTTTTCTGAGCATTCTTTAACAGGAATATTATTCACTCCTGCACCTGCCCGTGCAATGGCGCAAACATTTTCCGGTATATCCAGATCATGCATTTTGGCGCTTCTTACCAGGACAGCATCGCATTCTGTTAAATTTTCTGTCTTTTTATATGCTTCTCCAAACAGACATAGTCCTTTGTCTGCAATGGGATTCAGACAATGATACCGAAACATTACACATTTTCCTCCTCAAATTTTTTCATAAAATCTACAAGAGCTTCTACGCCTTTTTTCGGCATGGCATTATAGATACTAGCCCGCATTCCTCCTACGCTTCTATGACCTTTTAGATTTACCAGTCCTGCATCTGCTGCTGCTTTTACAAATTTTTCATCCAGATCTTTATCTCCGGTGACAAACGGAACATTCATCAAAGAACGGTCATGCGCCACAACAGTTCCTTTAAAAAGGCGACTGTTATCAAGAAAATCATATAAAAGTTTTGCCTTTTCTTCATTTCTTTTTTTCATTTCCTCTAAGCCGCCCATGGATTTCAGCCACTTGAAAACTTTACCACAAATATAAATACAGTATGCATTTGGTGTATTATAAAGAGATCCTGCATCTGCATGTGTCTTATATGTAAGCATAGTCGGTGTGCCTGGAAGAACCTCTTCCGTAATAAGGTCTTCCCGAATAATCACGATGACCATTCCTGCAGGTCCGATATTTTTCTGCACGCCGCCATAAAGAAGTGCATATTTACTTACATCTACCGGTTCAGAAAGAAAACAGGAAGAAATATCCGCAACAAGCGGTTTTCCTTTTGTATTTGGAAGTTCTTTAAATTTTGTTCCATAAATCGTATTGTTTTCGCATATATAGACATAATCTGCATCTGGACTAATGTCTAAATCCTGACAATCCGGAATATAGGAAAAAGTTTTATCTTCAGAAGATGCAATTTTTCGTGCTGTGCCATATTTTTGCGCTTCCTGATAAGCTTTTTTTGCCCACTGCCCTGTTACAATATAATCTGCCACTTTATGTTTCATCAAATTCATGGGAATCATGGCGAACTGCTGGGAAGCTCCCCCCTGCAGAAAAAGCACACGATAATTTTCCGGAATCCCCATTAACTCTCTTAAATCTTTCTCCGCTTCCTCTATTATATGTTGAAACGTACCGGTTCTATGGCTCATTTCCATTACGGACATTCCGGTTCCTCTGTAATCCATCATTTCTTCCGCAGCTTCTCTTAAAACTTCTTCTGGAAGAACAGCCGGTCCCGCTGAAAAATTATATACTCTCCCCATCTTTCTTCATATCCTCCTCGTCAAATACATCATCAATATTTGCACCTGCCGGAACCATCGGAAATACACTTAAATCCTGATCGATCCAACAATCCAAAACCACTGTACCATTTGATGACAATGCTTTTTTTAAGGCCGGCTCTACTTCTTCTTTTTTCGTCACACGAATCCCCTGTGCTCCCATAGCCTCTGCCAGTTTTACAAAATCCACATTGTCATTTAAAATAGTATGGGAATATCTATGATCGTAGAACAATGTCTGCCACTGCCGCACCATTCCCAAAACATGATTATTCAAAACAATCTGAATCAATTGATTTCCACATCGCACAGCTGTTGCGATTTCATTCATATTCATTCGGAAACATCCATCACCGGCAATATTTACTACAGTTTTATCCGGCCTTCCGGTTTTTGCTCCAATAGCAGCTCCAAGTCCATATCCCATAGTGCCAAGCCCTCCTGAAGTAAGAAGGGTCCTTGGCTCTTTAAATTTATAATACTGTGCAGCCCACATCTGGTTTTGTCCAACTTCTGTACTGATAATCGCATTTCCATTTGTCAGTTCATATAATTTTTCAATAATATACGGGCCTGTAAGCTGAGTCGTGTCATAACGGAGGGGATATTTTTCTTTCATTTCCAGAATATGTGCTACCCAGTCTTCATGTTTCTTTTCTTCAATTTTATCCAGAAGCCTGATTAAAACTTCTTTTAAATCTCCTTCAACATATGCGTCTACATAAACATTTTTATTAATTTCCGCTGCATCCACATCAATTTGAAGGATCTTCGCATTTTTTGCAAATGTATCTGCATTTCCAGTTACACGATCACTAAACCGTGCTCCTAATACAATCAATAGATCGCATTGGCTTACCCCTAAGTTGGATGTTTTCGTTCCATGCATTCCAAGCATTCCTGTGTACAGTGGATTTTCCCCTGAAAATGCACCTTTTCCCATTAAACTGTCGCATACTGGCGCCTGAATTTTTCTGGAAAGTTCTGTAATTTCTTCAGATGCTCCTGAAATAATGCCGCCTCCACCCACAAAAATAAATGGCTTTTCCGCTTTATTAATCAGTTTTGCTGCCTGCTCTACTTCTTCTTTCTTGATTTTTTCTCCTTCTCTGCCGACAGGCATCGGGCGGTGGGGAGTATATTCATATCTGGCTGCCGTTACGTCCTTTGTAACATCTACAAGAACAGGTCCGGGACGGCCGCTTTTTGCAATATAAAAAGCCTTCCGAATCGTATCTGCTAATTTGCTTACATCTTTTACAATATAGCTATGTTTTGTAACAGGCATGACAATTCCTGCTATGTCAACTTCCTGAAAAGAGTCTTTTCCCAAAAGAGTCTTACCTACATTTGCCGTAATGGCAACTATGGGAATGGAATCCATAAATGCCGTTGCAATGCCTGTTACCAAATTTGTAGCACCAGGACCAGAAGTTGCCATACATACTCCTACTTTTCCTGTTGCGCGTGCATATCCGTCCGCAGCATGGGAAGCTCCCTGTTCATGAGAAGTTAATATGTGATTGATCTGATCTTTGTATTCATAAAGCGCATCATACACATTCAGGATTGCACCGCCAGGATATCCAAAAACGGTATCTACGCCCTGTTCTTTTAAACATTCTACAATAATCTGTGCACCCGTCAGTTCCATTATGTTCCCTCCTTACTTTCCTTTTGGTACTTCCAGGATCGCACCTCTGTTTCCTGATGTTACCATAGCTGCATATCGTGCAAGGTATCCTGTTGTTATTTTCGGTTCTCTTGGTTTCCACTTTTCTTTTCGTTCTTTCATTTCCTCATCTGAAACTTTAATTTCCAGCTTCAATTCCGGAATGTTAATGGAAATAATATCTCCTTCTTCCACAAGGGCAATGGGGCCGCCTACAGCAGCTTCCGGTGATACATGCCCGATTGACGCTCCCCTGGAAGCTCCGCTAAAACGTCCATCTGTAATCAGCGCTACAGAAGACCCAAGTCCCATTCCTGCAATAGCAGATGTAGGATTCAGCATTTCTCTCATACCCGGACCTCCTTTCGGTCCTTCATATCGAATCACCACTACATCTCCTGCAACAATTTTTCCACCTTTAATTGCTTTAATTGCATCTTCTTCACAATCAAATACTCTCGCTGGTCCCTCATGTACCATCATCTCTGCTACAACAGCAGAACGTTTTACCACCCCGCCGTCCGGTGCAAGATTTCCTTTTAGTACTGCAAGACCTCCTGTTTCGCTATACGGATGCTCAAGCGGACGGATAACTTCCGGATTTTTATTTATACAACCTTTGATATTTTCTCCCACTGTCTTTCCTGTTACCGTCATACAATCCGTATAAAGAAGTCCTTTCTTATTCAACTCGTTCATTACTGCATATACACCACCTGCTTCATTTAAATCTTCCATATAAGTAGGGCCGGCCGGGGCAAGATGACAGAGGTTCGGAGTTTTCTCACTAATCTCATTTGCAAAACTTATATCGAAATCCATTCCAATCTCATGGGCAATGGCAGGAAGATGAAGCATACTGTTCGTAGAACATCCAAGTGCCATATCAACCGTCAGGGCATTTAAGATTGCTTTTTCCGTCATAATATCTCTTGGGCATATATTTCTTCTATACATTTCCATAACCTGCATTCCCGCATACTTTGCCAAGCGGATACGCTCTGAATATACAGCAGGTATTGTACCATTTCCACCAAGTCCCATTCCAAGAACCTCTGTCAGACAATTCATACTGTTTGCTGTATACATACCGGAACAGGAACCACAGGTAGGACATGTTTTATTTTCGTATTCTGTTAATCCTTCCTGAGAAAGATTTCCTGCCGCATAAGCTCCCACTGCTTCAAACATACTTGAAAGACTTGTTTTATGTCCATCTATACGTCCAGCCAGCATTGGACCACCGCTTACAAATACGGTTGGAATATTAATTCTTGCGGCAGCCATTAAAAGACCCGGTACATTTTTATCACAATTTGGAACCATAACAAGCGCGTCAAACTGATGCGCCATAGCCATAGCTTCTGTGGAATCTGCAATTAAATCTCTTGTTACAAGAGAATACTTCATTCCACTATGTCCCATTGCAATCCCGTCACAAACAGCAATAGCCGGAAATACAACCGGTGTTCCCCCTGCCATGGCAACTCCCTGCTTTACGGCATTGACAATTTTATCAAGATTCATATGTCCCGGAACAATTTCATTATAAGAGCTTACAATTCCCACAAGAGGACGTTCCATTTCTTCTTTTGTCATTCCCAGTGCATTAAAAAGGGAACGATGGGGTGCCTGCTGAGAACCTTTTTTTACTGCATCACTTCTCATTATCTATTTCTCCTTTATGTATCAAATTATAATTTTTTCTTTCTGTCAAATTTCTTGTGCTATGAGATTTCCCATTTCTTCTGTCCCCACCGGCACACATCCCTCTGACATAATATCTTCTGTTCTATATCCATCTGCCAGAATCTTCTGAATTGCTCTTTCTACATCTTCTGCCTCTTCATCCATATCAAAGGAATAACGAAGCATCATTGCCGCTGACAAGATCGTAGCAATGGGATTTGCTTTGTTTTGTCCTGCTATATTAGGGGCAGATCCATGACTTGGCTCATATAAACCAAATTTTGTTTCATTAAGACTTGCAGAAGGAAGCATTCCTATAGATCCTGTTATCATACTGGCTTCATCTGATAAAATATCTCCAAACATGTTTTCTGTAAGAATCACATCAAATTGCCCTGGATCCCGTACAAGCTGCATTGCACAATTATCTACCAGCATATGGGTAAGTGTTACATCCGGATATTCACCTGCTACTTCGTCTACCACACTTCGCCATAATCTGGAAGAATCCAGTACATTTGCTTTATCTACACTAATTACGTTTTTCTTTCTTTTTCGCGCTATTTCAAATGCTTTTACAGCGATACGACGAATTTCTTTATCATTGTAAGATAACGTATCTATCGCTGTTTTAATGCCATTTTCTTCTAGTGTCTCCCTCTTTCCAAAATAAAGCCCGCCGGTCAGTTCTCTAACGATAATCATATCGAACCCTTCTCCGATCACTTCATCCCGAAGCGGACAGGACTCTTTCAATTCCTGGTAAAGATATGCCGGTCTTAAGTTAGCAAAAAGATTTAACTCCTTTCGAATACCTAAAAGTCCTGCTTCCGGTCGTTTCGATGGTTCCAGTTTATACCATGGCGATACACTTGCATCTCCTCCAATAGATCCCATCAAAACTGCATTTGCAGACTTTGCTTTTTTTATTGCTTCCTCCGTAAGAGGAACACCATAAACATCAATTGATGCACCACCAAGAAGAATTTCTTCATATATAAAAGTATGATTATACTTTTTACATATCTTGTCTAATACTTTTCTTGCTTCTCTTATAATTTCCGGACCAATTCCATCTCCCGGAATAACTGCAATTTTATGCTCCATCGTTCCTCTCTCCTTACTGTATTCTGTAAAATATTGGTACTATCATATCGCACTTCGCAAAATATTTCAACCTATTAAAGTGAAAAAGAGTTAATGAGGCAAATTTTTTTATTACTTTCTATAAAGAGAAGAAGAGTCGGGAAATTAATCCTGACTCTTCTTCTCTTTCTTCTTATTTTCTTTCGTATTTTAAAAACTGATACTCCAGATCAAAATATGTCTGCTCTTCACTGGAAGCTGTTACACTCCACTGAGGATCCTGATCTAAATTCGGGAAAAAACTGTCTGCTTCATAAGCAAAATCAATTTTGGTCACGTGCGCTACATCACAATACGGCAAAAGCTGCTTATATACACTGTCCCCACCAATGCAATAAACTTCATCTGCCGGATACTTTTTAACTTCTTCCAAAAGTTCCTCTATTGTATGGACAACGATTGCATCTTTTACTTTATATTCCCGGTTCCCTGTGAGAACAATATTAGTACGGTTTTTTAACGGCATCCCATTTGGAAAACTTTCCAGCGTCTTTCTTCCCATAACAACCACTTTTCCCATTGTTTCCTGACGAAACATTTTCATATCTGCCGGAATACTTACAAGAAGACGATTATCTTTTCCTATTGCCCAGTTTTTATCTACCGCTACAATAACATTCATATACTTTCTCCTTCTTTATACTGCATTTATAAAATTTTCTATTTTAGTTTTCACACAGCAATAGGGATATTCTGGATTTGTGGCCATGTTTTATAATTTTCCACAATCAGATCATCCGTTGTAAAATCATAAAAATTCTTAATTTCAGGATTTAACTTCACAACAGGTGCCGGATACGGTGTACGACTGATCAGTTCTTTTACAACCGGAATATGTCGATCATAAATATGACAATCGGAAACCACGTGTAGAAGTTCCCCTGCTTCCATACCACTTACCTGTGCAAACATCATAAGTAAAATAGAATACTGGCATACATTCCAGTTATTTGCAGCCAGAATATCCTGAGATCTCTGGTTCAAAACAGCATTTAAAGTAAGTTTATCTTTTCCCGGATCTTTTGTAACATTAAACGTCATGGAATAGGCACAGGGATATAAATTCATCTCGTGCAAATCCTGATGAACATATATATTTGTCATAATCCTCCTGCTGTAAGGATTTTCTTTTAAATCAAACAACACACGGTCTACCTGATCCATCATCCCTTCTTTATAAGAATGTTTGACTCCCATCTGATATCCATATGCCTTCCCAATAGAACCATCCTCATCTGCCCAACTGTCCCATATATGGCTGTGAAGATCATGTATATTATTTGATTTTTTCTGCCATATCCACAGAATTTCATCCATACAGCTTTTCAAAGCTGTTTTTCGAAGAGTCAGCGCAGGAAATTCCTTACGCAGATCATAGCGATTTACAACTCCAAATTTTTTAATGGTATATGCAGGAGTCCCGTCTTCCCATACAGGACGCACCTTTTCTCCTTCTGTACTTGTACCATTTTGAATGATATCATTACACATATCTATAAAAATTTTATCCGCCAAGCTCATTTCTTTTTCCTCCTTGTTTTTTTGCCAGACATCTCCTGTTTTTCTTTTCTATCTTCTTTTTCCGGCTCGCAGGAAAATATCATGACACTAAGAGCCGGAAGTTTTGTCTCCATAAAATATGGATAGCCATCCATCGCACCTTTACAGACATTTTTTCGTTTTGTATCTGTTTCGCTGTTCCCTCCATATTTTTTCAGATCACTGTTAAAGATTTCCTGATAGGTTCCGAAAAAAGGAATTCCTGTCCTATACTTTTCATAAGAAATATCTGAAAAATTACATATGGCCAAAATCGTTTCTTTGGGATCCTCCGTTTTTCGCAAAAAAGTAATCACTCGCTCTTCATACTTCATAAGCTGGATCCACTGAAAACCATCACACTCATCGTCTTTTTTCCAGAGTGCCGGGTTTTCACAATATAAATCATTTAAATCTTTTATGCATTTTTTCAAAGAACATGGCATATCCTTATCCGGTGCAGACATTTTACATCCGGGATGAAGGAACATATAACTATATGCAGCTCGGATCTGTGCTGCCTTCTGTTCGTTATTCCCCCATAGTTTTTCTGAAAAATCGTTCAGACTTCCTACATCACGGCTTCCTAATGTCAGTACATAATGCTCACAATATGCATATAGCATGGACAACGTAAGCTGATCATGACAGCTGCTTCGCTGTTCCGGTTTCACGGAAAGATACTCCAAAAAATCTTTTGTCCAGCCGCCGCTCCATTTATAATCAAATCCTATATGATCATTTTCCACATAGTCTGTCAGCTCCGGCCAGAGACCATCTTCCTGTGCGATCAAAAGGACTCCCGGATTTCTCTTTTTCATAATAGAATTCAAATGTTTTAAAAATTCAACAGCATACAAATTTTCATTTGTTCCGTAAAAATTTGGATTCCACATTCCAGGTGCACGTCCATAATCCAGATAAAGCATAGCATCCACATCATCCATACGAATTCCGTCTGCATGGTATACTTCTACCCAAAAACAGGCATTTGCAATCAAAAAATCACGAACCATGGGACTGTCATAATTATAAAGCATGGTTCCCCAGAAAGGATGTACTGCATATTCTTCATCCGGAATTTCATAAAGAGCAGTACCATCAAACCGTTCCAGACCTCCGTCAAATCTTGGAAACTGTGCCGGGGTCCAGTCCAGAATCACTCCTATATCTGCCTGATGCAATTTATCCACCATTTCCTGAAACTTCACAGCAGTTCCAAACCTGGTTGTTGGCGCATAATATGCCGACGTAGAATACCCCTCTGTTCTTTCATCCAGATACTCCATAACCGGCTTGAATTCCACATGTGTGTATCCTGTTTCTCTTAAGAAATCCACAAGTTCCTGCGCATTTTCCCATAAAGGTAAACTTGTTTCATAAATTGAAAGAGGCTGACATCTGTCCACATATTTCTCTCTGCCTTCGATCCATTCAGCATCGTGCCACTCAAACCCTGTCAGATCTGTTACAAGCGAAGCACAGGCAGGAGGCTTTTCCGTTCCATTTCCATACGGATCTGCTTTCAGGCAAATTTCTCCGCCTTTCACTTTAATCTCGTATTTATAGATTGCTCCGGCATTTACTCCTGGTATAAACAATTCAAAAATCCCGGACATTGGCATTCGATGCATGGGATGACGTCTGCCATCCCACTGATTGAAATCCCCTACAACACTTACACGCACTGCATTTGGCGCCCATACAGCAAAATAAGTACCTGGTGTCCCGTCTATCTTTACCGGATGTGCGCCCATTTTTTTATATGCCTCATAATATACACCGGCGCAAAAAGCTCTCTCTTCCTCAACCGAAATCCGGCCCGGATACTGATAAGGATCCTTCCATTTCTCTACTCTGTTTTCCCACTCCACTGAAAAAAAATACTCCGGTATTTCTTTTTCCGGAAGAATCACTGCAAAATACCCTGCTTCATCCTGTTTTTCCATCACATAAGTCTTTTTCTCTGTCACAACCTGCACATTCACTGCTTCCGGAAAAAAACTCTGTATCAAAACACCATCTTTTGTAATTCGTGGATGCATTACATCCTTCGGGGAAGCTTCCTCTCCATATACAACTGCCTCGATCCGCGGCCAGTCCATGTAGTCATATAACTTTTCGTTCATAGCCTACCTCCCATTTTTTTTATTTTACCATTTTTCTTTTCAAAAATAAAGAAATTGTTTAACAGGATACACGAGAGAACACTTATTTACTGTTCGAATTCTTCCAGACTTTTCTTTAATTCAATCATCTTATCCCTCAATTCTGCTGCCTGCTCAAAATTAAGATCTGCTGCTGCTGCACGCATTTGCTTTTCTACCTGTCCGATCAGCTTTGTAAGTTCTTTTCTGTTCATGGATTCCGGATCTTTCTTAAGCTTATCTTCTGTTTTCGCTACAGCTTTGGAAACAGCGATCAGATCACGTACTGCTTTTTTTATCGTGGTTGGTGTGATTCCATGTTCTCTGTTATATTCTTCCTGAATTGCACGCCGCCTCTCTGTTTCACTAATTGCCTTTTTCATGGAATCCGTTATGTTATCCGCATACATGATTACATGGCCATCACTATTTCTTGCAGCACGCCCAATCGTCTGAATAAGAGAAGTTTCGGAACGTAAAAATCCTTCTTTATCCGCATCCAGAATGGCAACAAGGGTAATTTCCGGAATATCCAGCCCCTCTCTTAAAAGATTAATCCCCACAAGGACATCAAATACATCAAGGCGCATATCCCGAATAATTTCCGCTCTCTCCAAAGTATCTACATCTGAATGAAGATACCGTACACGAATCCCTATCTCTTTCATATAATCTGTAAGATCTTCTGCCATACGTTTTGTAAGGGTTGTGATCAATATCTTATTTTTCTTTTCAATTTCTTTATTAACTTCACTTACAAGATCATCTATCTGCCCCTCCACCGGTCTCACTTCCACCTTAGGATCAAGAAGCCCTGTAGGACGTATAATTTGTTCTGCCCGGAGAAGTTCATGCGTATGTTCATACTCTCCCGGTGTTGCAGAAACAAACAATACCTGGTCAAGCTTTGATTCAAACTCCTGAAAATTCAGCGGTCTGTTATCTTTTGCAGATGGCAGACGAAAACCATAATCTACAAGAGTCTGCTTTCTGCTCTGATCTCCTGCAAACATCCCGCCCACCTGGGGAACGGTTTTATGCGATTCATCTATGATCAGCAAAAATTCATCATCAAAATAATCCATTAATGTATAGGGAGGCTGTCCCGGTTCCAGCCCGGATAAATATCTGGAATAATTTTCGATACCTGAGCAAAATCCCGTCTCTTTCATCATTTCAATATCAAAATTTGTTCTCTCTGAAATCCTCTGTGCTTCCAGAAGCTTATCTTCACTTTTAAAATACTCTACCTGCTGCTGCAATTCTTCCTGGATTTCTCCGGAAGCCCGTAAAATCTGCTCCATGGGAACCACGTAATGAGATGCCGGAAAAATTCCAACATGTTTATCTTCACATCGGATTTCTCCTGTCAGAACATCTATATCCGTTATCCTTTCTATTTCATCT
This sequence comes from Blautia sp., assembly GCA_029257805.1. Lineage (GTDB taxonomy): Bacteria > Bacillota > Clostridia > Lachnospirales > Lachnospiraceae > Blautia_A. The sequence goes on from JARIAR010000062.1 coordinate 40,832, forward strand.
CCAAAAAATTCCACCCGCACTGCACAATCTGTATAATTGGCAGGAAAAATTTCCAGCACATCACCTCTGACACGAAATGTTCCTCTATGAAAATCCATCTCGTTTCTCGTATACTGAATATCTACCAGCTGACGTATTACCTCATCTCTGTCTTTTTGCATGCCCGGCCGCAAAGAAATCATCATATCCTGAAAATCTTTAGGAGATCCCAGACCATAAATACAGGATACCGACGACACAATAATCACATCCTTTCTTTCAGAAAGGGCAGCGGTAGCAGAAAGACGCAGCTTATCAATCTCATCATTGGTAGAAGCATCTTTTGCAATATATGTATCGGTAGAAGGCACATAAGCCTCCGGCTGATAATAATCATAATAAGATACGAAATATTCTACCGCATTCTCCGGAAAAAATTCTTTAAACTCACCATACAACTGTGCCGCAAGCGTTTTATTATGTGCAAGAACAAGAGTCGGCTTATTTAATGAAGCGATCACATTCGCCATTGTAAAAGTCTTACCGGAACCTGTAACTCCCAATAAAGTCTGGCATTGATTTCCTTCCCTAAAACCTTTCACAAGAGCTTCGATTGCCTGAGGCTGATCGCCTGTCGGGGCATATTCTGATACTAGTTTAAAGTGATCCATAGCCAAAAACCTCCTTACTATTTTCATTATTAACCCAAATTTTCTACATATTTATTAAATATTCCGTATTTTCACACGCGAACACACGTTCAAAAACAGTATATCTATTCTAATAGATTTCGTCAATAGAAGAACGCTTATTCCTTTTGCTTGCAGCATTTCATTAAGCTTTCTCAATAAAGAGATTCCTTTCGTAAGTGCTAATATAATAAACATGACTGCCATTCCATTTTGCCAAACGATGATTTTTTTTAGCATGTTTTTAATTTGCAGATTCTCAGAAACCATCTGATGTAATGTATATAATAGCATTAAAAAACTACACAAATTCTCTGCCTTGTTTTTGTGTCTTTCTTACAAATATATAAAGTTTATCATTTATATATTGACAAAATAACACAACGAATACATAATGTTCTCATAAATTGGTTCAACCAATAAACCAATATAAAAGGAGGAATCATCATGACAGACAATCAGGATTTACTGGCAATGACCCACGTGGGAGAAGACCCATCCAAATACATGAAATCTGTAACACCACCGATTTTTATGAACTCTCTTCATGTATTTGATTCCGTTGATGATTATTTTGCAGTGGATATTTTCAAGGATGAATATTATTACGGAAGAGCATCCAATCCTACCGTATCCATCCTGGAAAAGAAAATGGCCGCTCTTGAACACGGAAGCAGAGCAGTTGTATTTTCTGCTGGAATGGCAGCATGCGCTGCCGCAATTCTTGCTGTATGCAAAACAGGAAGCCATGTCATTTGCATGAAGGCAAGTTATGGTCCTGTGCAGCATCTTTTAAATGATTTCTTAAAAGAAAAAATGGAAATCAGCATTACCTATGTAGATGGCACTGATCTGAAAGATTTTGAGGAAGCCATCCGTCCGGAAACAGATCTGATCATTCTGGAAAGCCCATCTACTCTTATTTTTTCAGTGGTTGACCTTGAAGGTGTTGCAAAACTGGCTCACGCACACGGTATTAAAACCTACATTGACAATACCTATTCCACACCGGTTTTCCAGAAACCACTTGATATGGGAATTGATATCGTTATGCACACCATGACAAAGTATATTGGAGGACACAGTGATCTTATTGGCGGTGTTCTAATTTCCAAAGACGAAGAATTCATGCAAAAAATCATGGTACAAAGAGATTGGTTTGGCGGCGTTCTGGGACCTATGGAAGCATGGCTGGCAATCCGCGGTCTTCGTACACTGGATGTAAGAATGCAGAGACACTACGAAACAGCTATGAAAGTAGCCGAATTCCTGGAAAATCATCCGAAAGTAAAACATGTTTATTTTACAGGTCTGAAATCTCATCCTCAGTATGAACTTGCCCGTAAACAGCAAAAAGGCGAATGTGGTCTTATGAGCATTGAAATCGATGGCACAGCAGAAGAAACTGCCAAATTTGTTGACAGCCTGAAAATCTTTGAACGTGGTTGTTCTTGGGGTGGATTTGAAAGCTTGGCTATTGCCTACACATACAACTGGTCAGAGGAAGAACAAAATTTCCACAATCTGAACAGAAGCATTGTACGACTCCATTGTGGTCTTGAAGGAGCAGAAAATCTCATTGCAGATCTTTCACAGGCTCTTGATAAAATTTGATTGAGAGGGTTTAATTATGGGAGAAACTACCAGAGAGAAAACACAAAAAACACCTGGACTTGGTCTGGCGCTCATGCCTCTGGCATTTATGTTTGTTGTTTTATTTTTAGGATTGATCATCTTCAGCGTAGACATTAAAATTCTTCTTCTTATCTGTGCAGCTTTTACAATTATCCTTTGTCTGTTTCTTGGTTATACCTGGAAAGACGTGGAAAATGAAATTGTAGATAAACTGGCAAAAGCATTTCCTGCCATCATGATCCTTATTACGGTTGGTCTGATGATCGGAGCATGGATTGTCAGCGGAACCATTCCATTCCTTGTATATATTGGATTGCAGATTATTAATCCAAAATTTATTATCGTAACTTCTTTCCTTGTAACGGTCATTCTTTCCGTCAGCACAGGAACTTCCTGGGGAGCTGCCGGAACAGTAGGCGCTGCACTTATGAGCGTTGCTGCTGGTATGGGAGCCCCTCTTCCTGCTGTAGCCGGTGCAATTGTTGCAGGTGCCTACTTTGGAGATAAAATGTCTCCTCTTTCAGACAGTACAAATATGTCCGCTATTGCCAGCGGAACAAATTTATACAAACATATCGGTCATATGTTCTACACTACAATTCCAGGATTTATCATCAGTTGTATTGTTTATATTATTGCCGGTATCTCTTTTGCAGGAAGCGGCGAAATCGCACAGGTTGATTCTATTATTCATACACTTGCAGACCTTTTCAATCTGAGCATGCCAGTAGGCCTTCTGCTCCTGATACCGCCTGTTATTGTTGTTGCAGGATCTCTTTTGAAAAAACCTACTATTCCGGTTATGATGATTTCTTCTGCTGTTGCAGTTATCATTGCCATGACTGTTCAGGGATTTTCTTTTGAAACATGTGCCACAAGTATGGTAAGCGGATTCAAAATGGAAATGTTTGTAGATCCTTCCATCGACCTTACAGGAATTGTAAAAGAAGTACCAAACCTCCTACAGCGAGGGGGTATGACTTCTATGATGAATACTGCATTAATGGCATTCTGTGCCTTTGGCTTCATTGGTGCTCTTACCGTTTCCGGATGCCTGGATGTCATCCTTGGCCATATTATGAAACATATCCGCGGAACCGGTCAGCTGATTACTGTAACTGCCATTTTAGGTGTGATCATCATTACAGTTATTGGCGAAGCGTCCGTAACTTTCCTTATGATCGGCGGTCTTTTCCAGCAGGAATATATTAAACGTGGTCTGGAAACAAAAAATCTTTCCCGTACGTTGGAAGACAGTATCACAGTTGTAGAACCTCTTGTTCCATGGTCCCTGGCCGGTGTATATATGACTTCTACCCTGGGCGTTCCTACTGCACAGTATGCTCCATGGGCATGCCTCTGTTATACAGGCGTAATCTTTGCCATCATCTGGGGATTCACCGGATTCGGTATTGCTAAAATCAAAAAAGGCGGCGACAATTACGAAGAATATGTACAATTAACAGGTAAAGAATTATAAGAAAAAACTGCTGATAAACCCGTAAAAAGGATTTATCAGCAGTTTTTATTTGTTCGGATTCAATGAAAAGCCATATTCCAAAATCTCATCAATCGCTCCAAGAGCTGCAGCTGTATTAGATTTCGCAATTGCCTGAGCAAGCTGTAAATGCTGAGGAACCGTATCCAGCCAGACAGCATCATTTTCTCCATGTACATTTTCTCTCTCAACAAATCGGGTATCACGAATTCCCTGAATCAACTGATGAATAGATTTATTACGTCCCATATCATATAATTTTGTATGAAAACTATAATCCAAAGTGTGACTGTAAATATTGTGGGAATATTTTTCCATTAATTCTGTTGCAATCAAAATTAAAGTTTCTTTTTCTTCTAAAGTTCCACGGTGAATCGCATTGAGAACTGCCTGATGATCCAGTACCGTCTGCAGCTCCTGCAGTTCTGCTGCCGTACATTCTGTAAGTCGAATACAAATGGAACTATTTTCACCATACTGATTTTTTATAAAAACGCCACTTCCCGTTTTCACATAAATCAAACCTCTGTCTTCCAGAATTCGCAGTGCTTCTCTTACGGAATTCCGACTTGTATGCAGCATTGCTGCCATATCCCTTTCAGACGGCAGCTTATCTTCCGGCTGAAGATTATTTAATTTTATGTAACTATAAATTGCATCTGAAATCTTCAAATAAAGGGAATCTTTTTCCACCGGTTTCAGTAAAATATCCGTTTTTTTCATAATATCCTCTTTTATACTTCTTTAACATTTCCATTCTATCCACATGTAATTTTGTTTTTTCCGGAATTTTTACTTTCATACATCAATCGATCAGCCCGATCGATCACTGTCTTGATCGTATCCTCTTGCTGTACTACTGTAGCGCCTACCGAAACAGTGGCATGAATGGTTTTTCCATTTTTCACTACCTGCGTATTTTCAACCAGGGAACGGAATCTTTCTGCAATAACTTCAATTTCAAAAGGGGCGGAAATTGCATAGATCCCCACAAATTCTTCTCCACCCCATCTTCCTACAAGATCATTTCGACGAATATTACGGCTGAGGCTGGCACTAATATTTTTTAATACCCTGTCTCCCACTTCATGACCATATTCATTATTCACCTGACTAAAGTTATCCACATCAGCAAACAAAACTGCGAAACTTCTTCCAAAGCGCTTATATTCTTCAAACCGATAGGAAAGAAAACTTTCCAGATACCGGCGATTGGCTAATGCTGTCAATTCATCATGCATGGCAAAATTAGATAAACTTTCAATAAAATCATCTTCAAATACCGTCGGAGAATCTTTTGTAAAAATCTCAACTGCCCCTTCAATTTCTTCCCCGTTACGGATAGGAAATATATTCACACGAATAGGAACACGGTATCCATCCCGATGCCGGACCAAAACCTGATCCTGCCGCTGCTTTCCGTCTTTCAGGGTATGAAAAAGAGGACAGCCTACCGTGCAAAGTGGTCTGCCTTCTTTATCAACATGGTTCAATCCGCTGTTCTGACAGCATTTTCCTACAATTTCTTCAGCGCTATATCCTGTAATCTGCTCTGCAGCATGATTCCAAAATTGAATTTGTCTTTCTTTATCTACAAAGTAGATTCCATCCTGGAGTTGATTGATAATATCTAAGTAGAATTGTGCTGATTTCAAAATATTTCACCTTTCTGTAATAATATGTATTTTCCCACAAGAGGCGATACAGTATCAGCTGCATCGCCTCTTGCTCTTATTCCTTTAAAAATATCAGTCTTCCAGTAATTCTCTTCCGATTGCGTCTGCTGCAATAATTGCGCCATATACATCTTGTGCAGTTACAGGGAACGGCATATTATGGATTGTCTCTGTTTCTGCTGCTGCCGCTTCTGCAACAGCCATAATTTCTTCAGGTTTCACTTCTGTTATTCCAAGTTCCTCTAAAGTAACAGGAAGTCCTACCGCAATGCAAAATTCCATAACTTCCATTAATTCTTCAGCCGGTGCATCCTCCAACACAAGCTGTACGATTGTTCCAAATGCAACTTTTTCGCCATGATACATATGATGGCACTGAGAAAGTACTGTAAATCCATTATGAATGGCATGAGCACCTGCTAGGCCACCGGATTCAAATCCAATTCCACTTAAAAATGTATTTGCCTCGATTACTTTTTCCACTGCTTTTGTACATACATGATTTTCTGCTGCAGCTTTTGCCAACTCACCTTTATCTATTAAAGTTTCATAACATAATTTGGCAAGCGCCATAGCTGCCTTTGTTGTTGTACCGCCAGCACAGGAAGATGCTCCTGATGCTTCGCATGCTCTTGCTTCAAAATATGTTGCAAGGGCATCACCCATACCAGCTACCAACAGTCTTGTGGGCGCTTTTACAATAACATCTGTATCTACTAAAACAACATCCGGATTCTTTGGAAGGAATAAATAGCTTTCAAATACTCCATCCTCTGTATAAACAACAGACAGCGCACTGCATGGTGCATCTGTAGAGGCAATCGTAGGTACGATCACTACCGGGATCTTTCCGTAAAATCCTACTGCCTTGGCTGTATCCAGTGTTTTTCCGCCACCTACTCCAATGATGACTTCTATTTTTTCTGCATTGCATGTATCTACAAGACGATCAATTTCTTTTTTGCAGCATTCACCATGAAATACTTCATAAATAATTTCTGCCTCAGAATCTGCAAATCCTGTATCAAGTGCTTCTTTATTTCTTTTTAATCCACTTTCACTGATCAGACAGAGTGCTTTTTTTCCAAGTGGCTCAACATATGCTGATAAACGCTTTAATTCTCCACTTCCCTGTACATATTTTCCTGGTGCAATAATTACCTGTGCCATAATTGTACCCTCCTGATTTTCTTTTTAAAGACTATAATTTTGATATTATTTTATCATATATTTTTCGCAATGCAACCTTTTTTATCCACAATCCACAAGGAAACAGGGTTGACAATTTTCCCTCTGTCCTTTATGATGAAAACCATATAGGCAGGGTTTCTTTTTTTTATTTCAAGTGGTATTATATCTCAATACCATTTTGTGGATTCCTGCTTTTTCTCTAAAAAAATATGGAGATAAATATGGACGAACAAAATCTTTACCAAAATATAAAAAAGAAAATCTGCCGCATGATTTATGAAAATATTTACCAAAACGGTGATTTGATTCCTTCAGAACGAAAACTTTCTGAAGAATTTGGAGTCAGCCGTGTCACAATACGTAAAGCGCTAAAACTTCTGGAAGAAGAGCAGATCATTCAAAGAGTACAAGGCAGCGGTACAAGAGTGGCCTTGCAATATGGAGCACACCAGGGCACCATGGATATCATTACCTTAGTTGCCCCCGCTCAAAATGCCTTTTTCTCCAGATTTATAGATTCTGTTCAGACAAAAGCAGAAGAAATGGATTCTCTTGTTTTATTTAAACAAAAGCCCAAAAATATTTCTCTGGAAAAATGTCTGTACCAAATTTATGACAAAGACTTACGAAACGTTGTCCTTTGGCTGGAAGACATGGAACTTGGCAACGATGCCCTAAAAAAACTAAGAGGACTTGGAATGAATATTGTACTTTTTGATGCTGCCTTTCACAGTGACTATGCAGATTCTGTGTGTTTAGACAATCGGGAAGGAATCCGCCTCCTTGTAAGCAGCATGCAAAAAGCCGGAAAAACCAAACTCGGATATATCGGTTGGGATGACATGAAAATAAGCAGTGTAAAGACACGTCAGAATACATTTTCCTATCTTGTACCAGATGGTCTCATATATCAGGTTCCCTGGAAATACCGCAACAATTTAGAAGCGCTTCCTTCCTCTATTATAGAGCAGGGACTTCAGAAACTTAATAAATGTGATGGGATTATTTACGGAGTCGGAGAACTTGGCCTTCCATTTGAAAGAAAAGCCAGAGAACTCTCTAACGATCATCAGGCAGCCATGATCGATCTTCTTCCAGGCTCCGAAGATCTTGACATTCTTACACTGGACCAGGACTTTACAAAAATGGCAGAAAAAATTTATGAGTGCCTAACCAAACAAAATCAGCGTGAAAGTAACTGGAAAGCCTGTTTATATGAAATAAAAGGCCGGCTTTCCCAGAAAATATAAAAATAATAAAATATTGGAGGAATAAAATGGAAATTTTATTAGACACCGCAAACTTGGAACAGATAAAAAAATACACCTCTCTTTACGATATTACAGGTGTGACATCAAACCCTACTATTATCTCTAAAGAAAATACAGATTTTTGGCCTCTTCTTCTAGAAATCCGAAAGATAATAGGGGAAAAACAACTTCATGTACAGGTAACAACCGATACCTGGGAAGAAATGTTAAAAGAGGCTGATGCGATCCGTACAAAACTCGGAAACGAAACCTACGTAAAAATCCCTACAACAGAACAGGGAATCTGTGCAATGAAACACTTAAAAGCAGAAGGTGCCAATGTAACGGCTACTGCCATTTATACAGCGCAGCAGGCCATGATGGCTTCCAGCGTTGGGGCTGATTATGTAGCGCCTTACTTTAACAGAATGAACAATCTGAATGTAGATAGTAAAAAAGTAATCCGCGAAATCTCCCAGCTGTTCCAGATCCATAATAAAGAAACCAAAATCCTTGCAGCAAGTTTTAAAAACACAGAACAGGTGATGGATTCACTCATGTCCGGAGCACAGGCTGTAACGGTTTCCGTTGATCTTCTTACTACTATGGTAGAAAATGCCATCATTGATTTTGCTGTCAATGGATTTAAAAAAGACTGGACAAAAATTTACGGTGAAAAGAAAATTTACGAATTATAATACAGGAGAATGACTATGGGGAAATATTTACTGGCACATGATATAGGCACATCCGGAAATAAAGCTTCCCTGTTTTCTATTGATGGAAAACTTATAAAAAGCACGGTAGCCGGCTATCCTGTAAACTATGGATATGGCGGCTGTGCTGAACAAAATCCACTGGACTGGTGGGCAGCGGTATGCCGCTCCACCCAGGAAATTATAAACGATATAGACCCAAAAGATGTAGCAGCCGTTTCTTTTTCTGCTCAGATGCAGTGTTGTCTTGTGGTTGACAAAAAAGGAACGATACTGCGCCCTGCAATCATCTGGGCCGATCACCGTGCGGAGGCACAAGCAAAACGCCTGCAGGAATCTGTGGATGATACATACTCCTATCAGCTGTTAGGGCACAGGATCAGTCCTTCTTACAGTATTGAAAAATTAATGTGGATAAAAGATAACGAGCCGGATATCTACAAGCATACCTATAAAATGCTTCAGGTGAAAGATTATATTATTTATCGTATGACCGGAAAATTTGTTACCGATTATTCTGATGCTTCCGGAACAAATGCTTTGGATCTTGAAAATCTAAAATGGTCCGAAGAAATTCTTTCTTTAGCAGGAATTGATCCGGACAAATTACCTGAGCTTCATTTTTCCACAGATATTATTGGCACACTAAATCCCGATGCAGCAATCGAACTTGGTCTGACTCCTAATACAAAAGTTGTGTGCGGAGGCGGCGATGGTCCCTGTTCCGCCTTGGGCGCCGGATGTATCCATAATAATGAAATGTTCCTTACTTTTGGTACATCCGCCTGGATTGGCGGTACTACAGAAAAGAAATTTCTGGATAAAGATCAGATTCTATTTTGTTTTGCCCATGTAATCCCCGGCAAATATATGCCTTGCGGTACCATGCAGTCTGCCGGAAGTTCTTACTCCTATATGCGAAATACTTTTTGCCAGGATATAATCCAGAAAGCCCAGGCAGAAGGAATAAGTTCCTGGAACATTATGAATACTTTAGCCAAAAACTCTCCTGCAGGTGCAAAAGGTCTCCTCTTTCTTCCCTATCTTACAGGCGAACGTTCTCCACGCTGGAATCCGGATGCCTCTGCAAGTTTCGTTGGAATCCGAATGTACCATAAGCGGGAAGATTACATCCGGGCGACCTTAGAGGGTGTTGCTATGAATCTGGATCTTATTTTAGACTCTTATAGAAAATATATGCATATTCATAAAATGATCCTTACTGGCGGCGGTGCAAAAGGAGATATTGTAGCTCATATTCTTTCTGATATACTGGAAACAGAACTTATACGTCCCAGCCATGTGGAAGAAGCAACCTCCATTGCCGCTGCAGTAATTGCAGGTGTAGGGTGCGGAATTTATAAAGATTTTAATGCAATCAACCGATTTCTGCAATTCGAAGACCCCATCCTTCCAGATCTGAAAAATGCCCCAATGTATCATGAGCAAAAGAAACAGTTTGACAGTGTATACCAGGCATTAAAACCTCTCTATAAAAACCTTTGATTTCTTCATAGAAAATCCCCCAACACAGATATATTCTGCTTTGGGGGATTTCTTATAAAATAAAATCAGCTTTTATATTTACCTACAGCAAATTGTCCATACTCTTCAAACTGATTGCCAGTGTTGAAATATTATGTAATAATGCGGATGTCGTCGGTCTGATCATTCCACTGATTCCAAATGCCAGTAACCCGCTATTAAAGCCAATGATCTTTTTGTAATTTCCATTAATTTTTTTCATTAATCTATCACTGATCATTTTTAATGTTACAATGCTATACAGATTATCCGCACCTATGGTTACATCTGAAATCTCTCTTGCAATTTCTGCACCATCACTGATGGCAATTCCTATATCTGCGGAAGATAATGCCGGAGAATCATTGATTCCATCTCCGATCATAATCACTTTTCTGCCTTTTGCTTTTTCTTTTTCTACAAATTTTGCTTTGTCTTCCGGCAATACCTCTGCATAATACTCATCTACCCCGACCTGCTGTGCAATCGCTCTTGCAGTTCGTTCACTATCGCCAGTCATCATCACAAGCTTGCTGATTCCCATTTCTCTTAATGTTTTTATTACCTCTTGTGCCTCTTCACGCAGAGGATCATGGATATATATAACAGCTGCCAAATATCCATCCATTGCCATATATAAATGAGAGTATTGTGTATCCAATGATTCAAACTGTTCCTGATACCCGTCTTTGATCATGCACTTTTCATCTTCAAACACAAAATGATAACTTCCGATTACAACACGTTTTTCCGAAATTGTAGAAGAGATTCCATGAGCTACAATGTATTCTACTTTTGTATGTAATTCTTCATGCTCCAGATTCCGTTCTTTTGCTGCCTCTACAACCGCTTTCGCCATAGAGTGTGGAAAATGCTCTTCCAAACATGCTGCAAATCTTAATAACTCATTTGGCTCAAGATCTGTAAATGGAATAACTCCGGCTACTTTAGGCTCTGCTTTTGTCAACGTTCCTGTTTTATCAAACACGATTGTATCTGCTTCTGCCATTGCTTCCAGATATTTTCCGCCTTTTACTGTAATTTGATGCGTTCTTGCTTCACGTATTGCAGACAAAACAGAAATTGGCATAGCAAGTTTTAATGCACATGAAAAATCCACCATCAATACAGTTAAAGCTTTTGTGATATTTCTTGTAAACAGCCATGTAAGCCCGGTTCCTGCCAAGGTATAAGGAACAAGCTTATCTGCCATATGCTCTGCTTTTCCTTCCACAGAAGATTTTAATTTCTGTGTTTCCTCGATCATAGTCACGATCTTTTCAAACTTACTGCTTCCCGATCCCTCTTTTACCTGAAGAAGAATCTCACCTTCTTCCAGTACAGTTCCTGCATAAACAGAAGCTCCTTTTGATTTCGCAACAGCCAGGGATTCTCCGGTAAGGGAAGCCTGATTTACCATAGCTTCTCCTTCTTCCACTACACCGTCAAACGGAATGATATTTCCCATATGTACTTTTATCATATCCCCTGTCTGAATCTGAGAAGCATGTACAAGAACTTCCTGACTTCCATTCCACAACCACACCTGATTCGTATTTAAAGACATACTTTTTGCAAGATCACTTACTGTTTTCTTATGGGTCCACTCTTCCAGAATTTCACCAATTCCTAAAAGGAACATAACGGATCCTGCAGTTTTAAAATCTCTTCTTAATATAGACACACCAATAGCTGTCGCATCCAGAACAGGCACTTCTAATTTTCTCTTAGCCAGTGTACGAACTCCATGCCACAGATACTTTACGGATTTGCATACCACAATAATATTTCTTAATCCAACGGGAAAACAAACATTTTGGATTCCTCTTGCCACTGCATGAGTAACAATTTTATCCCAATATACCTTGTTCATTTCTCTGCTGGAATTTTGAAAATATTCTGCCGGCACATTCATTGTTTCAATGTGAAACTCCTTCAGAATATCAAGAATTTTTTCTTTGGAGCCATCATAACGAATTACAACATCTCCAAGACGTTCTTGTACTTTTGCAGAAATCACACATGGCTGGCTGTCCAGATAATACTGCAAACTATCTGCGTATTCATTTGTCATTCTTTTTTGTACTACATGAATTCGTATTCTTCCTCGTATATCATGTTTAATTATATACTTCATAACAAACTCTCTTTCTGATTTTCTTCATAAAAACACCTGCAGTTTCCTGCAGGTGTTTTACCGCCAGATTATTCTTCTGATTCTTCAGAAGTTTCTTCTCCACATACACATTCTGCTTTCGCTCTCTCTTCGTTGATCTGCTGTGCTTCTGCGTAAATATCTTCTGCATTTTCCTGTACATTTGCAACTACATTCATCACACATTCTTTTGCTCTAAGAACTGCTGCAGTACAATTTGTGTAAACTTTTTTTGCATCCTTACTGGATAAGATTTTAATACCTGCAGTACCAAATAAAACACCAGCTGCAAAAATTCCTGTTTTTTTCACATCAATACATTCAAAACATTTTAACATAATCGTTCCTCCTATTTATGTTCGTAACCTGTATAAATTGTCATCGCCAGGCAGACTACCATTGCCCATGCCCAAAATTTATGCTTTTTCATGAACACACCTCCCAGCATTATTTAAATTACTATTTGATAAATATACAACGAATATTTTCTTTTTTCCATACTTTTTTTAATAATGATAAATTTTATCATTATCTCATTCTAATTTTCTACTTTTATCGTGATATCTTTGACTGCCCTCTGCTGGATATATCCTGCGCTCTTCAATGCATTCTTTAAAGTTCCCCAGAATAATTTCTCAGGGATTTCAAAACAGGTCCCATCTTCAAAAAAAATGGTACATTTAATCTTTTTCCCTTCTATTTCTTCATCCAAAATTGGATGAATACTATTTTTTTGTATGAACCCCAGCTGCTCCAGTAAATTAACCATACGATAAACAGTTGCCATCCCGATACTGGAATCCTGATTTATTGCTTTATAATAAATCTCCTTACAACAACTACATTCCTCTTGAAGAATAATATCCAGAAGTATGCGCCGCTGATTTGTAATTCTGTATCCTTTGGATTTCATTTTTTCTACTACATATCCTGTATAATCCCCTGAATCTATATGTTGTTGAAATTCATTCTTTTTTTTCAATATTCTCATATTTTATCGCCTTTTCTTTAGCTAACTGTATATTTCACGACTCACTCACCTTGTCTTTTTCTACTTAAAATGGTATCATACAAAAGAAGGGAGGGTATCTTATGGGTTACATCAGACATAAGTCAAAAGAATCTGTGGAGGACTATCTCGAAACCATATATCTTTTAAATCACCGACTGACAGCCGTTCGTTCTATCGATATTGCAACAGAGATGAATTATTCTAAACCAAGTATTAGCGTTGCAATGAAAAATCTTAAAAGCAAGAATTATATTGTCATATCTGAGGAAGGTCATATTTCCTTAACCCCCGAAGGATTGACAATTGCAAAAGGTACTTATGAACGACATACCTTATTTCGTAACTGGCTGATTGATTTAGGCGTGGACCCTAAAACAGCAACAGAAGATGCCTGTAAAATGGAACATGATATTAGCCCTCAAAGTTTTGAGGCTATTAAAAAGTTTATTTCTCAGGAATGATTTATTTAAAAGATTCTCCAGATTGAAAAAATGAAAGCCTGTATCTTTCAATAGATACAGGCTTTTATTTTTTACGGAAACCTTTTATTTTGTAGTTTCAGAAGAATCATGGCAATGACACTCTGAATGGCTTCCTTTTTTATCGGAGCAATTACAGCCTGACGGGCATCCAATGCATTTTTGACCACTTTTCTTTGCTTTTACTATATACGCAATCGCTACTCCGATGATAATAAGCAAAATTCCCGCAATGATAAAATTTGCCATAATAATCTCCTTTCTTTAAATATCTTTAAATGACCTTTTAATCCAAATGATACTGCGCTTCAAACTTCTTATCCGTATTGCGGATCAACATCACAATAATCGCTACAAATACTGCCACTGCAATTAATCCAGGAATAAATGCTGCTCCTAATGCACCAGTTGTAATTAATGTTCCTATCTGATATACAAGGAATGCAACTACATATCCGGTTCCAAGCTGAAGTGCAATTCCGCCAAACAGCCATTTCTTGTTCTGCATTTCTGAGTTCATAGCACCAATAGCAGCAAAACACGGAGGTGTGAATAAGTTAAACATCAGATATGCAAGAGCAGCTACTTTTGTCAGCTGCATAACCATTGCAACCTGATTTCCGCTTCCAACTAATGCCAGTTCGTCTGTATCAATAAAGTTTGTAAGACCATATACAACTGCAAGAGTACCAACTACATTCTCTTTTGCAATGAAACCTGTAATTGCTGCTGCAGCTAACTGCCATACACCAAATCCCAGCGGAACCAGAAGAACCGCAAACGGAGAAGCAATAGATGCAAGAATGGAAGTTCCCTCTGCTCCTTCTGCAACCACCTGCAAATGCCAGTTAAATGTCTGCATGATCTGTACAACTGCATTACAAACCAAAATGATGGTTCCAGCCTTAACAATGTATGCTTTTCCACGTGAAAGCATGGAAAGAACGGCTCTCTTTAAACTTGGAACTTTATATTCCGGAAGTTCAATGATAAAGAATGATTTTCTGAATTTGTATCCTGTAATTCTTTTTACAAGTAAAGCGCCTAAGAAGATAAGGAAGATACCTACAAAGTACATCATAGGTCCAACCCATGGAGCATCTGCAAAAAATGCACCTGCAAACAGTGCAATAACCGGCATTTTAGCTCCACATGGCATAAATGGTGTCAACATTGCTGTTGCGCGTCTTTCTCTTTCGTTACGAATTGTACGGCATGCCATAATTCCCGGAATTGCACATCCTGTACCAATTACCATAGGAATTACAGATTTTCCTGATAAACCTACTCTTTTAAAAATAGGATCCAGAACAACTGTTGCTCTTGCCATATAACCACAATCCTCTAACAGAGCGATCAGGAAATACATTACCATTACCAGAGGAAGGAAACCAACAACGGCACCTACACCACCAATGATACCATCAACTAATAATGCCTGTAAAAACGGGCTTGCTCCTTCTACTAAACCGGCAACCCATCCCTGGAACGTTTCAATCCAACCTACAAGCCAGTCTGCAAGCCAAGTACCTACGGTTGTCTGAGATATGTAGAAAACAAGGAACATAATTACTGCAAAAATCGGAATACCAATGATTTTATTTGTTAAAATCGCATCAATTGTATCCTGCTTATTTTTATCCTTTGTAAATACTTTACGCTGTTCAACTTCTTGTACGATTTTATTTACAAACTCAAAACGCTTTTTATCTGCTTTCTCAACTTCATCCTTATCTCTCAGGTTAATATTTCCCTGAACATACGGTGCTTTCTGTCCATGTCCTTTTAACATGGCTGCCTGCTCTACAACTTTATCAAGACCACTGTCACCAGAAGAAATGGAGACTGTCTGAATTACAGGGCATCCCAGTTTTTTTGATAAAAGCTGCACATCAATTTCTGTTTTTTTCTTTTTATTGATATCACTTTTATTCAAAGCAACCACTACCGGAATCCCTAATTCCAAAAGCTGTGTAGTGAAGAAAAGACTTCTGCTAAGGTTTGTAGCATCTACAATATTAATGATCGCATCTGGGTTTTCATTCTTTACATAACTGCTTGTAATGCTTTCCTCAGATGTAAACGGAGACATGGAATATGCACCTGGAAGATCCACTGCAATTAATTCTTCTGTCCCTTTAAAATAGCTTTTTTTAATTGGGCTTTCTTTTCTTTCAACAGTAACACCAGCCCAGTTTCCAACACGTTCGTTTCTTCCTGTTAACGCATTGTACATTGTGGTTTTTCCACTATTGGGGTTTCCCGCCAATGCAATTCTCATAATATTCCTCTCCTTTAAAATGTCTTATTAGCAATGACTAACCTGTCATCTTTAAAAAAGTGACCGAAGTCACTGTTTTATTTATATTGAAATAGCTTTCGCTAAATCATTATCTATATTATATCGTGCATCTTTAATGGAAACGACACATCCACCCTTCAAGTGGGAAATAACTGTGATCGGCTCTCCTTCATAACAACCAAGAGAAAACAGAAATGCATTCAATTCTTCATCTTCTGTTATAATCCCTTTTACGATATATTCTTCTCCTTCATTTGCATCTAATAAACTCATTTTTATTCTCCTTGTCCCCCGTATATTGCCATTTCATTTAGTTAGTCTCATTTAATTTCTATATTAGAGTAATATAAAACTAACCAGATGTCAATGATTATTTTTATTTTTTATTGAGAAATTCTCAAAAAACCTCGTATTGCCTCATATCTCACACGTATACAAAGCAATACAAGGTTGTTTTCACCCAATCCTATGATTCTCTTTTTATATGAAACAGTCTTGAAAAATAATCCCCCTGCTGTTCCCGGGCAATATCTGTGATTCCGGAAGAATAATCAGAAACGCTAAGACCTGCGTACATTAATTCATCTCCATAATGAACCCCGCAATCCTGCCTGCTTCCAAAACATTCCACAACCGAATACTTTGCTTTTGGATCCAGATCCTTCATAAAAATCCTTTCCAGCTTACCGTACACAGGCTGCAAAATTCTAAAATATGCCATGAATCCTTCTTCCCTGTCTTCTGACATTACCTGCCATGCAGACGAATTATGTTCAAAAGGACTTTTCAAACGGGTAAACACTCCTGTCTGAATCAGCTTCCTGTTTTTTTTCATAAAAATAATCTGTTCCTTCATCTGATCAAGTTCTTCTTCTGAAAGTTTTGTAATATCCAGTTCATATCCAAATGTTCCAAAATACGCCACATTGGCTCTTGTATCCAGAGAAGTATTTCTAAAAACCTGATGATTTGGCGATGCAGATACGTGACTTCCCATACTGCTAATTGGATATACATACGAAGTTCCGTATTGAATTTTAATGCGGTCTACCGCATCTGTATTGTCTGATGTCCAGGCCTGGGGCGCATAATACAGCAATCCTGGATCAAATCTTGCACCTCCGCTTGCGCATGATTCAAACAGTATATCCGGAAACTCCTGCTTTAGTTTTTCATACAATCTGTATACCCCAAGAATGTATTTATGTCTTACTTTTCCCTGATAATCTTTACCTTTTCCATTTGAAAAAACTTCCGAAAAAGACCGGTTCATATCCCATTTTATATAAGAAACCGATGCTTCTGTTAAAATTTTTTTCATCTGCTGATAAATATAATCTACTACTTCTTCCTTTGAAAAATCCAAAACATACTGATTTCTGCTCTGACAGTAATTCCTTCTTATATCTGAAAGAATCCATTCCGGATGCGCCCGAAAAAGATCGCTGTTTTTATTGGTCATTTCCGGTTCAAACCAAAGTCCAAATTTCATTCCCAAAGCTTCTATTTTTTCTGAAAGTCCTGGAATCCCTCCTGGCAGTTTTTTCAAATTCGCATGCCAGTCACCTAATGATCTGTCATCCTGATTTCTTTCGCCAAACCAGCCATCATCAAGGACAAAAAATTCTATTCCAATTTCTTTCGCCTTGTTTGCAATATTTAATATTTTCTCCTCATTAAAATCAAAATAAGTTGCCTCCCAGTTATTAATAAGAATAGGCCGTTCCTTATCTCTCCACTTTCCCCTTACAAGACGTGTTCTGTATAATTCATGATAAATATGACTCATTTTATTGATTCCATTATCCGAATAAACCATAACCATTTCCGGTGTTTGAAATTTTTCATTTTTTTCTAATTTCCACCGAAACTCATTGGGATGTATCCCCATGATCACTCTTGTAGAATCAAAATTATCCACTTCTGCCTGTGCAAGAAAATCTCCACTGTATACAAGACTGAATCCCAATACTTCTCCCGAAAATTCATCTGCATTTTCTCTTTTTAACATAAGAAATGGATTAAACTGATGGCTGCTGCATCCCCGCATACTGTAAATACTTTGTATTCCATATTCTAATTTTGCAGTTTTTACCTGCCTTTCTTTGCTCCATCTCCCTGCCAGCTTTACTATTTCATAATCTTTATCCGGAAGATCAAGACATCCGCTCATACAGTTTAGTAAAGTAATCCCCCGGGCATTTTCACATACGAACTGTACACTTTTTGTAATAACCGGAAACCTCTCAAAAATTGTATACGACAAAATAATTTCTGTCTGGATAAAAGAATCTTCCAGAATAATTTCCAATGTCTCTGCTTCTTCCTCTTTTTCCACATAAACTGCCGGAAGTCCTTCCAGTGTTTTTTTTCCTTTAAAAATATGAAATTTTTTATACTTAAAATCACATATCCTGCTTCCATCTTCCTGTTCAATCTCAAATGCAGGATAACGCATATCCCCTGATCCAAATGTAGGATATTCCTGTTTTAAACTTTCCAGAGAAAAACAATGTTCCCCTTCAAATGGACAAGGGGCCATATCACGCTTTGCATACTCGATCAGATATCCGAAATCCTCTTTATCTGTAATATTTTTCCCATAATAAACATGTCCCAGATGTCCATTTTTCAGTACTTTAATAATATAACTGATACTATCATTATAAAGATGGAACTCTTTTGCCCTTTCATGAAATTTAATCGCCATAGTAATGAATCCTTTCTTTATTTATAACTTTCCCCCGGAAGTTGCAATGCCTTCAATAAACTGTTTTTGGAATATAAGATATAAAACGATCATGGGGATACATGCGATCATAGATGCTGCCATTAATTCCGGAAAATTTGATACAAACTGCCCTTGCAACTTTGCTAATGCTGCTGCTAACGGCATAGAATTTTGTTCTGTATTTGCAATTAACGGCCACATTAAGTCCTTAAATCCAAAGAGCGCTGTAAAAATTCCTAACGCTACCATAGATGATTTTGTCAGAGGCATCATAACATATAAAAACGTCTGTCCAATATTACAGCCATCTAATCTGGCTGCATCTTCCAAATCTTTCGGCAATCCCATATATGCCTGTCTCATCAAAAATGTTCCAAACGCTGTTACAAGCCCCGGAAAAACCAAAGAAAAAATAGTATTTTGCATCTCCAGTTTACTAATCATCAAATATTGGGGAATAATAAAAATCTGTACCGGTACCATCATCTGGAACAATACAAGACCAAAGCAAAAATCACGGCCTTTAAACTTCAATCTTCCAAAAGCATATCCCGCCATGGTAGCCGTCAGCACTGCACATAAGATCCTTCCTAAAATCATTAACAATGTATTTGCATATAATCTGACAAAATCCATTTTATTCATAACACTGATAAACGCATCGGTTCTCCATTCTGAGGGAAAAATCACAAATGGATTCATTTGCATTGCTTCGGAATTTGTTTTAAAGGAAGTTAAGACCATCCATGCAAACGGCACCAACATAATTAGTGCCCCAATGAAAAGCACGGCATGTTTTAATATGGTAAATATTTTTTTATCTCTTTTCATCCTGCTGTCCCCCTAGTTATAATGTACCCATTTCTTTTGCGCAAACATCTGAATCACAGTAATGATCATAATAATCACAAGCAAAAGAACTACAATAGCAGAACCATACCCTTTATTATTTTCAACAAAAGCATATCTGTAAAATAAATATACCAGGGACTGTGTTTTAGGAAGCGCCGGATTGCTTCTGTTGATCATCATAAAAATAGAATCAAATACCTGAAGCGATGCGATTACTCTTGTTACCACTACAAAAAACATCGTAGGGGAAATTAACGGCACTGTAATTTTAAAAAACTGCTGAACCCCATTAGCCCCGTCAATCTGTGCAGCCTCATAATAGTCTCTGGGGATTTCCTGCAAACCGGCTAAAAACAGTACCATATTATATCCTATTACAGTCCATATCCCTACAATTGCAATTGAATATATGGCAATATCCGGATTGGAAAGCCAATACACCCGTTTTCCCCCTGCAGAATTTAAAATATGATTTAATAGTCCAAACTCTGAATTAAAAAGCCATTTCCACACCATGGCAATTGCCGCCGGTGCAACTACCATCGGTAAAAAGTAAATTGCTCTGTATATAGAACGACCTTTTATATTCTGATTTAACAATACCGCAATAACCAAAGCTATAAAAATAGAAACCGGCACTTCCACAATTGCGTATTTCAATGTGTTGATCAGTGCCTGCCAGACACTTGTATCTGCGAAAAGTCTTTTATAATTCTCCAGTCCTATAAAAATATTTCCTCTCCCAAACGCTCCTGTTTTAAAAAAGCTTTGGTATATTGTCTGAAAAATCGGAATAATATTAAGCACAATCAGCCCCGTCATTGTAGGAAGAATAAATCCCCATCCCCACAAAAATTCAGCACGTGCTCTTTTTGTTGTTTTCTGCGTTTTTTTTGCTGTCGTCATAATTCCATTCTCCATACTCACTAAGATTATGAGGGCATCCCTTGCGAGATACCCTCATATTCATTTCAACACTATTCTTCTGCTAAAAATCCATTCATTTTTTCTGCAAAATTTTTGCATACTTCTTCCATTGGTTTCTTTCCGCTAAATCCATCAACCAGATCTTCTAGCATTGCCTGAAACCACACCTGTGTATTTTTAGAACTTGGGTACGCCTGAGAATCTTCCATCATATCTAAATATGCCTGAAGATTAAATTCCGGATTTGAATTCACCCAATCCTCTGAAACCCCTTTATATGCAGACATTGTCACGCCTAACTCTGCCTGTTTTTGCTGTGCTTCTTTTGAACCTAAATATTCAATCAGCTGCCATGCCTCTTCTGTATGACTGCCCTGGGCCGATGCCGCCCATCCTAATCCATTTGCAATTGATTTTGTTCCTTCAGGTCCTTTGGGAAGCGGTGCAATATCACAATGCTCTTTTACATAATCATTTGTGGCAAATTCCGGAATCATCCAGGAACCCTGGAACGTCATAGCAACTGTCCCCGCCTCCATTAATGCCGCTGTTTCATTTTCTGACAGCACGTTATATTCCGGCATAGATCCATCTTTTATAATATTCTCAATCACTTCCATTGCTTCAATGGTCTTTGGATCATCAAATCCGGAAGTCTTTTTGTCATCACTTAAAATTTTTCCGCCATAGGCATAAACCGTGCTATACCATGACTCCTGATAAGTTCTTGGTGTCATAGCTGTACCATACTGATTTTTTTCAGAATCTGTTAGCTGTTTTGCAATTGTTCTGAAATCTTCCCATGTCCAATCTGATGTAGGATACGGGATATCGGCTTCATCAAACATTGTTTTATTGTACCATACCGCACATGTATCAACATCTTTTGGAACTGCTAACTGTTTTCCCTCTTCATTTTGATAAATTTTAACCAGATTCTCCGGATAGTTTTCTAAATCAATCTTCTCACTTTTTTCAATCTTATCTGATAAATCCAATAAAATATCGTCATACTGGGCATAGGTACCGATTTGATCAGAATGCATCCAAAATACATCCGGCATATCACCGCCTGTTGCTGCCGCTTCCAGCATTGTCCAGTAATCTTTCCATGGAGTGATCTGTATATCTACTTGAACTCCTGTCTCTTTTGTAAAATCATCCATGATCTTCTTTAATCCCGGCTGTTGATTACTGTCCCATATTGCCACTGTTAATTTACCGCTATCTTTTTCTTTTCCTTTGTCTGAATTCTCTTTTTCATTTTCAGAACCACAGGCCGCCAATGGCAGAACCATTGTTACTGCCATCATAATGGCAGCTATCTTTTTCATTTTCATAATTTTCCTCCTTTTTTCCAAATAATCATTCATCGTACAACTTTTCTTGCTATATATTATAATTTTCTATTATCTTTTTTTAAATGGAAAAATGTTTTATAAACATGTTTTTTTGTTATATATTTCACTATTTCCCTGGTTTTTTCTCTGTATTTTTATGAATAAGCAATAATTATTTTTGTATGTTTTACATTTTTTATTTTAAATGTTAATATATATACAATTATTTATGACCGTAAATATATACAATTTTATTTATATCACGAAAGTTTGAGGATCATTATGGAAAAAACAAATATATATAAAGATGTAGCCGGTTTTCGGTGCTTAGATCGAATCGACCGGCAAACAGAAGATTTATGCTTAACCCGCTGCGGGATACAACAATGTCCCCCAACACATAGCTGGGGACCCAAATCACGTCCCCAGTATCACATGCATATTATTTTGGACGGGTGTGGATATTTGGAAATCCAGGGACAAAAACACCACCTTTCCAGAGGACAGATCTTTTTAATCCCCCCAAATGTTACTTCTCGTTACTATGCTGACCCTTCTAACCCCTGGCATTATGCATGGGTCAGTTTTGTAGGAACACATGCAGAAAAATACGTCAAACAAGCCGGATTTTCAAATAACATTTTTGTAAGAGATTCTTACTTTCCCCCTGAAAAATACAGTTCTTTGATTTATGAAATGCTGGAAGCACATAAACTGACAATCACAAATGAGCTAAAAAGAATCGGCACTTTATTTTTATTTTTTTCGCTCCTTACTGAGTCCAATCAGGCTCTACATTCCTCTTCCAGCAACAACCATTATGAATATTCCAGCAGTACCTATTTAGAACATGCTTTACAGTTTATTCAATTTAATTATAATAGAAATATTCAAATTTCTGATATTGCTGATTACATTGGTATTACCCGCTCTTACCTTTTTAATATTTTTAAAACGAATTTAAATATTTCGCCTAAAGATTATCTGCTCCACTATAGAATGGACAAAGCTAAAATATTATTAGAAACAACATCTGACTCTATTCAGGATATTTCCGAAAATGTAGGGTATAAAGACCCTCTAAGTTTTTCTAAAATGTTTCGCCAATATACCGGTTTTTCTCCTTCTCAATATCGAAAAAATATGAAATAACTATTACTTTTCTATTCAAAAAGGTTCTCCTATGATTTTTATTTCATCATAGAAGAACCTTGTCTTTTATACCTCTTCGCTATTATACCGGATTTTCTGCGTTTACTATGGAGTATCCTATAAAGCTGGCCACTATTTTGGCAATTTCTGTTCCCTCTTCTTTATATTTCGGATTATCTACGCCTATAAAACCAACGGTTTTCTTATTTCGTACAATCTGCGTTATGATCCTGTTATTCTCTATTCTGCTTTTTTTATTTTCTATTGAGTTCACATCCACCGGAAATATTTTTTTTAAGGATTCCCTGCCTTTTGAGCACCATTCCCAATTTAAATCCAGCTGTTTTCCATCTCCTGATATTTTTAAGATGTAGGCTCTGTCGCCTTTACAGAATTCTCCCATAATCTTTAATACTTTATCAAAAGACTCTTCCATCTGTTCTTCACTGGCAAGCAGCCGGCATGCATCCACAATCGCCTTTTTAAAATTCAGTTTTTTTCGAATAGACTGGCTTAAGATTTCTCGCTCTGTGATATCAAATGCCATTTCCACACGAGCCATCCTTCCTTTCCAGGGAATCAGCTTATCTTTTAAAATGAAATGCTTTCCAAGAAATTTATTCTCTCTCTCCCATATAAGGAATTTATCTTTACACAATTTTGCATTTGTACAAAATCCACATGGCTTATCCCGCCCCTGCAGCACTTTATAACACTTGCAGCCTTTATAATCATACACACCTGTTATCCGTCGCCCTGCAGCATTTAAATAATACAATTCATAGGTTTCCACATCGCTGACATATACAATCTCATCCATGCTTTCAACAATGTTTCCTATTTCTTCATTTCTCAGTTCCTGTAAAAATTCTTCATTCTCTTCGTATTGCAGCCTACATATATTTTGTTCTCTGCTCTCTCTGCTCTGATAAGCCTCCGAATCTGTATATATATATGCCTTTTCAAAGGAATCCGGATCATATGGTTCTGCAAACAAGTAACCCTGTAAAAAATCTGTATGCAGTTCCTGCAAAACCATAAGCTCTTCGATTGTTTCTACTCCCTCACAGCAAACTTCTATATTAGCACTATGTGCCAGTTCAATCATATTGCTCAACAATCGGAAATTGTATGCATTATACTGAACATGATCTACAAAGCACCTGTCAATCTTCACCTCATCAATCTCTATTCTTTTTAAATAACTGAGACTGGAATAACCTGTACCGAAATCATCAATGGAAATTTTAATCCCATGTTCTTTCCAAATGTAAAAAATCTTATTAAAATAAAGATAATTTTGAAGCTGAATACTTTCTGTTAATTCCAAGGTCAGGGCATCGCCAGGAAGCTTTGCCTCCTCTAAAGTTTTCAGGACAATATCTGCAATCCCCTCCTGCTGCAGCTGAACATACGACATATTTACACTAATATGCATATTGGGAATAGATTCTCTCCACTTTTTACACTGCAGCACAGCATTTTTCAAAACCCATTGTCCCACAGTGCAAATAAGACCTGTCTGTTCCAACAACGGAATAAATTCGATAGGACTTATACTTCCACGGGACGCAGAATCATAGCGAAGCAGAGCCTCCACTCCATACAGGCTGCAATCCTGACTCCTGATCTGTGGCTGATACTGTAAACGAAAACCCTTGCATCCTTCCTTGATACTTGTTTTCATTTCAGCCATCAACTCAACCTTTTCCAGATTTTTCTGGTAATCAATCGCTGAGAAAAAAATCAGCTTGTTTTTTCCTTCTTTTTTAGCCTGATCCAAAGCAGTTTCTGCATATAAATATAACCCGCTGCTATCCATTGCATCCTTACGGCTGTAATGCACCGCTCCTGCCGAAATCGTACAAATATCTTTTAATTCCCGTTTGATAAAATCATAAAATTCCTGTACTTCTTTTTTCTGCTTTTTATTGAAATTCACTGCAAAACAATCACCATCAAGACGATATAATTCCATAGGATATCCAATATTTGCGTCAAGTATATTTGCAACTTTTTTTAAAATCCTGTCTCCAAAATCTCTCCCTTGTGTAATATTGATATTTTTTAAATTGTCAACATCAAGAACCATTAAATACCCTTTTGATTCTTCTAAATGCTGCTTCATATCTTCCATAAACTTTTCTGCACTACACAATCCGGTAAGTCCGTCTACCATTCCTCCCAGGAGCATTTCTGAAATACGTCCCACTATAAGCAAAGACTGAGACCCTTCCTGTATACGCAAAGTACCCTTCACTTTAACCCATACTTTATTTCCGCCTCTGTCAATAATCCTATATGCAATGTTAAATGATGTGATCTTTCTTTCAATAAGAAGTTTTCGATAGTAATCCATAAGTTTTCGATCTTTTGGATATACAATATCATTCCAGTCACTAAACGGGTTTCCTTTCTCTCCTGCCGGAGGAATCGGAAACTTCTCACGGATCTTATCTGTAAAAAAGACCCGTTCTGACGTTAAATCATATATATAAATATAATCATCAATACTATCATCAAAGAATTGCAAACTCTGCATATGCTGTTGCATTTTTTCTGAAATACTCGTATTTATATCTCTGTTGTTTGTCTTTGTGCTTTTCACTGTTGCCTCCCTGTTCGTCACTTAGAAAATCCCTCTTTCACATTTTAATTTTAAAAGCACTGCGGCTGATACAATTACGAACTGCCCTCCATACTGCAACTTACGCACTACAGGCATGTACCTTTTTGGGGATGCATGTCTGGATTGCAGAACTTACTAATTTTATCTATTCTCATTATTCCATAGATTATCATTATGATTATAGCATAACCTTCCACGAAAGCATAGTCACACATAATAAATAACCATAATTTATTTTTATGTTCCCTGATTTTTATTTTATCTCAGAAATTTATCAAAAGAAAAACCGATGATTTTGCTATGATACCAGTTTTTCTTTTTCTATTTTAACACTCACATTTTTTGAGAGGTACTCTGTAAAGGGTGGTTTCTGCCACCTAATACATAACGGCTGTCGGCTCATTTGTGGTAAATAAAGCACGGTCAAAAGGCGGTGATCAAGCATTACAGGCAGTTGAACGGGTGGCATCTGTTCTACTATCTTCTATTTACAGAATATAAAAAATAGAAAACCGAAAATTGAAATAAAAAATCTGCTGGAATCCCTCTGACGGAGGCACCAGCAGATTTTTTGAACTTCTATATTTGGATTTTTACATCGGCCTTTGATCACGACTGTACCGATCAAGCAAATCTTAAGAGTTCGGCTGTTAAGATAATTGGAATTAGTCGAACAAACTACTTTTTATCGAATAGCAAATTCACCAATAAATTCGCCCTCTCCAAGCACAGAAAAAGTCTGGTTCTCATTCAATTCCAACTTATACCCATATAAAAATTCGGAATCATCAACTGTGTATTGGTATCCAATTATAAAAACTACCGGGTCCCCCGTGATAAAGCCGTAATTTGTTTGCGTAATTTCATAGTCTGTTATATCCTGGTTATTCAGATACTCATAGAATAGTTGATTGGAATATTCTTTTGCATTTTCAACAGTGTCAGCTACAATTTGCATATCAATACTATCATCAATCGGCACATCCGAATTGTTACAACCGACTAATACCACAACCATTACAAGGGGCGTCAGCAGAACGATTAGTTTCTTCATATAACAGCTCCTTTCAACGAACTGCTCTGTTCGATTTATTTTGATTTAGTTTACACTCGTATTATATCAATTTCAAAAGAATAGTAAATTATAATCCAGCCAAGAGCAAGGGCGCACTTACTCACCACCCATAAGGGGGCGGTGGTACTGCCTGCGGCAGTCGTGCGCTCTCCGAGGGGGAGGAGCGGCTGCTTCTTCGGCAAGTAGCAACGCAGGACAATCAGCAAGAAACCGACTTCATCTTGTCTGATTGAACCCTTGACAAATCAACTCTTAATACATCAATTTCTTTAATTCCCGAAAAAATCCCTGTTTATTCTCCGGTATATACTGGCAATGATCATACCCATTTCTAACAATACAATGTACATTCGGATAATATTTTTTTAATGTTTTTATACAC
>JARIAR010000034.1 GCA_029257805.1 Blautia sp.
ATCTGCCATCTTATTAAATTTAAAAAAGCAGGTCATCCTCCCTTATTTTAAGGTTTTCTGACCTGCCTTTTTTCTTGATTACTTTTTATCTGTTTTTTAATACCGTATATTTTTCTTTACTTCCAAAAGCTTTTTCCACCGGATATTTTTCATCGTTTTTCTTTATTTTTTCCCGTACAATCTCATCTAAATCCAAATTGCAGGCATCTGCCATCAAAACACAATAGTTTACAACATCTGCCAACTCTTCTTTGATCTTATCTTTCTTTTTCTCGCAATTCAAATCGTCTCCGCTCCACTGAAAAATTTCAAGTAATTCAGCTGCTTCCAAACTGATAGAAATTGCCAGATCTTTTGGATTATGAAATTGCTTCCAGTTTCGATCATCTCTAAATTTTAATATTTGTTTTATTGTTTCCTCTGTCATAGGTTGTCCTGCCTATCTAAAATATTCTGCCAGTTCATGTACTCTTGCTTCTGTCAGTTCCGCTGCTTTTGTATTCTCCACAAATGGCTGCATACTTCCACCTGCAACTTCTGCTCCGGCTGCTGCAACTGCAGATTCTTTTTCTGAAATCCATGCGACCTCCTCATCGGTAAGTCGGCTCATTGTTTCTGCAGGCAAAATTTCTTTTAATCTTGACCACATAGAATTTAATTCATCATCCCAAAGCATAAAAAGTTCACTGGCAATTCGATTCATATCATCTTGAGAAAGAGTTTCTTGATTAAGCTTTTCTCTTAAAACAGAAGCCTGCTGTGCAATTTTTTCCAATTCTTCCTCTATAGAAGAAGCCTGTCCCTCCTGTACCGGCTCTGCCTGCATATAGCTTGAAAAGCCTTCCTGGGCAGCTTCATTATAAAGTCCCACAAACGGAAGTTCCGTATCACTTGTATTCGTCAGATCATAATATCCCACCCAACTTCTATATTCCTCAGGCAATTCTGCCAGTGGCGCACCTTTTACATAAAACAGAATATTTTCTGCCTTATCCAAACCATACGCTTCACTGTATATATTCTGTATTCCGTCCACAATTTCCGTTGTGCCAGGCTCCTTCATATACTGTATGTCCTGAATCTGTGCAGAGTATGTATAATCATTTACTTTAACCGGCTCTGTAAACTGCCCTGTAAAATCGCATACATATCTGGTTCCATTTGGATAAGTCTCTGCCCGTACTCCTGCTTCTGTATCATGATAATTTCCTTCAAACGTTCCGTCTGCATGAATGGTAAGTCCAGTGCCCCATGCCCCTGCGCCACTGCTAAAAGCAAATTCCAGATTCGCTACGTCAGCATAGGAAAATCCCTCTTCTGCCTGTACCGGCTCTGCCTGCACCCTGCATACCAATCCTGCTGCGCAAAAAACTGTCAGCGCAACTACTGTACGGCTTTTCATCTGTAACCCTCTCCCTTCTTCCTCACAACCTGCAGATCCGTGCTTATTTTACCTCAACCAGTTCAATACGGAAATTTAATTCTTTTCCTGCCATTTCATGATTGGCATCAAAGGTAATTGTTTTTTCCTCTTTTGCTACTACTTTAACAGGGAAAGGCTGACCATACTGATTGGATAAATATACCTGCTGCCCTTTTTCCAGATTTTCTGATCCTGGAAGCTGCTCAATATCAACTGTAAAGATCGCATTAGGATCTGACATACCATATGCTTCTTCCGGCATCAAATGAACATCTACAATCTGTCCAACTTCCATATCAGCTACTGCTGCATCAAATCCTTTGATCATCTGGCCTGCACCGCAAATAAATTCCAAAGGTTCGCCACGGTCATAAGAAGAATCAAACTGTGTTCCATCATTAAAGGTACCTTTGTAATGTGTGCGGCATGTTTTTCCTACATTGCGTCCTGTTATTTCTGAATGAGATCCACATGCACCTCCACAGTTTCCTCCACAAGAATGTCCTTCTTCATGATCCCCACAACTATGACCTTCTTCATGATGATGATTACAGTTTACTCCTGTAGATACAAGCTCTCCTTTCATATATGCTTCCACCACCTGATCTACATTTCCCTGTGCTCCGGAGCATACTTCAATTCCTGCCTCAGAAAGTGCCGTCTGTGCTCCGCCTCCAATACCACCACAAATCAGTACATTCACTGACTGTCCAGCCAGAACGCCAGCCAGTGCACCGTGTCCGCTTCCATTTGAACTGATTACTTCACTTGAAATCACCTTTTGATCCTCAACTTCATATACCTTAAAAAACTCTGTTTTTCCAAAATGCTGGAATACATTTCCATTATCATACGTTACTGCAATTTTCATTTTTTTCTCCTTTTCTTTCACTTTTGGTAATTATGGATTTTATACAAAAAATCTCCTATCGCCATTCTATCATATCCAGAACCTCTTGTGAAAAGATTTTTCACAAAAAAAGCTCTCTTCCCAACAGCAGATTTTATATTTTATCACACTGTCCGAAAGAGAGCTTCTCATTTATAAAATCAATATTTCTTTTTTATTACTTTACACTTTTTGTAATTGTGTAAGTTTCATCTTTCTCTGTCTGGAAGGAAATTTTGTTATCTGATAATTTTTCAGTTGCTACCTCGTTTCCTTTGGAATCTACCACTACATACTGAGAAAGGTTAGCATATTCTCCAACAAATTCTCCGCCATTGCGTGAAGTTACTGTAAAGGAATCTGCTACACCATCTGTCCATTTCATATCAATTACAAAATTTCCACGAGCTACGATACCATTTACATAACCGGTATTCCACTGTTCCGGCAAAGTAGGCAGGAACTGCACATAACCAAGCTGGCTCTGCAACAGCATTTCATTTACACCGGCAGTATAACCGAAGTTTCCATCAATCTGGAAAATTGGATATTCTTTATAGTTTTCGCCGCCGCCATGAGAAGAGAAAAGATTTGTAAGGAATCCGGAATTTCCGCCACCTATTGCAGACTGTACAAGCTGGAATGCTTCTTCTGCATGGCCGGTACGAGCCCAGAGATTCAGTTTATGTGCTTTTGACCAACCGGTTGCATCCAAACCACGTTCATTCAATGTTACAATAGCCGCATCCATAAATTCTGCATTATCTTTACTGATAATATTACATGGATACAATGCCATCAGCTGAGACAAGTGACGATGTGGTGGCTGCTCGCCATCACTTTCTGCACCAAGACTCTGTCTCCACTGTGGAATATCCACTTCCGGAAGATCTCCGGCCTGCGCTTTACCAATATGAGTTTCCTCAAACCATTCTTTTACCTGTCCATCTGCACCAACCATAACCGGTTCCAGTTTAGACTGTTTTTCTCTCCACTCTTTTACTAATTCTTCATCTACACCAAGTGTTTCTGCAGCCTGGATTGTATTTTCAAAATGCTGCCAGATAAACTGCTGATCATAAGAAGCACCATTTACGATCGGACCATTTTCAGGAGAATAAGATGGTGCGGAAACGTACCGCTGCTGATATTCACTCCAGTAAAGAGCTTCATTCCAGAAGTTTGCAACCTCTTTCATAGAAGGATACAGTTCTTCCAGGAACGCTTTATCTCCTGTATAAAGATAATACTCATAAGAATTCAAAAGTGCCCATGCAGAACCAATCGGATTCCATCCTGCAGCATTATCTTTCTGTCCCATTGTAGTAAACATATACGGTGTACTAAAGCATCCAACAAGCCATCCGTTTTCTTCATCCCCTTCGCTCTTGATTCCAAAAGCAGAGGCTGCTGATTCACGACCAGCTTCACGTAATTCCTCCAGATAATCATTATACGGAAGCAGGCACTCACCTAAATTGCTTGCCATTGTAGGCCAGTAGTTCATTTGCACGTTAATATTAAAGTGATAATCTCCACCCCATGCAAAACCGTCTTCTCCCCATACACCCTGAAGGTTTGTAGGAAGTGCATTTTCTCTGGATCCGGCAATTGTCAGATAACGTCCAAACTGATAGCAGATAACTTCCAGTGCACGCTGCTCTGCTTCTGTTGGCATTTCTCCACCATTATCTTCTTCCATATTGCGATATTTCTTGATCAGTTCATCTGTAGGAATCTGAGGAATTTCTTCGTTAAATCCAAGTTCCATACGAGAGAATAACTGAGAATAATCCTCTACATGATCTTTTTTCAGAGCATCATATCCTTTTTCTGCTGCAGCATTTACACGCTGTGTAATTGCATCATGAGGATCTTCTCCACGGAATGTAGGCATTTCCATTTTATAATCTGTACCGCAGGCAAGAATTAAAGTTACAGCATCAGCTCCTTTTACGCTAATAGAATCTTCTCCTGCTGTCATCTCTCCGCCTTCCGGAATTACTTTCAGCTGTGCTTCTGTCTTCAATCCATTGCTGCTGAGAGTGCTTTTCATTGTGATCGTATCACCATCTACTGTATTTGTATAATCATTTCCTTCTGTACAATCTTCCAGTTTTGTTGCAAATGTAATTTTACCTTTCTGGTCAGCCGTCAAACGAACAGCCAGTACATTATCCGGATAACTATTAAAATACTCACGAGTATAATGAACGTCTTCATAATCATAGCTTACTGTTGCCAGGGCTGTTCGCATATCCAGATCTCTGACATAATTTGTAGCCTTACTTTCATCTAATTCATCATTTGAAATATACAGATTTGCATAATCCTGTGGTGCATCATAACCGGTCAGATCCCCCATAAGCTTATTAAGCCAATCCATGGCTTCCCCTTTTGTATCTGTACCACTTGCCTGATAGGAATCTCCATCAAATCCAAAAACAAACTCAGATTTGTCATCCAGTTTCTTACGGATCGCATCAAGATCATCTTTTACTGCCTGCAGTTCTTCTTCTGTATCTGTAGGATTTGTATTTCCATAATTATAATTGCTATCTTCTGTAGGGCCACCATTCCATACTGTTTTTTCATTAATGTGGATCTTATCTGTTTTAATTCCACCAAATACAAGCCCGCCCATATATCCATTTCCAAGGGCAAGAGCTTCTGTCTGCCAGTCAGTAGCCGGTTTGTCATACCAGATTCTTAAAAGATTATCATTTACAGCCTGCTCCGCAAAAGCTGTTGTTGGTGCCAATGACATACTGGTTGCTATTGCCATTGAAACACCTATTGATTTACCTAGTTTTTTATTCATTGTTTCTCCTCCGTATACGATAAAAAATAAAATAATTGAACAATCATGTGTTCTCATTTCCTATTTTGATTTCATCCTCTTATTCATCCTTTTTCTCTTATGCTTCATCATCTCCCGTCTTCAAAGAATGATTTTTATTAAAACCCCTCTCTCCGCCAGAGGCATTTTACCTTTTCATCCATTTCCAATGTATTTTTAATCATATTTTTTAATATTACATAGGATATAGACATATAGTGGATTTAAATACTTGATACAACTGTTAAACATAATACACGGTTCATTGGTAAAAATCAATACATTTATTAAAATAAAAACAAGGATTGTTTAATAGATAACCAATATTTTTTTCATATAAACCACTTTTTTCTACATATGAAACAAGACAGTCTTTACATCGCCGACAAATGTTTTTCTCTCGTATATTATAATAGGAAGTTTATTTTCTATAGCTTCTTATACATCAGTCTAGGAATTCCCAACATTGCTTGACAGATTTTTTCCCAGATAGTATGATTCTTTTATGATATGAAAGAGAGGAACTTGTAAATGTCAGAGAAACATGAAGAACAGATTAGAATCGTACAGGAGACTGTGGCTGGAAAAGAAATTACCTTTGCACACATAATGGGCGGCCCGGCTCCGATTGTATATCAGAAACTTGGATTAAATCCTCAAATTGATTACCGTGCTTCTGCTATTGGAATTATGAACATGACTCCGCCGGAATCTGCCGTTATTGCATCCGATATTGCGGTAAAAAGCGGTAATGTTTACCTTGGATTTGCAGATCGATTCACTGGAACACTGATCATCACAGGAGATATTTCAGATGTTACAGCGGCTTTAACAGAAGTAGTTGACTTTTTCCGGGATTCACTGGGATATGTAGTTTGTAACATTACAAAGAAATAGGAAGTGCAGCTATGTCTTATATAACGAAGGAAGAATTACTGGAGAAAATATTTCATGATGATTTTGAACATCTGAAAAAAAAGAAACTGCGCATGACACGTCTCCGTGTGCCTGGAAAAGAAATATGTCTGGCTCACGTTATGAATCCATCTGAATCCTGTATTTATGAAAACCTCGGTCTGCATATCGGTGTTCATGAAGGAGAAGATCATACAGGAGAATCCATTGGTTTAATGCGTTTTACACCCTGGGAGGCAGTTGTAGTCGCTGCAGATATCGCATTAAAAAGCGCAGACATAGAAATTGGTTTTATGGATCGTTTTTGTGGCTCTCTGATCATAACCGGAGGATTATCCCAGGTTCAGACTGCAGTAGAAGAAGTTGTCCGGTTTTTTCACGATGATCTGCATTTTAACACATGTGAGATCCACAAAAACTAGATGTACAGGATAAGGTAGTTTATGAAAAAATTATTTTTAATGGGAAGAAGTGAAGCCGGAAAGACCTCTCTGACACAGGCATTAAAAGGAGAAGAGCTTCACTATGTAAAAACACAATATACGAATACAGATGAAAATACCATTGACTCTCCTGGAGAATATGCAGAATCCAAACGCTTTAGTGCCGGCCTTGCCTGCTTTTCTTTTGAAGCAGATGTAGTGGCAATCGTACAGGCTGCTGATGAACCCTACAACCTGTTCAGCCCATGCCTCCATTCTTTTATTCTTCGTCCGATCATCGGTATTATTACAAAAACAGATTCTCCTTATGCCAATGTTCCTATGGTAAAACAATGGATGATCAATGCCGGATGTGAACGCATTTTTCTTGTCAATAACGTTACCCGTGAAGGAATCCATGAACTTATGGAATATCTGGAAGAAGATCCCCTTCCGCTTACCCTGGAAGAGGCAATAACAAAGCAGCAGCTTGGATTAAATGAATGGGACCAGCTCCCAGAGTAAAACAAAAGCGTTATCACGTGGAATCTTTAACAGTTCCATGTAATAACGCTTTTCATTTTATTTCCATTTTTCTTTTTTACCAAGAAGGCAACTGATGTATCCCTGAAGAGATGCTGCGCTTTGAATAATCTGAAAGGAAATAAAAAAACAGAGAAATCCGGTAAGGGAATCCTCATGTTGTATTCCCAATTCCTGCTGATACAGATACATGCTGGAATACATAAAAAGAGAAAGTAAAACCGTAAACAACGTACAAAAACCAACAAAATAATAATATCCTGCAAACGCCAAAAGTAATCCCGGAAGAAAACCGAATAAAAAAGCCAGATCAAGATAAATCACAGAACAATTCACCATCGTAAAAAAAACAGAATATATATTTCCCTGCTTCCACGGCGGAACTGTTCCAAGCCCTTCTAACATACCAATCGCCCAGCGTTTTCGCTGTTTGTAAAGTTCTTTTAATGTTTTCGGCACAATCGTATATCCCACTGCCAAAGGTTCATAGTCGGATTTCATTCCTTTTTCCAGCATTTCATAAGTCAATACAATATCTTCTCCCATGACATTTTTCCATCCTCCCACAGCACGAACCGCCTTGGTATTATATGCACTAAAGGCCCCCTGTGCAACCAGGGTAGAATGGTATGCCCCCTGAAATCTTTTTACTGCTGCAATGCTTAAAAAATAATCATAATTTTGCATTTTTGTGATAAAAGATTCCTCTGCATTTTTTACAAATAAATTTGCTGCCACACAGGCACTTTTACAAGAAACAATGTGGTTCATAATTTTCTGTACTGCATGTTTCTGCAGGCACGTATCTGCATCCACTGTGATAAAATATGCTGTATCTACCATGGCTAAACCATGATTCAACGCATTTGATTTTCCTATTTTTTCACAGTACGTATACTCTATCACACAATCACTTGGTATCTTTTTCATCACTTCAATTTTCTCTTTCGTATGATCCTCTGATGCATTATCAACTATAATCAGCCGAATATTCCCAGCGTATTTTTGAGCAAGAACAGCTCTTACTGCTTTCTCAATTACCTGCGCTTCATTATGTGCACACATAAGAATTGTTACATCCTCATCTGTATCCGGATACATGTTTCTTTTCCAGTTTAATATATTCGAAAAAAACATCATACTCATTAAAAATCCCGGCAACAGGGCAATGCCGATAATAACCCACCACACATAAACAACAGGCAGATCCTCTCCTATTTCCTGTGCCCAGTAAACTGCAAAAAACACTGAGATCAGTAACCAGATCATGGCAAAGGACCCTGATAAAATAAATTTACGCTTCATAAAAACACCTCTCCCTTTATCAATATGTGTTGATAAAGAAAGAGGTGTTTTCAAAATCTTTTTTATTTTTCTTTTCTTGACAGCAAACAGACCGTCTCAACATGCTCTGTAAAACAAAACATTTCCACAGGCTGAATTTCTTTTACTTCATATTTATTTTTTTCCAGATATTTTAAATCTCTTGCCAAAGTTTCCGGATTACAGGAAATATATACTACTTTTTCCGGCGCAAGGGCAACTAAGGAAGATAAAAATTTCTCATCACTGCCTGCACGTGGCGGATCCATAAACACTACATCCACATGTTCCTTTTCTGCCGCCATCCCTTCCATAAATCGCCCTGCATCTCCCTGATAAAAAGATATATTGGTAATCTTATTTTCACGGGCATTGATTTTTGCATCACGCACTGCGTCTTTGTTTAATTCTACTCCGATCACTTCTTTTGCATGTTTTGCAGCAATCAAACCAATGGTCCCTATTCCGCAATAAGCATCCATTACGCGTTCTTTTTTTGTAAGACCAGCAAGACGCACGGCTTCTTTATAAAGAACCTCTGTCTGGATCGGATTTACCTGATAAAAAGATTTTGGGGATATGCGGAAGGAACATCCGCAAAGTCTGTCCCGAATAAATCCTTTTCCGTAAATTACGATTTCCCTCTCTCCAAGAACCATACTTGTTTTCTTATCATTAATATTGAGAATAACTGTGGAAATCTCCGGATGAACTTTTCGAAGTGCCTTTACAAAATTATTTTTTGACGGAAAGATCGGAGAGGAAACCACAAGAACGACCATGATCTCATTTGTGGAAAATCCCCTGCGCACCAGTACATGTCTCAGCAATCCATATCCGGTATCTTCATCATACGTTTTAATTTTAAAAGATTTCAACATGCCACGAATGGTTCGGATAATTTCCTGACTTTTCTGATCTTCTATTAAACATTCCTCGATTGGTACTACACGATGTGACTTTGCCTCATAAATCCCGGAAATAATATTTCCTTTTCTGTCTCTGTCAAAAACCGCATGCACTTTATTTCTGTAATAATAAGGATTGTCCATTCCTTTTATGGGTTTTACTTTTCCAAATTTTCCAAGAAGTTTTTCTTCCTGTTTTTGTTTCTTTTTTAACTGGGCTTTATAAGGCATCCCCTGATATTGACAACCACCACATTTTTTTGCACTGCCACAGATTTTTTCTTCTTTTTCTGTTTTCTTTTCCATTTTAATCTCCATTTTCATTTTCATTTCTAAAGCATATCTTTCGTCTCAAAAATAATCCTGTCATATCCTTCTTTATAAGACAATCCCTGATTTTTGCATAACTGCAACAAGCTTTCGTATTCGGGATAAACATAAAGCCTTTCACCATCCTTACAAACTTTTACCTGTACTTCTCCCAGAGATGTTTGTAAAATCTTCTCTTCTCTTTTTAATATACTTCTTTGCATTTCCACTCTGCGTATGCCTATTGTTGTTGTTTCCCGAAAAATAATTTCTTCCAGATTTCTTCTTTTCTGCTCAGCACATATCACGTGAAGTATCCAGGCCGGTCTGTTTTTTTTCATAAAAGCAGGTACATAATACACATCTCTTGCCCCTGCTTCCATCAAAAGCTGCATAGTATACCCTAAAATTTCTCCTGAACAATCATCGATATTGGCTTCCAATTTACATATTCTGTCCTCATATTCCTCTGTTTTTGAAATAAGCATTGCACGAAGAATTCCAGGACAGGAATACTGCCGCTTTCCTGCTCCGATTCCTGTTTTTTCTATGGAAAAATGTGCGGGAAGCCTGTCTGTTGTTTGGATTGCGGCTGCTATTGCCGCACCTGTAGGAGTAACCAGTTCTCCCTCCACATCTGTTATTTTTATTTTTAATCTGTTTTGCTCCACAATATTCGAAACAGCAGGCACAGGCACGGGAAGAATTCCATGCTGACACCGTACCGTTCCTTTTCCTTCCCATAATTCCGGTATGATCACTTCTGTAATATTAAGAGCATCCAGACAAACTGCTGCTGCCACAATATCTACAATAGAGTCCACAGCCCCCACTTCGTGAAAATGAACTTCTTCCACCGGCATGTGATGTGCTTTTCCTTCTGCTTCTGCTAAAATCGTAAAAATACGCATTGTAAGCTTTCTGGCGGTTTCCGTCATATCTCCTGCTTCTACAATCTCTTTTATTTCCTGTATCCCGCGATGTTCATGGGTGTGATGATGATGCGCTTCATGTTCCAGCACCTCTTCTTTTCCATGAAGGTATTGCATATCATGATCATGATTTTCATGATCATGGTCTAATATTACACGAAAATCGCAGGCATCTATTCCGGATTTTTTAATTTTTGTAATCTCTGTACGAAATCCACTTATGGGAAGGCTTTGTAATGCTTTCTCCAGCACTTCCCTGTCCGCCCCTAAATCCAGTAAAGCGGCAACTGTCATATCACCGCTAATCCCTGAATAACATTCCAGATATAATGTATTTTCCATTTTAATTTTCTCCCTTTTGTCCCACTGCAAGCCTGTTGATCTGTGTTGCCATATATCCGGCTCCATATCCATTGTCAATATTTACAACTGCAATCCCATTTGCACAGGAATTAATCATTGTAAGAAGTGCCGATAAGCCTCCAAAATTTGCTCCATATCCAACAGAAGTTGGCACTGCAATCACCGGGCAGCTTACAAGCCCTCCTATAACACTTGCCAGAGCTCCCTCCATACCGGCAACGGCTATAATACAATTCGCACTCTGAATAGTCTCCAGGCAGGAAAAAAGTCGGTGCATTCCACTGACTCCTACATCATATACTCGTTCTACATTGGTACCAAAATATTCCGCTGTCTGTGCAGCTTCTTCTGCTACAGCAATGTCTGCAGTACCAGCTGTACATACTACAACTTTTCCAACCTTCTTTTTTTCTGTCCCATTTATTTTTAAAATACGAGAAACCGGATCATACTGTATATCTGAAAAATATTTCTTCATATATTCATACTGTTCCCGGGAAGCTCTTGTTCCAAACACTTCCCCCTCTTCCCGGTAAAGCCTCTTATAAATATTCAAGAGATGTTCATCCGTCTTTCCACTGCAATAAACCACTTCCGCAAATCCGGTCCTGTTTTTGCGCCCTGTATCCAGCTTGGCATATCCTATATCTTTGTATCCTTCTTTTTTCAGAATTTTTTCTGCTTCTTCTACTGTTAGAAATCCTTTTTTCACCTCTTCCAGAAGTTCCTGGATCGTCATATATTCTGTCATTCCTTTCCGGTACACAATCAGATTATTTCTCTTACTAATATACGATATATGGCCTTTTTTTTCAATACAGGGATTCTATTCTCTCCCTCCCCGCCGAAACAAAAAGAAAGCCATGGTACTTTCTTTTTCAGATCGTTCCATGGCTTTTTATCATCTTTTATTTTTCTTACCAGCCTTAGATTCCCAGAGCAATTTCCATCATCTTATTAAAAGATGTCTGACGTGCTTCTGCTGAAATTGCTTCTTCACGATAAATATGATCAGAAATTGTAAGAATTCCAAGAGCTTCCTTGCCAGCTCGTGCAGCTGTCATAAAAAGACCTGCACATTCCATTTCTGCACAAAGAACTCC
The DNA here is from genome assembly GCA_029257805.1 of Blautia sp. Lineage (GTDB taxonomy): Bacteria > Bacillota > Clostridia > Lachnospirales > Lachnospiraceae > Blautia_A. The sequence goes on from JARIAR010000034.1 coordinate 11,970, forward strand.
CATTTTTCTCCAACTGTCGGAAGCCTGTTTATTGTCACTATAGAATACATCTGAAGAAACAACATTTCCTACATGTACTGGTGTACCCTGTTCTTTGGCTACTTCAACCGCTCTTGCTACAAGATTATAGCTTGCAGTCGGTGCAAATGTTCCCGGAAGGCAATACTGGCTTCCAAAATTAGAATCTGTGCATGCACCCATAGCAATTACAACATCCATAACATTGATATCGTCCTGCAGAGCGCCTGCTGAACCAATACGGATGATGCGATCTACATCATAGAAGTTATACAGTTCATAGCTGTAAATTCCAATAGACGGCATTCCCATACCGCTTGCCATAACAGATACTTCCTGACCTTTGTAAGTTCCTGTATATCCAAGAACATTACGAACTGTATTAAAGCATACAGGATTTTCCAGATATGTTTCTGCAATATATTTTGCACGTAACGGATCTCCCGGCATCAGAACTTTTTTTGCAATATCTCCTTTTTTTGCTGTGTTGTGTGGTGTTGGTATACACATAATTCATTACCTCCTGTAAAATTATATTTTCATTTTCCTTTTCAGGAAATTGTTGCTTAATAAAAAATCTCCGCTTTTCCTCTTCCTCTTGCAAGAAGCTCTTTTTGTAAACGAACGCCCATTTCCATAAGAGTTTTCGTATCCATTTTCAGGACTCCGTTATATTTTAAAAATTCTCCTGCAATCATAGTGTATTTCACGTTGCGGCTATTGCTGCTGTACAAGATGCTGGAAACAGGATTATAAAATGGAAATGTATCCATTTCACATAAATCCCATATTACAATGTCAGCAGGTGCTCCTTCTTTTAAATATCCTGTTCCAAAAGGAAATGCTCTGTGTCCTGCCATCATATGTTTCCAGATTTCTTCTCCTCCAAAAGCAGAAGCATCATCTGCCTGGAACTTTCCAAGAAGACCAAAAAGTCTTGCCTGTTCTACCGGATTTAATGTATTGGAACTTGCGGCTCCATCTGTTCCAAATCCATACTGTAATCTTGGATAAAAATCAAAAAACTGTCCCCTTCCGGATGCAAGCTTCATATATGTTTTCGGACAAAATGCAAACCAGGTATCTTCTTTTATATATTTGAGATCTTCCTCTTCAATCCAAAGACCATGTCCCACAAGAACAGGAAGATCAAATCCACCGGCTCTTTCTAAAACACCAAACGGAGTAAGTCCTGTTCTTTCCCGTGTCTTTTCCACCTGTGGTCCTTCCTCTGAAATATGCATATGAATAGGCACATTTAATCGCTTTGCCTCATCCACGATTTGTCCAAGGGAAGGTTCCGGACATGTATATTCTGCATGAGGACCCATATGAAAAGCAATTTTGTCGGAATCTTCTCTGTGATTGCGGATAAATTCCGATACCTGAGCAAGACGTTCCGGAAACTCAGCTGTAGCGCCAAAAAGTGTCGGTGCCAGATCTCCACGGATTCCGGTTTCCTTTACCGCTTTTAAAACATATTCTTCACCAAAATAATGATCTGCAAAAACAGTTACACCATTATTTAACATTTCTGCAATTCCCAGGAGAGTTCCTGTGTAAACATCCTCATCTGTCATCTTACTTTCATATGGCCATATCATTTCATTAAACCATGCATCCGCTGTAACATCTTCTGCAATTCCCTTGAAGATATTCATAGCTGTATGCACATGAAGATTTGGAAGTCCTGGTGTTACATAAAATCCAGAACAGGAAATCACATCTTCTGCTTCCGGAAATTTTTCTTTTCCCGTTTCTGCAATTTTCTGAATCTTTCCATCACAAATATACATATCCTGATGAAGGGTACACTGTCCATTTTCATCAAGCAATGCTGCATCTTTTAATAAAATTCCCTTTTTCATATATGTCTCCTTTCTTATTTTTGTATTGCAAGGTCTTACAAACTGTGATAGCATAAATTTGCTGTCTTTTGACAGACAGAAATCCCTTTTAAAATAAGGAGTATACCAATGAAAAAAGTTCTTGTCATCGGCTCTACTGTTGTAGATGTTGTTGTAAATCTTGTAAACCATCTTCCTAAAACCGGCGAAGATGTCCATATCCGCAGCCAGCATATGTCTCTTGGCGGATGCGCCTATAATGTATCTGATTCCATTCGCCATTTCCAGGTCCCTTATATTCTTTTCTCCCCGGTAGGAACCGGTGTATACGGAGATTTTGTACGGGAAGAACTGAAAAAGCGAAATATCGTTTCTCCCATCCCCACTCCGAAAAAAGAAAACGGATGCTGTTATTGTTTTGTGGAAAATACAGGGGAACGTTCTTTTATTTCTTACCATGGTGCAGAATATCTTTTTGAGAAAGAATGGTTTTCTCTGATTCCTATGGAAGAAATTGATTCTGTATATATCTGCGGTCTGGAAATCGAAGAAGCAACCGGCTCTAACATTGTAGAATTTCTGGAATCACATTCTTCTCTCAATATTTATTTTGCACCAGGTCCAAGACTTACTGTTATTGATCCTTCTCTTGTAAAACGCCTTTATAAACTTTCTCCTATTCTTCATCTCAATGAAAAAGAAGCGCTGGAAGCAAGTGGTAAAGCAACTGTATCAGACGCCGCTGCATATCTTTATGAGCAAACCCATAATACGGTTATTATCACTTTAGGTGAAAAAGGCTGTTTTTACTTTAACGGCGAAAAAAGCGAACTTATTTCACCTGTTCCCACTGTACAAAAAGATACCATCGGTGCCGGGGATTCTCATATTGGTTCCGTGATTGCCTGTCTTCAAAAAGGCGATTCTCTTCCGGAAGCCATCCAAAAAGCAAACCGCATATCTTCCTGCGTCGTTGCTTCCTCTGGTGCACTTCTGGCAGATTCTGATTTTGATAAACTGGGGCTTCTTTAAAAGAAGCCCCTTTTTCTAACTTATTTTTCGCTTAAATGCTCTTTCTTCTTTTTCTGAGAATAATAATAAACTCCCAGTCCAATTAAAGTTGTGAGATATGGAATCATCAAGATGATTTCATATGGCATAGCCGCAGTAAGCTGCATAACATTTGCAAGCGCCTGTGCCACACCAAATAAAAGGGATACAAGAAGTCCGCCTACAGGCGTATTTCCACCCATACTGGAAGCTGCCAGAGCAATAAATCCACGTCCACCGGACATATCCTTTGTAAACATATTCATATATCCGCCGGAAAGATAAAATCCGCCAACAGCTGCAAGCGCACCACTTATAATAAGGGCAATATACTGCACTTTTTTGGAATTGATTCCTACGGACTCTGCTGCATCTTTATTCTCACCAACAGATCGGATTGCCAGTCCCAGCGGGGTTTTATAAAGAAATACATGAAGAAGAATAACCGCCAGCAGTGCTAACCATGTAAGAACATTCTGCCCTGACAACACTTCTCCAATAAACGGGATCTTATCAATGATCGGAATTGTGATATTCGGAGCAGATACACTTTTAATAGAAGTAGATACACCTCTGTCTCCGGATATTGCTACAAGTAAAAGAACCGTACCACCTGTTGCGGTTAAGTTTATGGCAATTGCAGCAAGAATCTCATCTGTCTTTAAATTTAATACAAAGAAAGCAAGAATACATCCGATCAATCCACCTACAATTACAGTAAGCAAAAGTCCAAGTCCTGCACTGTGTGTAATAGAAGAAAATATAACACCAAATAATGCAGAAAAAAGCATGATGCCTTCAAGTGCCATATTGGTAATACCAGATTTTGCCGCGATTGCCGCTGCAAGTGTTGCAAACAAAATCGGGGTAGCAGACCTTAATATGGTGCCAAAAAAATCCGGAGATAAAATCGCATTCCACATATTATACCGCCTCCTCTTCTTTTAATGCTGCCTTTGCTTCTTTTGCGATCAGTTTATGTCTGTATTTACTCAGGAACTGCTCTGCTACAACAAGCAGAATAATGATACCCTGTGTAATCTGTACGATTTCCAAAGTAACATCTGTTCTTCTCGCCATAATAGAAGCTCCTGTTCGAAGATATGCAAGGAACAAAGCAGCAAAAGGTGTATACAGCGGATTCTTTTTAGACAGTGTACAGATAATGATGGCATCCCATCCATATCCCAAAAGGGATGTCCAGGTAAAACGTTTATAAATAGGACTTAACATTTCCACACCGCCGCCAAGACCAGCGATAAAACCGCCAAGCAACTGAGAAATTAAAATAACTTTTACAATGCTAATACCTGAATATTTTGCAAATTCTTCATTTTCACCTGTAAGACGAAGTTCATATCCCATTTTGGTTCGATAAAGGAAGAAATATCCCAGAACTGCAACGGCAATTGCAATAATGAAACCAAAATGTACACGTGTTCCTTCAAACAATACCGGAAGTTTTGATGCTTCACTAAGTTTATAAGAAGCAGCACTTGCCTTTGGATCACCAATTACATTATTTAACATATAATTTCCAAAATACAATGCAAGATAGTTGATCATCAAAGAAGATACCAGTTCACTTGCAGAAGTTGTGATCTTCATAATTGCCGGAATTGCAGTAAATATGGCACCAACAATACCAGCACATAAAAGTGCTGCAACAGGAGAAATCACATTTCCTGTAACATAAATAGCAACGCAGGATGCAATAAGACCACCTACATGAAAGGCACCCTCACCAGCAAGGTTAATCTGATTAGCAGAAAACATAATGCAGACACCTGTTCCTGTAAAAATTAAAGGAATCATGGATTCTACTACGTTTCCCATACTTCTTTTACTTGTTAATGGCCCTGTAAGTAAATATTTAATCGCTTCTACGGGCTGATCACTTACCATAAAAATAATCACAAAAGAAATGGCAAGTGCAATAAGAACTGAAAGAATGGTCCGCAGAACATCAAATCGTTTTGCACTATTCATACATGACTCCCTCCAATACATCATCTTTCTTAATACCAAGCATATGCTGGCCCAATTCATCTTCTGTTACATCTTCCACATTATTAAAGAAACCGGCAAATTTCCCTTTATACATAACCGCAAGACGGTCACTGAGAGAAAAAATTTCTGTTAAGTCTGCAGAAATAAGAATAATGGCACATCCTGCATCACGGAATTCCAAAAGACGCTTTCTTATAAATTCAATCGCACCTACATCAATTCCACGTGTTGGCTGGTTTGCAATAATAATATCCGGCTGTGTGGAGAATTCTCTTGCTACAATTACCTTCTGGATATTTCCACCTGAAAGCATACCTACATTCTGTTTTCTTGATTTGCATTTTATAAGGTATTCCTTAATAAGCTCATCACTTCTTCTTTCAAGTTCCTTTTGTTTCATCAAAAGTTTTCCGGAATATTTAGGATCCCTGTACTGATTAGAAAAGAGATTCTCTTTTATACTTAATGTCTTTGCACATCCTGTGATCATACGATCTTCCGGAATATGTCCCAGTTTCATATCGCGGATATCCCGAATTGACGCATTTGCAATGTCTTTTCCTTTGATCTGAATGGTTCCTTTATACTGCTTATTCAGTCCGGTCAAAGTATCAATCAGCTCTGTCTGTCCGTTTCCTTCCACTCCGGCAATTCCCAAAATCTCTCCGCCTTTTAAATCAAACGAAAGATTATCTACTTTCATGACGCCCTGAGAATTATGAACGGTAAGATTACGCACTTTCAAAAAAATGTCATCTGTGAGATGCTGTTCATTTTTTTCAAACTGCAGAGATACCTCATGTCCTACCATAAGTCTTGACATTTCCTGAGTGGTAATATCCGCAACCTCATAAGTACCCATGCTCTTTCCATTTCTCATAATCGTAGCGCGATCACAGATCTTCTTAATTTCATCCAGCTTATGGGAAATAAAAATAATAGTGTGTCCTTTTTCTTTTAATTTTAAAAGCTGAACAAACAATTCCTCTGTTTCCTGCGGTGTCAGTACCGCAGTAGGCTCGTCTAAAATTAAGATTTCTGCTCCTCGATATAAAGCCTTTAGAATTTCTACTTTCTGTTTGATACCAACAGGAATTTCTTCTACTTTTTCTTTGACATTAATATCAAAATTATACTCTTTGGCAATATTTTGAGAAACCTCTATTGCCTTATCCATATCGATAAAAACACCTTTTTTAGGAGCTACACCAAGAATAATATTTTCTGCAACAGTAAGAGAGGGTACAAGCATAAAATGCTGATGCACCATACCAATCCCCTTGCTGATGGCATCCTGTGGAGACTTTATGGCTGTTTTCTGTCCCTTCAGGATGATTTCACCCTGATCTGGAGTTTCAATACCAAAAAGAACCTTCATCAGAGTACTTTTTCCTGCACCGTTTTCTCCAAGCAGTGCATGAATTTCCCCTTTTCGAAGTTCCAGGGATACATCTTCGTTTGCAACCACACCATTTCCATAAATCTTCATCATGTGATTCATTTGTAATACGATTTGATTATCCAATTTCATTCACCCCGACTTTTTATGCTAAAATGTTTGGAAAAGAAAATCCAGTTCCGGACGAACACCGGAGCTGGATCCTCCACGCTTTTATTTGTTTATTTTACTTTTACGGAATCAATTAATGCCTGAATATCATCTTCATTCATAGCGTCTTCACCAAGAGCTGTAGGAACTTCCAGTTTTCCATCAATGATCTCCTGTTTCAGTTCCTCTACTTTTGTACGGATATTTTCCGGAACAGCTTCTTTATAGTGATCATCTTCTACCAGCTCTACACCACCCTCAGAAAATCCAAGGTACTCAAGCTGACCATATTCCAGTTCATCTTCCATATCCATCTTGATTGCACGGATCAGGGAGTTTCCTACATTTTTAATTGCAGATGTAGGAATATTTGCTGCATAGTCCGGAAGAAGTGCTGCCTGGTCAGAGTCAACACCGAACGCATATTTATCTGCATCTACTGCAGCTTCAATCTGTCCAAGACCTGCACTTCCTGCTACGTTAAATCCAACGTCAGCACCATTCTGATACTGTGTCAGAGCCATATCTTTACCAGCAGCAGAATCATAGAAGTTTCCAACGTATGCAAGTGCAACCTGGATTTCTTCATCAATGTCTTTTGCACCCTGAATATAACCTACAAGGAAATCGTTAATAACAGAATTTTCCATACCGCCAAGGAAGCCGATAACTTTATTGGACGGATCTGCTTTTTCAAGAGTTTCATCTGTTGTCATCATTGCTGCTGCTGCACCTACAAGATATGATACTTCATTCTGTTTGTACATAACATTGTAGATATTTTCACCGCCATCTTCTTCAAAGTTGAACGCTTCATCAAAATAAATAAATTTCTGATCCGGATAATCTGCAGAAGCATTGATCAGTGCATCCATCATCTGGAAAGTACCTACAATAATAACATCGTAAGAACCATCATCACAGTAATCATAAAGTGTTGGTTCCCATTTTGCCTCATCTGCAGATGTTGCACCCATCTGCTCTACCTTAAAAGTAAATTTGTCTTCTCCAAGTTCTTCCTGAAGCTTTGTAAGACCTTCATTTGCAGAATCAAAGAAAGATTTGTCGCCAAGAGTACCATTAAGCAGAAGTGCTGCCTTATATGGCTCATCTTCTGCATAAACCGGCACTGTTACCGCTCCTGCAGATACAACCATTGCTGCAGCCATTGCTGCGCCTAACATTCTTTTTTTCATTTCTTTTCCTCCTTTATTTTTTGAGCTTTTTTTATACTCCATAAAGTATCATCGACCAGTTCATCTAAGCTGATGGATTTAAACCGTCCTCTCATATAGGTTTCAAGACAGTTAAATGCCGGATGAAGCAGATCTTTTGGAATGATACCCATTCCCTTTTGAATTGCAAGCAAAGGCATGATCATACCTGCATTGCAGTCTACATCAATTCCACACATTGTAATAACATACAATGTTTTCTGGAAATCTCCCTCTCCATAATAGAGTGCTATAATTTCACAGCAGGCATTTGGATACGCATGAATCCAGTTATATTTTTTATATTTTTCCTGACATGCTGCCAGAGCTTCCTGCCATGTTTCGTATTTCTCACAACATTCCCACGCAAAAGAAATAACAGAATAATATTCACTGTCTTCCGGAATCAGGTCAATGGAACGTCTGACAAGTTTTTTTACATCCTTTTCCACAAATGCCAAAGATGTCATAACCGCATTAAATACTTCTCCAAGAATGCCATTTGCAGCATGGGATACTTCTCCATCTCGCCATGCAAGACTTGCTGCCAGATGAGCATTTCCAGGAGCCACCATACCGCAGACACCGGCACGCATCTGTGCACCGATCCATTCATTAAAAGGATTTCTGTATGTTCCGCTTTCCGGAGGGAAAATTCCGTTTTTAATATTACGGATTGCCAGCTCTTCAGCAGACCATCCACATGGAATAAGCCCAACCCATGATAATGCAATATCCTGAGATGTTACATCATATCCTTTCTCCGCAAACGCATCCAGAAAGGCCAACTCAAATGTAATATCATCATTATAAGTATTCGGCTCACGAAGATATTCCCGTACTTCCCCAAAAGCTTTCAATAAATTCTCAAAGGTATATCCTTCCACCATCGTTCCCATTGCACCGCCAATAAACTGAGACAGCCATGCACCACGAATCTGTTTTGAAAATTCTTCTGTTTCAACATCCACTGCAATGCTTTCTGGAAATTCTACTTTTTTTTCATACTGTTCAAAAGAATGATACACTGTATAATTCCAGTATGGGGAAGTATCATCTTTCTCTGCCATAGCAATCTCTCTTCTCAACAAAGCAGAAATCTGATGAAGTTTTACAAAATTCTTATCCTCATTTGCTTTTAATCCTTCCAGAAGAAGTCGGTAGCCTTCCTCACTTACACGATATCCTCTGTTTTCCAGTGCCTGTATTGCAGCTATCATGATTTTTTCCGGTGCACCGGAACCGGGAACATTACTTCCCCAGTCAAGGGCCAGATTATCATCATAAAAAGCGGATACATCCACGTTATCTGTCCATGTTTGTTCTTCTTCCGTACGGATAACAGGTTTGGCATTTGTGAAAATATCCTGTGCCATTTCCCAAGCTTTCATGAAGTCCTCCAAATTTGTTGTATTTTTTTATTGTTTTTCTTTTTTTCTATACAATTTCTGATTTATTAGTTCCATTTTACAATAGAATCCAAAAAAATTCCATACATTTTTCTAATTTCCCAAAACATATTATTTATTATACGAAACTTGCCTTTTTCTTCCATATATGTCATAGTAAAAGAACAGAAAATTCAATCCATCACTTAGGAGGTACCAACATGTATGTGCTTTTCACTCTCCTTGCCGGTGCATGTCAATCTGCTATGGCAAGCTTAAACGGCATGCTTACGGATTACATCGGCATGTTCGGCATGAGTCTCATTGTTCATGTCATTGGCGGAGTTCTGCTGATCCTTTACATGAAATTATTTGTGCATGAACACCTTAAAATAACAGGAATGCCCTGGTATCTGTATTCTGCCGGTTTTTTTGGAATTTTTCTTGTCGCCAGTTCCAGCTACTGTATCGGAATCCTTGGGGTTTCCGTTATGACCTGTGTATCCATTATCGGACAGCTTATTATTTCTGCTGTCATTGATCACTTTGGGTGGTTTGGTGTTCCCCGGATTTCTTTTGATAAAAAAAGAATTCCCTGCTTTATTTTGATGCTCGCAGGTTTGATTCTCTTAACCCTGCCTGAATAACACTACGAAAGGAGTTTTCCCATGGCATTCGTTCTAACCCTAGCCTTTGTTAACGGCTGTGCAACTGTAATATCAAAAATGATCAATTACCGCTGTACAAAAATACTTGGAACTTACAACGGCTCTCTTGTTAATTATGTTGTTGCGTCTGTTCTCTCTTTTATACTGCTTCTTGCTTCTTCCCATTTTCATATTGACCTGTATGCATTTTCCAGTGCACCATGGTGGATGTATCTTGGCGGAGCTTTCGGCATTGTTGCATTTCTTGTTTCCATGATCACCCTTTCCCGTCTGAAAGTAATGGAATCTACCATCCTGCTTCTGGTTGGTCAGCTTACTGCCGGCATTCTTTTTGATACTTTTATTTTTCAGAATATCAGCTTTCCAAAACTTCTTGGAGTTCTCCTTGTTGCTGCCGGAATCATATGGGACAACCGTATATCCGGTTCGCAAAAAGAATCCTGACCCTTACACTTCCGTAATTCTGGACTGAAGAATCTTCATATCCAGAATACGGATTTTATTTCGGTATCTTGCAATGGCTCCCTCTTCTTCCAACATATGAAGAACGCGATTTAAATGACGTTCCGATATGGAACATTCTAACGCTGTCTGCCTGCAGGAAATCTTAAAGTTGGATTCCCCTGTACGGATCACTCTTCCATATAAATACCGGGCAACACGCCCCTTTGCATCAAAAAGTCCCACCCGTACTCTTTCTCTCCCGCTTTCTGTTAATTCCCATCCAAGCTGTCTGCAGATATAACGCAAAAATGAAACATCCTTCATCAGTTTCTTTTCCACAATTTCCAGTGGAATACGAAGGATCACAGAATCTTCAGCTGCAGCTACTGTATGAAAAAAATCAATACCTGTGGCAAGTTCCATTTCCCCTATAAATCTTCCCTCTGGAATGTCAAAATCAATAGCAATCTCTTTTCCTTCACTTGTGCCATTGGAAACTCTGCATTTGCCTTTTGCAAGAAAATAGATCGCATCTTGTTCATCACCTGTATGAAACAGATATTCTCCTTTTTTATAGAGTCCCAGCGTCATTCCGGCCATATCTTTTTCATTTAAACATTGAAAAACATCCATCATATCCAGATACTCTATATATTCTCTGATCTTTTCATCCTTCTTAATCATTTTCTTTTCTCATTTTTGATGATCATTCTCCGGATATTTCTTAATATAAACATATTTGGCAAATAAGAATCGGACATATGTCTGTTTTATTTGTTTTTCCATGTTTTTCATAGAAACATCGCTATATTTTTATGCATTTTTCACAATTTATTTTTCTTTATCTTGAGCAATCAGCTTGCGAAGTGCACCAATTCCCACACGAACAGCCATATCTGTATCATGCGCCTGCGGATTATCAAGCCCTTTTTTTGCTCTTTCCTGATTTCCAATTACAAGGAAAGCGGATCCGCAACGCACTCTTAAATAACTAGCTACTGTAAAAAGCGCGGCAGACTCCATTTCAGAAGCAAGACACCCAAGGCGAAGCCATGCTTCCCATTTATTCAAAAGTTCGTATCCTACCGGTTTTGTTTCAGGAGAATGCTGTCCATAAAAAGAATCCTTGCACTCTACTACTCCCGTATGGTACGTAACTCCCAACTCTTTTGCAGATCCTGCCAGTGCATTTACCACATCAAGATTTGCTACTGCAGGAAATTCAATCGGCGCATATTCTTTGCTTGTGCCTTCCATGCGGACTGCACCTGTAGCAACCACGATGTCTCCACCTTTGACCTCAATATCCATACCTCCGCAGGTTCCTACTCTTACAAACGTATCTGCCCCGCACTGTACCAGTTCTTCCATCGCAATGGATGCAGAAGGACCGCCTATTCCGGTAGAGGTAACACTTACTTTTTCACCATCCAGATATCCTGTATATGTCACATATTCACGATTATCTGCAATCAGCACCGGATCATCAAAATATTTTGCAATAGATGCACACCTTTTAGGATCTCCTGGTAATATTACATACTTTCCCACTTCTCCTGGGGCAACCTGAATGTGATACAACCTTCCATCATTTGAATAAACCATCTTTCATACCTCTCTTTCTTTTATTGTTCTTATAAAGTACTGCAAAGATCTTCCACTTTTTGCAATGCATTATTCATAATTTCCCGACAATCCAGATCTACAATATCTGTCCCGTCAGCTGATATACAATAATAGGTTCCGGTTCCAAAAAAGCGGGACAAAGCTTCCATATAAGGACTTCCAAGTTCCATATCTGAACCTTCCCAGATTCCTCCTCTTGTAGTTAAATACAACATCCATTGAAATTTACAGATCCCCTTTAACCCATTTGCTGTAGTAGAAAAAGTAATTCCATCTGCTGAAATATTCTCAATATAAACTTTTAACATAGCCGGAATACTTAAATCCCAAAAAGGAGCCGCAATGACAATCCCGTCCGCTTCCCTGAATTGATTTCCCAGTACGAACTCCGAGGCATCATACTTTTTCTCCATTAAAAGGGCATCTCTTTTTTTCAGACTTTCCGTATTCCAGTATTTCAAATCCATATCCATCAGAACCAGCGTCTCAAACACCCAGTCCGGATGCTGTTTTTTCAATATTTCCAATGCCTTATCCAGCATTTTCTTTGTACGGGATTCTTCTCGACGTACACAGGAATCAATTACCAGTATTTTCTTCATAATATCTCCCTTTACCAAACCCTTATTCTTTTTCTCAGTATAACGGATTTGTACATTTTTCACAAGTGACAACTAAGAACTTTTCCTATATACTAAACATAAAATACATATTTTTAAAAATAATAGGAGCATTACTTATGAAAATTCTTTTAAAAAATGCTATGGTAATTACCATGAATGCCAAAAGAGAAGTTTATAGAAAAGGGCATGTCCTGATAGAAAATGACAAAATTACAAATATCGGAGATTTTCCTATTCCGGATGACTGTGATGAAATCATGGACTGTACAGGAAAAACCATCATGCCAAGTTTTGTTAACACCCATACACACACTTCACAGCAGCTTGCTCGTGGACTTGCTGATGATGTTGATCTTCTTACCTGGCTCCATGATCGTATCTGGCCATACGAGAGCAACATGACCGAGGAAGACTCTTACATTTCCACCCTGCTTTTCTGTGCGGAACAGATCAAAGCAGGATGTACTTCCATCGCAGAACCAGGCGGTCAGTTTGTTTCCGGTATGGCAAAGGCTATTTCCCAGGCCGGGATCCGCGGAAAATTAGCAAAATCTGTTATGGACTGCGGAGAAGGCCTTCCAAAAGTATGGCAGCATACAACAGATGAAGAACTTTCAATACAGGAAGAAGCTTTAAAAAAATACCACAATACTGCAAACGGCAGAATAAAAGTCTGGTTTGGAATCCGTACTATTTTTAATGCAACTGATGAACTGCTTATGCGAACAAAAGAACTTGCTGATAAATATCAAGTTGGAGTTCATATGCACATTGCAGAAGCTAAAGCTGAAGTAGAATATGCAAAAGAGACCCGTGGTGCTACAACCGTTACCCATCTTAACAATCTTGGCTTCCTTGATAAAAATATTCTTGCGGCACACACTGTATGGCTTTCCAATGAAGAAGTAGAAATGTTCCGTGACCATGATGTAAAAGTTTCTCACAATCCAGCTTCCGCCATGCGTGTTCTTGGATTTGCCAAAATTCCGCGGATGCTTCGAGAAGGCATTTGTGTTGCTCTTGGAACCGATGGCACACCAACAAACAATCGAATGAACATGGTAGATGAAATGTGGGTTACTTCTCTCATCCATAAAGGCTGGCGTCTTGAACCGGATGTTGTAAAAGCAGAAGAAATCCTTGCCATGGCAACCATCAATGGCGCACGTGCAGTTGGGGAAGATAACCTTTACGGCAGTCTTGAAGTCGGAAAAAAAGCAGATTTAATCATCATTAATCCAGATAACAGTGCAGACATGCTTCCTGTTCATGATCCTATTGCAAACCTTGTTACATCCATGCACAGCACAAATATTGAATGCACTATGTGCGACGGACGATGGCTGATGAAAAACCGTGTTCTTCTGTCAATTGACGAAGAAGCCATTATCCGGGAAGGAAAAGAACATGCTGTTGCGATCTGCAAACGCGGAGGAATTCGCCTTCCAGACCGCTTCCCGATGATCTGATCTCATATATAAAAGAGGAAGCTGCGACCTAAAAGTCGAGCTTCCTCTTTTCTTATTTTTATACTTCTGTAATCGGAATTACAGCAGATGGATTTTCTTTATGATCTCCGATAACTTTTTCCATCCAGATCATATCATACCATCTTCCAAATTTGCATCCACATTTATGAAATTTTCCAACTAATTGAAATCCCATATGTTCATGAAAACGCGGACTTGCATTCGTAAGGTATTCATCTTCCTGATCTATACACGCAATGCATGCGTTCATATTCTGGATATTCTGTTTTTTCAAAAGTTCTTCCATCTTACTGTATAAACTTTTTCCATATCCTTTTCCCTTACAGTCGGGATGCATATAAATAGTAGTTTCCACAGCCCAGTCATATGCCTCACGTTCTTTAAAACATGCAGCATATGCATAACCTACTATTTTACCATTCTCTTCTGCTACAAGATAAGGATATTTTTCTTTAATACTTCTTATTTTTTCCGTAAATTCCTTTAAAGTTGGAATATCATAATCAAAACTGACAGCCGTATTCTTTATGTAATATGCATAAATATCAAGGATTTCCTGTGCGTCACTTTCCTTCGCCATTCTTATCTGAAACGCACTTTTTTCTTTTCTATCTTCCACTTTTCTCAACCTTTATATTCTGCTACTGCACGGTCAAATACTTTAATATGATCAAAAAGCCAGTCTACCACATTTTTTTGCACCTGAGCTACGAATGCTTCTGTTGGACCTTCTTCTTCCTCTAACATTTCCTGGAGTTCTTTTACTGCCTGTTTGAATTCCACATGTTTCTCTTTATGACTTTCTATTGCCGGAAAATGAATCTCCTCCTGTAATTTTTCTTCTTCTCCGAAATGAAATTCTGTATAATCCAGAAGATAGTCCAGCATTTTAACAGCCTTTACCTGTGCATTTCCATCCTGACAGCTTTGCAGAAGCTGGTCAATCCTGCTGATCAATTCCTTATGCTGGGAATCAATCATTTCATTTCCTGTTTCTAACGATTTTTCAAATTCTACTCTCATTTGATCCTTACCTCCTGTAAAATTTCTTATAGTGTATCATACTTCAGCTGTAAATACAAACCCAAAGCTCTACACAGGCACCTCCTGTTTTTTCTGTATTTTTAAGGATCAACTGTCCTCCCTGTTCTTTTATTTTTTGAGAAGCAATATAAAGCCCCAGTCCTTGATGGGCATGATCATGACGGCTTCTGTCTCCCATATAAAATCTTTCTGTTCCATGATGCAGCGCCTCTTTTGAAAATCCTGGTCCATAATCTCTCACACTTCCCACAAGAAAGATTTTCTCGTCTTTTTCTTTGATATCAAAAAAAAGATCTATTCCCTGTTCTTTATCCGTATAAGAAACGGCATTTCCTATAATATTTTCCCAGGCACGCAGAAGCCCTCTTTTATTTCCTTTTAAAAGACAATGCACATTTGCTTTATTTATATGGATTTTGGTATCTGCTGCAACAACTATTTCTTCTGCCTGCTTTACAAAATCTTCTATCAGTTTTTCTCCTTTTAGAATTTCCAGTTCTTCTTTTTGGACTTCATTATGGATAACCTTTCTCATAGACTCAAGATATCCCTCTATCTGTCCTACATTTTTAAGAATTGCACTGGTACATTCCATTTGTTCTCCTGTAAAACACTCCTCTATAAGCAATTCTGCATTTCCTCTTATAATAGTCACAGGAGTTTTTATATCATGCGTAAGAGCGGACAATTCTTCTTCTCTTTGTATTTCTGTTTCCCACTGTTCTTCTAAAGATTTTTTTAATGCACTCTTTAGGCAGTCGATGGATTCCATAACCTCTTCTATTTCTTTTATATCTGAATGTTCTCTTTCAAAATCCAGATTATGATGACTTATTTTTTCTGTTGCTTCATTTAAAACTTTTATCCTCTTTCGAAGTCTTTTGGAAAAGACTTTTGCTGAAACCCCAATTTGCAAAATAAAAAGTCCAACAAAGGCGATTGGCAATATGCTTTCTATTCCTAATCTATTTAAAATTGGATGATCTCCTGTAAAATATGCTCGTAATCTATAATTTACAATACAAATTTCTCCATTGTATCTTTTTATAAAACGATAATATCCTCCACCCTCCGCATATTTTCTGTCTGCCTTATAGCATGCCCAGACTTCCTGTTTTGTTCCTTCTGAAAAATCCCCGTATAACCATCTGCCCTCTTTATTGTATACCCCATAGGTACAATGTTCCGGTAACATTTCCCTCGTAATATGATCTGCCTTTTCAAAATCCTCCTCATATTTCTGCAAGTGTACCTCTGCATAATTAGCCGGAAGAATAATTCCTGCTGAGGACAAAACAAGTATAGATAAAACCAGACATGCCAGAATCAGCAATGTATTCACACAAATTTGTAAAGTATATCTTAAGAAAAAACCATTCAGACTTTTCTTTTTTACTCCCATTTGTATCCGATCCCCCATTTTGTCGCAATTACAGATAATCCCTTTTTTTGAAATTTAGCCCGAACATTTTTTATGTGCTCTGGTATCACAGAAAGATCACTTTCACCATTAAATCCAAATACATGTTCATAAATCCTGTCTTTTGAAAAAACCTGATTACGATTCATGGCCAGATACTCGCAAATGGCATACTCGCTTTTTGTTAGAATAATTTCTTCTTCGCCATAGAAAATTTTCTTTGCCAAAAGATCAAATTGCAGCTCATCTACAAACACAACATTTTTCTTTTCTCTGCTCTCTCTTCTTAAATGAGCAGCGACTCTGGCCCGAAGTTCTCCAATGCCAAAAGGCTTTGTTATATAATCATCTCCTCCAATCCCCAAACCAGTCATAAGATCTTTTTCTTCTGTTTTAGCTGTCAGAAACAGAATCGGACAATCTACCCTGTTTCGTATTTCCCGGCAAAGAGAAAAACCATCTATTCCCGGCATCATCACATCCAGAATGATCAACTGAAACCTGCTGAGATTTTTCTCCATAACATTTATTGGATCACTTATTGTTGTTACAATATATCCTTCTCTTTCCAATGCCTTTTTTACTATTTCTAAAATATCTTTCTCATCGTCTACTGCCAAAATATTAATCATCCACTTGTCTTCCTTCATAAAATTGAAACCATATAAAAATTATGGCACAAAAAAGCCCCGTTATCAACAGACAAATAAATGCACATCTTTTTAAATATCCGGATGCATAAACCAATTCCCTAAATCCGTTATCCAGGGAAATTCCTGTTGTATACATTGCCCACCTTGTCCCCCAGGATGCAGGAATAAACATCCAGATTCTTTCTCCAAGTCCAGTAAGCAAAATAGCAGACACAAGAGACTCTCCAATCCCCACCGCCATGGATACAGACTTTGGAAATTTAAGATTTAAAAACATGTGAATCAAATACAATATAGCGGAAGATAACCACAAAACAAAAATCATCTGAAACCAGAGAATTACAGGAATGTCTTTTTTCCCAAGCCATATTGTAAAACCGGTCCCAAATACGCCAACTGCAATAACAAACGCTCCCAAAGTGCAGAAAAGAAGTGCAATATATTTTCCAATCAAAGCATTTCTCTTTTTTTCGGCAATTCCAAGAAATACCTGAAAATGATTTTTCTCTTCCAACTCTACTGAAATAGCAGAAAGAACACTGATTAAAAACGGAAGTGCAATTCCCATTCCTTCTCCATATGCAGCAATTTCACCCTTAACTGTCCATGAAGAACAGCGATAATAAAGAAGAAAAATGATACACCCCAAAAGAGGGATTCCTATATATATAAGAGGCAGATATGTTCTTCGCATCTTTTTATACTCTGCTTTTATAAAACATCCTAACTCTTTCATTTCCCTTTTCCCTGCCTTCCATACCATTTTCTTCCCAGATACCAAAAAAGACAAAACCAGATTATTCCAGACAAAGTACCAATCCAGATGCTGCTTTTATCCAAAAGTTCCGGAGAAAAACTCATTGCGCCAGGCTCCGCTAAAAGATTATTAGGAAGAATCCCAAGTACTGCACACATAATTCTTGCAGAAATTGCTCCTGGAATCATCATATAAAAGGGTTTCAATGATACATAGATCACACTTATATTATAAAGTATCATATGAATAAGGAGCATGAGGAAAGTTCCTGTTGTCTCTGCCAAAAACATACAAAATGGAATCTGCCATAAAAATGTAAAAAACAACAGAATCCCTGCAAAACACAATGCTTCTAAAGATGGTGACTTTTCCATTACCATATCATATTTTCCGGCGATTATTTCAGCAAATGCAAGAAGCAAAAACATAAGGCAAAGCCCTGCTCCTGTCACCCATATGCCATACAAAACTTTTCCGTCCCATATCTTTTTCATATCAACAGGAAGAGAAATAACTGCATGATTTTTTAGTTTTTTATCTTTTCTTATAATAACACCGCATATAAGAGATACCATGCCCGGAAACATCATCATATACCACCAGTTGCTGCTGTTTATAACAAAATAGTTCCCTGATAAGAAAAAAGAAAATATGATTGTAAAGGCAGGCATAAAAACCATGATCTTTCCTATAGAAGTTTTTTTACATTTCATTTGCTCTGCCAGAAAATACGCTTTCATCGGATTCCCTCCCTTCTGTCTCTCATCACAACTTCCATAAACAGTCTTTCAAGATCTTCACAATCTGAAATCTTTCCCTGAAATCCAAGTTTTCCTTCTGTAAGAATTCCCACATAATCTGCCGTCAGTTCCACTTCACTTAAAATATGACTTGATATAAGCACTGTCATACCATTTTGAACACATTTTCTAACCAGAGCACGAAATTCCTGAATTCCTACCGGATCAAGTCCATTTACCGGTTCGTCCAGAATCAGCAGTTTGGGACGATTTAAAAGTGCAATGGCAATCCCCAAGCGCTGTTTCATTCCCAGAGAAAAACGACCTGCCTGTTTTTTTCCCGTTCCGGAGAGATCGGTCCATTCCAGGACTTCTCTGATCCTGGAATCCGGAATATCAAGAAGGAGTGCACGAACTTTTAAGTTCTCCCATGCTGTAAGATTTTCATAAATAGGCGGGGTCTCAATTAGCGATCCAATATTTTCCAAATCTTTTCTTGTCCAGGAATGCCCGCAAAATGTAATTTTCCCTGCTGTAGGTCTTATCATTCCTGTTATTATTTTTAAAAGTGTTGACTTTCCGGCACCGTTTGGCCCAAGAAGTCCATATACGCAATGTTCGGGAATTTCCAGAGATACTTCTTTTAAAACTTGCTGGTTACGAAATGATTTTGATACTTGAT
This sequence comes from Blautia sp., assembly GCA_029257805.1. GTDB lineage: Bacteria > Bacillota > Clostridia > Lachnospirales > Lachnospiraceae > Blautia_A. The sequence goes on from JARIAR010000034.1 coordinate 31,193, forward strand.
TTGTCTGTAAGATTAATTTTTCCATTTTTTTACCTCCTATGACTTTCATCATAGGAGGTAATTATAAGGATTTTATAAGATTTTTTTATTTTTCTTATTCCACATTCCAATTACTTCATTTACTGTGGAAATTGTAACAAAAGCTTTAAAATCCGACATATGCAGATAATTCAAAAGTTCTTTATACTCGTTGGCACTCATAATTGTGACAAGTTCTGTACGCTCTTCTTTTTCAAAAGCGCCTTCTACTTTATACAAAGTCACTCCACGTCCCATCTCATTTAAAATAAAATTTTGAATTTTTTCATGCTCATCAGATACAATACATATTTTTTTCTTTTTATTAATGCCACCAATAAAATAATCTATTGCCTGACCGTTTGCATAAGTTCCTAAAACACTTACCACAAATGTTCCTATCCCATACACAAAAACAGAACTCATTGCAGTGACCATTCCTGCCAAGGTCACAGCTTTGCCTATTTCCATATGTGTATATTTACTTACAATCTTCGCTACAATATCCAGGCCTCCTGAAGATGCATTTACATTAAATAAAATTGCCTGACCAAACGCTACAAGAAGAATATACGCAGCCAGATCATAAACATTATTACCTGTAACGGAACCGGATAAAGGGCATACTTTCTCAAATATTCCAAGAAACACCGGAAGAAGGAGCGATGTATATACTGTTTTCACTCCAAATTCTTTTCCAATAAAAATGAATCCCACAATTAATAATACCACATTTAAAACCATGGTGATCACAGAAATAGAAAAATCCATAACTTGAGAAAGAACCATTGCAAGCCCGGATATACTCCCTACTACAATCCCACTTGGTACAAGAAAAAAGTACACACTTGCAGAAATAATAAACATCGCAAACGTAATAAAACTATATTCACAAAATTTTTCTTTTCCTGACATTTCTTATTTAATACGTGCAACGCCAGTTTCAACTGCAGCTTTTGCAACTGCTTTTGCAACTGCTTCTGCAACTGCCGGATTTAACGGATCTGGAACAATATAATCTGCTCTCAGTTCATCATCAGGAATAATATCTGCAATTGCCAGGGCAGCTGCAAATTTCATATCATCATTGATTTCTTTTGCCCGAACATCAAATGTTCCGCGGAAAATTCCAGGAAATGCAAGTACATTATTAATCTGATTTGGATAATCGCTTCTTCCTGTTGCTACAACTGCTGCACCTGCCGCAGCTGCATCATCCGGACTGATTTCAGGAACAGGATTTGCACACGCAAAAATAATTGGATCTGTGTTCATAGAACGTACCATATCCTGAGTAAGACTGTTTGGTGCACTTACTCCAATAAAGATATCTGCTCCCTGAATTACATCCTTAAGAGTTCCCTGTTTTTTAGACGGATTGGTAACTTTGGACATTTCTTCTTTTACCTGATTCATACCAGCTTCGCGACCTTCGTAAATAGCACCTGTTCTGTCACAAAGAGTAATATCCTGAAAACCATAAGAAAGAAGAAGACGGGTAATTGCGATTGCGGCTGCCCCTGCACCATTTACTACAATTTTGCATTCTTCTTTTTTTCTGCCCGTAAGTTTTAATGCGTTAATCAGACCTGCCAGAGTAATAATGGCTGTTCCATGCTGATCATCATGGAAAATCGGAATATCACATTTTTCTTTTAATTTTTTCTCAATTTCAAAACATCTTGGTGCGGAGATATCTTCCAGATTCACTCCACCAAAACTTCCGGAAATCAGGTAAATCGTATTTACGATTTCATCTACATCTTTGCTCTTAATACAAAGAGGGAAGGCATCTACACCGCCAAATTCTTTAAATAATACGCATTTTCCCTCCATAACCGGCATTCCTGCTTCCGGTCCTATATCCCCAAGTCCCAGAACTGCTGTGCCATCCGTTACTACAAGACACATGTTCCAACGACGTGTCAGTTCATAAGATTTCTCTACATCCTTCTGGATTTCCAAACAAGGCTGAGCAACCCCTGGTGTATATGCCAGAGACAAATCATCCTTTGAATTTAAAGAAACTGTGGAAATCATTTCGATTTTTCCTCTTTTTGCATAATGCATATCCAGACTTTCTTTTGCATAGTCTCTTTTCTGACTCATTATTTCTCCTCCTGCAATATATTTTTATAGCATATGTACAACATTTTTACTCCGAGTTTATACTACCACGTTATCTGTATTTTTTCAATGTACAAATCGATCATTATATATTTTCCTCTATCACAATGACAAAATAAAATACAGAGAGCAATGCTCCCTGTATTTTATCCTCCAATTTGAGACATTATATGTTGTTCTGCATGATCTTCTAAAGCTTCCGTAAATTGATGTGCAGAAGGTTTTTCCTTTATTGCCGTTTCCACTGCCTGCAAAAGTACTTCTTTTGATGATCCATTTCTTAAAAGTTTTTTTAAATCTACTCCCACATCGTACTGCAAACAGGTTTTTAAATAGCCATTAGAAGTAAGACGTATCCTGTTGCAGGAAGAACAAAATTTATGAGTCATGGCACTGATAAATCCAATTTTACCCTGAAATCCAGAAAACTCATAATAATGTCCCGGACCATTTCCCAAAGTTCCTGAAAACAATCGGCATTCCCCATATTTCTTTTGAAGTTCTTTTAACAGTTCCTCTTCTGTACAACCTGCGAATTTCTTTCCAAATCCTATGGGCATCATTTCAATATACCGGACATGAACAGGATATTTTCTTGCAAGTTCTGCCAATTCCAGAGGATTCTGTCCCTCCATTCCCATTGGCACACAATTGATTTTAAGAGGAATCTCTTTGTAACCAATAGCGGCTTCCAATCCTTTCATTACCTGTTCAAAAGAATCCCGTCTTGTAATTTTATAAAATACATCCCTGTTCAGTGTATCCAAGCTAAGATTGATCCCATCGATTCCCGCCTCATACAGCTCCTGAATACTTTGTTCCAAAAGCATTCCATTTGTTGTAAGCGTTACTTTTGAAATTCCGGGGACCTGTTTTAAATCCTTGATCAGCGATACTGCACCTTTTCTCACAAGAGGTTCTCCACCGGTAATCTTTATTTTCTTTATGCCCAGCTGAGAAAATATATCTGTAAGGCGAAGAATCTCATCGTATCGTAAAATTTCTTCATGCCCAACAGATTCCACACCATCTTCCGGCATGCAGTACAGACATCTTAAATTACAGCGATCTGTAATTGATATTCGGAGATAATCAATCTTCCGCCCATAACTATCTATCATTTTTTACTCCATGTTTCCTTCTTTTGAAAAACAAAATGTTTTCCTTATTGCCTCTATCATACAATTTTTTTTCTTTTATTGCAATTATTTTTTGTTTTCTCAATTTCCTACCGGTCAGGCAAGATCCAAAAGCGCTTTTCCTGTTTCTAAACGTTCATAAAACTGCTGATAAAAATCTCGATCTTTTTCATATGGAGTAAGATAAAAACGACTGACCACATACATATTCAGATTTTTAATAAGATTAGCATCCTCTGCATGATAAAGCACTTCCTGCACATCAAGAAGAAAATAATGCCAGTCTGTTACAAATTTTTCATATAATTTTAAATCCGGTGTATCCACCCATTTTCGTACCTTGATCTTACTACGATTTTTTTTCTTACATTCGTGAATCTGAAGGATATATTGGAAACTTCCATTCTCATAGTATCGTCCCAAAGGAAATAACCTGCATATCCCCGGTCGAAAAGAATGGATCGAACATCTCCCCTCTTCATTTAAAAAAACACATTTTTCTTCTTTTCCCCTCATGGAGAGATGAGGCAGGATATTTCCATCAACCACTCCCAGTTCCAGTTCCGATGAAATAAGTTCTTCCGGACTTTTTTTCAAATGGTATGAAATCCGATACACATCAAGAGGATCAAGAACAACCGATTCTCCCATTCCCGTACAGCAGTCAAAACATCCTTTACATTCCTGACAATCTGCTTTTACCATATCATTTAATCCATATAATTTTCCATCTGAAATTTCTTCCAGTGAAACTTCTCGACGCATACGCTTTCCTCCTTTCCCTTCTTTTAATCCAGCTTAATCCCGGAAAGTGCCTGTGCAAATGCATTGTTAATAGGTTCCTTCGCTTCCTTTTGCTGCTGCCGCATATATCTTTGGATATCTCGTTTATTAACACCTGCACCTTCTTTTTCCCTTCGTGCCTGAAATGCAGATAATTTTTCTTTATAGCCACATGCACATACAAATGTTTCCTCTTTTCCCTTTACATACATTTCCATCTTTTTATGACATTTAGGACAGCGGGCATTTGTTGTTCTGGAAATTGTTTCTCTATATCCGCATTCTCTATCCTGACATACAAGCATTTTACTATTTTTGCCATTTACTGCAAGAAGACGTTTTCCGCATTGCGGACATATTTTATTTGTAAGATTATCATGATGAAATGTTTTATCCCCTGTTTTGATTTCTTCTACAATCTCGCTTGTATAATCTTTAATTTCTTTCAAAAAAGCATTCTGACGCATCTTTCCTTTGGCAATCTCCGAAAGTTTTCTCTCCCAGTCTGCAGTGAGTTCCGGCTTACGCAGATCATCCGGCACAAGTGACAGAAGCTGTTTTGCTTTTGAAGTAAGATAGATTTCTTTTCCTTTTTTTTCCATTAAAAAACTATTAAAAAGTTTTTCTATAATATCAGCTCTTGTGGCAACTGTTCCAAGTCCTCCTGTTTCTCCCAGAGTTTTGGCTGCCTGCCGGTCTTTCTTTTCCATATATTTTACGGGATTTTCCATTGCTGCCAGTAAAGTTGCCTCTGTAAATCTTGCCGGTGCTTTTGTTTTTCCTATATTTATTAAAATTTTTTCTATATTAAGATTCTGCCCTTTTTTCAAATCTGGTAAAGGCTGCTCTTTTAAAGTATTTTCATTTATTTCTTCCTCATGAGTCTGAGATGCTCCATCATAAACTTCTTTCCATCCCGGATTTTTCATAAGTTTTCCTTTTGCTGCAAAAATATAATTTTTTACTCTGCCTTCCATATCAACTTCTTCATATATACAGGCTGGATATAATACACTTAAAAATCGCCGCACAACCATATCATATATTTTTCGTTCTTCATTCGTCATATGTTCCAACTGGACAAACTGTTCTGTTGGAATAATCGCATGATGATCACTTACCTTTTTATCATCTACGAAACTTCCATTTACCTGAATAGGTTTATTCAAAAGGACTCCTGCAAGCTTTTTATAAGGACCTGTCCCACATGCACGAAGTCTCTCTTTTATTGTGGGAACTACATCTTTCCCTATATATTTTGAATCTGTTCTTGGATACGTCAAAACTTTATGATTTTCATAAAGCCGCTGCATAATGTTTAGGGTTTCTTTTGCAGAAAACCCATATCTCTGATTTGCTTCTCGCTGTAAAGTTGTAAGATCATACAAACCTGGCGCATATGATTTTTTTGCCTTTTTTTCCACAGAAACAACTTCCAATACACTGCCTTTTATTTCTGCCAAAATATGATCTGCCCGCTCTTTTTGAAACGTACAAAAACTTTTACTTTTTTCATCTCTCCATGTCCACTGCACATTTTCCGCCCATAAGGAAACTCCATAATATTCCTTAGGCTGAAAATTTCGTATTTCTTCTTCTCTTTTAGAAATCATGGCAAGTGTAGGCGTCTGTACACGACCGCATGAAAGTTGTGCATTATATTTGCATGTCAATGCCCGTGTTCCATTCATCCCTACCAGCCAGTCCGCTTCCGCTCTTGCAGCTGCCGCTCTGTAAAGGTTATCATATTCATGACCATCTTTTAAATTGGAAAATCCATCCCGAATCGCTTTATCTGTTACAGAGGAAATCCACAGCCTTTTTATTGGTTTTTTGGAACCTGATTTTTCCAATATCCATCTTGCTACAAGCTCTCCTTCTCTTCCGGCATCTGTGGCGATAATAATATCTTTAATATCCTTTCGCATAATCTGCGCTTTTACTGCATTATACTGTTTTGCAGTCTGACGGATTACTACCAGTTTCGTCTCTTTTGGCATCATAGGAAGTGTTGTCATATCCCATTTTGTATATTTTTTATCATATTCCTCCGGATCTGCCAGAGTTACAAGATGTCCTAATGCCCAGGTTACTACATAATCCTTCCCCTCTAAACTTCCGTTTCCCTTCTGATTACAATGCAGTACTCTTGCTATATCTCTTGCAACAGAAGGCTTTTCTGCAATTACCAATGATTTCATTTTTGTTTTCCTTCCTGTTTTATGTCAATTTCTTTTCTGCCAGTATAGCATAGAATCCGCTTCAAAAAAAGAGCAGTCCCAAAGAACTGCTTTCGAAAAAATACTTTTATAAACTTTTTCCACCAATTTTATACCCTACTCCCCTAACAGTTTCTACTAAAGATCCTGCTGATCCCAGTTTTTGACGAAGGGTTCTTATATGTACATCCACCGTCCGGCTTTCACCATCAAATTCATAACCCCAAATCTGATTCAGAAGCTGTGTTCTGGAAAGTACCGTACCACTGTTTTTCAAAAGAAGGCAAAGCATCTCATATTCTTTTAAAGTAAGATTTACCGGAGTTTTATCTACTGTAACTTCATGTCTGGCTGTTGATACAGAAAGATTTTCAATTTTATATTCCTGTTCCCCATTATCATCCGTTCTTCTTAAAAGTGCCCGTATTCTTGAAATAAGCTCCATCATGCGAAACGGTTTTTGTATATAATCATCTGCACCGCTGTCAAGCCCAACAACCGTATCATACTCGCTCCCTTTTGCAGTAAGCATAATAATGGGAAGCTTTCTTGTATCCGGACGTACTCGAAGTTTTTTTAAAATAGAAAGTCCATCTTCCTCTGGAAGCATAATATCTAAAAGAACTAAAGATGGTCTTTCTTTTTCCATTGCTTTCCAGAACAAAGAAGGTTTTTCAAAACCTTTTGTTTCAAATCCCTGGGTTCTCAATGTGTAAACTACCAATTCCCGGATACTTTCGTCATCTTCTACTAAATAAATCATTTTCTGTCCTCCTTCTATTTGTAAAAGTATACTGTTTCTTTGTTAAGTTTAAATCAAAGTTCCTGTTAAATTTTAGTAAAATCCTGGTCTTCCCTCTCACAATCCATTTTAAGTCTCCTATAAAAGTTCACATTTTTTTCATTATTATTTATAAAAAATTGTTTGTAAAAAAAAGTCTTGGATGGTATTATAAATTCGAAATCATTTTGGAGGCTATTATGTATTACTTTATTGTAAATCCTAATTCACGTTCTGGAGCAGGACAAACAATCTGGACTCAGATTCTCGAAAGACTGAATCAGGAAAAAATCCCCCATAAAGCATGGTTGACAGAATATGTTGGGCATGCCAGTAAACTTGCATCTGAAATCAGCAGTCTTGGAACAAATGAACATCCTATATCTCTCATTGCACTGGGCGGTGACGGAACAATCGCGGAAGTATTAACAGGAATTCAAGACTTTGATCACGTTCTCTTTGGATACATTCCCACAGGTTCGGGAAACGATTTTTGCAGAAGCATGAATCTTCCACAGGATCCCATGGATGCCTTAAACGTTATTTTACAAAAAAAATATATCCACACCATGGATGTTCCCTGCCTGCATACCAATGGACCCCTTCATCGTTTTGGAGTAAGCACCGGGATGGGGTTTGATGCTGCAGTCTGTCAGGAAGTTGCTACCTCTACAGCTCGTACATATTTAAATCGTGTCGGCCTTGGAAAGCTTGTTTATCTTTTTATTGCTTTAAAGCAGCTTTTGTTTTTTAATCCTGTAGCAATGGAGTTTCATTTAGATGGGAAAAGAAATTATCACTACGAAAAAGTATTTTTTACTGCTGTAATGAATCAGGGGTATGAAGGCGGCGGATTTTTGTTTTGCCCAAATGCAAAATCTAATGATGGAATCCTTGATGTAATTATTATAGAAGGTATGAGCAAGTTGAAAATTCTGTGTTGTCTTCCAACGGCTTTTTTTGGAAAACATACAATATTTAAAGGTGTACATATTCTGCGCTGTAAAAACATAGAAATAAACAGTGCGGTTCCTGTAGCAGCACATCGTGATGGAGAATCCGGTGGACTTCTTACACAGATACGTGTTTCTTTTGAACAAAAACCTTTAAAAATCATCCTGCCTGCTGCCTTATCATAAAGGAGGATAAATCTTGGTTGAATTTATCAAAAAATATAAACATGGTTTTCTAATTCTTATTTACTGCTTGATTTACATGACACTTTTTGCTTATCTGGAACAGCGAAAGGTTCCTGCATTTCATGTAGTACATACGGTATTTGATGATATGATCCCTTTTTGCGAATTTTTTATCATCCCTTATCTGCTATGGTTCCCTTACATGGTTTTTGCAGTTCTCTATTTTATCTTTTTTAACAAAAACAAACATGAATATTATCAGCTTGTATTTAATCTGATGATGGGAATGACAATTTTTTTAATTGTATCCTACCTATATCCAAACATTCAGCACCTTCGTCCTTCCTCGTTTCCACGAGACAACATTTTTACAACAATGGTGCAATGGCTTTATGTAACAGATACCCCTACCAATATCCTTCCCAGTATCCATGTATTTAACTCTCTGGCTATTCATATGTCACTGACAAACTGCGAAGCATTGAGAGAACACCGTGGGATTCGTTATGGCTCTTTGACTCTTACAATCCTAATCATCATGTCCACAATGTTCCTGAAACAGCATTCTGTGATTGATGTATGTATGGGTGCTACTCTGGCTTTATTTGGATATCTGCTTTTTTATCCGGAAAAAAGTCAGGAAAAATCACTTCATAATTTTCTGGCACAGTTAAAAATAAATAAAGAACAAAAATATAAAAAAATACCTTAACCCTTTCCATTAAAAAAGAAGTCTGCAAATCAGTGATTTATTTTCCGGCACTGATAAAACAGACTTCTTTTTTATTCTATATTATTTAATTAAATCCGTAAAATTTCTGAGAAATTTTATAAGCAGCTACGGACATTTTTCTTCCACCTTTTCCCGGAAGGTTCATAACTCTCCCAAAAAGGCTATGTCTCAATTTTCTATATAAAACACGATTTTCTGATTTTATATATTCCAGTAACTGCTTTTTCTTTTCTAAGGCTTCCTCTGTATTAGCGCGAATAAGCATAATAGAAGAAACGGTTGTTATAATATCAAGATAACAAAACATATAAGACCGCAAACGTTTATTTGTAAAATTACCTCTATTATATACATCTACCATTAATTTGTTTACACGAATCTGCTGATCGATCCTGCTGATCATTACTTTTTCATTTACGGACTGATCATCTCTTCCAATAAAATAACGATAAAAGTTTACATCCAGGTAATACATATTCTGTACATATGGAAGCGGTTCATATGCAAACAAATTATCTACATAAAATGTGTGCTTTGGCAATTCAAGTCCGCACTGCTGTAAAAGCTGTGTTCTATAAATCATGGAATGCATCAGAAGATATTTGCCTTTCTGCATATGCCGCATTTCATTCCATCCAAATACTTCTCCCTGAGGAAAACAATGACGGTACTGCATTACTTTTTTTCTTGCAGCTCCTTGTTTTTCATAAACAAAATTGCTAATAAAAAGGTCTACTGTTTTCGGACCTCTTAAAAGTGTCTCTAATGTCTGCAAAATTTTTTCATATGCTTCTTTATTTACCCAGTCATCACTGTCTACTACTTTAAAATAAAGTCCCTGTGCATTACGGATTCCGGCATTTACCGCTTCTCCATGGCCGCCATTTTCCTGATGGATTGCTTTGACAATTGTTGGATATTTTTTCTCATAAGCATCTGCAATTTCCGCTGTTCTGTCTGTTGAACCATCATCAACTATGAGAATTTCTACTTCTTCTCCTCCTACCAGAAGTGAATCTACACACTTTTCCATGTATGCTTCTGAATTATAACAAGGAATTGCTATACTTAAAAGTTTCATGATTTGTCCTCCTTCATATACTTCACATACGCACCAAACGCCGATGGTATGGCATATTTTTTATCTGATTGTTTTTTTTCTACAAAGAGAAGGTCATCTTCTTCCTTCAAAGAAGAAACCCGTATTCGGTATCCCTGCATTCTCCATTCAATGTGGGAAAAAATATGTTTTGCTTCCGGAAGTCTTTCAATATATAAGGGTTCTAACCCTATACTGCTAATATAATGAACTGCTTCGTCCTGATTCAGATGTCCACATATATTTGGCAGTTCATACAACCCTGCCAAAAGCCCCTTATCCGGTCTTTTACGAATGGCTGTTTTATATCCATCCTGAATTACAAAAACGGTACGTTCTTCTATTGCACGTTGTTTTTTCGGTGCCTTTACGGGAATTTCCTCCACTACATGATTCTTACAGGCAAGACACATATGGGAAATCGGACATAAATGACATTTTGCCTGTCCGTTAGGGATACATACAACTGCTCCCAGTTCCATCAATGCCTGATTAAAATCACCAGGTCTGTCTTGAGGAAGTATTTCTGCAAGTATCTGTTCTATTTTCTTTCGTACAGCCGGTTTTCCAATATCCTCTCTGCTTTCGATCACTCTTGAAATAACCCGCAGCACATTTCCATCTACGGCCGGAACCGGAATTCCATAGGCAATAGACGCAATCGCCCCTGCCGTATAATTTCCTATCCCTTTTAGAGTTAAAAGATCTTTGTATGATTTTGGAAGTCTTCCTTCATACTTTTCTGTCACTGTTTTGGCTGCTACCTGCATATTCCTCACTCTGCTATAATAGCCAAGTCCTTCCCACAGCTTCATAAGCTTCTCTTCCGGACATTGCGCCAATGCATTAATATCAGGAAGTTCTGTAATAAATCTCACAAAATATGGTTTCACAGCTTCTACACGTGTCTGCTGAAGCATAATCTCTGAAATCCATGTATAATAAGCATTATTTTTATCTCTCCATGGAAGACTTCGTTTATTTTTATCATACCATTCCAGAAGAGGATTTACGATTCTACTTAACATATTTCATTCCTCTCCAAACATATAGGAACCTCATCCTTTATGTCTATTGTATTTTCTGTTATAATACAATCTCTTGCAAGAATCTTAACCCCTGCCTCTTTTGCTTTTATAAGAACTTCTCCAAACTCTGGATGCGTACTCCAGTTTGGCTCAAAATACTTCACTCCTTTCATCTGAATCACAAAAAGCAGATAAGCTTCGTATCCGTCACTTATACAACGAATCAGTTCTTCTACATGTTTTATTCCCCGAAGTGTTGGCGCGTCAGGAAATCTCACAACATTATCTTCCTCTAAGGTTACACCTTTTACTTCCATAAAGGCTTTCCGCATAGGAGATTCTATGTAAAGATCAAATCTGGAATTCCCGTAAGTCTGCTCTCCTTTTATTTTAACTTTTTCCGGAAAGAATCCCCCATTAGCGATCCATTCCATGGCCGCTTTATTTGGTACTTGAGAGTCCATATTGATAAGTCTTTCCTGTTTTTTCACACAGATCAGATCATATTTTGTTTTACGATTAGGATTATCACTCTCTTCCAGAATCACATCTGTTCCAGGTACAAGAAGTTCTTTACATCTTCCTGTATTTTTAACATGTACGGTTTCTTTTTTTCCATCTATGTCCACTTCCGCAATAAACCGGTTTGGTCTGGAAATAAAAACTGCTTTTTTTATTCTTTTATATTTCATATCTTTACCTCATGCTTTTTATCATAACATAAAATCAACAAAAAGACAGTTGATTTTTCATCTTTTGTCATTTAGAATCATTTTATATTACTTACTTATATTTGGAAAGGATTTTTTATGGACAGTATAATTTTTGATCTGGACGGTACACTTTGGGATTCTACTCCTCTAATTGCCCAAGCATGGAATACTTATCTATGGGAAGAATTTCACCTTGAAACAAACATTACTTCTGAAACGCTAAAATCTCTTTTTGGGCAGCCTCTTCCTGATATTGCCCGACAGCTTTTCCCTCATTGTTCTGAAGAAGAGCAACTTCGACGTATTAGCGGATGCTGCGAAGCCGAACACCGTGCCCTCACAAAAAAAGCAGCACCCTTATACCCTCAACTGAGAGAAACACTTGATGAACTTTCTCCCAGACTTCCTTTATTTATTGTAAGCAACTGTCAGTCCGGATACATCGAACTGTTTTTACATACCACCGGACTATCCTCTTATTTCTCCGGTCATTTATGTTATGGAGATACAGAACAGTCGAAAGCCCAAAATATTTCCAGCATTATCCAAAAATATCATTTGCTCTCTCCTGTTTATGTAGGAGATACTTTGGGTGATTATCAGTCCTGCCAGGAAGCTGGGATTCCCTTTGTATTTGCATCTTATGGATTTGGAGAAGTTCCGAATCCTGATTATATCATTTCCTGTCCCAGAGATCTTCTTCAATTACTCTAAATCCCTATTTAGTAAAATCCCCTAAAACTCAAATTGTTTTAGGGGATTTTATTTTTTATTATTTTATTTTTTTAGTCTGCATTTTGTTCGAATATATCCGAACAATACTGTGAAAATTACCAGAAGAACAACAATATATCCTATCTTTGCTATAAGTCCTGTTGTATAAGCATCAATTCCTGTTGCCAAACCAACCAGGATCAATGCGATTCCGGACGCTTTTTCCATCTTCTTTTCATCGTAATGGGCTTTTCTTACAGCTGAGTTTCCACCTTTCATGAAAATCCCACCATTTCCGGTAAGAAGTAAAATTCCAATTACAATGGCACCAAAAGTTAATATAAAATCTAATGTCTTATCCATTTTTTCTCCTGCGCTTTATTCTTTCTCTTTAGTAAAAGCAGACAATCGGAACATCATACTGAATCAGATCATACAATGCCGCCGCACTGTCATATGGCATATTGATACATCCATGAGAACCATTTGAAAGGTAATCTTCTCCTCCAAAATCAGAACGCCATGTTGCATCATGAAAACCAATTCCTCCATTAAACGGCATCCAGTAAGTTACTGGTGTTTCATACTCATATTTTCCATTTGGAAGTTTCGGTCCTCTTAAAATATCCGGACTTTTTTTGTAATAAAGTGTAAAAATACCCGATGGAGTCTGTCTGTCTGCATATGCCATGTTTCCGGAAACAAAATCTGAATCCAGTATAATTTGACCATTTTGATAATAATACAAATGCTGTGCGCTTAAATCCACTTCAATATACGTACTTCCCAGATCATTATAGCCATAGGAATTGGCTCTCATAGAATATACCGGCTCGCGTGCTGTCTGCGTACCAGAACGAATCTCCTGGGTAAGCTGAGCTGCTTCTGCTGCCTGATCAATTTTCCAACCATAAGCAGAACCATACACAGAAACAGTTCTTCCACTTGTTGTATTAAAGGATCTCTCTGTACCAACTGTGTCGTGCTGTGCAGCAAGCTGTGCTACAAACTCTACCACACGTTGCTGGAAAGAAGCCTCATCCTGCAAAAGCTGCCCCTTTTCATCAAACTGGAGCCATGTTTTTATTGTATTCCCATCAAGCGTAACGGTTTCCTCTCCAAATGTATACGTAATACTTGCCTTTGCAAAATTATTATATGCATCTACTGTCTGCTGCAATTCCGGACTGTCGCTTTTGACTTCCGCACTTGCGTAAACATCTCCTGTTGTATTGAAATCCACATTTCTCTTATTCTCCGTAATTGCTTCATCCAATGTCATATATGCTTTTTTCAGTAAAAGTTTACTTCCCTGGGTCTCCGGGACAATTTCAAAAGAAGACTGCTGATCATTAAATGCCACATAAGCATTTTCCGGTGATACCTGATTTTCTTCTTTTGCACAGCTTAATTCTTTTAACTGTGTTTCCAGAAGATCTCTGTCAAAAGTAGTATGGGTTTCCATTGTATGGGTAACTGGTTCTATATATCCCAAAACCCATTTGTATGGTTTCTGCGCTTTTAAAAGTTTCAGGATTTTACCATCTGATGCATATTTGTAATTAATCTTAGAACCTTCTATCATCTGCGGATCCAAATTTCTTGCACTTATTTCAATAGAATAATCTTCTACCTTTTTTGCAATTGCCTGTTCTGCCTCTAACGCTGTCTTTCCAGAACAGTCAACGCCGTTTATAACAGTACCTTCAAAAAAACGATCTGCATAATAATAGGAAATCCCTGCATAAGCACAACCTGCCGTCACTACAAGCATAGCTGCTACAATTCCGGTTACTTTTAACTTTTTATGGTTCTTTTTTACAGGAAGCACCGTATTTTCCAGTTCTTCATCTCCAATGGGAACATACGTAATCTTTCTTGGTCGTGCAGATTTTCGCTCTTTTCCCTCAATGTCTTCTCTGGAAGCCTCCGGAATACTTTCCTCTGAATGGGAACGAATTTCTTCTGTATTCTCATGATCTTTCATATTTTCGTTACTCATTTATTTTCTCCTCGACATTAAGTACCTAAAAACTTCAATAACTCTTATATTATAACATAATTCTTCCATTTTGCATCTGATATTATGTTTTTTATAAAAGATTAATATTTTCGTTATATTATGTGCACTTTTTTCTTTTAATATAGCGCTTCTCCGTACATTTCTAAAAGAAATCTTCTGATATATAAAAGGTACAGAGAAAAATTCTCTGTACCTCTATCGTTTGCCTTATTTTTATTTTTCTACTAAAAGAGATTTTCCTGTCATTTCTTCCGGCTGTTCTTTTCCCATCAGCTGGATCAAAGTTGGAATAATATCTGCCAGGCATCCATTTTCACGAAGTGTATATTTTGGATCTGCATTTACAAGAATAAATGGAACCGGATTGGTTGTATGTGCAGTAAATGGTTCTCCTGTAGAATAATCTACAAGCTGCTCTGCATTTCCATGGTCTGCACAAATGAACATCTGTCCATCTACTTCCTTAATTGCCTCTACTGCTCTTCCTACGCAGGCATCTACTGCTTCTACTGCTTTAATAGCAGCATCTTCTACACCTGTATGACCTACCATATCCGGATTTGCAAAGTTAATAATGATCACATCATATTTATCAGATTTAATTGCTTCCACCAGCTTATCGCATACAGCTGGAGCACTCATTTCCGGCTGAAGATCATATGTGGCAACTTTTGGAGATTTTACAAGGATTCTATCCTCTCCTTTATTTGGCTCCTCTACGCCGCCATTAAAGAAAAATGTTACATGTGCATATTTTTCTGTTTCTGCAATACGTGCCTGTGTCATATTATTTGCAGCAAGCCATTCTCCAAATGTATTATGAAGCTGTACCTTATGGAAAGCAACCTGTTTATTTGCAATTGTGTCATCATAATCAGTAAAGCACACAAATGTTGTATCAAGTCTTGCGCCTCTTTCAAATCCTTTAAAATCATCATCACAAAAAGCTCGTGTGATCTCACGTGCACGGTCCGGACGGAAATTGAAAAATACAACAGAGTCCTTATCAGAAACAACAGCCACCGGCATTCCATCTTTTTCCATTACAGTAGGAAGTACAAATTCATCTGTTTTTCCTTCATCATAGGAGGCCTGTACAGCAGCAGCTGCAGCTGTGCCTTTTACACCTTCTCCTTTTACAAGTGCTTTGTATGCCAGTTCTACACGATCCCAACGATTGTCACGATCCATTGCATAGTAGCGACCGGAAATTGAAGCGATTTCTCCAACACCGATTTCTTTCATTTTTGCTTCAAGTTCTTCCACATATCCTTTACCGGAAGCCGGAGGTGTATCACGTCCATCAAGGAAGCAGTGTACATATACTTTCTTTAGGCCCTCTCTTTTTGCCATTTCCAGAAGTCCATAAAGATGTGTATTGTGGCTATGAACCCCACCGTCTGAAAGCAGTCCCATGAAATGAATTGCAGAATCGTTTTCTTTTGCATTCTTCATCGCTGCAAGCAGTGCTTCATTTTTAAAGAAATCTCCATCTTCTATTTCTTTT
This sequence comes from Blautia sp., assembly GCA_029257805.1. GTDB lineage: Bacteria > Bacillota > Clostridia > Lachnospirales > Lachnospiraceae > Blautia_A. The sequence goes on from JARIAR010000034.1 coordinate 47,216, forward strand.
GTAATTCTTGTAAGTTCCTGATATACAATACGTCCTGCACCCATATTTAAATGACCGACCTCAGAGTTTCCCATCTGTCCGTCAGGAAGTCCTACTGCTAATCCGCTTGCATATCCTTTTACAAAAGGACACTCTGCCATGAGCTTATCCATAACAGGAGTTTTTCCTTCATAAACAGCATTTGCCTTCTGATTGTCATTCAATCCATATCCATCCAGTATCATTAAAACGGTTGGTTTTTTGCTCATAATGTTCTCCTTTATATATACTTGTTGTTTTTTTAACAGATTCTTACTCTAATATAGTAACAAAAATCCGAAATTTTTCAATTCTTTTTCGCAAAAATCCCTATAATATTTAATTTTCTTTCGTGTATACACGAAGTATACTTGAAATCTTGTGCACTACAGAACGATTGGACATCTCTTCTACTGCTGTCCGGAAATCTCCTTCTCTCACACGAGCTGTAATGATCACAACTTCTGCACAATCTTCCTTTTGTGAATCTTTCTGTATAAGCTGTGCCACACTTACATGATATTTTGCAAACACTTCCATTAATTCTGCAAGAACTCCACATCTGTCTTTTACCTGAAGGCGAAGAAAATATCGATTATATGTATCTGCCATTTTTTTCACAGGAAGCTCTTTATAACAGGTACATCCAATCCGTGCACAACAGTCAGCCTGCATATTTCGTACAATATCAAACAAATCTCCCACAACTGCACTTGCAGTTGGAAGTTCTCCCGCTCCTCTTCCAAAAAACATAGCATCTTCTACTGCATCACCATGTACAAACACTGCATTATACGAATCATTTACAGATGCAAGAGGATGTGTACTTGGAATCAACATCGGGCACACATATGCTTCAATCCCTTCCGGTGTATTACGTGCAATCCCCAGTAGTTTTATATCGCACCCCATATCTTTGGCACATCGAATATCCTGTGAGGTAATCTTTGTAATTCCTTCTATATAGACATCATTAAATACCACTCTTGAATTAAAGGCAACACTAGAAAGAATCGCAACCTTCCTTCCTGCATCCAAACCTTCTATATCTGCAGTAGGATCTGCTTCTGCATATCCAAGCTCTGTTGCAAGAGCCAAAGCATCTCCAAACTCCATGTTATCCTGTGTCATTTTCGTCAAAATAAAGTTTGTTGTTCCATTCACAATGCCCATTACTTCTGTCATATAATTCCCGGCAAGACACTGTTTTAAAGGTCGAATGATTGGAATTCCACCTGCAACGGCAGCTTCAAAAAGAAAATCTACACCGGACTCCTCTGAAGCATCAAAAAGCTCTTTTCCATGTACTGCGATTAAATCTTTATTTGCTGAAACTACATGTTTCCCTGCATGAAGTGCATCCAGAATATAAGTTTTTGCCGGCTCTATTCCCCCTATCAGCTCTATAACAATGGAAATAGATGGATCTTGCAAAATCTCTTCCCATTTGTCTGTAATCGCTACTTCCGGATCTGATATTCTTTGAGATGCCTTTTGTATATTACGCACGAGAATCTTTTTAATTTTTACTGTACAACCAATTTTTGCACTCATTTCTGATTCCCGTTTCTTTAAGACCTTATAAACTCCGCCTCCAACTGTACCAAACCCCAGCAATGCTGCATATATCACTTTTTCTCCCATCTAAGTACTTCCCCTTTCATTTCGTATTTTAAAATCACATACATTCCGTTTCCTTTCATAAGTTAATCTAATACTATGGCAGAAAAAAACTTTTGTCAAGCCGCTCTGTTTTGATCTCCTTCTTTTTCCTTTTTTTCTAATTTTCTCTGCAAATATAAAATGTAATGAAAGCAAATGCATACGAAAGATGAAGACAGTAGAGAAAAAATTCCTGCCAAAATTATATAAACTACTGCAGCTTTTGGATTTTCCGGTGCTCCAGCCACTGTACAATAAAATATATTTGCGGAAAAAAAGAGTACCCCTACAATAGAAATCCCCAGTTTTAATATTTTCTTCATAAAATTCTCCTTTTTAGTATCTATATAAAGACACTGTTACAATTCTTATTTTACTCGGATAATAGTTTTATATCAAGAAAATTTGGGCAGGATATAACTATGATAAAATACGACCGTTTATGGAAAACTATGAAAGAACGCGGCATTTCCCAGTATGATTTATATGAACATTATCATATTACAAAATCTCTTCTGGATCGCTTCCGCAAAAATCTAAATACTGAAGTGTATACACTTGACCGTATCTGCACAATCCTTAACTGTAATATAGAAGATATTGTAGAACATGTTCCTGATGAACTTCCTGAAGAATCCGAGGATACAAAAAACGACGAATCTTCTTTATAAAACGTCTTTTACATATAGGGGATAGGAGGTTTGCGTCCTTCTTTCGTCCTATTTGTTCTTTTTTTCTTATAACTTTTTTTCTTCCCTTTTAAAATCTTCTATAATCCTTTATAATAAATTTAAAATTCTATTCAAATGAGGAGTAAATTATGAATGTATTTGATATTCTCGGACCCGTTATGATCGGTCCTTCCAGCTCCCATACTGCAGGAGCTGCACGTATCGGTCTTATTACCCGTGCACTTCTGGGGCAACCTGCAGTAAAAGCACAAATTTTTCTTCATGGCTCTTTTGCCAAAACCTATAAAGGCCACGGAACAGATAAAGCTCTTGTTGCCGGAATTCTGGGAATGCAGGCAGACGATGAACGTATCCGCTTTTCTCTTGATGTAGCAGTTCAAGAAGGACTCTCTATTGAAATCACAACAGGGGAATTGGATGGAGCACATCCAAATACAGCTGAGATCACACTTACCGCAGCAAACGGCGAAGAAGTTTCCCTGCGCGGAAGCAGCATAGGCGGTGGAAATATCCTTGTGACAAAAGTAAATGGTATGGACGTTTCTCTTACCGGTCAGCATACCACATTAATCGTACTCCACAAAGATACTCCGGGAACCATTGCTTCTGTAACAGAACTGATGGCAGATTGCGGTGTAAATATTTGTAACTTCCGCCTTTCCAGAAAAGCAAAGGGGGGACAGGCAGTTATGACTATTGAAATCGATGGTCAATTTGATCCTGCACTAAATGACAAGATCAATCATCTTCCAAATATTTATTCAAGTACAATGCTTCTGCCTATTTAATGGCAGCTTACATTATAGGAGGTTTTCATGGAATTAAATTATTACGCAATAAGTGATCTTTTGGAAAGCAGCAAACAAGCTAATGTTCCTCTTTCTTCCCTTGTTTTACAACAACAGGCCGAACAACTGGAACTTTCTGAAGAAACCGTATACAATAAAATGAAAGAAAATTACCATGTTATGGCATCTTCCATTGCTCCTGGATGTGATCCAGATCTGCGCAGTACAAGTGGACTTACAGGAGGCGATGCCTATAAAATGAAATGTGCAGTAGAAAAAAAAGCAAACCTTACCGGTTCTTTTCTTGGAGGAGCGCTCTACCGGGCTCTGGCAGTCTCTGAACTTAATGCCTCTATGGGACGTATTGTAGCTGCTCCTACAGCCGGAAGTTGTGGCATCATTCCTGCAGCGATCCTTACCATGCAAGAAGAAAAGAACCTTTCCGAAAAAGACTGTGTCATGTCTCTTTTTACAGCTTCTGCTATTGGAATGGTAATTGCCAATAATGCCTCTCTTGCAGGCGCACAGGGGGGATGTCAAGCAGAATGCGGATCTGCCGCTGCAATGGCTGCAGCAGCTATTGTAGAACTTTCCGGCGGCACTCCAGACATGATTGATTCTGCAGTTGCAATTACTCTCAAAAACATTCTTGGCCTTGTATGCGATCCTGTTGCTGGTCTTGTTGAAATCCCTTGTATTAAACGAAATGCTTCTGGCGTTGCTGGTGCTTTTGTGGGGGCTGAACTCGCTCTTGCCGGTATCAAAAGTGCTATCCCTGCAGACGAAGTAATTATCACTATGAAAAAAATAGGAGATTCTATGTCTCCTACATTAAAAGAAACTGCGGAAGGCGGACTGGCAGCAACTCCAACCGGAAAAAAACTTTTTTCATGTGTTTTTGGAAACTCCTGTCAGAAGAAAAAAATGTTGTAATATATTTCTTTTTATTTTTCATATATTGTATATGAAAAACAAGTCTGAGGTTTTTATGAAATTTAACTTTCATCCTTTTTCTCATTCCAAAGGCAAAGCAGTTTTTCTTTTAGTGGTCGCCTACATAATTGGCGCCGGAACCAGGACTTTTATAAATTCCTTTTATCCTTCTTCCAAAACACAGGAAACTTCTTCTTCCGGAAACAGCTGGGGATTAAGTTTTCAGGAAGAAGGAAAACGTCCTGTAGGAAATGCTACTATTGAGGAACTGTCAAAATATGATGCCTATTTCGCTCAGGATACTCAGGAAAAAATCCTATATCTAACCTTTGATTCCGGATATGAAAACGGAAATATGCCATCTATTCTAAAGGCACTAAAAGCACATCATGCCCCTGCTACTTTTTTTGTTGTTGGCAACTTTATTTCCGATCATCCTGAACTTGTGAAACGTATTGTTGCAGACGGCCATACTGTCGGTAATCATACTCTTACTCATCCAGATATGTCCGGAATTTCATCAAAAGAAGCTTTTCAAAAAGAATTGGAAGGTGTTGAAAATTTATATGAAAAGCTAATGGGACGTCCCATGACAAAATTCTATCGTCCTCCTCGTGGAATCTATAATACTTCTAACCTTGCTATGGCAAAAGAAATGGGATATAAAACCTTTTTCTGGAGTCTTGCCTATGTAGACTGGTATGCAGATAATCAACCTACAAAAGAACAGGCCTTTGATAAACTACTCACTCGCATTCATCCTGGAGCTATTGTCCTTCTCCACAGTACATCTGCAACAAACGGACAAATTCTGGATGAACTTCTCACAAAATGGGAAGAAATGGGATATACTTTTCATTCTTTAACGGAATTGGTTTCTGCATAAAAAAAATAAGACGATATAACTTTTTAGCTATATCGTCTTATTTTTTAGCAGGGGATGAGAGAATCGAACTCCCACCAAAGGTTTTGGAGACCCCTATCATACCATTTGACCAATCCCCTTTATAAAGATAAATATAAAAATGTAACTATCAAAAGTTACATTTTCATGATTATCGCTTCAAAACTACATACATGTGACATTTCCTTGAGAATTCTTTTACCTTGCGTTCTTGGTCAAGCCCTCACCCGATTAGTAACAGTCAGCTCCATGTGTTACCACACTTCCACCTCTGCCC
>JARIAR010000039.1 GCA_029257805.1 Blautia sp.
ATGTTGACAGATTCCAGAAGTTTTCTTTCCTATACAAGACATGAATATTTTAGAAGAATTCTGTGTGAATTAGTTGGAGAATGGGTAGAGAATGGAGAATACCCGGCAGATTATAAAGTTTTAGAAAAGATTATAAAGGGAATTTCTTATAACAATGCAGTAAAGTATTTTGGATTTGATCTATAAAAAGATGTTTGAATAGGAAAAAGAAGGGGATACATTTTTGGTATCCTCTTCTTTTTTATAATAATTGAGATTTATATTCTTTTGGAGTTTTTCCAATGTGCTTTTTGAACAGCTTTGTAAAATAATTGACATCTGGTATTCCGCAATACTGTGCAATGCTTTGAATTTGTAAATTGGTTGAGTTAAGCAGAAAGACTGCATTCTCTATTCTTTTTTTATTTACATAGTCAGTTAGTGTCATTCCTGTTTCTTTTTTAAACAATGTGGAAAGATAACTGGCATTTACATTCAAGAGTTTTGCGTGAGTTTTCAGACTAAGATCTGCAGTAAGATCGGAGTCAATTCGTGTTACGACTTTTTGTACAAGGAGTGAAAATCCCTTCATAGAGTGATTTTTTACCAAAAGACAGTATTTATGAATCATTTCTTTCTGCAATGCCTGACCATTTTCGGGAGAGGTAATCTGCTCAATCTTACGGGCAAAGCGTGAAGAGAGACTATCTATATGAAGAGGATGCACAAGTCCTTGTTCCGCTCCTTTTCGAAGCAGCGTGTTCATAATAATACAGTAATTTTTTATATTACGTACAGGATCAGAAAAGCGTTGTTCCAAAGTAAAAAAGCTATTATTCATCATAGCCATTTCAGCTTTGTGGACCAGTCCCTGTGAAACAGCGTGAATTAACTGATTTTCTGATTCATATCTTTTCTCAAGAATCTGCATAGTCAGGAAGGCTTCTTCCGGTTCGTGGAAATCAGGCCGTGTTGCTACTGGTTCTACCCTGTCCGGAACATGGTTGTCTATTGTTTCCACAGAAAAGTTCTCAAAACTTCCCCAAAGGCATTCTCCGAAAGTTGTAACAATTGAAAATAATGTATCCTCGTCTGTTATAGTGATGAGATTTGTATAATACTTCTGCAACTGTTTAAATTGCTGAGGAGAAAGTGATAAGTGTCCTGCAAGATCAAATAAAAGTGTATTAGTAATGGTTCGATTAGTATATGGTCCGATAATAAAATAAGACGGTGATCTTGTTACATCTGGAAGTTGAAGGCAGATGTAGTTGCAGAAAAATTTATCCTGAATCCGATAAATAGTATTGGAAGCGGGAGTGTTGGAAGGGAACGTAAAGAACTTACGATAATCGATTTCGTTGTCGATCATTCTGCGAAGTCCTAAATCAAATTCAGGAATATGGCTGCTCAGCGGATCTACAATGTTAGTAGAAATGTAAAAGTTTTTCAGAAGTTTTTGCAAAAATCTTAATTCTGCTTCGTAATGCATAAAACCCCTCATTTCGTAAATTATAAGTTAAACTATTATTACAATACATCCGTATAATTATTTACTATTATCATATAATTTTTAGGAAAAATCAAGTATAAATAAAAATTATATAGATAAAGATAAAAATAATACTAACTGAAAAAATAGAAAGATATTAAAATGGACAAAATAAATGAGAAAGCTCATGTAGAAGATCGTACACAAAGGAGAAATGGATGTATGCGTAAAATTATTAACCTGAATAAAAACTGGCAGTTTATTCAGAAGGATGTGGGACTTCCGGATACACTTCCAACAGAATGGCAGCAGATCGATCTGCCACATACCTGGAATGCAATAGACGGGCATGATGGAAACGGAAGCTATAAAAAAGGAAAATACTGGTATGCAAAGAATTTTAAAATACCAAAACAAGCTTTTGGCGGAACTAGGGTTTTTGTGGAAGTACTGGCAGCAGGACAGCAGGCAACCGTATACGTAAATGGGACAGAAGCTGTTTATCATGAAGGCGGATATTCAATTTTTCGAGCGGATATTACAGATCTGTGTAAAGAAAATGAAGAAAATTTGTTGGTCATTGCCTGTAGTAATGAGCACAGAGATAATGTATATCCACAGTCAGCAGACTTTACATTTTATGGAGGTTTGTATCGTGGAGTCAATATTATCAGTGTACCGGAAGCGCATTTTGACCTGGAATATTATGGAGGTCCCGGCATTCAGGTGACTCCGGTTCCCTGTAAATGCGGAGGTGCTGAGTTTGCGATTAAAACTTATGTGAAGAATATCGATGAAAATTTTACTGTACTATATTCTATTTGTGATGCAGAGGGAAATGAAGTGGGAGCTGCGTGTCGTCCCGCAGAAGCTGCAGAAGTAAAAATATATGTTCCAGATGCAAAAAGATGGGAGATTGATTTACCGTATTGTTATACAGTAACGGCAAGATTGCAGAGAAGAAATGAAACATTTGATGAAATTTCTGCACAGGTTGGTGTTAGGTCTTTTTCGTGTGATCCTAATAAGGGATTTATTTTTAATGGAAAGGAAACTCCATTGAGAGGAGTGAGCCGTCATCAGGACTGGTTATATAAGGGGAATGCTTTAACAAGAGAAGAACATTATGAAGATGCAAAACTGATTAAAGATCTTGGAGCAAACTCCATACGTTTGGCGCATTATCAGCACAGTCAGGATTTCTATGATGCATGCGATGAACTTGGATTTGTAGTGTGGGCAGAGATTCCATTTATTAGTGTGATGAATAAGGATCCGAGAGCACATAAAAATTGTATCGATCAGCTGAAAGAACTGATTATTCAAAATTACAACCATCCATCCATCTGCTTCTGGGGGATTTCTAATGAGATTCTTATAGGAGGCATCTCTGAACAGTTGGTAGAAAATCATAAAGAGTTAAATGCACTTGCAAAAAAAATGGATCCCACCAGATTGACAACAATTGCCCATGTAAGCATGACACCGGTGGATAGCCCCATGCATACACTTACAGATGTAATTGCTTACAATCATTACTTTGGATGGTATGGCGGCAGGATGGAAGATAATGGACCGTGGCTGGATATGTTTCATGCAAAACACCCTGATCTTTGCCTGGGAATGTCAGAGTATGGTTGCGAAGGGATCATTAGTTACCATGGAGCGAATCCTGTATGTAAAGATTATAGTGAAGAATATCAGGCACTTTACCATGAGCATATGGCAAAAGTATTGGATGAGCGTCCATGGATCTGGTCTTCTTATGTCTGGAATATGTTTGATTTCGGGTGTGCGGCGCGTGATGAGGGCGGTGTTTCCGGTCGAAATAACAAAGGTCTTGTGACGATGGATCGTAAAATAAAAAAAGACAGTTATTATATTTACAAAGCATATTGGAATAAAGAACCAATGGTTCATGTATGTGGAAGGCGTTATGCACAGCGGGCCGGAGAAAGGACAGAGATTCGTGTATATTCTAACCAGCAGGCAGTTACACTATATTTAAATGGAGAAAAAGCAGGAGAACTTCATTCTGATAAAGTATTTGTATTTACGGTAGCGTTAAAGAAAGGAATGAATACAGTGCTTGCTGTAGCAGGAGAGGCAAAAGATAGTATCACACTTGAAAAAGTGGAAAAAGAACCGGAAATTTATGTGCTTCCAGAAGTAAATGAACGTGCGGAAGGTGTTGCAAATTGGTTTGATACAGTAGGAGATATGGATCTTTCCGCTCCGATGGAATTTCCGGAAGGTATGTATAGTATTAAAGATACACTGCAGGATCTTGCAAAAAATCCAGAGGCACTGAAAATTGTACAGGAAGCAGTAAAGCTTACAATGAATATGAAAATAATTCCGGGAGAAGGCATGTGGGACATGATGAAGGGCATGAATATGGAAAATGCCAAAAATCTGGCAGGAGATTTGATGCCGGAAGGATTTTGTGAAAGTTTAAATGCAAAACTCATCAAAATAAAGAAAAATTAAAAAAGGAGGGAGTTTCAAATGGATAAGAAAATAAGGACAGCAAAAAAATTTGGCATGGTTGACAAGCTGGGATATATGTTTGGTGATTTTGGCAATGACTTTACGTTTATTTTGTCCAGTATGATGTTGATGAAATTTTATTCGGATGTTATGGGAGTGTCTGTAGCATTAGTAGGAACAATGATGATGGCTGCACGAATTGTAGACGCATTTACAGATGTGGCAATGGGGCAGATAGTAGACAGAAGTCGTCCGGGTAAAAAGGGAAAATTCCTTCCATGGATTCGAAGAATGTGTGGTCCTGTAGCCTTTGCTTCATTTCTTATGTATGCATCCTGGTTCGCTGATATGCCAATGGGCTTTAAAGTTGGATGGATGTTTGGTACTTATCTTTTATGGGGAAGTATTTTTTATACTGGTATTAATATTCCATATGGTTCTATGGCATCTGCTATTTCGGGAGATCCAAAAGAACGTGCGCAGCTGTCCAGTTTCCGTACAATTGGGCAGACTTTAGCCGGAACATTCATTGGAGTTGTACTTCCTTTGCTTGTATATTATAAAGATGCGAAGGGGAACCAGATACTTTCCGGACCAAAGACAACCCTGGCAGCAGGGATCTGTTCCGTTGGAGCGATCATTTGCTATATACTCTGCTATTTTATGTCCACAGAGCGTGTAAAAATAGAGCAAAAAACAGAAAAATTTGATCTTCGCAGTTTATTAAAAAGTCTTGTAACGAATAAAGCTTTGATTGGTATTGTGGTATGCTCTATTTTAATGTTGTTAGTACAATTAACTATGCAGTCTATGACCACTTATGTATATCCAAATTATTTTGGAAATGTGCAGGCGCAAGCGGCAGTTGGAATGGTTGGCTTGATAATGACCTTGCTTTTATCTACGGTAGTTGTTAAACTACAGGTAAAATGGGGAAGAAAAGAACTGTCAATAGTTGGTTCCTTGTTTGGGGCAGCTATGTTCATTATAACATGGCTGACTCATACAAAAAATGCCTGGCTATATGTTGGACTTTATGGATTGGCTTATCTTGGACTTGCTGCGTTTTCTCTGGTTTGCTGGGCAATGATCACAGATGTTATTGACGATACGGAAGTGCGTACAGGTGAACGTTCCGATGGAACAATTTATGCGGTTTATTCTTTTGCCAGAAAAATGGGACAGGCTACTTCAGCAGGTCTTACCGGATTCTTACTTAGTCTAATTGGATACACAGCAAAAACAGCATTTGATCCGGCAGTTACAAAAGGAATATTTGATTTGTCCTGTTTGGTACCGGCATTTGGATTTCTGCTTCTGGCAGCAGCACTGTGGTTTCTTTATCCGCTAAATAAAAAGCGTGTAGAGGAAAATGCATTAATTTTGCAAGAAAAAGCAGAAAAGGCAGAGAAATAAGAAACTTTATATAATGAGCATAAAGGAAATCCCTCACGTATCAGAAACAAGATGCTGTTTTTTGAAAAAGTGGGGGATTTTTAGAGAATAAATTTATAAAAGAAGGGATAGAGAAATGGCAAAACGAGTGGAATTGCAAACGGGAGGACTCCATAAGATTCGAGAAATGAATCCCATGTTAATGAGTTATAATGTAGAATTTGCGGAAGTTACAGGCGGTACGTTCTGGAAAACATATACGCCGGAGCAGATTGCAGGGACGGAAGATTTTTATGTCAAGCCGACGAAAGAGGGAATTTCGGCAATGTATCGTGACCTGATGCAGGTATATGCACCCATAAACCTATACGATAAAAAACTTCGTAAATTGGCAAAAGAGCTAGGGCAGGTGTGGGTGCGTGTATCTGGTACATGGGCAACCAAAACGTACTATGATTTTGATGGGACAACAAAAGGAAAAGTACCGGAAGGATATTTAAATGTACTAACGAAAGAACAGTGGATTGGAGTTCTTGATTTTGTAAAGGAAATTGGAGCAAAATTAATGGTATCCGTAGCCAATTGTCCGGGGCTTCATGCTGCGGAAGATCCATGGACAGCACAAGAAGCGGAGAAACTGTTTGGATTAAGTAAAAAATATGGAGTTCCTATTGCTGCGGCAGAGTTTGCCAATGAACCTAATATGATGGAAGAAACGGGATTTCCGAAAGGTTATACACCGGAGCATTATCGCAGAGATCAGGATTTATTTTTTAAATGGTTAAGGGAAAATTATCCGGAGTGCATCTGTGTGGGTCCAAGTACAACCGGTGGAGATAACGTTACATTTGGAAGAAAGAGTAGAGCCGCAGGTGGAATTGAGCAGCTGGCAATGAAAACATATGGATGTGCGGATCTGTTGGATGGAACAACAGAGCCGCTGGAAGTATTTAGTTATCATTATTATAATGGAGTATCTGAGCGTCTGGCATCTGTAATGCCAAATGCACATTGGCCGGCAGAAGAGGCAAATAGTGAAGAATATCTGGAGACTGCTGTTAGTTTTGCGCGTACATACGCACCCCTTCGTGACAAATATGCACCGGGGGCGGAGATATGGGTAACAGAATCTGGAGATGCAGGAGGCGGCGGAAATACATGGGCATCTACTTATTTGGATGTTTTAAGAACCTTAAATGAACTTGCCGGATTTGCCAAAATTACCAATGGCATTATTTTTCATAATACTCTGGCAAGCAGTGATTATGGATTCCTTTCCAGAGAGATATTTGATCCGAGACCAAACTATTTTGCGGTGTTGTTGTGGAATCGCTTGATGGGACCAACTGTTTATGAGACAAAAGAGCCAGTACGTTATGGTGCACATGTTTATGCACATAGCCGTAAAGATGGAAAAGAAGGTCTGGTGTATCTGGTGATTAATAATAGTTTGGAAGAAACAACAACTGTCGGACTGCCAAAAGAAGCAGAGGTATATCTTCTGGCTGGAGAAAATGGGAATATGAGAGCATCCGTTATGACGTTAAATGGGAAACCTCTCGTACTTGAAAATAATAATGAAATTCCAAAGATGAATCCTGTAAAGGGAAAGGGAGAACTTGAAGTAGCGCCAGGATCCTGTGCGTTTGTAGTGTTGTAAATACAATATTAAAAAGGAGAGAAACGACAGAGATGGGATTAAAAGAATTTTCGAGAAAAAAAGAGTTTTTGATTTGCGTAGATTCAGACGGATGTGCTATGGATACAATGGATATTAAACATATCCGATGTTTTGGACCATGTATGGTAGAAGAATGGAATTTGTATAAATGGGAATCCCCGATTTTAAAAAGATGGAATGAGATTAACCTTTATACAATGACTCGTGGTATCAATCGTTTTAAAGGGCTTGCAAAAATGCTTCGCGAGATCAATGAAACGTATACGAAAATTGAAGGAATTGAAGAATTGGAAAAATGGGTGGCAGAAAGTAAGGAGTTATCAAATGCGGCACTTCAGAGATCAATTGATGTTTCCGGAAATACCTGTATGAAAAAAGCACTTTCATGGTCAAAATCAGTTAATATAGCTATTGATAAACTGGACGAGAGGGATAAAAAGCCTTTTGAGGGAGTAAAGGAAGCTTTGAGATGTGCTCATGAATACGCTGATATTGCCATTGTGTCTTCCGCTAACGAAAAAGCGGTTTTAGATGAATGGCAGTTATATGACCTTTTGGCTTATGTGGATCTTGTGCTGGCACAGGATGCGGGAAGTAAAGCATATTGTATTGAAGAGTTGATAAAAAAAGGTTATGAGAGAGAAAAAGTTCTGATGACAGGAGATGCCCCGGGAGACTGTGATGCGGCATTAAAAAATGGAGTATTTTATTATCCGGTTTTGGTACGTTATGAAAAGGAATCATGGAACGAATTTATTGAAACTGCAGTACCTAAATTCGTAGAGGGTACTTATGGCGGTACGTATCAGAATGAAAAAATTAAGGCATTTGAAGATAATCTGCAATAAACGGGCAAGGTGGAAAGGAGAGCTATATGCGTGTAAATTTGAAGGCAAATCCATATTATTTATCGGATGAAGATTGTAAATGGGTCGAAAGCACAATTGCAAAAATGAGTGACGAAGAGAAAGTTGGACAGCTATTTTTTCAGTTGACACAGTCTTTTGACGAAGAATATTTAAAAAATCTAATGGAAAAATATCACCTTGGCGGGTGTCGTTATAATTCAGCACCAGGAAAGGCAGTACAGGCACAGAATAGAAAATTGCAAAAATATGCAAAAGTTCCTGTTTTTATTGCATGTAATACGGAAGCTGGCGGGGATGGAGCTTGTCAGGATGGAACTTTTCTTGGTTCCGGTGTGAAGATTGCAGCAACGGATAAAGAAGAGTATGCATTTGCACTTGGAAAAATATCTAATAAGGAGGCTTCCGCTGTAGGCTGCAATATGGCTTTTGCACCAGTATGTGATATTTTATATAATTGGGAAAATACAGAAATTGCCACACGTGCATTCGGAGGATATCCGGAACGTGTGGCCAAAATGAGCGCGGCATATTTAAAAGGTGCTCATGAAAATCCGGGATTTGCCTGTGCGGCAAAACATTTTCCGGGAAATGGACAGGATTTCCGAGATGCACATCTTTCTAATAATATCAATTATTTTGAACCGGAGAAATGGGATGAGACATATGGAATGGTGTATAAAACATTGATTGATAATGGATTGGATGCAATTATGGGAGGTCATATTATGCTTCCTGAGTATGCAAAAGCAATTAATCCGGACTTGAATGATGAAGATATGATGCCTGCAACCTTGAGTCCTGAAATTATGACAACGTTGCTTCGTGATCGTCTGGGATTTAATGGAATGGTAGTAACAGATGCATCGCATATGGTTGCTATGACAGATCGCATGACGCGTGCAAAGATGCTGCCGACAGCTATCAATGCAGGATGCGATATGTTTTTGTTCTTTAATGATCCAGATGAAGATTTTGAGATTATGCTAAATGCATATAAAAATGGTGTCATCCGCAAAGAACGAATGACAGAGGCATTAATGCGTATTCTGGGACTGAAAGCACATATGGGACTGCATAAAAAGAGTTTAAAAGAACTGGTTCCGGATCAGGAGTTTTTAGATGGAGCGTTAGGAACAGAGGAAGCTAAAGCAATGCATAAAGCAATTGCAGATGACTGCATTACACTTGTAAAATATAAAGATAAAAATATACTTCCGGTAACGCCGCAGAGATATAAAAGAATTATGATCGTGCATATAAAGGCTGCAGAAAGTGGTATGGCTGCCATGAGAAAATTAATGAGTGGTGGAGGAAACAATCCTGCAGCACTTTTGAAGGAAAAATTATGCGAAAAAGGATTTGATGCCTTTATTTACGAAAGTCCGTTAGATGTTATGAAGAAGCAAATTGAAGCCGGGGAGAAGCCGGATATAAACCTTTATTTTGCCGGAAAGAATGCAATTGCAGATTTTGTAAAAGATATGGATCTGGTTATTACGCTATGTGATGTTCCAAGCGGAAGACCAAGTTTCGGATTGTCAAAAGGCGGTGGAGAAATTCCATGGTATATTTTTGAAATCCCGGTAATTGTAGTAGGTTGTGGACAGCCTACTATGCTGGCAGATATTCCTCAGGCAAGAACTTATATTAATACCTATGATGCAAAACCTGCGACTCTGGATGCATTGATCTATGATTTGATGACTGGAGAAGAGGCATTTAAGGGAAAGGATCCAATTGATAGTTTTTGCGGGCTGTTTGATACAAGATTATAAAAACATTACGCTGATACAACAAACGGGAAAACGTTAGTATCGGCGTATTTTTTATAGTACTTTACATTGAGGAGCTGTTTTTTTATAATGGTGTAAGTGCAGAAGATTACATTTTCATGAGGAGGGAATGGAAGGATGAAAAAAACGTATGAAATGGATATGTGTAATGGTCCGCTTTTTGGAAAATTATTAATATTTGCACTGCCATTGATGTTGTCTGGTATTTTACAGTTGCTGTTTAACGCTGCTGATATTGTGGTGGTTGGCAGGTTTGCCGGAAGTCATGCATTGGCAGCAGTAGGATCCACAGGTGCATTGATCAATCTTTTTGTAAATGTTTTTATTGGATTTTCTATTGGGACCAATGTGCTTGTAGCACAGTATTTTGGAGCCAGAGATGAAAAAAGTGTGCGGGATACCGTTCATACTTCTGTTTTGTTGGGCGTGGTTGGCGGATTTATTCTTATTGTAGCTGGTTTGCTTCTTGCAGAACCAATGTTAGTATGGATGGATACACCGGATAATGTACGGTATCATTCAGTTTTATACATGCGCATTTATTTTCTTGGAATGCCAGCTATGTTAGTGTACAATTTTGGCGCTGCGATATTGAGAGCCATTGGAGATACAAGAAGACCGCTGTACTACCTTTTGAGCGCTGGTGTTATTAATGTAATTTTGAATTTAATTTTTGTGATTGTATTTGATATGGGAGTGGCAGGAGTTGCCACTGCAACGGTAATTTCTCAGATCATATCCTCGTTTTTGATTGTACGATGCCTGATTAACAGCGATGGTATGTATCGTTTAAATTTGCGTGAACTGCATATAGATAAAGATAAATTAGTCCGTATTGTGAAAATCGGTCTTCCGGCAGGATTGCAAGGAGCAATTTTTTCTATATCCAATATATTGATTCAATCATCAGTAAATTCGTTTGGATCTATTGCGATGGCGGGAAATACAGCAGCAAGTAATATTGAAGGATTCGTATATACATCTATGAATGCAGTGTATCAGACAGCTCTTAGCTTTACCAGCCAGAATGTTGGTGGAGGAAAACCTAAGCGTATCCTGAAAATTCTTTTTCAGTGCATGATTATTGTATTTATTGTAGGCGGCATTATGGGAAGTGCAGGATACTTATTTGGAACCTCACTTTTACATATTTATTCTTCTGATCCGGAAGTAATTCATTATGGATTATCCAGATTGCAGATTATCTGTCAATTATATTTCATATGCGGAATGATGGAAGTAGCTGTTGGTATGCTTAGAGGTCTGGGATATTCCATAGTGCCAATGTTTGTATCGTTGATTGGGATTTGTGGGTTCCGTATTTTGTGGATTTTTACGGCCTTTGTATGGGAACGTTCGCTGTTTACACTATATCTTTCGTATCCGATTAGTTGGGGAATCACCCTTGCAGTACATTTAATTTGTTTTTATATTATTTGGAAACGAAAAAAAGGCATGTGGGCGATTAAGTAGGGAAGACATAGAGTTTGTTATGTTTAGGCAGAAAATAGAATATAAAGAAAGAGAAACCGTCAGTTTGGGAATAGACCCGAATTGACGGTTTTTTAGATTATAACCAAGT
>JARIAR010000047.1 GCA_029257805.1 Blautia sp.
GAAAGTCGATCATCATGATTTCCTCTGAGATGACAGAAATTTTAAGAATGAGTGACCGTATTGTAGTAATGTGCGAAGGTAAGAAAACAGGAGAAATTGATATCTCCGAAGCAACCCAGGAAAACATCATGCATGCGGCAACCCTTAGAAACTAAGAGGAGGAGAGAGAGATGGCAGGTAAAGAAAAAAAGGGAAATGCTTTTACCAATAATCCAATTGTAAAAGCAATTGGAACTCAGAAAATTGTAGTAGTTTTAGTAATTGTGTTGCTGGCACTGTTTTTCAGTATTAAAAGCCCGGCTTTCCGTCAGTATTCAACATTAGTAAGTATTTTTGACTATTCTTATTATATCAGTTTAATGGCAATAGGTGTTACATTCTGTTTGATTACAGGTGGTGTTGACCTTTCCATTGGTACAGGTATGATCTGTTACAGTCTGTTTGGTGGATATCTGATCACAAAAGTTGGTCTTCCGGTAGGTGTTGGTATTGTTGCAACAATTGTGTTAGGTCTTTTGATCGGTTTATTAAACGCAGTTCTGGTTGCAGTAATGGATTTGCCTCCGTTTATCGCAACACTTGGTTCTATGATGATTTGTCGTGGACTTGGATCCATTTTAACAGGTGGTATGAGTGTTACATGGCCACCGGCAGCTGCACCACAGGGATGGTTCAGAAGCATCTTCAAAATGAAAATGGATGGAAGAATGGTTCCGGTAGGTTTCATTTTGATTCTTATTCTTGTATTTATTATGTCTGTGTTCTTAAATAAAACAAGACCAGGACGTTATATTATTGCAATCGGAAGTAATAAAGAAGCAACACGTCTTTCTGGTGTAAACGTAATTAAATTCCAGGGACTTGCATATGTTATTTCTGGTTTATTTGCAGGACTTGCAGGTGTTGCATACGCATCTACTTTCCAGGCGATCGCTCCTGGAACAGGTGCAGGACTTGAATTGGATGCCATTGCAGGTGCAATCATTGGTGGTACCTCCATGACAGGTGGTGTAGGTACAATCACAGGAACTCTTCTTGGTGTATTTGTAATGTCTCTGCTGAAAACAGGTCTTCCATACATTGGACTTCAGGCTAACTGGCAGCAGATCATTACCGGGTTAATTCTGATTATCGCAATTTTTGTAGACGTATTAAAAAACAAAAAAACAGCATAATCATGGAAAGTATTTCGGGGTAAGCAAAAACTATTGTATTTATAAGGTATGTACCGCAGTGGGAGAAAAATAGCGGTTTACATATAAAGAAAACTATATAATCTTTAAGGAGGATTACAAAATGAAAAGAAAACTTGTTAGCTTAGCATTATGCGCAGCAATGGTAGGAACAATGATGGGTGCTACAACTGTACATGCTGAAGACAAAATCACAATTGAAATCGTTTCTAAAGGTTTCCAGCATCAGTTCTGGCAGGCAGTTAAAAAAGGTGCTGAAAACAAAGAAGCTGAATTAGGATGCAAAATCAACTTTGTTGGACCAAACTCTGAGTCTGATATCGCAGACCAGGTTCAGATGCTGAACTCTGCAATCAACCAGAAACCATCAGCTATCGCATTCGCTGCTCTTGATACAGATGCTGCTCTTGATTCTATTACTCAGGCACAGGAAGCTGGTATTCCGATCATCGGTTTCGACTCTGGTGTTCCAGGTGCACCTGAAGGAGCTATTTTAGCAAATGCAGCTACAGATAACTATGCAGCAGGTGAACTTGCAGCAGAAGAAACATACAAAGTTCTGAAAGACAGAATTGAAAAAGCAGACGGTCCTGTAAGAATTGGTGTTATGGGACAGGATGCTACTTCCGAATCTATCGTAAACCGTGGTCTTGGATTTATCGACAAAATCGGCGAACTGGCTATCGCTGATGGTCATAAAGTAAAACTTGAAGGTAACGACAAATACGTAGGTGATGCAAAAGTTGAATCTTCTGATGACGGTGATGTTATCATCGAAACTCTTGTACCTTCTCAGGTAACATCTGAGCTGTCTGCTATCGACTGCCAGACTCTGTTAAACAAAGAAGATACAATCTGTGTATATGGTTCTAACCAGCACTCTGGTGAAGCTATGGTTGTTGGTAATGAAAACCTTCAGAAATTCGGTACTGGTGATGATCAGGTTATCGGTGTTACATTTGACTCCGGTGCAGTTATCAAAGCAGCAGTTAAAGACGGAACTTTCCTTGGTGCTATCACACAGGCTCCTGTAGCTATGGGTGAAGCAGTTGTAGAACTTGCTTACAAAGCAGCTAAAGGTGAAGAAGTTGAAGATGTTGATACAGGATGCCAGTGGTATACTGCAGACACAATGGATAACGAAGAAATCGCACAGAACCTGTACGACTAATTTTCAGGCAGAGTTGTGTTAGATTACTAATATGTAAAATAGAAAGCGGGGATGCTTGGCATCCCTGCTTTTTTGAATGTAAGAGGCTCCTCATTAATTGACACTGTATATTTGGAGTGCTACAATTAAAGTAATTAATATATATAGGGGGGAAGGGTATGAAGAGAAAGAAAGTTGTGATTGCCATATTGTTGACAGCAGCGCTTACAGGAAGCAGTGTTGTGCCGGTTGTTGCAGGTGAAGATATGTTACAGGATGTACCTGCAGATATGGCAGAAGTGGCAGAAGAGGAATTCCCGGAAGACTTAGAATCAGAGCAGACTATTGAACCAGAGGTTGCTGTTGAACCCGATATACCAGTTGAACCGGAGGAGACAGATATTACGGAAGAGGAGGTATTATCTGTACCGGAAGAGGCTATTTTGGAAGATGCCCTTACAAGTGAAGAAATCCCAGAAGAGAAAGAAATATCAATTGCTACAATGCTGGGCTGCAATGGGGATATTACCAAGGATCTTATTGCACAAAAAACAGATGAGGCTGATGGGGAAGGATCCCTGTATGCTGCAAAGCAGCTAAATTTACATTTCCGTGCATTTAAACTATATGATGAAAATGAACAGTTTATTGGTGTGGAAATTGATCAGTATACAAATAAGAATGAAAGTCTGGACAGCCATCTGGTGACATACGTATGGGATTATGAATCCGATGCATGGGGAATGTTTAAATATTCTCCAAGTTCTAAGCAGCTTGTTTTGCAGAAAATGTCAGGAACTTTTTATTATAATATTTGGGGACATATGGAATGGCTGTTAAGAGCAGAGAATGGTTTTGGAATAGCAGTGACAGGATACCAGATGGATCTTGCAGATGCAATCTGGGACTATACATATACCGCAAATGATGTAAAGAAAGATATGCAGCATAAAGAATGGACTGATACGATGGATGTTCCGGATGCATTGTATAAAGGTGCCGGATCAGATATTCGAAATCATGCAGGTCTTCGCCCAATTAAGAAAAATATTTATTATCTTTTAAAAGATGGAACCATGGTACGCAATAAGAAACTTACCGTAAATGGAACAGTATATTTGTTTGGTTCTGACTGTAAATGCTATAAGTCCTATGTTCCCGTGAAAGAGGGATGGGTGAAAAAGTCAGATGGATATTACTGGCTTCAGGATGATAATACAATTCTCCGAAAAGGCGGCTGGCAGATGCTGGGTGGAAGCAGATATTTCCTTGCATATAAAAGCGGAAGGCGAAAAGTCGGCTGGCAGACATGGAAGGGAAATAAATATTACATGGCGCCTGCAACAGGAAGGCTTGTTACCGGTTTAAAAACAATAGAGGGAAACACTTATTTTCTTCAATATAAAACCGGGGAAATGGTAACAGGATGGAAAACCTTAAATGGCAAAAATTACTATTTTAATGAACAGACCGGTGTTATGAAACGGGGAATGCTTACTTTAAATGGAAAGAAATATTATTTTGAAAAAGATGGAACGCAGCATTTTGGATGGCGCTTTCTGGGTGGGAAAGCATATTTCTTTGATAAAAAGACAGGTGTTATGAAGCAGAACACATGGATTATTGATGGAAATTATAGATATTATGCAAATAAAAATGGAACACGTTTTAGTGGAGTTAGAAGTATTAAAGGACAAAATTATTATTTCCAGGAAGATGGAAAGCTTGTTACCAACAAAAAAAGTTACAAAATTAATGAAAAATACTACGACATTGATACAAATGGTGTTTTAACAGAAAAAGTGCAGTAAATATGAAAAAAACCGGGCAGAAAGAGCTGCCCGGTTTTTTATAGATTTCCGGCTGTAAAATCCATATCAGGCCATTTCATTGACATCTAAGAAGCACAATGCTACAATATTTTTAAGGTTATATGATGATCATAGGGATCATTTTACAATTTGTTTATAGTGAGGAGAAAAAATGAAAACAAGAGGAAAAATTTTGGCAGTGCTCCTGTCCGTTTCTATGGCAGGAACAAGTGTGATGCCGGCAATGGCAGGGGAACTTACAGATGGTTCTAACGAAAACATGGAAGTAGTTTTGCAGGAACCGGAAGAAATGCAGGAACCTGAATTAGAACTTTCGGATAGTCTGGAATCTTTCGACACTGGTGAAGAAGTTGTGGAAGAAATAAAACATTCACAGGAAATTGTAAAGAACGTTGATGCAGATGGAAAAATTCTGGGAGTTTTTGTTGAACACTATAAGGTGTTAGGAGACAAGAAAGAACTTGATCATAAATACTATTGGGATGCTGCAAATGGAACATGGTCCTCTGTGGAAGGCGATGATAAAAAGGATCTTTCTCATGCAGGAGAATGGAAGTTTCTGGGAGAAACATCATGGAATATTGTTGTTTCAGAAACAGCAGGAATAAAAACAAAAGCATCCGGCGGATATGTGTTAAATGTTGAGAATGGCAAATGGAAATATTATTTGGATAAAAATGATGTAACAGGTTCCGAAGTACAGGATCTTCCAGTTTATACAACGGATGTACCTTCAGAATTTTTTGAAGGTACAGAGGCGGCAGATCAGAGCAGACATTCCGGGCTTTATGAAACAAATAACAAGAAAGATGTCTATTATCTTGAAAAAGATGGAATGATCGTAAAGAACGAGGTAAGGATTATAGGCAATACAAAATATTATTTTGGTGCAGATGGAAAATGTGAAAAAAAAGAAACTCTTCAGGATGCCGGCTGGGTTCAAAAAGAGAATGGTTATTACTGGCAGAAAGAAGATGGAACCATTCTTGAAGAAAGTGGCTGGAAAGAACTGGGAGGAAAAAAATATTATCTGGGAGAAAAAGGACGTCGAACAGAAGGCTGGGCAGTGATTGACAATCAGAAATATTATTTTGTACCAGGAACCGGTCAGATAAAAAAAGGCTGGTCTACCATTGATGGAAAAAAATATTACTTTGAAAAAGATGGTCGTCA
This sequence comes from Blautia sp., assembly GCA_029257805.1. GTDB lineage: Bacteria > Bacillota > Clostridia > Lachnospirales > Lachnospiraceae > Blautia_A. The sequence goes on from JARIAR010000047.1 coordinate 5,349, forward strand.
GACAATTGGCTGGCGTTCCCTTGGCGGAAAGAAATATTATTTTGTACCAAAAACAGGGCAGATGAAATTAGGCTGGTCGACGATAGATGGTGATAAATATTATTTTGAAAAAGATGGTCATCAGACAATCGGCTGGAGAACCCTTAGCGGAAAAATGTATTATTTCGTAGAAAAAACCGGAAAAATGAAAAAAGGATGGCTGACTTTAGGGAATACGAAATATTACTTTAATAAAGATGGAAGCAGATTTTCCGGAATTAGAAGTGTTGGCGGAAAGAAATATTATCTGCAAAAAAACGGAAAACTTCTTACAAATAAAGAGTGCTATGAAATCAATGGAAAATTCTATGATATTGATAAAAATGGCGTTATGAAAGAACTGACAAAAGTAAAATCTCTTGCAGCAAAGGTGTTGAAAAAGGAAGGGCATAATCTGGAATCAGCATTTAAGTGGGCTTCAGCACTTAAATATGACAATAGAAATATTTCATTGGCAGATGGAGTAAAAGAAGCAGATTATTTAGCTGTTTATGGATTTGAAAATAAAAAAGGCAATCGTTTTGTAATGGCAAGTACCTTTTATCAAATGGCTAAGATTCTGGGTTATGATGTACATTATGTAAAAGGAAAGATCCAATATAAGAGTGGAAAGCTTGTCTCTCATGGCTGGTGTGAAATAGACAAAGATGGTAAAGTTTATGTCTGCGATCCTTATTTTGCTCATGAAGGCGGAAAAAACGGGCTGATGTTTACATACGGAGAGAAAGGTACATGGATCTATAAAAATTATCACAGAGTAAATTAAGGCAGGAAAAAAATATGAAAAGAAAACTGGTATCAGTATTGTTTATGGGAACTTTAGCAGCATCTGTAATTATGTCCGGATGCGGTAAAGAAAAGAAAGAGGAGAAAATTGTGGTATCATCTTCTGCAACGACGCCAGTACCGACACAAACTCCGTCGCCAATACCAACAGCAACTCCGGTACCTATCAAAATGATAGGAGAAAAAGTACAGGGAGCATATGAAATCCTTCTTAAAAATGAGACAGGAAAACAGATCAGAGGCATCTTTATAAAAACAGAAGAAGAAACAGAATATAAAGTAAATCTGTTAATGCAAAATGATCCTTTTAAAGCAGGGGAAGAAAGAATTTTATTTTATAAAGTTGCTGGAAAAGAGAATGCAGACAGCCAGGTAGAAAAGCAGGAATATAGTGTACAGCTTGTTTTTGATGATGAAACAGAAGTAATTCTTCATGATTTTCCTTTTGGAGATCTGACAAAGACTGAAATTCATATGGAAGATAATGTGGCATATCTTACTTATATAAGTGCGAAAACAAAAGCACCTGTAAGTACGAAGGCAATGGAGATGATGGCTTCTACCGAGGAAGAAACGCCGGCTCCGAAAGCTGTTATTACAGAGACTCCTTCTTCGAATACAAATACAGGAAGCGATGTGCCATCTTATGATCATGGAGATTACGATGGTGGAGATTATGACGAAGGTGATTCTGGAAACACAGGGGATGAAGCGCCCGATAATGGAAATACAGATGATGGTCCGAGCATAAATGGCGGAGACAATGGCAATAGCGGAAATGATGGAAACACAGGAGATGGTCCGGCCATAAACGGTGGAAATAACAGTGAAGGCGGAGACAATGGAAATACAGATGATGGTCCGGCTATAAACGGGGGAGAGGACCAGAACGGTGGAAGCGAAGAGGAAGGCGAACATTCAGATATTGTAGAGCAATAAAAAATAATATGCATGTGGAGAAAAGATGAAGAATAAAAAATTACTTATTATATCAAGTATGTTTATACTCGGAAGTGTGTTATCAGTTGGAGGATGCGGAAAAGAAAAACAGAAAGCATCTGAGGTAAAACCAAAAGCAGTGACAACAGCAGCACCTACAGCGGCGCCAACAGCAGTACCGGAACCAACAGCAACACCTGTTCCGGCTAAAATACTTGGAACAAAGACAGAGGGAGCTTATGAAGTTCAGTTGAAAAATGCAACAACAAGACCAATTCGTGCAATGGCTATTAAATCAGACGGGGAAGCAGACTTCATAACTCAGCTGATGACAGAAGGAGATATCTTTGCACCGGATGAAGAGAGAATGTTGTATTATAAGCCGGCAGCAGCTCCAGAAGCCACGGCAGCAGGTGCATCGTATGATATCCGCATTACTTTTGGAGATGATGGAAGCACGGTAACTCTTCATGCATTTCCATTTGGAAGTATGAAAAAAGGAGATCTTCTTGCTGCTGATGGAGTGGGATACTTAAATTATGAGGGAATTGTTGATACAAAGGAAGCGGAATTGGCAATTGTGGCACAGCAGGTAGCAGAGGCACAGGCTGCAGCTGCAAGAGCGGCAGAGGCACAGGCGGTAGCAGAAAGTACGGAACAATATAGTAGCAGTGAAGGTTCTTATAATGAGAACTATGATGAGAACTACAATAATGACAGTTCCTATGATGATGGATCATATGATAATTCTTATGATAATGGTGTTACAGAGTAAAAAATGTATGTGCATAAAAAAGTGTCCTTGTATGGGCACTTTTTTTGACAAACCAGGTTCTTATCTATTGCTGTAACATGTAGGAATATGGTATCATAATATAGAAGAAAAATTGCACTGCAAAGGAACAACAGATAGGCAGATGCAGGTAAACTTACATATTATTGAGGAGGTTTTATAATGGCAACATATTATTTGGCAGTAGACATCGGAGCGTCCAGCGGACGTCATATTCTGGGACATATGGAGAATGGAAAAATGATCCTGGAAGAAGTTTACCGTTTCGAAAATGGAATGGTAAAAAAAGACGGAGAGCTGTGCTGGGAATTTGATCGCCTTTTCAAAGAAATTTTAAATGGACTTAAAAAATGTAAAGAAATCGGGAAAATTCCGGTAAGTATGGGTGTAGATACATGGGGTGTAGATTTTGTTCTTTTGGATAAAGATGGAAATGTATTGGGAAATACAGTAGGATATCGTGATCACCGTACAGAAGGAATGGATGAAAAAGTTTACGAAGTAATTTCACTGGAAGATCTGTATGCAAGAACAGGTATTCAGAAAGCTATCTATAATACAATCTATCAGTTGATGGCTGTAAAACAGAATCATCCGGAACATTTGGAACAGGCAGAAACACTTCTTCATGTGCCGGATTATTTCCACTATCTTCTGACAGGGGAGAAAACATGCGAGTATACGGAAGCCACAACAGGACAGCTTGTAAGTCCGGAAACAAAAGATTGGGATTATGAGCTTATTGATATGCTGGGTTATCCAAGAAAGATTTTCCAGAAGCTGATCATGCCTGGTACAAGCATTGGACATTTTACTGAAAAAGTCAAAGAGGAAGTTGGATTTGATCTTGAAGTTGTAGCGCCTGCAACACATGATACAGGTTCTGCAGTTCTTGCAGTTCCGGCAAATGATGATGACTTTATTTACATCAGTTCCGGTACATGGTCTTTGATGGGATTGGAAAGAGATCATGCAGATTGTTCCAAGAAGAGCTGCGAAATGAACCTTACAAATGAAGGTGGATATGCAGGTCGTTTCCGTTATCTGAAGAATATCATGGGATTATGGATGATTCAGTCTGTTCGCCATGAATTTGATGATAAATACGGATTTGCAGAAATTTGTGCTATGGCAGAAGAAGCGAAGGATTTCCCATCCAGAGTAAATGCAAATGATGAGTGCTTCCTTTCTCCGGAGAATATGACAAAAGAAGTTCAGGATTACTGCCGTAGAACAGGACAGCAGGTTCCAGAAACATTAGGCGAGATTGCAACGGTTATTTATACAAGTCTTGCAGATTGTTATGCAGAAGCTGCAAAAGAACTTGAGGAAATGACAGGACGTACATATAGTCGTATTCATATTGTTGGCGGTGGTTCCAATGCAGGATATTTAAATGAATTGACTGCAAAAGCAACAAAGAAAGAAATCCATGCAGGTCCTGGAGAGGCAACCGCAATTGGAAATATTACAGCACAAATGCTGAAAGCAAAGGAATTTGATTCTGTTGAAGCAGCACGTACTGCAATTCATGAATCTTTTGGTATTAAAGTTTACAAAGCGTGATCATTAAATTTTTAAGTTGTCATTTTTTTACAGAATACGGTGTACACATTACAAACAGGTGTACATCGTATTTTTTTATTGACATTTTGATTAAATTCTGATATTATAACGGTGTTATATAACAGTGTTATAATATGGAGAGAAAAATGAGCGATAGTGAGAGAACAACTTTAGAAAATATTCTTAAAGCTGCAGAAAAAGAATTTTTGGAAAAAGGTTTTCAAGGGGCATCTTTGCGTTCAATTGTAAAAAAAGCCGGTGTTACTACAGGTGCCTTTTATGGTTACTACAAAAGTAAAGAAGAACTGCTTGACGCATTGGTTAAGGAACCATATACATTTCTCTTGGATTTATATAGGGAAATCCTTAATGTGTTTTCTGATCTGCCACCGGAAAAACAGCAAAGTGATATGCAAAGTTTTTCCATGTCCGGAATGTCGAAAATGACAGATTATATATATGCAAATCTGGATGCTTTTAAATTGCTTTTATGCTGTTGTGAAGGAACAAAATATGAAAACCTGGTTCATGAAATGGCAGAGATCGATATGGAGGCTACTAATAACTTTGCTGATATTATGAGTACATTCGGAGTTACCATAAAACGTGCGAATCCATATCTGGAGCATATGCTCATCAGCGGTATGTTTTCGGCATATTTTGAATTGATTGTACATGATATTCCAAAAGAACAGGCTCAGGAATGTACAGATCAGCTTCTTGAATTTTATACAGCAGGATGGAAAAAAATTATGGGGTTTTAAACCCTTATAATTTTCCAAAAGAGTTAGCGAATACTAACTTAAAGAAAGAAGTTGTGTAACAAATGCTTATTATTAAAAAACGGAGGAATGCAGTATGAAGGAAAATGAAAACTTAAAAGGCAAAGATTTAATTAATGTAGGGATCTATGGGGCGATTTATTGTGTTTTGATGACAGCAGCAGCTATGCTTGGATATATTCCTATTATGCTTCCGCTACTAACGGTTATTTGTCCGCTAATCTGTGGAATACCTATGATGTTGTTTATGACAAAAGTGCGAAAATTTGGCATGGTGACATTAATGGGAGGTATTGTGGGAATCTATCTCTGGATTACGGGAATGGGATATTGGCCTGCTGTTTTTGGATTTGTATTTGGTTTTCTGACAGATCTTTTAAATAAAAGTGGAAATTATAAAAGTGCTTCTAAGATCATAATAGGAAATGGTATATTTCATATCATTCTTTTTGGAAATATGTTGCCGTTATATCTCAATCCAGATGCGTATTTCGCTTCACGTCAGAGTTTTGGTCAGGACTATATTACTTCTTTAAGCAATATTATGCAGCCGTGGACGGCACCGGTTTTGGTATTTTGCTGTTTTGTGTTTGGAATTTTAGGTGCTCAGTTGGGGAGAAAAATTTTGAAACATCATTTTATAAAGGCGGGTATTGTTTAATGTCCAGAGGAATATTACAGGCAGATGTAAAAAATCACGGACTTGTGTTGGATCCGCGGACAAAATTACTGCTTATGTTTACTATGGCTGTATTTGTATTGGGATACACTGGCGGGGAAGAGTTACAGTTTTTGGCACCATTTTTTTGTCTCATTCCAACTATTGCATTTATTTCAGCAAAAAAAATATCACTGGCAGCTGTATATACCGCAATATACAGCCTTTCCCTGGCTGTAATCTTTTTGTGGGGAGGCAAAACAAGTGGTATTTTGAATTTTTTGATTTTGGGCATTTGTGGGATTCTTTCAAGATTTCTGCCGTGCATGATGATGGGGACATACTTGGTTTCCACCACAACTGTCAGTGCTTTTACTGCAGCTATGGAGCGCATACATTTAAGTGAAAAGATCATTATTCCACTTTCCGTGATGTTTCGTTTTTTTCCAACGGTTGTGGAGGAAGCCAGATCTGTTAATGCTGCAATGAAAATGAGAGATATCCGACTTGGTAAAGCAGGTATTTTTAAAATTCTGGAATATAGAATAGTTCCGTTAATGGTCTGCTGTGTCAAAATAGGGGAAGAACTTTCAGCCGCAGCTTTAACCAGGGGACTTGGGGGAACAGTACGAAGAACAAATATTTGCAAAATTGGATTCCATGTTCAGGATTGGATCGTAATCCTGTTCTGTATGATTCCATTTGTTTTTTTAATCTTGCATTTTATGGGGATATCTGTGTAGGTGGTAGAAATATGATTCAAATTAAAAATAGTAGTTTTCAATATAAAGATGCGCAGGTGCCATCATTAAAAGATGTATCTCTGGAAATTCCGGATGGCCAGTGTGTTCTGCTTTGTGGAGAGTCCGGATGTGGAAAGACAACGCTTTCCCGTTTATTGAACGGATTGATTCCTCATTATTATGAAGGGGAATTGCATGGAACTGTGACAGTGCATTCGTTGGATGTAAAAACAGCGGAATTATATGAAACCGCAAAACTGGTAGGGAGTGTATTTCAAAATCCACGTAGTCAGTTTTTTTGTGTGGATACTACAAGCGAAATCGCATTTGGATGTGAAAACATGGGACTTCCGGAAAAAGAAATATTTAACAGGATAGAAAATGTGATTGGAGAATTAAATATCCAGAATCTTGCTGCCCGCAATATTTTTGAACTTTCCGGTGGTGAAAAACAGAAAATAGCCTGTGCTTCGGTAGCGGTTCTTTATCCGGATGTTTTTGTTCTGGATGAACCAACATCAAATTTGGATACCAATGCAATCGAAGACTTGCGTAAGATAATCACTTTGTGGAAGAAAAAAGGGAAAACAATTGTGATTGCAGAGCATCGTCTATATTGGCTCCAGGGGTTATGTGATCGTGTGGTATATCTGAAAGATGGAAAAATTAAATTGGATATTTCAATGAAGCAGTTTAGAAAGTTTATGCCAGAGCAATTGCAGGATATGGGGCTGCGGAGTCTGACAACAGATCTTTCTTTTGCGAAAACTGGTTATGCAGTTCCAGATATTATAAGTTTAAAAAATTTCTTTTTTTCTTACGGTTCGGAGCATGTATTGCATATTCCGGAGCTTTCGTTACCAAAAGGCGGAATTATTGCAGTTGTGGGGAAAAACGGTGCGGGAAAATCTACATTTATCCGATGCCTGTGTGGATTGGAAAAAAAATTTAAAGGCCATGCAGTGATAAATGGGAAAAAAATGCGGCGGAAAGAACTGTTGGGATATTGTTATATGGTTATGCAGGATGTAAATCATCAGCTTTTTTGTGAGACAGTGGAAGAAGAAATCCAGCTGGGGGCAAAAGAGAAAAAAACATCTGAAATTTCCACGGTTTTAAAGGAGATGGATCTGCAGACTTTAACAGAATGCCATCCTATGAGCTTATCCGGAGGACAGAAACAAAGAGTAGCCATTGCGTCCGCTATTTTGGCAGACAAATCCCTGCTGGTATTTGATGAGCCCACAAGTGGAATGGATGACAGACACATGAAACAAACAGCAGATGTACTGTGCACATTAAAGGGGAAACAAACAGTGATCATTGTGACACATGATCCGGAGTTGATTGCCAGGTGCTGTACACATGTGTTGCATTTAAAAAATGGTAAAGTAGAAAATCTGGTTCCATTGGAAAAAAGTAATATTTCATATGTGCAGGATATTTTTTTTCATAATAAAGATAAAACAGAAAGCGGGGGATTATATTGAGGAAGGAAAAGAAAAAAAGTACATTTGCATGGGTTATGGAATTTGCAGGACAGAAACGTTCTAAATATGTTTTAAGTGTGATTTTGGCAATTTTTGGTTCAGTATGCCAGATGCTTCCGTTTATAGTGGTAGCGAATATTATACAAAAACTCCTGATGGGAAACAGAGATCTGCAGGGATATCTTTTTCAGTGCCTTCTTCTTGCCGGGATATGGCTGCTCCGTGAACTTTTTCACGGAGCTTCCACGGCCTGCTCTCATGTAGCAACGTTTGCTGTTTTAGGAAATATCAGAAAGCAGGGAATGTTGAAGCTGGAACGTATGCCTTTGGGAGCTGTGCAGAATTTCGGATCAGGAAATTTAAAGAATATTCTTGTAGAACGAATTGATAGCATAGAAACAACACTTGCCCATATGATTCCTGAAATGACAGGAAATTTATGTACAGTTTTGGCAACCGTTGTCTATTTGTTTGTGATTGACTGGCGAATGGCTATTGTTTCTCTTATTACGTTTCCGATAGGAATGATCTGCTTCATGTGTATGATGATCGGTTATGAGGAAAATTACGGTCGTACAGTGCGGGCAACAAAAAATTTAAATGATACAGCAGTAGAATATATAGGCGGAATTGAAGTAATTAAAGTTTTTGGGAAATCCAAAAGTTCTTATGAAAAATTTGTTGCTGCAGCAAAAGAAGGGGCAGCCAGTTATGTAGATTGGATGCGAAAGAGCAATATTTATTTTGTTTTTTCCATGAATATTATGCCGGCAACGCTTCTTACAGTTTTGCCAGTGGGAGGAATACTGGTACGAAATGGTTCTCTGGCAGTAGCGGATTTTATTCTGGTAACGATTCTTGCCATGGGACTGATCACCCCTATTATTGGGTGCATGGTATTTTCTGATGATATTGCCAAGATGAATACAGTAATAGGAGAAGTAACTTCCATTTTAGATGCAAAAGAAATGGAACGACCAGAACAATCTCAGAATCTTACATCGGATTATACGGTACAGTTGAAAAATGTAAGTTTTGGATATGAAGAGAAAGAAGTTTTAAATAAAGTGAATGTTACATTTAAACAGGGGAAAGTGAATGCGTTGGTAGGACCTTCCGGAAGTGGAAAATCTACCATTGCAAAGCTGATCGCTTCTTTCTGGGATGTAAAGGATGGAAAGGTTTGTATTGGGGGAAAGGATATCCGCCAGATGTCTGTGCATCAGTATTACGGACTTGTGGCATATGTTTCCCAGGAAAATTTTCTGTTTGATGATACCATCAGAGAAAATATCCGTATGGGAAACCTTTCTGCTACAGATGAGGAGGTAGAGAAGGCTGCGAAAGATTGTGGCTGCTGGGATTTTATTATGAACCTGGAAAATGGATTTGATACAGTGGTTGGAAGTGGCGGAGGTCACCTTTCCGGCGGTGAAAAGCAGAGAATCTGTATTGCACGTGCCATGTTGAAAGATGCGCCGATTGTAATACTGGATGAAGCAACTGCCTATACAGATCCGGAAAATGAAGGGATTATACAGGCTTCTGTAGCAAAATTAGTAAAAGGAAAAACATTGATCGTAATTGCCCATCGATTATCCACGATCATGGATGCAGATCAAATTGTTGTGGTAAATAAGGGAAGAATTGAAGCAAGTGGGACACATGAAGCATTGATGGAAAACTGTGATTTATATAATGATCTTTGGAAAGCCCATATATGCGCCAAAGATCATTTAAATGGAGGTGGGCAGAATGGTTGATACCTTAAAAAAATTTTTTGCCTTTTGCAGTAGGGAAAATCGAAAAAAGTTTTATGTTTCTATTGTTCTTGGGATAATTGCTGCATTATTTGGGGTTTTGAAAATTACGGCAATCGGTGTGATGCTGCAGGCGGTTTTGAATGAAAATATTACAAATCGGGATATTCTTTTGGCGTTTGGGATTATGCTGCTTTCAGTGGTAGGGTCTTCACTGGTAAAATACCGGGCGACTATGCTTCAGACAGAGGCCGGATATGGTACGGCAGCAGATAAACGAATGGAAATTGCAGAGCATATGCGTTATTTGCCAATGGGGTATTTTAATGAGAACAGTCTTGGCATGATCACTTCTGTTACAACAAACACAATGGAAAATTTATCAGATATAGGTACACGTGTTGTTATGATCGTCACAGAAGGGATTTTTATGACAGCCGTTGTGACAGCAATGATTTTTGGTTTTGACTGGAGAATTGGGATATTGGTGATAGGGGGATTATTCATTTATGGATTTGCAAATCATGCCATGCAAAGAGCATCCCGCTTTAGTGCAACAGAAAAAGTACGGTCTGATTCAGCTGTTGTAGAGAAAGTATTGGAGTATATTAAAGGCATTTCAGAAGTGAAAGCGTATCATTTATCAGGAAAATACAATAGAAGACTTGAAAATGCCATTGATGAAAATGTAGAAGCAAATATCCATATGGAGCTGTCCCTTGTTCCGTACATGTCTCTGCAGAGTTTTGTGGCAAAAATGATCGGTGTTGGTATTTCTTTCACTGCCGTGTTGTTGTATATGCATGATTCCATGACTTTGTTAAACTGCATTATGATGCTTATTTGTTCTTTTCTGGTTATGGAAGGGCTTGAAAAGGCAGGAATGAATTCAGCTTTGCTTCGTGTAGTAGATCTTAGTGTGGATAAGGCAAATGCAATATTGAAATTACCAGTGATGGATATTCAGGGAGAAGAGATTGTACCGGATTCTTATGATCTGTGTGCAGAACATGTTACATTTTCTTATGGGGAAAAGAAAATTATTGACGATATCAGCCTTACGATTCCTCAAAAAACAACAACTGCCATTGTTGGGCCTTCCGGAGGCGGGAAAACGACGATCTGTCATTTGCTTTCCAGATTCTGGGATGCGGATAGCGGTACGATTACTCTTGGAGGCAGAAATATAAAAGAGTATAGTTTGGATGCATTAATGAAAAATTTTAGCTTTGTCTTCCAAAATGTGAATCTTTTTAAGGATACAGTTGCAAATAATATACGCTTTGGACAACCGGAGGCTTCCATGGAAACTGTGATAGCAGCAGCAAAAAAAGCAAAATGCCATGAATTTATTATGGCATTGCCAAACGGGTATGAAACAATCCTGGGAGAAAGCGGTGGTTCCTTATCCGGCGGAGAACGACAGCGACTGTCCATTGCAAGAGCGATTATGAAGGATGCTCCGATCATCATTCTTGATGAAGCAACTGCCAATGTAGATCCGGAGAATGAGCAGGATTTGTTGCAGGCAATTGAAGAATTGACATGTGAGAAAACAATTATTATGATTGCCCACAGGTTAAAAACAGTAGAACAGGCAGATCAGATTTTAGTAGTAGGTAATGGGAAAATTGTACAGAGAGGTACACATCAGGAATTAATGAAAGAACAGGGAATTTATAAACGCTTTGTCAGTCAGCGTGAGAAAGCAGTTAGCTGGAAAATATGAAATAAAAAATACCGGAGAAAGCTTATAACAGCAATCTTCGGTATTTTTATAGATTTTGTTATACAAGGCGAAGTTTTTTCAAAAGCCATCCCCATGGACCTTTACGTAAAAACCATCCCCAGATCAGAGGAAGGATCATTCCGGCAGCAAAGTAAAAGATCCACCATCCATCCTGAGTATAATATCGGGATTCCTGTGCAAATACTTCTGTAATGGGAATTCCCTGAAGATTAAGCTGAAAGGCAACACAAAAACGGAATGCAACAAACTGCCACAGGAGAATATCCAGAGTATTTTTTCCAAGGTAACGAAGTGGTTTACGCAAAAGCTCTATGAGAGAAAAGTTGCTTCGTTCCAGACACATGGAGATACAGATTACAATAAAGCTTCCAAGGATTGCACACAATACAAATACAGGTGCATTTTCATATTCGTTTGTTCCCATATTGGCTCTTGTAAAATTGCTTAAGACCCAGAATAATACAGTAACCAGTAAAGCCATTACAATACTTGTAAGCCGCTCAAAAGTTTCTTCGCGAATTTTTAGATACCGTCCCAGTGCGAAAAAGAAACCGAGGATTAAAGTTCGGCTCTGTCCATAAGGAAGAGTATTGGAGAAACCGTACAAAGCAACAAGTCCAAAGATGATCAGAAGAATTTTTTGTTTGGATTTTATTTCCGGAATCGCCATATCAATTAATTTATAGACAATAGAAATCACAAAAAGAGAACCTAAAAACCAGGTTGCTCCCATATATTCGCCATCTTTGCCGACTGTAAGAAACATAAGCCGCATAACATTTAAGCGCCCGTCTAAAAGTTTTTCTGTAAGAAGACCACTTTGCTGTGCGGCGATAAGGCGTATCAGCATAACAATAAAATTCCATCCTGCAAATGGAATATATAATCCGGTAAATTTTTTTAAAAGGAAAGTTCCAAATTTTTGTTGGCTGTTAAACAGATAACCGGACAATATAAAGAAAAGAGGCATATGAAAAAGATAAACATAGTAATTGTCAGGACCATAACTATGTCCATAGACAACTAAAAGCATACCGATTCCCTTTGCCATGTCGAGCCAGTCCAGACGTTGGGCCGGTGTCATGGAAGGTTGTAATAGTTTCATCAGATTATAACCTCACTATTAATAGTAATTACATATGTATTAACTTTATACAAAATACATAAAATTGTCAATGCCTAAAAAAAATAAAATGTAATATTTTTGTAATAATTCATAAAAAAATTATGTTTTTTTTATGAACGAAATGATAGATATATGATATAATAAGAGCACTTGTCAAAAATAGGCGGAGGGAAAATATGGAGAAAAAAAGAATTGCGTGGCTGGATTATGCACGCATGTTTGCTATTTTATGTGTTGTTATGTGCCATGCGGCAGAAAATTATTATCGACCGGTTCTCCTTGGACAAAAAGAAATAGAGTTTATACAATGGTTTTTTCTAAATTTTTTATTTATGGTTGGACGTCTGGGAGTTCCTATATTTTTAGGAATTACAGGAGTCTTAATGTTGGGACGGAATTGGAAACCTGCAGAATTTTATAAAAAATATTTATTTCCTATGATTCTTACAACAGAAATATGGATGGTTATGAACTATCTGTTTCAGTGTATTGTACAGGAAGAAGCATTCCATTTGAAAAAATTACTGCGACAGATGCTTTTTTTAACAGTTCCCGGGTTATCTCATATGTGGTACATGCCTATGATCATAGGTATATATGTCATCATACCTTTTCTTTCAAAAGGGATGATGTGCTTTACTAAAAAGGAAGATTATATTTTACCAGGTATTTTATCTGTGTTTTCCTTTGTTATACTTCCCACAGTCTCTGTTTTTCGAACAGAAGCTTTTCCAGGATCATCCTTAACTCAGCAGGTAGATGTCTCCTTTCTTGGGGGCATATACGGGCTATATGTAGTTCTGGGATATATGATCGGAAAGAAAAAAATACTTGAAAAAATTTCAGGTAAGTGGATTATTCTTACAGGTCTTTTATCATTTGGGTTTAATATATATGGACAGTATTATCTATATTCCCATCATTTTTATGCCACAACAAGGCTTACCTGGTATACAAGTGCCGGGATTTTTATAGCTGGCGGATGTGTATTTGAATTATTTCGCAGAGGGTTACAGGAGATTTCCATAAATCAAAACCGCTTTGTAAAATGGATCGCAAGATGTAGTTTTGGAATATATCTTCTGCATAAGCCAGTACAGATACTTGTGATAAAATACTTTTCTATAGAAAGGCTTTCACCGGTTGTAAAAGCAGGAATTGTTTTTTTGGTAAGTTTTCTTTTTTGTATTTTGATTTTATTTCCCATTTCCAGATATGGAGGGAAAATTAAAAAATGGATATTTCTTATGAAATAAGAGAAAAAATGGCAGAAGAGAGGACAGGTTTGATATAACCTGTCCTTTTTTAAATATCGTGGAAACGTCCGATTTTGTTTTTAATCTGCTGCATCTCATTGTCCATAGAGATGAGTTCCAGAGCTGTTTTGGTAAGTTCGTTACTGATTTCTTCGTATCCTTCCATTTCTTCAATGCCTTTTTTATAGCGGAGCTGATGTTCCAGGGTTGCCCAAAAGTCCATACCGTTTGTGCGAATCTGGATCTCAGCACGCATGGGGGTTTTTCCTTTGGAAAAGAACACGGGAATCTCTACGATCATATGGTAGCTTCGATAACCATTTGGTTTTGGATTTTTGATATAATCTTTTATCTGAAGAACCGTAATATCATCCTGACTTGCCAGAAGCTGGGCAATTGTATAGATATCGTCAATAAATGCGCAGACAACACGAATTCCTGCCACATCATTTAAATGAGCCTGGATGTTCTCGGCTGTAAATTCATAGCCTAGTTTGTTTAATTTTCGAAGAATACTCTCCGGTTTTTTTATTCTTGTCTTAATAAAAGAAATAGGATTTCTTTTATATTCCACAGAAAATTCATCATTAAGAACTTCAAGTTTTGTACGTACTTCACGAACGGTACATCGGTACATCATCATAAGGTCATTAAATTTCGATGTATTATTAATGAAAACCTGCGGATCCACAGTATCCAGCCATTCTTCCTGTTTTGTTTCTTTCATTTTGTAAAATCCTTTCGTAACTTCCTGTTTCTGCTATTATAGCGTAAATAAGAAAAATTATCAATTTCCTATTGTAAATGCGTGATAAGGAGGGTATCATACAGAAAAAAGGGGAGTTTTTTGAAAGGGGAAAGGGAAAATGAAAATTGTTACATTAATGGAAAATACAGCTATTTCACCTGAAATTGCTTGTGGCCATGGGCTGAGTTTCTATATTGAAACAAAGAACCATAAGATTTTATTTGATATGGGTCCAGATGCCCGATTTTTAGAAAATGCAGAAAAACTTGGAGTGGACCTAAAGAAAGTAGATGTGGCTGTTTTGTCTCATGGCCATTATGACCACGGAGGGGGAATTCAGGCTTTTCTGGAAACGAATACCTCTGCATTGATACATATGCAGAAGAGAGCTTTTGGAGAATTTTATGCACAAGATGAAGATGGGAGTTATCGTTATATAGGACTGCCGCAGGAACTTCGGGAGAATGAAAGGATTGTATTTCACACAGGGGATTATAAGCTGGATGGAGAATTGCAGGTGTTTGGAGGAGTAACAGGGAGAGAGTGTTATTCCCCTGCCAATGATTCTTTAAAGATATGTATGAAAGGGCATTATATTCAGGACCTGTTTATGCATGAGCAGAATCTTCTTATTAAAGAAGGAAGTAAAATGGTGCTTGTGGCAGGATGTGCGCATAATGGATTGGTAAACATATTGAAAAAGGCAGATACGTTTACAGGAGGAAAAATTGATTATGTGATAGGGGGGATGCATCTGCGAAAAGCATGTAAAGATCTGGAAAGCGTAAGAGCTTTGACGCATAAGATGGCGGAGTATTTAAAAGAGAGAAACAGCCAGTACTATACCTGTCATTGTACCGGGATGGAAGCATACAAAATGCTGCATAAGGAAATGGGAGGACAGATACGATATCTTCCGGCAGGAAGTGTTCTGGAAATCTGATGAAATAAAGATTATATTCGTAATTGATTTTCACTCTAAATATGCTATAATAGCAACGGAAAAAAAGACATTTGGAGGTGGAAATGTGAAAAAGTTATGGGCACTTTTAAGCGGTGCACTTGTGATTTTTTTGTCCTGTCCAATTTCTGTATTTGCAGCAGAAAAAAGCAGTGATGTCACAGGTGTGCCGCTATGGCTGTGTATTCCTTTTGCGGGACTTTTATTATGTATCGCAGTCATGCCGCTTGTAAAAGGAGAGTGGTGGGAATCTCATCAGTTATTAGTAGTAGGTTTTTGGATTCTTTTGCTTTTGATCCCTTTTGCAATCGTATATGGAGGAAGTATGACAGCAGAGGTTGTGCTGGAATGCTTTTTTAATGATTATCTTACATTTATTGTATTGTTATTTGGACTCTTTTGTGTGTCTGGAAATATTACGATGGAAGGAGATTTTGCCGGATCTCCAAGAGTAAATGTGGGACTTCTGGCATTAGGGACACTTTTATCAAGTTGTATTGGGACAACAGGTGCCAGTATGTTGATGGTACGTCCTATTATTAAAATGAATTCCTGGAGAAAAAGAAAAAGCCATATTATGGTTTTCTTTATTTTTCTTGTATCCAATATGGGAGGATGTCTGACTCCTATTGGAGATCCGCCGCTTTTAATGGGATTTATGCGGGGCGTTCCATTTTTCTGGAGCATTCATCTTTTCCCGATGCTTATTTTTAACATGGTAATTCTCTTGTTTGTATTTTATCATCTTGATAAGCGTGCTTATCGAAGAGATATTGCAGTAGGAGCGAAACCGGATATACGTAAGCCTGGTACAGAATTCCATATTGATGGACTTCACAATCTGATTTTTCTTCTGATGATTGTTGGTGCTGTTATTTTAAGCGGTGTTCTTCCTGGGATGAAAATGTTTCAGGATGGAGCAGGAAATGTAAGCGGAATTCATATTTTCGGAGAAGTTATGCTAAGCTTTCCGGCTATTATTGAAATTGTCATTATTCTTTTTGCAACCTTTTTATCTTTTAAAACAACAAATCCGGATATTCGAAGAAGAAACCATTTTACATGGGGAGCCATTAAAGAAGTTGCGGTTCTTTTTATTGGAATTTTTATTACCATGCAGCCGGCTCTTATGCTTTTAAAAACAATGGGACCACATCTTGGTATTACAGAGCCATATCAGATGTTCTGGGCGACAGGTGCTCTTTCCAGTTTTCTGGATAATACGCCTACCTATCTGGTATTTCTTACTACTGCAGGAACATTGGGCTTTCAGACTGGAATATCCACAACTCTTGGAACCGTTTCAACTCAGGCACTTGTTGCGATTTCTTGTGGAGCGGTATTTATGGGAGCGAATTCCTACATAGGAAATGCACCGAATTTTATGGTAAAAGCGATTTCAGATGAAAACGGTGTAAACATGCCTTCTTTCTTTGGTTATATTTTATGGTCACTTGTATTTTTGATTCCGGTTTTTGTACTGGATATGCTGGTATTCTTTTTATAAGAAAGGAGGATGAACGATGCAGGAACATGTGCAGGATAATACAGAAAAATGCAAAAAAATTGCAGAAAGACTTTATGAACTTGATGGAGAAGTATATAACTGTGTAGGTTCTTCCCTTGGACGTACTTTTACAGGGGAGAGAGAAAATTGTATTCGTGATCTGACATTGTTAATGTGTACAAAGCCTGACGGACACCTTCTTCGAAGTGAAATGGCGCTTATTAGTAACATGGCGAGAACCATTAAGAATAAAGAAGAAAGAAAACGTCTTATGATGAAGTACGACAGCATTCTTCAGGAGGTGGCCGCGCTTCCCAATACATTTGGATCTGTAGATGTATTGGATATTGCCAGAGCAAAATTGAATACATCTAATCTTCGGCAGAAATTTTCGAAAGAGGATCATCTTGTAATCTGTATTGGTCGTACCCAGGGAAGTGCAGGGAACGATATTGGATTTGCCTTGGCTGATGAATTACGTATTAACTATTATGATGCGGAAATTTTCGATCAGGTAATGAAACGTCTGGAGGCAGACAAGGATTCCGTAAATGATGTAGCCAGTTTTACGAATTTTGATAAATATAGAAAAAAACGAGGCATTCATTTAAAAGCATGGATGCGGGATTTTAATCGTTATCACGGTCTTCCAAAACAGGATGCAGTATTTTTTAATATGAGTGATCTGATCTGTTCCATGGCCAGAAGTGAAGATTGTATTATCATGGGACGATGTGCAGATGCCATTTTGCGAAATAACAATATTCCTCATATCAGTATTTTTATTGATGCGCCTTTTGCCGTACGTATGCAGCGTATTATGGAATCAAGAAATATGAGCTATAAACAGGCGGTACGTTTTTTGAAGAAAATGGACAAACAGCATAAACGTTATTACGAGTTTTATGCAGGCGAGGAATGGGGCAATACAGAAAATTATGATCTTTGTATCAATAGTGCAAGCTATGGAATGAAAGAAACCGTAGATATGATTGAAAGAATGATCCAACAATAAAAAGCAACCGTATGAAGTTTTTCTTCATACGGTTGTTTTGTTAATTCCTTGTATTTTGCAAAGAGTTTTTGTATTTGTAATAATTTTTTCCGAATATAATACCGGCCAAAAACAAGGCAGAGCCAAGCCCGGTATAAAAAACTGCAATAAAGTGATCAGAAGCAAGATGGAAAGAACGGAGAGAAATTCCCAGCGTCATCATAAAAGCCATGATCAAAAAAGATTTCTTGTCAAAAAATTTTAAAAAGAAATGGCGTTCTTCTTGATATCCCTGAATACGGTCGGTGTGTTTTACTGTTAATTTATAAAAAATCATAAACCAGAAAATACAAAAAACAATAACAGATAAACATATATTGAATAGTGTGATGTAATTCGTATAGGTTAAAAGCCCAATTCTCAAAATATTAAATCCGGCTGCCAGCCATATAAAACAGGCAAGGAGCAGGAGTGTTTCTTTTTTTACGCGCATAATTACCTCCGTTATAAAAAAATTAGAAAAGCCATTTCGGGCTGATTGGAGTTTAATATGTTGGAGAGGATTTGTCAAGTATTTTAGAGATTTTAAAATCAGAAAGAAACCTGAGCCATATGTAGAAATTCTTCCATGGCATGACTGAAATATCGTCCTTTTTTTCGATAAAAGTAAATACTTCGATGGCTGTGGGGACCATTTAGTTTATAAAAAATGACATTTTGATGGTAGGGAACACGAGAAATCAAAGTGTCACTAATGAAAGAAATTCCCATTCCGGAACATGTGATATTATAGGAAGTCATTTGCTGATCCAGTTCAAATAAGACAACAGGAGAAATGTTGTGTTCTTTTAATATGGATTCTCCACGTTTACGTGTGTCATTTTCCGGTTTCAGCATAATAAAAGGTTCCCTGGCAAAAGAGTCTACCGGTACAGAAGGAAATTCTGGATTTAAAAAACTTCCATTTTGAATATACTCCGGAGAGATTTGAAAATCCGTTAAAGCCTGATTAATGGAAAAAGAATCCGGAACAGCTAAAAGAAGATGTTCTTCCTGGTATACGGAAGAAAGAAAGGAATCTCCTTTGATGATGCCATTATCGATCATCAGATCAATTTTTCCATTTTGTAAAAGAGAAGCCAGTTCCGTTGTGTTTTCTTCTATAAGCTCAAGTTTGATAAAAGGATATTTTCTGGAAAAACCGGCCATTAAAGGGGGAAGAACCCAGGAAGAAAAAAGACTGCTTCCTCCAAGAATCAGATTTCCTGTCTGAAGTCCGCCCCAGTCATTTATGTATTCTGTAAACTGATTTTGCACAGACATGATTTTTTCAATAGCATGGATATATTTCCATCCTGGTTCGGTTACTTGTAACGGTTTTGTGCTTCTGTCAAAAATCGGATATCCAATTTTTTCTTCTATTCGTTTTATAGTTGCACTTAAAGATGGCTGTGAAATAAACAGATTTTTGGCAGCTTTTGAAAAGCTTCTTTCTTTGTATACAGCATACACATATTCCATTCCCTGAAACATTCTGTACTCCTTCTGGTATAACTTTGAAGTTATATTATTTATATTTTAATATGTATTTGATTATATTGTATCGATTTTTTATAATAAGGTCAATAAAAAGCGTATGATATTTGAAATACAGGGAGGAAAGAAAAAGTGAAAGAAACATTGTCAGATTTTCGTGTGGAAAAGGATTCGATTGGTACAAAGGATGTTCCGGAAAACGTATATTATGGAGTACAGTCTCTGCGTGCAGCAGAAAATTTTCATATTACAGGACTTAATATGCATCCTGAAATTATCAACAGTCTGGCATATATAAAGAAAGCAGCTGCAATCACAAACTGTGAAGTTGGAATTCTGGATAAGTCTATCGCAACAGCAATTGTTGCAGCCTGCGATGAGATTCTGGCAGGAAAGCTTCATGAGGACTTTATTGTAGATCCTATCCAGGGAGGGGCAGGAACTTCTGTGAATATGAATGCCAATGAAGTTATTGCAAACCGTGCCATTGAGATTCTGGGAGGCCAAAAAGGAGATTACTCTATTGTAAATCCAAATGACCACGTAAACTGCGGACAGTCTACAAATGATGTAATTCCTACTGCTGGAAAAATGACATCATTACGTCTTCTGAAAAATCTAAAAAAAGAACTTCTTCGTCTTCATAAAGCACTTTGCCGTAAAGCAGAAGAATTTGATCAAATTTTAAAAATGGGACGTACACAGATGCAGGATGCGGTGCCCATTCGATTAGGACAGGAATTTAAGGCATATTCGGTTGCGGTTATGCGTGATATCCATCGTATGGACAAGGCTATGGATGAAATGCGTTGTCTGAATATGGGAGGAACCGCCATTGGAACAGGTATTAATGCAGACGAGGCATACTTAAAAAGAATTGTACCGAATTTAAATGAAGTTTCTGCCATGGATTTTGTCCAGGCATTTGATTTAATTGATGCAACACAGAATCTGGATCCTTTTGTGGCTGTTTCCGGTGCGATCAAAGCATGTGCCGTTACCTTATCAAAAATTGCAAATGACCTTCGCCTTATGTCATCAGGCCCAAGAGCCGGTTTTCATGAAATAAATCTTCCGGCAAAACAAAATGGTTCTTCTATTATGCCTGGTAAAGTTAATCCGGTCATTCCGGAAGTTGTGAATCAGGTAGCATTTTATGTAATTGGAAATGATATGACCATTACTATGGCTGCAGAAGCAGGACAGTTGGAACTGAACGCATTTGAGCCGATTATTTTCTATTGTATGTTCCAGTCTATTGATACGCTGGCATATGCCGTGCAGACATTTGTTGATAATTGTATTGTAGGCATTACCGCAAACGAAACAAGATGCCGCTACCTTGTGGAAAACAGTGTAGGAATCATTACAGCAATCTGCCCGCATATTGGCTATCAGAAAGCTGCTGATATTGCAAAAAAAGCAGTGCAGACAGGGGAGTCTGTGCGTAATCTGATTTTACAGGAACAGCTTCTTGATGAAGAAGAACTTGACTGTATTTTAAATCCGGCGAATATGACAGAGCCTGGTATTTCCGGAAAAGAAATTTTGAAAAAAAACAGCAATGATACTTTATAAGTAATATATAATTTTTAACTGCTTGTATCAGAAAGGCAAGATTGAAAAGTAAATAATGTGAGAGGAAGGGG
>JARIAR010000014.1 GCA_029257805.1 Blautia sp.
CTCCTTTTTCAAATTAAATATAGACTAATATTGTCTGGATTTATTATAACATAAGTTTTTCCGTTATGCCACATAAATTTTATATATTAATATATTATTTTTAAAACAGTCAAATTTATTCTCTTTAATAATAAACAATAGAAGCACAGGAGGGAAGTAAATGATGAAACCATACTTGAAATAAGGATACCCCAAGCCAACAGACTTTATGCGGTGGTTTAAAGCAGTTATAATATCACAGCATTTTTTGATCAAATATAGAAAAAACTCATATACAATTGTACAGTAAAAATGAAAGCAACAATGTCCCAATGTTCATTATCAAAATAATTAATTAAATAAACCTGTAAAATACTTTACGCAGGCTTATTTTTATAGGATTTACTTGAATCTGAGAATCAGGTATGATAAAGTTTCTTTAGAAAGGGTGTTTGGGTACACATACATCTATACGACAAACCATAGTTTTTCAAATAGATATAGATAGACAAAGGAGCTGCTTCAATTATGATGGATTATATGGATAAAAAAGTCACTTACAGAGAACAAAATGATATACAAAACACTTTAAAATTACGTGAAGTTTTAAGTACACTTCCTGATTTTTGTAAAGATTATTTTCGGGCTATCGATACCACCACGACAACAAAAACAAGAATTTCATATGCTTATGATATTCGAATCTTTTTTCAATTTCTTCTTGATTCTAATCCTGCCTTTAAAGACTATACTCTCAAAGATTTTAAAGTTGATGTATTAGATCAAATTAAGGCTGTCGATCTTGAGGAATATATGGAATATTTAAAAGTTTATCAGGCCAGGGATAAGGATAAAACAGAAACAAATGGAGAACGTGGATTAAAAAGAAAAATCTCTGCTCTTCGCAGTTTTTATGCCTATTACTATAAACGTGAACAAATTCATACAAATCCCACAGTTCTTATAGATGTTCCGAAGATTCATCAAAAAACAATTGTTCGTTTGGATACAGATGAAGTAGCTATGCTTCTTGATTATATAGAACACTGCGGAGAATCTTTAAGCGGTCAAAAACGTGTCTATTATGAAAAAACAAAAGAACGTGATCTGGCGCTTGTAACATTGCTCCTTGGAACAGGTATTCGTGTTTCTGAATGTGTAGGACTTGATATAGAGGATGTAGATTTTAAAAACAATGGAATCCGGGTAACACGAAAAGGTGGAAATGAAATGATCGTATATTTTGGAGAAGAGGTGGCAACTGCTCTAAAGAATTATCTGGAAGTTCGAAGTGGAATTACCCCTGTTGCAGGTCATGAACATGCACTCTTCTATTCTACCCAACGCCGTAGAATGGGTGTACAGGCAGTGGAAAATCTGGTAAAAAAATATGCCCGTCAGATTACGACCACAAAGAAAATTACGCCTCATAAATTGCGCAGTACATATGGAACTGCTCTTTATCAGGAAACAGGCGATATTTATCTTGTGGCCGATGTTCTGGGGCACAGAGATGTAAATACAACGAAAAAACATTATGCTGCAATTGACGATAACAGACGTCGAAAAGCAGCTACTGCTGTGAAATTAAGGGAAGAATAACCATGGTATCATACAGGTAAATATTCTATATTTAGGATTCTCTTCCATTGTTCATTTCGTATATAACATCTGCTACATTCATAGTTGATTTTCTATGAGAAACAAGTATTACAGTCTTATCTTTACATGATTGCCGAAGAGATTTCAAAATGATTCCCTCGTTTAAAGAATCCAGATTGCTGGTTGGTTCATCCATAAGAACAAGTGGAGAATCATGGAGAAATGCTCTTGCAATCCCAATTCTCTGTCGTTCTCCTCCGGATAATGTATCTCCTAACTCTCCTACTTCCGTGTCATATCCTTTTGGAAGGGATTGAATGAATTCATGAATAGAAGCCTTTTTGGCTGCTTGCATGATTTCTTCTCTGGAGGCATTTAATTTTCCGATAGCTATATTATTTGCAATAGAATCGTGGAATAAATGTGTTTCCTGTGTAACATAACTTTCCGTTTGTCGTAATGTGGCGGTTGGGATTTCTTTGACGTTAGTGTCTGAAATATGAACGGCACCTTTTTGTACATCCCAGAAACGCATAAGAAGTTTTAACATGGTAGATTTTCCAGAACCACTTGCTCCATGAATACATGTAATTTTTCCAGGAGCGGCTTTCATGGAATAATTTCTTAAAATCTCTTCTTCTTCATAAGAAAAGGTTACATTTTCTGCATCTGCGCCTGTAAAAGCAGTTTCCTGATGGACATCTACCGTTTCCGGAATTTCTTCTACAACAGGTGTCTCTTCTAAAATAGACAAAACGCGTTCGCCACTGGCAAGAGTCTGGTTTAAATTGTTAGAAAGACTGGATAGGGCTACTACAGGGCCAAAAGATGCCATCATTGCAAGTGTGCAGATTACAACTCCGTGCAGATCAATTCCCTGGCGATTATAAATATGTAATGTTAGAAACAGCATTCCAAAAGAACATAATAAAATTACAAGATTTGTTACAGATCTTTGTGTTCCTTCCAATCTACTTAAATCTTTTTGAAGGTTCCCAAGTTCTTCTGACTTGTGTCCCATTTCCTTTTTTCGATTTTCACCTTGCTGGTATTGAATTGTTTCGTCCAGACCACGAAGGGAGTCTAATACAAAACTATTAAGCCCTCCGAAGGTACGTCGAAATTCCATTCCTTTTTCCGCACCTCTTTTTCCGTTCCAGAGGGGAATCATAACACCTACAAGAATATAAGCCGCTAAAGCAAAAATTGCGCCATATAAGCTATATTGTCCAATAAAAAGGATCATTATAAGTGAAGTTAAAACGGCAATGGCAATGGGGGATATTGTATGAGCGTAAAATACTTCTAATAACTCAATATCTGTTGTTAAAATAGAAATTAAATTTCCTTTATCTCTGCCATCTAGCTTTGCAGGACAAAGTTTTCTTAAGGCTTTAAACACTTTATGGCGGATGATCGCTAATAATTTAAAGGCAATAAAATGATTACAATACTGTTCTGCATAATGCAAAATTCCTCTTAAAACAGCAAGTGCAATCATTAAAATAAATAATGTTCGAACAGAAAAAACATTCTCTGAAAGCCCTGCTAGCAGTGCCTGACCTGCCAGAATCGTGAGAAAAATAGCACAGAGATAACCGGCAGTACCAAGAAGAATAGCCAATGCCATTATATGAAAAAGTGGTTTAACCAATCCGATCATTTGCGACATAATACGGATACCACTTCGGCGTTGTGTATTGCTGGATTTCTTCATTTTGTGCTCTCCTTTCCAAATGCTTCTAAATTCTTTTGACTGGTATAAAGATTTGCATATACACCATTTTTTTTCATTAATTCGGTATGGCTGCCCTGCTCTTCTATTTTTCCGTTTTGAAGAAGATAAATGCAATCAGAATCTACAACATTGGAAAGTCTATGAGAAATTAGAAGAACGGTCTTTGTACGTGCAAGGCTGCGAATAACTGTCATGATCATTTCTTCGCTTTCTGCGTCTATATTCGAAGTAGCTTCGTCGAAAATATAAACTGGAGAATCATGTAAAAGTGCTCTTGCTAAAGCAAGACGCTGACATTGTCCTCCGGAGAAATTACTTCCCTTTTCTAAAAGTTGTGTTTTGATACCATCTTGTGTATTCAAAAAAGATAAAAGATTTACTTTTTGGAGGACTTCTTCCAGTTCTTGTTTTGTTGCGTTTGGTTTGGCCATTTTGAGATTTTCTTCGACAGTACCTTTAAACAAATAACTGTTGTGCCGTACTAAAGTAACGTGTTCCATCAGCGATTCTTCTTTAATGGCAGAAAGTTCCTGTTCTCCAATACGGATGCTTCCCTGATAATGGCGGTTTTTTCCGGATAAAATCCCGGCAATTGTACTTTTCCCACAGCCGGAAGTCCCAACAAGGGAGATAAAGGATCCAGCAGGAAGAGAAATAGAAATGTCTTTTAAAATTTCGCGATCCTCTTCATAAGAAAAAGATACATCTGCAAAATCAATATCTGGGTTTGCGGTAAGAATATTTTCTGTTCCAAAAGATGGCACTTCTAAATCCAACAAATGAAAGATTTTATCACTTGCTGCCATTCCATTCATTGCAATATGGAAAAAAGATCCCAAAAGACGAAGGGGAATAAAAAATTCTGATGCTAAAAGTATGATAGTGAGTGCCTCTGCAAAATCAATGTTACCACTCAAAAATTCTGTAGCGGCCGCAATCATACCAATTGCGGCTCCGCCATAAGCCACAATGTCCATTACACTTGTAGAATTTAGCTGCATGGTAAGAACTTTCATCGTGATTTTCCGGAAAGTCTGGGCTTCTTCGTCCATTTCCCTGGCTTTTTTTCCATCTGCCTGATAAATTTTTAAAGTGGTAAGACCCTGGAGGTTTTCTAAAAAGCTATCTCCCAGGCTTGTATAAATACCCCAGTATTTATTTAAAAGTTTTTTGGCAAATTTTTGTACTGCTACGATAGAAAGAGGGATTAACGGTACACAAATAAGCAGAATCACGCTGGCTTTTAAACTTACAAAAGAAAGTACGGTAAATAAGGTAAGAGGTGCTAAGAGACTATAAAAAAGCTGAGGAAGATATTTCCCGAAATAAATCTCTAATTGCTCTACTCCTTCGGTACTTAACTGCATGATTTCAGAAGTGGAAATCTGTTCCCGATAAGAAGCTCCAAGCTGAAGAAGCTTTTCATAAATTTTCTGACGCAGAATTTGCTTTACATCTACACTGGCAGAATAAGAAGCTTTGGCTGCACGTCGATCACATACAAAACGGGTTATGATACAGACACCTAAAATCATCAATGTTCTAGGTATTGCTTCTTTGTAGTCCGATACCAAAAGCTTTCTAAACAGGTCTGCAATGGAAAAAATGGCACAGATCTGCGCGATTAGGGAAATCCACTGCCATAAAATATTATACACAATATATTTTTTGGCATGGGATAAAAGTCCAATTAACCGTGTTTTAATCATATAGTACTTTATACTCCTTTTCTTTTATTTTTGGTTAGGAATAGCTAACAAACGATATTATATAAGTTCACTTTCCTGTTTGTCAACATTAACAATTAAAAAGTTAAAATACCAGGCAGGAAGTAAAGATATTCCGTAAAAATCCTGAAAAAAAGAAAGCCTGCTATCAGCAGACTTTCTTTAAACTATCTTTATGTAATTTCAATTTTTTTATTTTATAAGGCGACACTGATTTTATCCTGGAATTCTGATGGTACATCTTCTTTATCAAGAGACATACTAACAACAAATTTTACATTGAAGCATTTGCTTACTTCTGTGAGATTTTCCAGAGCTTCTGCGATTTCTTCTTTTTCCTGCAATTTAGCAGTTGTTAAAAAGCTATCCAGATAAATCTGCTCCAAGTCATGATCTTGAGAAATAATGCCGCATATAAATCCCACAAATTCATCCGCATTTTTTATTGGGTATGCAGAAACGTCAATAAGACGAATTTTGTTATTAAGCTCATACATATGTTTTGCGCTCTTGTCTAAGTAAACAATGCTGCCATTCGCCTCTTTGATCGCTCCGTTTACCCTGTCTAACAGTACTTTTGTTTTGCCTTTGCCTTTCTTTCCTACAATCAGTTCAACCATGATGTTTTCCTCCTTAGACACAAATAATATTAAATTTAACCAAAACAATGATTTAATATGTTTCAATTATAGTGCATTTTATCATAAAATTCAATGCTTATTTCAGAAAAAATATAACTTTTTTCTAAAATATGATTTAAACATCATTGATATTCTGTAAAAGAGAGGTCATTTGCTGATATAAAACTTCTTTTGAGGAAGCTCCCATAACAATAGATATGAATGGTTTTCCATAAGCATTCTGGCTTAAAAGGGCAAGGCAGTTTCCTGCTGTGCTTGTAGTACCTGTTTTTCCTCCAAGGATAGTCACATCCTTAGGGGCAGTGGCTTCTCCGGTAAGGTAGTGATCTGTCGCCTCAAGGATCGTAGATGCTTCACTTCCGTCTTCATGTGTATAGGTAACCGTATAAGAAGACAGTCTTGTAATTTCAGTAAATTCCGGATACTTTAAAGCTTCTTTCAGCATAAGATAAATATCGTATGGGGTTGTATAATGATTTTCATCCTGTAATCCATGTGGGTTTGTAAAATGTGTACCGGTACAGCCAAGGGATGCCGCATAAGAATTCATCATATTGACAAATTCTTCTGTTGAGCCTCCTACATGTGTTGCAATGGCAGAGGCAGCATCGTTTCCGGAATAAACAAGAAGGCAATGTAGAAGTTCATCCAGAGTTACTTTATCTCCTGCCCAGAATCCACAGACCTGTGAACCTTCTTCCAAAGTAACATTTTCCTGTGATATTGTTACAACTTCGTCCATTTTCCCATAACGCAATGCAAGAATACCTGTCATAATTTTTGTAATACTTGCAGGATATACGCGGTCATAAGCTCCTTTTGCATAAAGAGCCTTTTTTTTGTTGAGATCAAGAAGGAGACCTTTCTGATCATCAGCAAGACTTATCGTCTCCAATGGAACGTCTTCTTTTATTACACAGAGATTAGCTGCAAAAGCGGATGCTCTCTGTTGTTCTTTGGAAACAAGCGTATTTTTAAATTCCCGGGAAGCCTGATAAGATTGCTGAATATTAGAAAAATCCCCACCTTTTAATTTATAAACGACATATCCGCATCCTGTTCCAAGGATAAGAAGGAATAAAATAAGAAAAATAGTATTTCGTATTCTTCTTCGGCGCATTCTTTTTATCCGGGCTCTGGAATAAGCTTTCTTTTTTGTTTCTCTGGCTGTCATAAGTATTCCTCTTTCTCATAAAAATCTTTTTTCTGGATTTCTTTATTGTACGCACTGCTTTGGAGACCTATATTTAAAACAAAGCCCATTCCGATAAACAGACTCATAAGGGAACTAAGACCATAGCTTACAAAAGGTAACGGTGTTCCTGTATTTGGCGCAAGTCCGGTTGCTACACAAATATTAATAAAACTTTGCAAAGCAACAAGGGTTCCTACTCCACAACATATAACTTTTCCAGATAGATCTTTTGCCCGCAAACTCATCCGGATACATTCCATTGCTATCAGAAACAGCAAAAGTATGATCACAGAACATCCAAGAAATCCATATTCTTCTCCTGCGACAGCAAAAATAAAGTCCGTTTGGTTTTCTGAAACAAAGTTTCCTTTGTTTACAGAAGAAGAATTTTCTTCATCTAATACTTTTTTACCAATCAACTCTCCGGAAGCAATCGCTGTTTTTGAGTTATTCTGTTGTTCTATATCATCACTGTACTCTTCGTTTTCAGGATAGAGAAATGACATAATTCGATTTCTCTGATAGCTTTTGATCAATTTTTGATCAGGCTGTATAACAATAGAAAGAAAGATGATAAGAAGCGGCACAACAATAAGAACAGCGCCTCCTATGATCTTATAACTCAAACCGGCAATATAAATAATAATACAAAACATAATGGTGATGGTAATTGTATTTTTCATATCCGGCTGATTATATACGAGTCCAAGAGGAATCGCAAGTAAAATAGCTGCCTGAGCCAGAGTTTTAAGGGTATTTAGATCTTCCTCATGATCCATAAAAAACTTTGCGAAAAACAAAATGATAATAATTTTTGTTAATTCTGTGGGCTGAAAACGAATAAATCCAAGATCGATCCATCGGGCTGCACCATTCGCACTATCTCCAAAAAGACGAACGCCTACGAGCATTACAATGTTGAATACATACATAATCCATTGAAAATTCAAAATCCATGAATAATCAATAAGGGAAAGAATCAACATTAAAATAACTCCCATAAGAACGCCGGCAAGCTGTTTTGTTTGAAGATACTGTTTCGCGGTTCCAACAAGCTCAATGCCAATTCCACTTATTGCAAGAAGGAATATGACAAGTCTGAAATTGTAAAAACGCAGTTTGTACTGTTTTATCATATATTATCTGTCCTTTTTCTTTAGAACAGGGATCGTTGCATATAACACAGGAGGTTCCTGTGAAATTTGCAGGATCACATGTTCTTCATCAACTGTAACGTATTTTTTTATGCTGTGAATAATATCTTTTCGAAGCATTTTCATCATTTGTGGAGAACAGTCAATTCGCTCTGATATCAGAAGCAATTTCATTCTGTCTCTTGCATATCCTGCAGAACTGCCTTTTCCCTGAAAAAAAGTCTTCATGGGATGCCTCCTTTAAAAATGATGATTGGTCAGTATCTGTTACTTTTTAAAAATGCTGCCCAGTTTTCTGAGAAAACTCTTTTTCTGAGAAATGGAAACAAATGGAACTTCTTCTCCAAGCAGGCGTCGGCAAATATTATGATATTCCTGTTCTGCCTGAGAGTGTTTTCCGGAAAGAGGTTCCCCCTGATTCGTAGCAATTACTATTTGTTCATCATCTAAAATAGTGCCAATCAGATCCACTGCAAGAATTTCGATTACATCTTCTACAGACATCATATCTCCTCTTGCAATCATGTCAGGACGAAGACGATTGATGATAAGATGAATATCTCGTAAATCGTTGGCTTCTAATAATCCAATGATTCGATCCGCATCGCGAATTGCAGAAACTTCCGGCGTTGTAACAACAAGTGCTTTATCCGCGCCTGCAATGGCATTTTTAAATCCTTGTTCAATGCCTGCCGGACAATCTAAAAGAACATACTCAAACTCTTCCCGCAAATCGTCAATCAGCTTAATCATCTGTTCCGGCGATACGGCTGTTTTATCTTTTGTCTGAGCGGAGGGAAGAAGGTAAAGCTCCTGATGGCGCCGATCTTTAATAAGTGCCTGGCGAAGGCGGCAGTTTCCATTTATGACATCTACCAGATTATAAACAATCCTGTTTTCTAATCCAAGCACAACATCCAGATTTCGAAGACCGATGTCTGTATCTACTACTACTACTTTCTTTCCCATCATGGCCAATCCGGTTCCGATGTTAGCTACCGTTGTGGTTTTTCCCACACCGCCTTTTCCGGAAGTAATGACAATGACTTCACTCATATTTTTTTATTCCTCCTAAATAATATGTTTCCATAATTCTGGTATTCTCTTAAGAATTTTAATCATTCGATGTATTACTTACATCGCTGGAAGCAACACCTGTAAGAATGGTTTCTTCATCTGCCAGTTTGAAAATGTATTTAAATATATCATTTGCAGCAAGACAAGCATTTCCGGAGGAATAACCGTTGGCAATTCTTACTGCAATGGCATATTTCGGTTCTGATGCCGGAGCATATCCTACGAAAAGACCGTGGTTCGGGTGATAGTAATCTACTTCGGCAGTACCGGTTTTTCCGGCAACATCCATACCAAGACCATTAAACTGATCATGCGTCTGAACAACCCGGTACATTCCATCATGAATATCATCCCACACATTCTGCGGAACATCCAATGTATTTTCTATATCCGGTTCAAATTTCTGAATAACATTTCCAGAAGAATCCCTTACTTCATCAAGAAGACTCAACTTATAAACGGTGCCGGAATTAGCAAGTGTACTTGCATAACGTGCAAGCTGACTTGTTGTATAAAGATGAGTACCCTGTCCTATGTAGGAAGGAACCGCAAATGCATCTGATACATGAGGGGATGCTTCTGTAATTTCAATACCTGTTTTCTGATCCAGACCAATTAAAGAAGCATATTGCTGAAGCTTTCCAAGACTTTGTGCCTCGGAAAACTGCTGATCTTCCCGCTGTCCCAGTTTATAACCAATCATATTGAAATATGTATTACATGACTCTTCGATAGCACCGCGTATTTCCAATGCCCCATGACCCTGAAGATTCCAACAGTTAATTGGTGGCTCTACTAGATCGAATTTACCCGTACATTCAATATAAGTTCCATCATCAACCACACCTTCAAGCATACCGGCAATGGTAGAAAGAGGTTTCATAGTAGAACCTGGAGCGGTTGTCTGCTGAGTTGCTTTGTTAAAGAAGGGACTGGACAAATCGAGGGCAAGCTGTGAATAATATTCCGTATCCATATTATTGGCGAGTCTGTTATTGTCATAACCTGGATAGGAAACACAGGCAAGAACTTCTCCTGTATGAATATCCGTAATCACGGCAGAAGCAGAACACGGCATTAAAGCCAGCTGAGCCGGTTCTATTTCAAGAGTCCATATTTTTCCAATCATAAAATCATAGGCACCTTTTGCGCCGGAGGCCAGAGCTTCATAGTCTCCATCCTCTTTTGATAAGACACCTTGTTCATAAAGCACAAGGCAGAGTTCCTGTCCGGAAATTGTATCCTCATGAAGCATATACTTATATAAGAGTTTGGAAAATCCCAAATCCGTTTTCAGATACTCTATAATGTAAGAAGTAAGGGCCTGATAAACTTCAGCAGAATCCAGATACTCTCCTTCTGGTGATATTTTAGAAATATCTATCCAGTTCTGGCTGGCTGCATATGTCAGGTATTCTTTCAAGCTTATGGTTTTTTCCGTTGCCCATGCCTGATAGGTATCATCTGAAGTATCTACAGCATTTTTTGAAATCACTTCCAAAGTATCCCGTAAAAGGGTATTGCAGATATAAGTAAGATATTCCTGTACCTGTTTGTCTTCATCTTTGTATGCGGGAGGGTTGTCACCTGTCAACCTGTTTGTTATTGTATCAAAAACTTGTTGCTGCTTTTGTTGAAATTTGGCATATAAATTTTTTTCTAATTCGGAAGCATTTTCATCATCAAACTTTTCAATATCAATTACACTATTTTCTACAAGTGCATTATATACATCATAAATAGGAATGATGATCTGACTGGCATTTTGTACGCCTTCATAATCAAAAGTTTTTACAGCTTCTATTTTAGAGAGGAGGATTCCGGCAACACGCTGTTTTAAAATTTGATAAATTCCTCGCTGCCATCCTGCATCAATCGTAAGCTGAATATCGTTTCCTGCAACAGGTTCTTTTCGAGTTTTTTCGTCTATTTTTAGAACTTTTCCAAGATTATCTACAAAAACAGTTTCCTGTCCATCGGTACCCTGCAGGGTTGTTTCCATATACTGTTCGATTCCGGATTTTCCAATAATAGCGTCATTAGAATAATTCGGATTTTCTTTTCGGAGCTTTTCTAATTCTTCCGAGGAGGCTTTTCCTGTATATCCAAGAATAGGAGCCATACTTTCATCATCTATATATTGCCGAATGGAATCCTCTACAACTTCGATTCCCTGAAGTCTGCTTTGATTTTCTTTAATCGCTGCAACGGATTTTTCGCTTATATTTGTAGCAATTGTTACCGGCATATATTTTTTGAAACTATTTGTATTTAATTGGTAACGGATCGTAGCAATGTCCAAAATTTCCTGCTTTGTAAGTTCCAAAGGAAGTCCGTGAGACTGTAGTTCTTCTGGTGTATAGGAATCTTTTCCATCAAGAAGAACGGAGAATCCTTTTGGTCCGCTTAAAAATTCTACCATTTCTGCAGCAGTTGCATTTTTTTCATTTTTTTTCAGATTTTCAATTAGCGGGCGGCCATAAATATCTGCCCGGAATCGATCCAGGGAAAATCCATCCTGTAAATTAAAAGCATATTCGCCGGTTTCATCAAGGATAATATGAAAATTATTAAATAAAGTATCTCCATTTTCCTCTAATATCTGTAAAACCTGATATGCAACCCCATTCAAGGTAAGATTTTTTTCACGAACCGTTTCATAACTTCCATTATCTTCAAAGGTGATAGAATAGGACAAAACATTTTTTGCCAGCTCATCACCATTGCGATCATATATTTTGCCACGCGTACTTTTAATGACACGGGTTTTGGTTGTTCTTGTTTCAAATTTGTTTTTGTAATCTTCGCCCTGCATGATCTGAAGATCAAAAAGCTGACGTATTAGAATAAAAGCCATAAAGGCAAAAATTAAAATAAGGACACTGGTCCTTTTTAAACGTATTTTTCCAATGATTTTTTTTATTTTATTACCCAAATAGACTCACTTTCTTTCTTTGTTATACTCATAAAATGATAGTTAATATAGTAAAATGCTTTGTATACGATCAAAGTAAGAAAAACCGTGTAAAATACTTCCGGTATAATGATCCTGTATAAATATGTTCCCAGACCCAGTCGCCCCCGCAGAAGGAACTGAAGTCCGTATACTGCCAGGTTATATAAAAGATCTGTAATGGCAACAAGAATCATGGGGATTTTTATATCGTCATCATAATAAATCCGATGAGCATACCCGCTTATAAAACCTACATACATATAAATAAGGGCATAAAAGCCGAAAATGGAACCATAAAACATATCAATGAAAAGTCCGGAAAAAAATCCTACCCATAAGCCGCTTTTTCTGCCCCTCATTAATCCCATGGAAACACATAAGATTAAAATTAAATTTGGCGCTATAGATCCAATGGAAATAAAATCTATTACTGTACACTGAAGCAAAAAACAGACAACAATCGTAAGAAAAAGCACACATTTACTTTTCATCCGTTTTCTCCTCCGCCTGACCATCAGATGTTTTTTCTGATGTATTTTTTTGAATATTGTCTTGTTTGTTTGTGGTAATAACGAGAACATCTTTTAAATGCTGGAAATCCACAGGCGTTACAATAGTTCCTGTTTTTGTTAAATTGTTGGCATCCTGTGTAACTTCGCTGACATATCCAATGAAAATACCTTCCATATATTTATCACTGATATTAGAAGTGACAATCCGTTCTCCCACTGTCACTTTATTTTCCTGATCATACAGCTGTTCAAGACGCAATTTTCCTTCATCAATTAATTCCAGATCTCCTGAAATCATACAATTGTCAGAAGTGCTGACAGTCATTGCGCTTACGTTGCTGCTGTCATCAATAATGGAACGTACGGTAGCCCATGATGGACCAACCTCTGTAACAATACCTACAAGACCTTTTCCGGCAATTACATTATTATCTATCCGGATACCATCATTGCTGCCTTTGTTGATCATAAAGGTATCATACCAGTTGCCTGGATCCTTAGAGATAATCTTGGCTGCAACTTTTGGATAATCTGCATATTCTTCATCTAACTTATACATTTCCTGAAGACGCACCAGTTCTCCCTGGTCCTGGAGCAGTTTATTGTTTTCTGTTGTAAGACTTTCAATCTGTGCTTTCAGTTTTTCATTTTCTGCAATAAGTTCGTCTTTATCCTGAAATCCTTTTTTTACTTTTTCCAGATATTCTCCGATATTGGAAATGCTTTTTTCAAAAGGAACTACAAGAAGGCCGGCAGTATCCTGCAGTGGTGCGGTAGTAATTCCGGAAGCAAAAGTTGCAACAATACTGCTTCCACAGAAAAAAGTCATAATTGCAAGAAGATGTTTGCTTTTTAAATTAATTCGAAAACGAAATTTCTTTTTCAGGTTTTTCATTTAACATACCCCTAAAAAATTTTTAAAATAAATCATACTATAATTTTCTCTGCGTAACTGGCTGAGCCCATTTACGCAACTCTTTATTTTTTACAATTTTTTCTAATCCCTTGATAGATGATGTTTCATAAAGATCAGAAAGATTAAAGGTAAATCCTGTGTAACTTCCAAGGTAGTTGTCTATGTATGGAAGGCGTGTACTTCCGCCAGTGAGGTAAATGCCTTCTTTTGCAATATGATATGCGATTTGCGGCGGTGTACGTTCCAGAAACGTTTTCATTTCCGCAGCAATTTCATTTACACAGTTAATAATGCCTGCATTTACCACATAAGAAGAAATCACTTCTTCTCTTGGAAGTCCGGAAACACTGTCAATCCCGACCACTTTTCGTGCCTCTTTTTTTTGATCATTTAGACGTCCCATAACAAGCTTTAATCTCTTTCCGGTACGTGTTCCAATCTGGAGATTGTAGCGTTTTCGTACTTCGTTACAAATAGATTCATTCATTTGTCGTCCGCCAATTGGTATCTTACGGCTGATAATGATTTTTCCATCGGTAATAATAGAAAATTCAGTACTTTGGGCACCAATATTTACGATCATACTTCCTACATTTTTTTCCAGATTCACTCCCATGGCAAGTGCATCTGCAATAGGTGCTTCTACCATATATACACGGTTTTTTCGAAGCCAATGACCATTTACAAGATGGTAATACGCCCTTTTTTCAATTGGAGTCATATCAAGAGGCGCTGAAAAATACATCACTGATCCAATCCCTAAAATAGGATTGATCTTACGCATCATAGTGTAAAGCACGATCTCCTGTAATTCCAGATTGGCAATCATACCAAAAGCCATCGGTGAATTAACGGAGACATCTGCAGGGGCTTTTTCAAACATTTCATAAGCTTCATTACCAACTGCTATAATTTTACGCTTTCTTGATGCAATCATATTTTTTTCGATATAACTTTTGTTTTTTAAAAAAGAATAGACTTTTACGGAACTGTTCCCTAAATCTATCCCATAAGTTCTTTCAATCAGCATGGTATGTCCTTCCCTTGTCCATATTAATCAAGGAGATTCTCCTCCCGAAAACTGAAATATCTCTGATCACCAATAATAATATGATCAAGAAGATGAATCCCCAGCATATCTCCTGCTTTTAAAATACGCTGTGTGACTTCTTTATCACAACTGCTGGGAGATGGATCGCCACTGGGATGATTGTGAACCAGGATCAAACAAAGTGCATGATGGCGCAATGCTTCTAAAAAAACTTCACGTGGAGTAATTAAAGTTGCATTTGCGGTACCCCGGCTTAAAAGCTGCTCTGCCAGAAGATGATTTTTATTATCCAGCATCATACAATATAAGAGTTCCTGTTCTTCATGACGCAGACGCTCCATATAATATTGTGCAATGGTAACAGGAGTCTGAAAGGAAAGTCCCGGTCTGGCAGCTGCACTTGCCATTCGTTTGGATAATTCTCCAATACATTTTAGCTGTACGGCCTTTACTTTTCCGATTCCATGGATCTTCATAAGTTCCGGCAGTGATAAATGTAGAATACCAAGAAGCCCGGGATAAGAAGTTTCCTGTGTTACTGCTAAAATCCGATTTGCCAGTGCAATAGAATTCATACCTTTTGTACCATTTCTTAAGATTACGGCAAGAAGTTCACTGTCGCTTAGTGTTTGTTCTCCCTGATGGATACATTTTTCATAAGGACGTTGTAATTCTGGCAGTTTTTTTATGATTTCTGGCATAATTATCCCTTTACGCTCTCTAAAGCAATCTTACACCAGTGTATATATTCTAGCACAAAAAGAGAGTACTGTACACACTCTCTTAGAAATTTCTATATTTGCATGCAATGGCTTCTGCAATTTTAATTCCATCCATAGCAGCAGACGTAATGCCTCCTGCATATCCTGCTCCTTCCCCACATGGATAAATTCCTTTTTTATTTGATTCCATCTCCTTATCCCGAATAATACGGACAGGTGAAGAAGTACGGCTTTCCACACCACTTATCAGGGCATCTTCTCTGTCAAATCCGGGGATTTTTTTCCCAAATGCAACGATACCTTCTTCTATGGAATTTCCGATTTCTTCAGGAAATATGGATCGCACATTTGATAAACAGTATTGCCCTTTCATACATGGCAGTACTTCGCCAAAAGCAGTACTGAGATGGTTTTCTTTAAAATCTTTATATAATTGCACAGGAATTTTTCCCTGTCCAAGCTGCCAGGCTGCCCGTTCCAGTTTTCTTTGAAAAGCAACACCTCCAAGGGCACCATGTTCCGGGAAATCCTTAGGATTTACTGTTACAATTAAAGCACTGTTTGCATTTCGGCTATCACGGTTTTGATAACTCATTCCATTTACAGCCAGCATGTCTTTTTCGGAGGAAGCATTTACAACATATCCCCCTGGACACATACAAAATGAATATACACCTCTTCCATTCTCACATGTATGAGTGACTTTATAACTTGCAGCGCCCAATTTTTCATTATGTTCTTCTCCGTAAAGTGCAAGATTAATAATAGACTGTGGATGTTCCATACGAACTCCTAC